>DATBHG010000026.1:0-123211 GCA_036557665.1 Xanthobacteraceae bacterium | reverse complement strand
TCGGCGCCGTTCATTCGCCGGCCGGTGGCGACGTCGTTGCTGATGGCCGCGCTGCTGCTGGTCGGACTGCTTGCCTACCGTGAGCTTCCGGTCGCGGCGTTACCGACAATCGAGACGCCGATCATCCAGGTCACGACCTCGCTGCCGGGTGCAAGCCCGGAGGTCGTCGCGTCCTCGATCACCATTCCGCGCCGGCAGGCGGCGGAATAGACATGTCGGCGCTGGATCAGCTTCTTCGCCGCCCCGTTGCAACCTCGCTGGCGGCAATCGGTTTGGTCCTGCTCGGTGCGCTCGCTTATCCCCGGCTTCCCGTAGCGGACATGCCGACCGTCGATTTGCCTACCATCATTGTGCAAGCCGGACTTCCGGGAGCCAGTCCCGAGACCATGGCCACATTGGTCGCAACCCCCCTGGAGCGGCGCATTGGGCAGATCGCCGGGGTCACGGAGCTCACATCGGTCAACGTGCTCGGGGGGACACAGATCGCGGTCCAACTAAGCTCTGCCCGTGACGTTGCCGGGGCCGCAGCCGACGTTCAATCCGCAGTCAATGCCGCATCGAGCGATCTGCCCAAGGACATGCCTGCGCGGCCGCACGTCATCAAGATAAATTCGCAGCAGATGCCGATCATGTTTCTTGTTGTAACGTCGGACACGTTGCCCGCTGACGTTGTCTACGGCTATGCGGAAAGAGTGATTGCGCAACGCATTGCTCAAATCGACGGGGTTGGCAGGGCCGCGATCGAGGGTGCCCAGAAATATGCCGTGAGGGTGAGCGCAAATGCGGCCATGCTCGCCGGCCTCGGACTTGGGCTCGATGATGTGCGCGGCGCTCTTGTCGAAGCCAACGCTCTGATACCCAAGGGGACGATTGAAGGCGTCGCGAAATCGCAGAGTGTTGCGGCCAACGATCAGTTGCTCGGAGTTGAGGACTACCGTCAGCTGCCGATCGTGCAGCGGGATGGGACGATTGTTCGACTCGGCAATCTGGCGAAGGTAGCCCCCAGCGTCGTCAATGACAGGGTCGCCGGTTGGCTCAATGACAAACCCGCAATGTTCGTGGTTGTCCAGCGTGAGGCCGGGGCCAACGCGGTGCAAACGGCGGAACGCGTGCGTGCGGTGCTGCCGCAGCTGCAGAAATGGTTGCCCCCCGCGATCAAGGTGGCAGTTCTGGCAGATCGCACCGATACGATCAGGGCCAGGATCGCCGACGCCCAATGGGTGCTCCTGATTACGACCATTGTGGTGGCGCTAGTCATTCTGCTGTTCTTGCGCAGCGTTCGTGCCGCACTTATGCCGACTGTAGCAATCCCGGTATCGATCGTCGGGACGGTCGGCTTGATGTTTCTGTTCGGGTTCACGCTGAATGACATTTCGCTTGCAGCGCTCACGGTCTGTGTCGGTTTCGTGGTCGATGACGCCATCGTGGTGATCGAAAACGTCGCGCGTCATCGCGAGATGGGTCTATCGCCCAACGAGGCTGCTTTGATCGGTACGCGGCAGGTGACCTTTACGATCGTGTCGATCACGGGCTCGCTCGTGGCCGCCCTCGTGCCGCTGATTCTCGTATCTGGTGTGGTCGGACAGTTTCTGCGGGAATTCTCCGTGACCCTGAGCAGCGCAATCGTGATATCGGCGGTCGTATCGCTCACCCTTACCCCTGTGATGTGCGCCAAGCTTGTTAAACGAGAGGGGCGCCTGCGTGACCCTGGCCAGCGCGGACTCCTGACATCGATGGCTTGCATCGACCGCCTCGCCGATTTCATTGTAGCCGGCTATGCCGCGAGCTTGCGGTGGGTCTTGCGAAGGCACGCAGTCATTGGGGTCATTGCCGTCGCCACCACGTTGGTGACAATCGTGCTCTATGTAGTCGTTCCAAAGGGATTTTTGCCGCCGCAAGACAGCGGCGTCATCGCTGGAATCGGCGAGGCCTCGCAAGACGTCTCCTTTACTGCCATGACCGAGCATCAAAAAGCGGTGGTGCAGGTGATTCTTGATGATCCCGCGGTGCTCAGCGTAGTTTCGTATATTGGAACGTCAGGCGAGCCTGCTTCTACGAACAAATCTCGGTTTTATGTTGCGCTCAAGCCGTTCGAGCAGAGGCCCAGCCTGGAGGATGTCATCACCAGGCTCAGGCCGCAACTCGCGCAGATTGCCGGCATCAGCACATACCTGCAGTCGCTGGAGGATGTCTACGTCGGCGCTCGCGAGGGCAAGGGCAAGTTCCAGTTTACGCTGCAGGACGACGACTGGAGCGAGCTCGAGAGGTATTATCAGCTCGTCATCGCACGACTGCGGGAAATTCCCGGGCTGATGGACGTCGGAAGCGATCAGCGCACTCGCGGGCTGCAAACTTTTCTGGAGATCGATCGTGATCGTGCGAGCACGCTCGGCGTCACTCCGCAAGCGATCGACGACGCGCTGTACAGCTCCTTCGGTCAGCGTCAGGTTTCAAGGGTGTACACCGATGCCGATCAATTTCAAGTTGTTCTCGAAATTGAGCAGACGGGCTCGCGCGACCCAGCGGAATTGCAGAGGGTCTGGATCAGCTCGGACAAGGGAGACCAGGTTCCCTTGAGCTCGGTCACGCGCGCTGTCACCAAGACAACGGCACTGTCGATCTCCCACCAGGGTCAGTTTCCCGCCATTACCATTACCTTCAACCTCGCTCCGAATGTCGCCCTCAGCACGGCAACCAACCGGATCAGACAAGAGGTCGAGAAGCTGAAATTGCCGCCTGGTCTGCGAACGAGCTTCGAAGGGACCGCACGGGCATTTGCTTCCTCGTCCGGCTCGGAGCCCTGGCTGATTTTGGCTGCTGTGCTGACGATCTACATCGTCCTCGGGGTGCTCTACGAAAGCTACGTTCATCCGTTGACGATACTTTCATCCTTGCCGGCTGCCGGTATCGGCGGGATCCTGGCCGTGATGATCACTGGGCGGCAGTTCACGTTGATCTGCTTTGTGGCTTTGATCCTGCTTCTTGGCATCGTAAAAAAGAACGCGATCATGATGGTTGATTTTGCACTTGCAGCCGAGCGCAGCGGCACAAAGACGCAAGATGCGATTTATCAGGCGTGCTTGATTCGATTTCGGCCCATAATCATGACGACGATGACCGCGTTGATCGGCTCGCTCCCCCTCGCGCTGGACACGGGCGAGGGTTCCGCAATAAGGCAATCGTTTGGAATCGTAATCATCGGCGGATTGATCACCTCCCAGCTCTTGACCCTTTATACGACCCCGGTCATCTACATCTACATGGACCGGGTCGGCCGCTGGTTTCGACAGCGCCGCCTTGGTCGGAAGCTCCCGGACATTCGGACAAAAGCAGTTTCGGACAGGCTCTCGCCGTGAAGCTCGGCATCATGGGAGTTGTGAGCGTCGTCCAGGGCGTGACCAGACTTTGAGCCGCGACTAGCCCTGAATCTCAGCGGCCACATCGAATTCGGCGAATGTGCGAGATAGGTCCTCGCGCAGCGCATCCGGGGAGTTTGTCCGGCCGGTGAGATATGCGTTGACTGTGATCCAGACCCTCCCATGCACCCGTCCCGAAACCAAAAACAGCTGGCCGCCCATGCGTTCGAGGGCGCGCTTGCTGATGCCGGGTTCGATCAATCGCCCATACGCGTAGTCTGCCTCGGTGCCGTCAGCGCGATTCAC
This sequence comes from Xanthobacteraceae bacterium, assembly GCA_036557665.1. Lineage (GTDB taxonomy): Bacteria > Pseudomonadota > Alphaproteobacteria > Rhizobiales > Xanthobacteraceae > VAZQ01. The sequence continues at coordinate 119,549 of DATBHG010000026.1, read as the reverse complement.
TGGAGGATGCAAGTCGCCAACATTGGAGCAGCCGATCGGAAGGCGGGCGGCAGCCAATGCCATTCCCGCCGCCCTGCGCGCCACCCACCTCGTGCAGGCAATGGCCGATGCGGCCAGTGGGAGGACCCGCGGCCTGGGTTATCCGGATCCCGGTTCGCGCAGCCGTCGTCAGGCCCTGCTCGAGGATGCGCGACAAACCATTGCGTCGGCACCGGAGCTGGCGCGAGCGGCGGCAGCTACGGTTCGCATCGCCCGGCGCCAGCCCGAATTCCCTCTTCAACCTCTCCAAGCTCTCGGTGTGGTGGCTGCGCCTCGGCATCGCAATCGAACGCATCAAGCCAGGCCGGCCGCAGCAGAACGGCCGCCACGAGCGCATGCATCTCACCCTCAAAAAGGAAGCCACCCGTCCGGCCGGCATGAACAGCCTGCAACAGCAGGCCCGCTTCGATGCTTTTGTGCACGAGTTCAATACCGAACGCCCGCACGAAGCGCTGGCGATGAAGTGCCCCGCCGACCTTTACGTCGTCTCACCGCGTCGGTACGACGGCTTACCCGAATTGACGTATCCGTTTCACGACCGTGATGTTCTGGTCACCGCCTGTGGACGCATCTGTCTACACCGCAAGAAGATCAACATCTCAATCGTGCTCGCTGGCCAAAAGCTCGGCATCAAGGAAGTCGACGAGGGCATATGGCTCGTCACCTTCAGCCACTACGATCTCGGATATTTCGACCTGGAGCAAAAAACCCTGCAACCCCTCGACAACCCGTTCGGCCCGAGGTTGTCACCCTTGTCTTAGGTACGTTCTGTTACCTATGTGTCCGGGCTGGACATGAAAATTATTGGCGGTCCCGAGAGGACTCGAACCTCCGACCTTCGGTTTAGGAAACCGCTGCTCTATCCGGCTGAGCTACGGGACCGATACGGGAATTTCGTTCCGGGCACCTTCCGGATACCACTGTTCCCGCTGATATGTAGCATGTATGTAGCATGGCTCTCGAGACCGACTCCATAGCGAGGAGGTCGCGAGGAGGCCGGCAGGATAGCGGTCCGCAGCGCGGTCAGGCGCGTTTTACCGGCATCGGGATGGGTGCCGGCTCCAGCGGCTGATACTGCGCCAGGGCCTGCAAGCTCGCGACGTCGCTCAATTCGAGCGAGCGTGCGCGGCTGGTGATCCATCGCTCGGCACGCAGTTGCTGCATGACACGATTGAGATGCGGTACGCTCAGCCCCAGCACGTCGGCCATGACCTGCTGCGAGAACGGCAGATCGAAGCTCGTCTTTTCCGCGCGTCCGACCGCGAGCAAGCGGGCATGAACCTCAAGGAGAAAATGCGCCAACCGCTCGAGCGTCGTGCGCCGGCCGAGATCCACGATATGCTCGGCATAAATCGCCGCCTCGTGCGCGGCAAGCCAGCTCAACGCCAGACCGAACTGGGGCTGCTCGTAACAAAGCCGCGCGTACAGATCGAGCGGGCATACGTTGTAGACCAGATCGCTCACTGCAACGATCGAGTAGATGGAACGATCGAAAAAGCTGACCGGAAAGCCGATGACGTCACCCGGCAGGATCACGTTGAGGATCTGCCTCTTGCCGCTGCTGAGCAGCTTGAAGCGGATCGCGCAGCCGTCCTTGACGAAGCCGAGACTTCGGTATTCGTCGCCGACGATGACCAGATTGTCTTTCTTTTTGACGCGTCGCTCGCTCTCGAGGATGAGTGCGAGACTTCCGAGATCGACCGCGCTCAGTTTCATGAGACGCGACAATCGCGCCACCAACGGATGCTCGGCGAGCGGTACGCTATGTCCAACTTGAGCTGCAACGTTCACGGCACGTGCTCTGGTGACAACCTTACGATTGTTATTAATTTAAATCAATAATTTAAATCAATAATTCAAATCAATATTTATTGGGCGTTTCGTCGCGGCATCGACGAAAGTGGCATTCCGCACGACCTTTGCGGTTCGCTATAGAAGCTCTGCGCGGCGTGCTCCTGCACGGTCGAGGCCGAGATGCGGGGTGCACGGCGCACACCGGACAAACGTGAAAAAGCGAGTCGGACGACTCGCGCACATCAAGGAGGAATCGCAGATGTCACGAATGAACCAGCAGGTCGGCAGCTTGTCCCGGCGCCGTTTGCTACTGGCCGGCGCGGGGGTTGCCGGCGGCGCCGTGCTGCCCTCTGCGTTGGCCATGCCCGCCTTCGCCGTCGGGGCCGCCGATAAGCCGCCGATCGGGACCTGGCCGGCGGGCTCGGAAAGCGGCACCGTCAATGTCGCTGCCGCAGTGCCGCGCACGGGCACCTACGCGGTGCAGGGCGAGGACGAGCTCAAGGGCTGGGAGCTCGCCGTGGAGCACATCAACAACGGCGATCCGCTGCTCAAGAGGATCGCGCCCAAGGTTACCAACGGTCTGCTCGGCAAGAAGGTCAACCTGCTCTCCGCCGACAGCGCCGCCAAGCCGAACCAGGCGGTGCAGGAGATGCAGACCTTCATCAATCAGAACAAGATCGTGCTGATGACCGGCTCGACCTCGAGCGCGGTCGCGGTCGCGCTCAACAAGTTCGCGCAGCGCGAGAAGATACTCTACGTCACCGGCATCTCCGGCTCGAACGATACGACAGGCAAGGACTGCGTGCGCTATGGCTTCCGCCAGAACTTCTACGGCGAGACGGCGGCGAACGCGATCGGCCCGGTGCTGGTCAAGCAGTTCGGCAAGAACCGGAAAGCCGCGTTCATGACTCCGGACTATACCTATGGCCACACCGTCACCAAGTCGGTGAACGACTACCTCGGCAAGAACGCCGGCTGGACCATGGTGACCAACCAGGTCTCGCCGCTCGGTACCCAGGATTTCAGCCAGTATCTTACCAACATCGCCAACTCCGGCGCCGAGTTCCTGGTGAACGTGAACTGGGGCCGCGATGCCGTGTTGTCGATCCAGCAGGCCAAGCAGTTCGGCATTCTGCCGAGCATGACCCTGGTGGTGCCGTACCAGATCCCGTTCCTCGCCAAGGAGACGGGGCCGGAGCTCACTGCCGGCGTCTATGCCGCCACCGATTTCTGGTGGACGCTGGAGGACAAGTATCCGCTCGCCAAGATGTTCGTCGAGGCGTTCGACAAGAAGTACGGCTACAAGCCGGAGTGGGGGGCCAATAACGCCTATATGTCGTTTGCCATCTGGGCGCGGATGGTGTCGGAGGCCGGCTCGTTGTATCCGCCGGACGTGATCAAGCAGTACGAGAAGGGCGAGAAGTTCGACTCGACCGTCGGCGAGGTCCATTTCCGCACGGAGGACCACCAGCTCGTTCGTCCGGTGGTCATCGTCAAGGGCAAGGCGCCCAAGGACATGAGGAGCAAGGAGGATTACTGGGAGGTTCTCGAGGTGCTGCCTGGTGCGCCGCTGATGCAAAAGCCGGACGCCTTCGGCTGCAACCTGGGCGACTACACCTGACCCCGCCCTGATACGTCGCGGCGCCGAGCCCGTCCCCTTCCCCGGTTTCGGGGGAGGGTCGGCGCGCGCGGCGTCCTGGCTGCTCGTGCGGAATTGCTCGATCGATGATCAGTTGGGCGAATTTCATATCGCAATGCTTCAACGGCCTGGTGCTGGGCGCTCTGCTTGCGCTGATCGCGTCGGGCCTGACCATCATCTACGGCACGCTCGGCGTCCTCAATCTCGCGCACGGCGCCATGTTCATGCTCGGCGGCTACGCCGGCTGGCTGGCCTACAGCTACACGGACTCGTTCATCGCCGCGGTCCTCGCCGGCGCGATTTTCGTCATGCTCGTCGGCGTGTTGATGGAGCGGGTGATCATCCGCCATTTCTACAATCGCCCGCACGAGGACCAGCTGCTGGTCACCTTCGGCCTCGGCATCGTCTTCGTCGAGGCGGTGCGGTTCTTTTTCGGCAGCCTGTCGAAAAGCGTGCCGCCGCCGCCGCTGCTGGTGGGCATAACGCCGCTCGGTTTCATGTTCTACCCGACCTACCGCCTCGCGTTGCTGGGCATCGTCGCGCTGGCGCTGCTCGTGCTTTATGTGACTCTCTACCGCACCCGTATCGGCATGATCGTGCGCGCCGGCATCGAGGACTCGGTGATGGTCGATTCGCTCGGCATCGACGTCTACAAGGTGTTCATGCTGGTGTTCGGCATCGGCGCCATGGCGGCGGGCTTCGCCGGTATCGTCAACGCGCCCGTGGTCTCGATCGCCCCCGATGTCGGCGAGGCGATCCTGGTGCAGACCTTCGTAGTGGTCGTCATCGGCGGCGTCGGCTCGTTCCCGGGCGCCATCCTCGGCGGCCTGGTCGCCGGCGAGATCATCAGCATCACCTCGATGTTCAACCCAGGCTATTCCTATGTCATGCTGTTCGTCGCCATGACGCTGGTGCTCGTGCTGCGTCCCTACGGACTGCTCGGCACGGCCGGCCGCGAGTGAGCCCGGCGACCCTATGATCAGGCAACGACCCTATGTCGTCGAAGCCCTGACCGCCGTCGGGCTGATCGCCGCGCCGTTCGTCCTGCCTCACCTCGGGTTCACGCCGACGACGATCAACCGCATCCTGGTCTGGGGTGTGTTCGGCATCGGCTTCGATATCCTGTTTGGTTTCACTGGGCTGCTCTCCTTCGGCCAGTCCGCCTTCTTCGGCACCGGCGGCATGGTCGCGGCCTATCTGCTCACGGTCATGAGCTTCCCTTACGTCATGCTCGCCCTGCTCATCGGCACGATCTCGGCCGGCATCGTCGGCTGGCTGGTGGGGCTGATCGCGCTCAGGCGTACCGGCATCTATTTCGCCATGATCACCGTGGCGATCGCGGAGGTCTTCTACTTCGTCGAGTTCAATCCGCTTTCCGCCTATACCGGCGGCGAGAACGGGTTGCCGGGCGTGCCGCCGCCGGCGCTCTATCTCGGCTTCACCACCATACGCTTCGCTTCGGACGTGCTGCTCTATGTTTTCCTGGCGTTCTGGTACTTCGTCGGCATGGTGGTCGCGCTGCGCATCGTGCGCTCGCCCATTGGCGCCGTGCTGCGCGCAATCCGCGACAATCCGCTGCGCGCCGCCGCCGTCGGCCACAACATCCACGGCTACAAGCTGACCGCCTTCGTCGTTGCAGCCGCCTATGGCGGCTTCGCCGGGGGCCTCCTCGGCGTCATGCAAGGCTTCATGCCGCCCGACGCTTTCATGTTCGATACCTCCGGGCAGTTGGTGATGCAGACGGCGATAGGCGGCGCCGGCACGCTGTTCGGGCCCCTGCTCGGCGCTACGGTATGGCTCTATCTGAGCGATTTCTTGCAAACCACGCTGCATCTCGGCGCCAGTTGGAAGCTGGTGCTCGGCGTGACCTTCGTACTGCTGGTCTGCTTCCTGCGCCGCGGGCTGATCGGCGGCATCGAGGATCTCTACGGGCTCGTGACCCGCTCCAGGAAAAAAGCCGGGCCGGTTGTGGAGGCGCCAATGGCCGGCGTCACCGCGCAAGCGGAGCGCAACGCCGCCGCCACGAAGGTTGCACACCAACCGGTGATCGCCGCCATGCCGGCGCGCCGCCGGGCCACCGACCGCAAGATCGGGGGGCCCATCCTGCAAGCCAAGGGTCTCACCAAGCACTACGGCGGGCTCGCCGCCAACAGGGGCATCGATTTTGTCGTCGACCACGGCGAGCTGCGCGGCATCATCGGTCCGAACGGCGCCGGCAAAACCACGTTTTTCAAGATGCTCACATGTGAGGTGCCGCCCACCTCGGGCCAGATCCTGTTCGAAGGGCGCGACATCACCGGCATGACGGTGACCGACGTCTGCCAGCTCGGCCTCACCAAGAGCTACCAGATCAACCAGCTGTTCAACCGCCTGACCGTGCGCGAGAACCTCACCATCGCGGCGCTGGCGCAGCTGCGCGGCAAGTTCAGGCTCGATCTTTTCAAATCGCCGAGCAAGGTTCCCGGTCTCGGTGGGGAGGTCGAGCACACGCTCGCGCTGGTCGATCTGGCCGAGCGCGCCGATACCCCCGTGTCGGCTCTCGCCTACGGCGAGAAGCGCCGGCTCGAGGTCGGCCTGGCGCTCGCCACCGCGCCGACCCTCCTGCTGCTCGACGAGCCGCTTGCCGGCATGAGCCCGCGCGAGCGCATCGAGATGGTGCGGCTGCTCAAGTCGATCGCCCGCGGCCGCACTATGATCATCATCGACCATGACATGGATTCGCTGTTCGAGCTGGTCGAGCGCGTCACCGTTCTGCAGGAGGGCCAGGTGCTGGTTGAAGGCACGCTGGACGAGATCAAGAGCAACAGCAAAGTGCAGGAGGCCTATCTCGGCGGCGTGCACGACATGTTGGCGGCGGAATGAGCCTGCTCGAGGTCACCGGTCTCAATACCTATTACGGAGACAGCCACATCCTGTTCGACGTCGCCATCCGCGTCGAGCGTAACGAGGTGGTGGCTCTGCTCGGGCGCAACGGCGCGGGAAAGAGCACGACCTTGAAGAGCCTGATGGGCGTGGTGACGCCGCGCGACGGCTCGATCGTTTTCGACGGCGCCCAGATTGCGGGCAGGAAGAGCCACGCCATCGCCTGCGCGGGCATGCAACTGGTGCACGAGGACCGCCGCATCTTCGGCAGCCTCAACGTCGAGGAAAACCTGGTGCTGGCCGGGCTCACGGCCGAGAGCCGCTGGCCGCTCGAGCGCGTCTACGAGATGTTCCCGCGGCTGAGGGAGCGGCGGGGAAGCCGCGGCACTGATCTTTCGGGCGGCGAGCAGCAGATGCTGGCCATAGCGCGGGCGCTCATCCGCGATCCCAAGATCATCCTGCTGGACGAGCCGTTCGAGGGACTCGCGCCGGTGATCGTGCGCGATCTGGTCAAGGCATGCCGCGATCTGGCCGACGCCGGACAGACCATCGTTCTGGTGGAGCAGAATCTTGCCGCCGCGCTCACCTTGGCGCAGCGCGCCTACATCATCAATAACGGCCATATCGCCCACGAGGGGCCGGTCAGCGAGATCAAAGCCCGACCGAAAGTCCTTGAACGGTACCTTGGCGTTTAGCTCGACCCGGCTGCAACGGAAACCAGCGAGGTCTCCTGACGCTCGTCAAGAGCTGCCGTGCCGGCTTCGCGGAGATCCTCGATGCCTCAAAGCCTGTTGCCGACCTCGCTCGTCGGTTCCTATGTGCAGCCGGACTGGTTGATCGACCGTAAGAAGCTTGCCGGCCGCTTTCCGCCGCGCGTGCGCGCGAAGGAGCTGTGGCGCGTTGCCACGGAATTTCTCGATCAGGCGCAGGACGACGCCACACTGCTCGCCATCCGGGACCAGGAGCGTGCCGGGCTTGACATCATCACCGACGGCGAGATGCGGCGTGAAAGCTACTCCAACCGCTTCGCCACGGCGCTCGAGGGCGTGGACATCGACAATCCCGGCACCGCGTTTGACCGCTCCGGCCATCCTAATCCGGTGCCGCGCGTCACCGGCAAGGTACGGCGCAAGCATCCGGTCGAGGTCCGCGACGTCGAATTCCTGCGCAAGAGCACCGACCGCATGATCAAGATGACGGTACCCGGGCCTTTCACCATGTCGCAGCAGGCGCAAAACGATTTCTACCCAGATGAAGAGGAGATGGCGTTCGACTATGCGGCCGCGGTAAACGCCGAGATCAAGGACCTGTTCGCTGCCGGCGCCGATGTGGTGCAGATCGACGAGCCCTATATGCAGGCGAGGCCGGAGAAGGCACGGAAATACGGCCTCAGAGCGCTCAATGCAGCACTCGACGGGATTGCGGGCATCACGGCGGTGCACATCTGCTTCGGCTATGCCGCAATCATTCACGTGCGGCCGGAAGGCTATTCGTTCCTGCCGGAGCTCGCCGACTCGCCGGTGCAGCAGATCTCGATTGAAACGGCGCAATCCAAGCTCGACTGCTCGGTGCTGGAGAAGTTGCCCGGTAAGACCATCATCCTGGGTGTGCTCGATCTCTCCGATATGAACGTGGAGACGCCAGAGACGACGGCCGCGCGCATTCGCCGCGCGCTGCCGCATGTGCCGGCTCAGCGCCTCATCGTGGCGCCAGACTGTGGGTTGAAATATCTGCCGCGCGACATCGCCTTCGGAAAAATGTGTGCGATGGTAGAAGGCGCCAAGATCGTGCGGCGAGAGCTGGCCGGGGCGTGATCGGAGCGCGATGGAGCTTCCCCGTCGAAATTTTCTGCACCGGGCAGCGGGCGTTGCCGCCCTGCCGATAGTTTCACGGATCGCGAGAGCGCAGGCCTATCCATCGCGGCCGGTGCGTTGGATCGTGACGGCTGCGCCCGGGGGCCCCGCCGATACCCTCGCGCGCCTGCTGGGCTCATGGCTGTCGGAGCGGCTCGGCCAGCCATTCGTCATCGAGAACCGGACGGGCGCCGGCGGCAATATCGGCACCGAGGCAGTCGTGCGTGCGGCGGCTGACGGATACACGCTCCACATGACGGCCACGTCGGACGCAATCAACGCGACGCTCTATGACAAGCTCAATTTCAATTTGCTTCGCGACATCGCGCCGGTCGCGAGCCTCGTCCGCGGACCTTTCGTCATGGTGGTCAATTCATCGTTTCACGCCAAGACGGTCCCCGAGCTCATTGCTTATGCCAAGGCCAATCCCGGCAGGCTCAATTTTGCGTCGGGCGGCACCGGGTTTGCGTCCCATGTCTCCGGCGAGATGTTCAAGATGATGGCCGGAGTGAGCATGGTCCATGTGCCGTATCGTGGCCAAGCCCCCGCAATGACCGATCTCCTCGCCGGGCAGGTGCAGGTCATGTTCGACCCTGTTGTTTCGTCGATCGCGCACATCCGGGCCGGCAGGCTGCGGCCCTTGGCTGTGACCACGTCCAGGCGGGCGGAGGTGTTGCCGGAGGTTCCGACCATGGGTGAGTTCCTGCCGGGCTATGAGGCGAGCATCTGGTTCGGCGTCGGAGCGCCGAGGGGCACGCCCGCCGAAATCGTCGACAAGCTCAACCGGGAAATCAATGCGGGCCTCGCTGACCCGAAGGTAAAGGCACGGCTTGCCGATCTGGGCGCCGATTCAATGCCGATGACGCCGGCCGATTACGGCAAGCTCATCGCCGACGAAATCGGTAAATGGGGCAAGGTGGTGCGGGCGGCCAACATCAAGGCGGACTGATCCTGCGGTATCGCCGGCGATGCGGTCAGACCATGCGCCCGCGTCTTTCATGCCAATGCCACCAGACAACGACTCCGATCCCCACCATGGCCGCCGCAACCAGCATCACCAGCAAGGCAGAGTTTTCGATCCATGCAATCGCCGGAATGCCAAATGCCATGATCAGACCAAGCAGCGAAACCTGCCAGGAAAGAATATGCACTCCGGCGGTGAAGGTGCCGAGCGCAAGCAGAATGAAGACCGCGAGGCCGGTCGAAGTGGCGTTGAAAACCTTCTGCACGCTGGCCAGGAACACCGTGTTCATTACCAGTAGGAACGCGATCCAGTGCAGCAGCTGGGTGACTATCAGCCGCAGTCGACCGGACTTGTCGCCGGCGCCGGGCCATCCGTACCAGACGCAGACAAGGCCGATGATCGGCGCGAGAATCTCCCAATAGATCAAGATCGGACGTTTCGAGAAACTTGTGTAGGCAACGCCGGCTATCGTCAGTATCAACACGAGGCTGAAGGGCAGCTCCCTGATCCAAAAGCTCGAGTGGGACGATCGGTCCACGGGATTGAGGTGCGGCGCCCCTGACGGAGGGGAAGGATGTTGACCTGCATTCATCGTCTCTGCTCCGCGGCTTAAGCTTTTAGGTGCTGGGTGATCGGTTGGGATCCGCCATCCAGTTTTCGCATCAGGCTCAACGGATTGCCCGCACGCCGCAGGGTCGCGGCATGCCGTCTGCGGGAAAACGGCCGGGTCGGACGACGAGTCCGCCATATTTCTTCAGGCCGCGACGCACTCCCGCGAAGCGCGCCGGCACCTCCTCGGGCGAGGCGATCCCGATGTACCCGATCGCCGGCATTACCGGCTGCTGCGCGTGCGCCCGCGAGCGGCCATGCGGTGGCTGATCCAGCGATCACTGTAATGATGAAATCGCGTCGTTGCATTGCCTTCCCGGAGGCTGAGGATCGCGTTAACGCTGACTTGCGAGATCGCCGATCAAATCAGGAAATTGCGACCAGCGGAATAGCATCGCTCGCGGTGTTAAAGCACACCTGAGCGCCATCGCGCGCAATCACACCCGGAATCGGCGCATCTTCTTGGAAGTCATGTCGCCACGGCCCGCACGATTGTCGCGGTAATCCAAGACCCGCTTTTGAGGGCCGGTATGCTCGTTACGCAAGCTTCAACTACGCTCCAAACCATTGAGGATCAAATCCATGTCCAACTTCTCGGATACCGACAAGCATCCTGCGAGTGGAGAAAATCGCAAAAAGGCCGGCTCGCCCGCGCCAAAACGCAAAAGCGGGATATTGCCCGCAAGGGACGAATTGTCGGAGTCGGAGCTTGGCAAGGCTGCCGGCGGAGTAATGGACGATCCGTGTGCGGGCGGACAGTATCGCCGCCGCTGAATTGCGAGGCTGCTTCGAGCCGGGCCATGCTGGAGAACGCGACTCGGCTCCGGCGGGGCCGTCGTCGGTGGCCAATGGGCGTATCCCGCCCGAGCGGGGGCAGGGTCTAACCTCCTGGGATGATCGATCATGTCGTACGCGCTCGATCAATTTGCCGCCGAGTGTCATCGTATCCTTGCCGCCGATTCCGGATTGGAAGGACGCGAGCGGGTTCGAGCGCTGCTTACCGAGATCTGCAGCGACAAGGCGTTTGTTGCCACGTATCTGAGTGACGACGTGTCCGCGCGGCAGATTCTCCATGAAGACCCTGATCTGGGCTTCTGCATTCTCGGCCATGTCGAGCATGGCTCGCGACAAAGCAGGCCGCACGACCACGGGCCGACCTGGGCGATCTATGGGCAGGCGGAGGGCGAGACCATCATGACCGACTGGGCGATCGTCTCGCCGCCGCCGGGCGACGGCCTGCCGGGCAAAGCACGGCGCGTGCGCGATTACACGCTGACGCCAGGCAGCGCTCAGGTCTACAATGAGGGCAACATCCACTCGCCACGGCGCAATGGCCCGACGCGACTGCTGCGCATTGAAGGGCGCAATCTCGAGTATATTTGCTCCGCCTTTTTCGAAGCGATCTAGCCCACAGTCGAGTGAGCAACTTACGAGCGCAGAAAAGATCCTCGTCCTGAGAGACGCGTGCAACAAGCTGCACGCGGCCTCATCATGAGGAGGGCGAGTCGGAACAACCGGCTTTCATGGTCGATTTGCAGTTTCGATCATGCCGTCGAGCAGTGACGTGGCAGTCGGATCCGCACCCGGGGCATCGCGCAGCAGCCTGAAGGTCGAAGCGACCACTCGGCCAACGCCATAGTTACGCTCGACGCAGAGCGCTGCCGGCCGATGCACCCAGCCGACGGTGAGACCGGCGTGCACGCGAGCGTGGAAATCGAGCAGGTTGCAGCCCGTGATGACGTGCTGCGGGATCACGCGATCGAATGTTGCGTCGATCAGAGGGCCGCCGGGCAGCCGCGCGAAGGGCCCGTGCCGGCGCAGCCAGGCAAACGCGGAAACCCAGTCGCCGCGCCATGGCGTACCCTCTCGTGCAACGACCTTGACCTTCTGCCAATGGGGGAAGAAAGGCTCGATCTGACACTCCGCGTTTGCCAGGAGCACCAGCCGCCCGCCATTGCGCACAAAGGGAGCGAGCCAGGGCTCGGGCGCCGTTGCAACCACGAGCGCCGCATCGCTCACGCCGGCTGCGAGCCCATATCCCATCGCCCGCAAGCGCTCCCGAACCTCCGGCTGCGGCGACCAGGCGCGAAGGCGGAGATCTCCTGCCGTGCGTCGCGGCTGCACGGCGAGGTCGAGGTGGTTCCTCGCCAGCACCGTGCCGCTTTCCGATCGCAGCTCCAGCTCGAGCCGCTGCATCCGGCCGCTATCGGTATCCGGGATGGTGAGCTTTATCTCACCCAGCTCCCGCACTTCGTGCGGCTGCATAGGCGCCGCTGCAAGGGCGCCCAGCTCCCTCCCATCGGAGACAACGTGGACCATGCCCGGTTCGAGCGGTCCGGCGCCGCCGTGCGCAACGGCTATGCCGATGCCGGCTGTTTCACCCGACCAATAGGCGAGGCGGCTCCACCGCGGCACGATGACCGTGTCGGCATTGATGCTGGGGAAAATACCGTGGAATGCCCGTGGATTGCGCCGCATGTCGAGCAACCCATTGCATTCCCAGTGCACATCGGTGAATTGCGTGATCACGTAGCCCGCTATCGCCGACTGCCGGCGCAGTGACTCGATCTGGTATTTGAGCGCGCGGAACTGCTGCCACTGCGCCGCAAGCACGAACGACGCGAAATCCCCGAACACCCGGTCGAGGCTCCAGTCGTTGAAGCGTCGCTTTGCGCCATGCGGATACGCGACGCCTTCGCCCCAGTCGTGACCGCGCTCGAGCCACCAGGGCTCGCGCCCCTCCCGGTCCAGAAGCTGCTCGGGGTCGGGCAGCCCCCAGTTGCCGAACTCCGAGCAGATGAGCGGCTCGCCGCCGGTCGTTTTCGCATCCTCTTCGGGGCCGAACAACCAGTGTGCCCGTCGCCCGAGTGCGCCGGCGAAATCGTCCCACTCCGCGCGCCGATCCGGCATGGCGGCGTAAAAATGATAGTCGGCGATGTCGGTGCGCAGATGAGAGCCTGGCGCAATCGGTGAATTGTCCACCACCAACCGGCTGGGGTCCTGCGCTTTGGCGTGGGCGTAGAGCTGCTTGAGCCATTGGCGGTGCAGGGGATCGTGAATGAGGTCGAGCCCCCAGCTCTCGTTGATGAGCGTCCAGCAAAAGATGCAGGGATGATTGCCGTCCCGGTCGAGCATGCCCGCGAGGGTGCGCTCGATTTGTGCCCGCGAGCGAGCGGTCGAAAGTCCGGCATTGGGCAGCTCGGCCCAGATGAGCAGGCCGATGCGATCAGCTGCCTCGTAGTATCGCGGATCGGGGAGTTTCAGATGGCAGCGCAGCGCGTTGAGCCCCAGCTCCTTGGCCTTGCGGAACTGGGCCTCGAGGAATTCAAGCGAAGGAACGCTGCAGGTTGTATCGGGATAGTAGTCCTGATCGAGAGCCGCGCGCAGGTAGAACGGCTTGCCGTTGAGGTACAATCTGCCGTGCCGGGTTTCGATGCTGCGAAACCCGAAGAGCTCGTGCACCTCGTCGACGACCATCCCGTTGCGCCGCATGCATGCATGCAGGGCATAGAGTTGAGGCTCGTCGGGAGACCACGGCCGGACTTGCGCAAGGCGCGTCTGCATCACGATGCTCTGCAGTCGGGCCGCGGCGGTTTTCGACGCGGTGCCTGCCGTATGCCCCTGCGGATCGGTGACCGTCACGATCACCTCGGCGGGCTCGATCAGCTCTGCGGCGAAGGCGACCTCGACCGATATGTCGCCGGTGGCTTGCTCTGAGACGATCCGAGCCCGCGCGATATGGTCCGCAATGCGCCGCTCCAGGTAGACCGATTGCCAGATCCCGGAGAGCGGGCCGTACCAGCCTTGCTTGCCGAAAGGGATCTCGGAGAGCGGGCCCCGCGGAAACTCGGCGGGATCGTCGGTGGGGCTCTCGACCCTGACCTTGATCTCCAGCTTTCGTCCCGCGATCTGATCGGTGATGTCGAACGAGAACGGAAGGAATCCGTTGTCGTGCTTTCCGACATGTGCGCCGTTGACCCAGACCTCTGCGCGGTGGAAGACGGCGCCGAAGCGCAGGAACACCCGGTCGCGAGCCCAGCCCTCCGGCAACTCAAAGATGCGGCTATAAAGCCCGATCCCGGCGCGAGCGCGCAGGTCCTCGAATTGCGCCTGCCACGGCCCGGGAACGTCGATGGAGCGTGCTTTCGCTGACCCCTCTCCACCGCTTCCGACGTGCCGGAACTCCCAGATCCCGTCGAGACAAATGCGCCCATGCGGCAAGCCCGGACGAGCTTCGATGCAGGGATTGCCAGCGGTTATTTCTTGAATTGAGCGTGCTCCATCTCCAGAAAAATCCGATAGGCATTGCCGCGATTGTTGCTGCTGAAAGCGGGCATGCTCTCGTATTTCGACCAATCCGCCTGCGCGTAGGCGGTGTCGAAGTCGGTCCAACTCTCCACCGCCTTACCCATGAGGCCTCGTAGGTAGCCGATGTAGTCGCGGGTGAAGGCAATGGCCTCCTTGGCACTCGTGGACGGCCTGCCGTGCCCCGGAATGATGAGCTTGGGATCGAGCTGCTCGACCTCGTCGAGCGAGTGGCGCCAGTTGGCGGTGTCAACGTCGTCAGCGTTCATGAAAGGGATGCGACTGTTCTGAACGATGTCGCCGGCGAACAGCACACCGTCCGGCTCCACGCTCATCATCGCATCGCTCTCGGAATGCGCCGGTCCCGCATAGATCATCACAAAGCGTTTGTCCCCCAGCTTGAGCTCGAGGCGCTGCCGAAAGCTGATATCGGGTGGAACGACACGCGTGTCGCGGTTGACCCACGGAAACAGCGCCTCGCGACGCTGATCCAGCCTCTGATTCGCCCTCTCGTCCGATGTGTCCTCGTTCTCCCGGTATTCGCCCGCCCGCTCCTGGGCGATGACGACAACGCCGGGGACGTGATCCTTGAAGGCCTGCAGCCCATAAATGTGGTCGGCGTGGTAATGACTGACCATGACGTAGCGGATCGGCTGATCGGTACGCTTGCGAATCTGCTGCAGCAGATCCCAGCCCAGGCTCGGTGTGCCCAGAGCATCGAACACGACGACCCCTGCCGTGGTTACGACAAAGCCGGCATTGGAGGTATGGCCCTCGTTCTCCCTGCCCGGGATACCTGGGTGTCCGACGACGTAATAGATCGGGCTGCCCGGCACCTGCTCGACCACGAGCGCCCGGCTCAGCGGGGCATAGGTCTGCGCCGATGCTGCCGATGACGCGAGCAGCGCTGACGACACGAGAAGAGCAAGCGACAGCCGTTCAATCCCATGCCGGAGCGGCCGGTTTCGATGTTGTTGCCGCTGGTCTCCGCAGGCTGGCCGCATCAGCTCATATCCCCGCAGTAGATCTCTTTGAGCACAGTGAGGATGCGCGCGGCACGTCCATCGGAGATCCGGTAATGCAGCATTTGCGATTGCCGGCGGAACGCAACGACCCCTTCTGCGCGCATCGCGGCGAGATGTTGCGACACGGCCGATTGGCTCAACCCGACCGCCTCGACCAGCTCGCCGGCTTTCATCTCGCCGCGCTCGGCGAGGAAGCACAGGATCAGCAATCGATGTCGATTGCCGACGAGCTTGAGCATGCGCGCGGCGGCCGCGGCTTGCTTGCTCAGCGCCGCCAATTCGGAGCGGCTCGGCGCCCGCAGCCCCTCGACATTTGCGGCGCGCCGTTTGGCGGACCGCTTAAAACCTGCAATCGCGTCCATGGCAGACCTTTCGCATGAGTCGGTCCGGCCGGGGGCCTTCGCTACTTAGTTTAGTATTGACTAATTTAGCAGTCGCTGATATGCGCGAGTTTAATCTCGCTTTGATGCTGACGCAACGTACCGTGCGGCTGGGGTGATGTGCCGAGCTGCTTGCCGGCAATAAACAGCCCTGATCTGCATCAAAGCCAAGCGGGCAGGTCGCGTTAAGGCTTGGCTGTGGAGAGAGAGGCTGGCTGCCGTGGTCGGCTGCAAGTAACCTGCTTGGCGCAAGATAAAGT
This sequence comes from Xanthobacteraceae bacterium, assembly GCA_036557665.1. GTDB lineage: Bacteria > Pseudomonadota > Alphaproteobacteria > Rhizobiales > Xanthobacteraceae > VAZQ01. The sequence goes on along the minus strand of DATBHG010000026.1, from coordinate 103,819 downwards.
CGCAGCGCAGAAGGAGGAGTGGAATGTTTCCCGATCCTCGGGGGCATTCGCGTGTCGCGCAGGGCCGAGGGGCGCAGTGAAGCGGCCGCGACGGTCGTTCCTGAGGCTCGGTGCCGGCGTTGCCAGCGCTGCCCTGCTCCCGGTGAGCGGACGAGCGAATGCGGCTGAGGCAAGCGCGCCGCCTGCAGAGCCGCCCTGGTCGCTCTCCCTGGGGCCGGGGGTGGTTGATCGCCCTTACGGCTCGCCTTCCAAATTCGAAGGCGGTGTCATTCGGCGCAACGTCCCGTGGCTCACCGCGGGCAGAGAATCCTCCGTCAGCTTTTCGCCCATCCAGAGCCTCGCAGGAATCATCACCCCCAACGGCCTGTTCTTCGAGCGCCATCACGCCGGACGGCCGGACGTGGACCCGCATCAGCATCGCCTTCTCATCCACGGCTTGGTCGAGCGGCCGCTGCTGCTGACGATGGACGATATCGTGCGGTTTCCCGCGGTGTCGCGCATCCATTTCATCGAATGTCCCGCAAATGGCGGCATGGAATGGCGGGCTGCCCAGCTCGATTCGGTGCAATTCACCCATGGAATGATCGGTTGCGCGGAATGGACGGGCGTCAAACTGTCCACCCTGCTGGAGGAAGCCGGCCTGAAGAAAGAGGCGAAGTGGGTCATGGTCGAAGGGGCGGACGGCGCGCATATGAACCGCAGCCTGCCGCTCGAAAAATGTCTTGACGACTGCCTCCTCGTATATGGCCAGAACGGCGAGGCGCTGCGGCCGGAGCAGGGCTACCCGCTGCGGCTCCTCGCGCCGGGCTGGGAAGGCAACGTCAACGTCAAATGGCTGCGCCGCATCAAGGTGGGGGACAAGCCCTGGTTCTCTCGCGAGGAGACCTCGAAATACACCGACCTCATGCCGGACGGCACTGCTCGGGGTTTTACCTGGGTTCTGGACGCCAAATCCGTCATCACCTTTCCCTGTCCGGAAACGCCGGTCCGGTCTCCCGGCTTGTATGAAGCTCGTGGGCTGGCGTGGAGCGGACAAGGGAAGGTGAAGCGCGTTGATGTATCATTCGACGGCGGGGTGAATTGGCATGCCGCCGAGCTCAAGGAGCCGATCCTGCCCAAAGCGCTGACCCGTTTCGCCATACCATGGCGCTGGGAGGGACAGCCGGCACTGCTGGAGTCCCGCGCCGTCGACGAAACCGGTTATGTGCAGCCGACGATTGCGCAGCTTCGCAAGGTCCGCGGCACCAACTCCGTCTATCATAACAATTCAATCCAGACTTGGCAGATCAAGCCGGACGGGAGCGTCCATGATGTCCAGCTGGGCTGATCCGAGACCGTGGACTGCAGCTCTGCTCGCCTTGCTGTTCGGAGCTTTTGCAACCAATGCCGGTGAGCCCGGTCATTTCGGTTATGGCATGCAAGCGACTCCGGAGCAGATCGCAGGATGGGATATCGATGTCCGTGGCGACGGGGCCGGTCTTCCCGAGGGCAAAGGCACGGTGGCGCAAGGCGAGGAAATTTATGTGCTACAATGCGCGTCATGCCATGGAACCTTCGGGGAAGGTGAAGGCCGTTACCCCAAGCTCGCAGGCGGCGAGGGAACGCTGAGCGGCGACCGGCCCGAGCCGACCGTTGGCAGCTACTGGCCGTTTGCGCCGACGCTGTGGGATTACATCAATCGGGCGATGCCGTTTCAGGCGCCGCACAGCCTGTCGGCCACGGAGGTGTATGCGTTGACCGCCTATGTGCTCAACCTCAACAACATCGTGCCGAACGATTTCACCGCGGACCGAAACAGCTTGCCCAAAGTCAAAATGCCAAATCATGATCGATTCATCTGGCAGGATCCGCGTCCGGATACGGCGGGTGAAGCTTGCATGAAGAGCTGCAAGGGCCCGGATGAGGTGAAGATCGTCTCCTCCGCAGAGGGAACGGAGCTCACGCCGCGCACGACGGGGCCGCTCGACGAGATGCAGCCGAAATAGCGAGACAGGGACCGCTGGAGAAAGCCGATGCAGGCATCGCAGCCTTTTAGTACCGCAATTCTGTCAGCTGCCGTGCTGAATTTTCTACTTGCGGGCGCAGCGGCTGCGCAGCCCTCCGTATCGGAAGGTGAAAAGCTTGCATTCGACCGCAGCAAAGGCAATTGCCTGACCTGCCACCAGATAAAGGGCGGCGATGCGCCGGGAAATCTCGGCCCCCCACTGGCCGACATGAAGCGGCGGTTTCCCGATCGCAACGAGCTGGTGGCAATCATCTCGGACGAGACCAGTCGCAACCCGTTGACGGTCATGCCTCCGTTTGGACGCAATCTCATTCTGACCGAGCAGGAGATCAACAGCGTTGTCGATTTTCTCTACACCCGATAGCGCCGGGGATGAGGAGAGGATGAGGAGAAGAGGATGCGCGTGAGGATGAGCGAGAGGATGAGCGAGAGGATGAGCAACGACACGGCGCCTGACGGCACACGGCGCTTGCTTATCAAGGGTGCTGTCGCAGGCGGCCTCGCCGGATTGGGGGTGGCCGAGATCGGCTTCCCCTCGCAGCTGCAGGCTGCCGATGCCTCCGAATGGCCCAAGGATGCCTTTGCGCAAAAGACGGAAGCTGACGCCGTCAAGGCGCTTTATGGGAAAGCGGCGGAGGAGTCCGCCAAGGTCGTGCTCGATGCCCCGGAAATCGCCGAGAACGGCGCGGTCGTTCCGATTTCGGTGAGCAGCACGCTTCCTGGCGTCAGCTCGATTTCCATTCTCGTGGCTGAGAACCCGTTCCCGCTTGCGGCCTCGTACAGGGTCCCTGCGGGCGCATCGGCGATGGTGGGCAGCCGCCTCAAGATGGCCAAGACGAGCAGGGTTACGGCGCTGGTCGAAGCCGGCGGCAAGGTCTACAGCGCCTCGAAAGAGGTCAAGGTCACGGTCGGGGGATGCGGCGGCTGATCGCTCCGGAATACGAAAGGAATAAACGATGGCATCGACGATTCGGGTACGCGCGGTCGCTAACGGCGACACGACCGAGGTGCAGATGCTGATTCAGCATCCGATGGATTCCGGATTTGCCAAGGACGCCAAGGGCGTGCTGATCCCGCCGCACTACATCGAGGTCGTCGAGCTCGAGCATGCCGGCAAGACCGTTTTCACCGCCTTGTGGGGGCCTGCGGTCTCCAAAGACCCCTATCTCAAATTCAGCTTCAAGGGCGCACAGAAGGGCGACGAGCTGAAGGTGAGCTGGGTCGACAACAAGAATGCGAGCGACTCGTTGGTCGCGAAAATCGGGTGAGCGCGGTGGGTCGCGCCGATCGGCAGGAGCGGAGCTTTGGGATGCCGCGCAGGCTGCTCGTTGCAGCGGCGGTTTTCTGCGTTGCGGCGGGAATGCCGGCGGCGGCCGACGACCGCATCGATCCATCGGCCGACTTCAAGGCATTCCGGAACTATTTCACCGGCCGCTTCCCCCAGGTCCCGCTCGATGATTTCGTCAACGGCCCGTACTCGATGGATGCTGATCTGCGCAAGCAATGGCAGGCCAAGGAGGAATTCCCGCCCTACGAGTTCTCGCTGGAGCAGGGCAAGGAGATGTTTGCGACGCCGTTCAAGAACGGCAAGCGCTACGCCGACTGCTTCCCCGACCAGGGCATCGGGATTCGGCAGAGCTATCCGTATTTCGACGAGAAAGCGGGCAGCGTCGTCACGCTCGAGCTGGCGCTCAATCAATGCCGCGAGGCGAACGGCGAGGCGCCTTACTCGTATGTCAAAGACGAGATGGCCGCTCTCACCGCCTATATGGCTTACACCTCTCGCGGCAAGCGGTTCGACATCAAAATTCCCGATGACCCGCGCGCGCTGCAGGCGTACGAAACCGGCAAGCAGTACTTCTATCAGCGTCGCGGGCAGCTCAATTTCTCCTGTGCGAGCTGTCATGTGCAGAGTCCGGGCCAGCGCATTCGCACCGAGGTGCTGGCGCCGGCACTCGGTATTCTCGCGGCCTTGCCGATCTACCGCTCGGAATGGGGAGGCATGGGTACCGTCAGCCGGCGCTTCGTCACCTGCAACAGCCAGGTGCGCGGCGTCCCGCTCGCGCCGCAGGACGAGCTCTATCGCGACGTCGAATACTATCTCTCGTACATGAGCAACGGCCTGCCGATCTCCGGGCCTGGAGCGCGCCCATGAGCTCGGAAAATGGAATGAGCTCGGAAAATCGAATGTGCAAATCCATGCTGGTCGTCTTGATCGTGGGCTGGACCGCGGCGGGCGTGACATGGGTCATGGGCGCCGGGAGCGAAGCCGATTTCAGGACTGCAATCGCCGCGGCGCAAGCCGCGAACGATGAGGCGGGCCGGTTGAAGAATCAGTGGACGACGACAGCGCAAACGCTCGCCGACGCAGCCAAGGCCGCAGCTGCCCATGAATACGACAAGGCGATCGCGCTTGCCAGGCACGCCGAAGCGCTTGCGCGAGCATCGATCCATCAGGCCAAGGAGCAGCAAGAGGCGTGGAAGGCGACTGCGGCCATCATCCATTGAGCTCGCGCTGCAACGGAGCCTGACGTGGATCGGCGCAACTTTCTGCGGCTTCTCGGCGCTGCAGCCGCATCTGGCAGCATGCCGCCGATCGGGGCGGCTGCGGAGGACGATGATCTCTACGCCATAGGCCGCTTCGGCAGTGTCCGGGTGTTGCATATCACCGACACCCACGCGCAATTGCTGCCGGTGCACTTCCGCGAGCCGAGCGTGAACCTCGGCATCGGCGCGATGCGCGGGAAGCCGCCACACCTCGTCGGGCGCGCATTCCTCGAATATTTCGGCATCGAGACCGGCACGCGCGCGGCGCACGCATTTACCTTCCTCGATTACGACGAGGCGGCGCATCGCTACGGACGCATGGGCGGATTTGCGCATGTCAGGACTCTGATTGACCGCTTGCGCGCGGAAGCGGGCGCGCCGAATTGCGTGCTGCTTGACGGCGGGGACCTTTGGCAGGGCAGCGGACTGGCCAACGCGTTATCCGGCGCGGACATGGTTGAAGCCGCCAACCTCCTCGGCATCGCGGCAATGACCGGCCACTGGGAGTTCACCTACGGGGAGAAGACCCTGCGAAGCAATCTTGCGCGCTTCAAGGGCGAGCTCATTGCCCAGAACGTGTTCCTCACGGAAGAGGCCGCCTTCAACGATGCACCGGCATTCGACGCCGCGTCCGGACGCGTGTTCAAGCCGTATGTCGTCAACGAAATCGCAGGTTATCGGATTGGAATCATCGGTCAGGCGATGCCGTACGTGCCGGTGGCGCATCCCAAGCGCTTTGTGCCGGACTGGACCTTCGGCATTCGCGAGTCCGACCTGCAGAAAGTGGTCGAGGATTTGCGCGGCAACCAAAGAGTCGATGCCGTGCTGCTGCTTTCCCATAACGGCATGGATGCCGATCTCAAGCTTGCGGCTCGGGTCTCGGGTATCGACGTCATTCTGGGCGGCCACAGCCACGATGCCGTTCCCCGGCCCATCGTCGTTCCCGCGCCAAGCGGCAAGACCTTGGTCACCAATGCTGGATCGAGCGGGAAATTCCTTGCCGTGCTGGATCTCGAGCTCGGCAAGGGCGAGATCAAGGACGCGCGCTATCGATTGCTGCCGATCTATGCGAGCCTGCTGAAACCTGATGCCGGGATGCAGGCGCTGATCGATCGCCTGCGGCTGCCGTACGTTGCGCAATTCGGCGAGCCGCTGGCGACTGCAGATACGCTGCTCTACCGGCGCGGCAATTTCAACGGCCCCATGGACCAGATCATCTGCGATGCGCTGCGCGCGGAGCTGGGGGCAGAGATCGCCCTCTCGCCGGGGTTTCGATGGGGCGAGACCGTGCTTCCCGGGCAGCGAATTACCATGGAGGATGTGCTCTCGGAGACCGCGATTACCTACCCCGAGGTCTATGTCCAGGACATGACCGGCAGCCAGATCAAGGACGTCATGGAGGACATCGCCGACAATCTGTTCAACCCGGATCCCTATTATCAGCAGGGCGGAGACATGGTGCGGGTCGGGGGAATGAATTATGCCTGTGCACCCGCCGAAAGCAGGGAGCATCGGATTTCCGAGATGACACTGGACGACGGGAGCCTGATCGAAGCCGGAAAGACCTACCGCGTCGCCGGCTGGGCGTCGGTCAATCCGCAACAGGGCAAGCCGATTGCCGAGGTGGTCGCTGGCTACCTGCGCAGGCAAAAGACCATAGGCATCCGGCGGGCAAATCGCGTCGTCATCAAGGGCGTCGAGAACAATCCGGGTCTCGCGCAGCAAGGCTGACAGATTCGGCAGAGGGAGACCAAAGTATGATGCGCAACTGGATAGGCGCTCTGGCGACAGCATGCATCATGAGCATCGTGTGGACTGCGGCGGGAAATGCCGCCGACACGCGCAAACAACACCGGGTCGTGATGCAGATAGATCAGAACGACCCTGCCGTCATGAATCTCGTGCTCAACAACGCTTCCAACGTCGCGGAGCATTATCGCGGGCTCAACGAGGATGTGGAGCTCGACATCGTCGCATATGGTCCGGGATTGCACATGCTCCGAGAGGATACTTCGCCCGTAAAGGACCGCATCAGGCGACTTACCGAGGACATGTTCCCCGCCAAAGTCGTCTTTTCTGCCTGCAACAACACCAAGGAAGGCATGGAAAAGCGCGAAGGTCGCACGATCGTCATCGTCCCGCAGGCGGCACTCGTCCCCTCGGGCGTCGTGCATATCATGGAGCGGCAGGAAGAGGGGTGGAGCTATGTCCGGCCGTGAGCTCACCTTCGTGAGCGCATCATGAAATCAATTTGCCCGACGGCATGTGCCGCAGCCTTGCTCGTAGCCGCACAGGCAAGTCGGGCGGAGGAATCGGTCGTGGCGTACAAGTCGCTTGCTCCCGACGTGGCGTTCGAGCTCGCCGGAGCCGCCCTGCATAAATGCCGGTCGCTGGACTACCAGGTCGCCGTCGCCGTAGTCGACCGCTTCGGGGAGCAGCAGGTCATGCTGCGGGATCGCTTTGCCGGGCCGCATACGCCATCGACGGCGATCAACAAGGCCTGGACCGCGGTAAGCTTCCGCACCAATACCCGCGATCTGATCCAGTTGGCGCAGCCCGGCCAGCCGCTCGCCGGGCTCGCGAGCCTGCCGCGCGTGGTGCTGCTCGGGGGCGGCATGAAGATCGAGTCCGCCGGCTCGTTGCTCGGCGGCGTTGGCGTGTCCGGAGCACCCGGAGGAGCGGAGGACGAGAGCTGCGCCAAGGCCGGCCTGGAGGCAATCCGCGACAAGCTGGAGTTTTGAAGGGCCGGCAGTTTTGCGCATGCAATGACACGCAAGTGGGGGGCCGCTTCAGCACCAGGCGGCCGCCGAACCCCTATCGCCGCCTCCGATCAAGCCCCGACACACGACAGAGCTCACGCAGTTCTTAGAGCTACCGCGTACGGGGCCAAGCGCGGCTGTCGGCGGTCGCTCCAAATGATCGAAACATGTCCCAGTGCGGCCATTCAGCTTTCAGGCAGCTGGATGATCTTGTTGACGCTCTCCTCGTGATCGTAGATGCCGACCTGCACGACCGGAAAGCTTTTTTTGATTGCAAGTCCTGCCTTCTCCGCAGCCTCCCAGGTGGGATAGCTGGCTTTGGTTTGCCTATCGACCTGCAGCCGATAGCGCCCCTCGGGCTGCTTGCGCTGTGAAGGTTCCTGGGTGGCGTCTTCGGTTTGATTCTTTTTACTCAGGCGAGCTGCCATCGCAATCTCCTCGTCTAACGCGTTTCATGCGGGAGGCCTGCGGGCCGGATGCGCTCCGTTGTTTCGACAAATGTCCGGCGTATGCCTCGCGCTCAGGAGAACCTGCTTCTTCGCGCCTCCCGAATCCGGTTCAATGCTGGGTGCCGTTGGTCATGTCATTCGTCCGGATCTCGATCTTGATGCGCTCTTGCGGGATCGAAAACTCGGAAGCGAGCCTGGCGACCATCAAGGATGCGGCCTCGAGCGAATCTGCTGTCTCTTCGCCCCAGGCGGCACTCTGGGGCTTTGCCTCATCGTGCAGCCGAACCTCGATAGCATAACCGTCGTCCTCTTCGCTGATCCGGGCGAACAGGTGCGAGTAGTGGGAGCTGGCGGATTTCGGGCTCACGGTGACCAAAACGGAGTGTTGCGGCACGATGACGTGAAGCGTTGTGCGGCGGCGGCGACCCGAAGCCGCGATTGCACCACCCACTCTCATGCCGCTCCTGATCTATGCCGAGGGTACGGCGTCGTTATTCGGGAGGGGTGATCTCGGATCAGATGGCGCGCAGATTATCTGCCGACGACTTTCCGGTGCGGCGATCGGGAACGACATCGAACGAGACTTTCTGCCCCTCGCTGAGACTCTGCATCCCGGCGCGTTCGACCGCGCTGATATGCACGAACACATCCTTGCCGCCGCCCTCGGGCTCAATGAATCCATAGCCCTTCTGGCCATTGAACCACTTCACTGTTCCCTTCATCATGGATGACGATTTCCTTCACGTGTTAGTCCGAGAGCTGCTCGCAAGCAGCGGGTGTGCTCGAGATTTTGGGAGAAGTTCGTCAGTCAGGCGTGCAATTTGCCGCAAGGCCAAGTCGTTCGGCCGAAAACTCGATCGCCGACACATAAGGCATTGGCGCATGCTGCGCAAGATGTTCCGTTCGGGGAGCAGGCGCCAGTTTGGTTGCCGCATGGACAGCGTATTAAGAAGTATCGCCTCAGGTCACCGGTAATAGGGTGCACGGCGGCGATGGCTCGCAAGCGCAATCACCAAGGCCTCTGCGCGAAGGGTTTTCGGCCTGCGCGACAACGTTGCGGGGCAAAGATGGCAGTGGGCACGATCGCCCGTGTCGCGCAGCTTGCCTCGAGATGAGAATTCCGGGCGGGCGAGAAAGCGTATGGGCGCGCGGCACGCGCGGCTTTATCCGCCCGTGGGCACGAGTCGTTGCTCGCAAAGTGCCAGACTCGACATTTGCCGGCTGCAATTCCTGATCGCAGCGAGCACAAGCAAATCAAATCTCGATGTTAACGTAATGCTGGCGTGGAACTAATCGGCCTGTGGGGGCGTTGATACGGCGTTCAACCCACATCGGCAGAGCCCTCGACCGCTGTCAGGCGGGGAGGAAAGCAAAGGTCCACGGGGTCCTTGCGGGGTCGCTGCCGTTAACAGGAAGCAAATCACCATGATTGTGGAGCATGCCCGTGCGCGGGCCGAGGCGCTGTTCAAGAGAAAAGAAGAAGCGCGGATCGAGGGCGACAAGGCCATGGCGGAATACCGGGCGCGCGAGCAGGCCCTCCGGGAAAGGACCGCGCGGCTGAGAGCTTTGCGTCTCGCCCGCGAGGCGGCAGAGCACCAGAAAAAAGCTTCATGACTGCGGCCGCTTGGCCCCCGATGCCGACAAGCATCGCCGACCCGCGTTGCGTAGGGGCGAGCACCAGGTCGCCCGCTATCCACCCTGCCGCGCGGCAAGAGGGCCTATGAGCGGACAAAGCCTTGGGCCGCCGGCCGCAGCTTCGACACGAAGGGCTCAGGTGAACAGCGACAGTACGGTCTGTATCTGGTCGGCCGCGGCGGAGATGAGCGCATCATAGCTCGTATGGCCTTGTGCCGCGGCTTTCAGAATGCACTCGGCGAGATATGCCTTGGTGGCTTGCGTCGCGTATTCCAGTGGCACTTTCGTCATGATCTCGTCGAGCGCGCTGCGCATGACTTGAAGCAGCTCGGGGTCGAAATTCGGCATCGGGAAGCTCCTGGGGGATCGAGAGCTCTAGTACACACCTGCACCCAATACTTACGCTCACGCTGGTACCGGCGACGTCCACTCCGCGCGGTTTCTGCTCCTGCGCCCCGACACGTGCCGACATGTGTTGCCAAGGGACTGCCATAATGTGGAAAGACTTTGGCCTCCTGCTCACGAAGGCGCGAGCCCCCAGGGGACGCGCTGCAATCGCAGCAGAAAGTAATCCTCGATCTCACGCCGGGGGAGTGTGACAGCGGGCACGGAATTGCGGCTGAGCCCCGAGCTCGCGAAAATTCCCAGATCGCCGATCTAAACCTCTTGGCCCGCTTCAAGCAGGTCGTGGACCAGCGCGCGTGGCGTGCTCTGGCTGCCCCCGAGGGCAGGCGCTTTTTTGCCATTCTCTTGCGAGAAGATGCCGTACCCGCGGGGGATCGCGGGGTGCAACGTCGCCGCATTGCGTGCAACCGGCGACAGGGCCAGCGTGAGGGCGCGGCAACAGCCTCGCCGCGCCCTCACGGGCGCCCGACTTTAGAAACACCTTTGAGCTTGTGATACCCCGCTCGCACCAGCGGCGGGACTGGAACTTTCTCGCGCAAGGTTCGATCGCCCGCGCGTGACGCGATTGGGCTATGCCGGTTCCGGACTCGAGGCCGTTGCGCTGTGATGATGCTGCTGCTCCTCTGCGAGCGCTGCTTCCATCCAGACCCGGGATAGCCCCACCAGCCGTTCGCGGATGTCTGCCTTCGTCGCTTGTTCGGCCAGCTTCAGGCATTCGCGTGCATAAGCGTGATATTTTTTCGCTTCGGACATCATCATGGCATGGAACCCGGACGGCCGAGCTTTCCTCCGGGTGTGTGACATTGCATTAACGCAGGTGAATCGGCTTGTTGAAAATTCGACACACGCAGCGCAGGCCAGGGACATGAGCCCGAATGTTCCGGTTCCGACCCTTCAATCCGTATCCGCTTGGAACTCAAGTCTTTAATCGGAACCAGATTTGGGTGAAGGCGTTGGCGTAATCAGGACCTGATTGGGAGGGCCATATGACCTGGGTTGCTCTTGCCTCTCTCGTGCTGGCTGCCGCCGTGGTCTTGACCGTCGTTGCGGCCAGCCTTCAGTACTCGGAATAAGAAAGTCTCGCGAGAGTACGCCATATCCTGCCGACCAATGGGGTCATTGCGCGCCTCTTTCCAAGTGCCGCGATGTCACATTAGCTTGTCGAGCGTGATCGGAAGGTCGCGCACGCGTTTGCCCGTCGCATGATAGACCGCGTTGGCGATCGCCGCGGCCGTCCCCACGATGCCGATCTCGCCTACCCCTTTGACCCCGAGCAGATTGATCTCGTCATCCTTCTCCTCGACGAAGATCACTTCAATGGAATGCAAGTCCGCATTCACCGGTACATGGTATTCGGCGAGGCTGTGGTTCATGAAGCGCCCGAACCGGTGATCGGTGGTGGTCTGCTCATGCAGCGCCATGCCGATGCCGCCGACCACGGCACCGAGTATCTGGCTGCCGGCAACTTTGGGATTGAGAATTCGGCCAGCCGCTACGGCGCTGACCACGCGGGCGACCCGGATCACCCCGAGCTCCTCGTCGATCCTGACCTCGGCGAACACTGCGGAGTGGGTAGAGTGCGAATATTTGCTGTCCTCGTCAGGCTCGGCCGTGGCTTCCTTTTCGATCCGCTCCCTTCTGCCGGCGCGCATCACGTCGGCGAGCGAGATCTCCCGTCTCGCGTCTTGCCTGTGGCGGATCCTGCCGTCCGCGAACGAGACATCGTCCAGCGAGGAGCCCCCGAGCGGCGATCCCGCGATCGTCTGCGACAACCGGACCAGGTCTTGCTGCACCGCGCGACAGGCGGCATGAATGGCGGAGCCAACCGAGGAGGTGGTGAAGGATCCGCCTTCAACAGGCGCATCGGGCAGGCTGGAATCGCCGAGCTTCACCGTCACGTTCTCGATCGGCACGCCCAGCATCTCCGCTGCGATCTGGGCCATCATCGTATAGGTCCCCGGCCCGATGTCGGCGGTCGCGCTTGCGACCTCGACGCCGCCGTTGGCGGTCAGCGCCGCCCGGGCGCTCGCCTTCATTTGCATCGCCTCCCAAATGCCCGTCGCCATGCCCCAGCCGACAAGCTCCTTGCCCTCGCGCATTGACCGCGGCTCTGCGCTGCGTCTCGCCCAGCCGAACTTCTCCGCGCCTCGGCGGTAGCACTCGCGCAGCTCCTTGCTGCTGTAGCGGCGGCTCTCGATCTGATCGGTCTCGGAGTAGTTGATCAGCCGCAGCTCGAGGGGGTCTATCTTGGCAGCATGGGCGAGCTCGTCCATGGCGCACTCGATGGCATACATGCCTTCCGCTCCGCCCGGCGCGCGCATATCGCAGGGCGTGTTGTGGTCGAGCTTGACGAGTTGCTGACGAAGCTCGGCATTGGGGCAGCGGTAGAGCTGGCTCGACCAGAGCACGAAGTTGCGCCCGAAATCCTCGAATTGCGAGGTCATGGCGACGGCGTCGTGGCGGAAGGAGAGAAGCCGTCCGTCATGGTCCGCCCCCAACGCCAGCTCGTGCACGACGGCGGCGCGATAACCGAGCGTGAACATCTGCTGGCGCGTGAGGGTGAGGCGCACGGAGCGTTGCAGCGCGCGTGCCGCGAGCACCGCAAGCGGCAACTGATATTGCGGGCGAAGCCCCGATCCGAATGCGCCGCCTACATAAGGGGCGAGCACGCGCACTTTCTCGCGCGCCAAGGTACAGGCGTCGGCGACATAGTTGCGGCTGTTCTGCGGTCCCTGGGTTTTGTCGTAGACGGTGATCCGGCCGTCCCCTTCCCAGATCGCAGTCGTGGCGAACGGCTCCATCGGATTGTGATGCTCGACCGGGATGCGATACTCCGCCTTTAGGCGCACGGGTGCCCGCGCGAACGCTTGAGCGGAATTGCCGCGGCTGTGTGATGGCGCATCCTTCGGCGTGTAGGCTGCGCCGCGCAGGCGCTGCGCCTCGAAATCGGTGACATGCTCCTGCGGCTCGTACTGGATGCGAACGAGCGAAGCGGCAAAGCGTGCGATCTCGATCTCCTCCGCCACGACCAGCGCCACCGGCTGTCCGCTGAAGCGGATCCGGTCGTCGTAAAGCGGACGGAAGGGCGAGCCGTCCGGGGCGATCTCGTCCCTGTATTTATCGTCCGATGCGGCGAGCTCGGGACGATGCAAGTGGGTGAGCACGTCGAGCACGCCCTCCACTGCAAGCGCTTCTGCAGCGTCAATCCGCTTGATCCGGCCCTTGGCGATCGCGGACGAGACGACGAACGCGTGAGCGAGCCGCGGCACGCTGTATTCGCCGGCGTATTTGGCAGCTCCGGTAACCTTCGCAGGGGCATCGATGCGAGAGGTCGGCTCGCCGAAAAAGCTTGCAGCGTTCATTGGGCTCTCCGATTACGCGATCCGCTTGTCCGATTGCGACTGCGGCTCCCCGCGCGCCGCCTGGTCCAGGGCGCGCACGATTGACCGTCGCGTCAGCTCGATCTTGAAATCGTTGTGGCCGAAGCCGCGCGCCCCGAGCAGCAGCGTGTCCGCGGCATGCAAAAAGCGCTCGCGCGTTGCCGGTCCTCCCCGAAGCTGGGACTCGGCTTTGCGGTCCCGCCACGGCTTGTGCGCCACGCCGCCCAGCGCAAGACGCGCCTCCTTGATAAGGCCCCCTTCGAGCTCGAGGCCGACTGCAACCGACACCAGCGCGAATGCATAGGACAGGCGGTCCCGGATTTTCAGATACGTGTAGTTGCGCGCAAAACCCTTCGGCGGCAACTCGATGCCGGTGATGATCTCGCCCGGTCGAAGATTTGTGTCGATCTCCGGCATATGGCCGGGAAGCCTGTGAAACTCGTCAAAGCCGATGCTGCGCTCTTCACCCGTTCCGACTACCAGCACCCGCGCCTCCAGGGCTGCAAGCGCCACGCACATGTCCGAGGGATGGGTGGCAATGCAGTGCTCGCTCGTGCCGAGGATCGCGTGCATGCGGTTGATGCCGCCGACCGCCGAGCACCCGCTGCCCGGCTCACGTTTGTTGCAGGGGGTCGTCGTGTCGTAGAAATAAAGGCAGCGCGTGCGTTGGAGCAGGTTGCCTCCGGTCGAGGCCATGTTGCGCAGCTGTGCGGAGGCGCCGGCGAGGATCGCGCTGGCAAGCAAGGGATAGCGCGTTCCGATCTCAGGGTGGTAGGCGAGATCGCTGTTGGGGACGAGCGCGCCGATACGCAAGCCGCCGTCCGGGCCTTCCTCCACCGTTTTGAGCGGCAGATGCGTGATGTCGATGACCTGCGAGGGGCGCGCGACGTTCTCCTTGATCAGGTCTATCAGGTTGGTGCCGCCGGCAATGAAGCTGGCGGCCGGGTCGGCCGCCACCGCGCGTACCGCGTCGGCGACATCGCGGGCGCGGCAGTAACCGAAATTGTTCATCGGCTCGCCTCGTCTGTGCTCGCGTCGGCCATGCCGGCCATGACCTCGGCAATGGCTGTCACGATGTTGGGATATGCGCCGCAGCGGCAGATGTTGCCGCTCATCAGCTCGCGGATGTCGTCGAGCGTCTTTGCTTTGCGCTCGGTGAGCAGGCCGAGCGCCGAGCAGATCTGGCCGGGGGTGCAATAGCCGCACTGGAACGCGTCGTGGGCGATGAAGGCCTGCTGCAAGGCGTGCAGCATGCCCCCTTGCGCCAGTCCTTCGATGGTCGTGATCTGAACACCCTCCTGCATCACCGCCAGCGTCAGGCAGGAATTGATGCGCCGGCCGTCGGCGAGCACGGTGCAGGCGCCGCACTGGCCGTGGTCGCAGCCTTTCTTGGTCCCGGTCAGGTCGAGATGCAGGCGCAGCGCATCGAGCAGCGTGGTCCAAGGCGCGACGCTCAGCGTGTGATCGAGGCCGTTGACCCGAAGCGTGATGCTCTTTTTTTCCGGAGCCGCTGCTTTACGCCCTTGGTCGCGAGCCGCCGCGGATGATTGCGCCATCGGGATCTCCGAGATTTGCGGCAGGTCCGAAGTGCCCGCCTCTCCCATAACGATCTCCGGGCTTCTTAGGTCCCGGATTGCACTCAGCGTCGCAGGCGGTGGCCCGGCGGCGGGTGACGGAAAGTGGAAAGTCGATCGTTGGAGTCGAGGCGCAGGACGGCAGGAGCGGTTTGCCTTCGCACGACGCCCATAGGTGAAGGCAATCAGGCCGGCAAGGCGCCTCACTTCTTTTTCATTGGCGCGTAGAAAACGCTGTCGATCTCGACGATATCGTCGTCGAACAGGCGCTGCACCTCGACCATGGTCCGCGGCGGATAAGGCGGCCTGCCCCAGAGCTCTGCCTGTACCTTGCTCACGAGCGGGGCGAAACGGTGCAGGTCGGATACGTAGACCGTGAGGCGGACGCAATCGTGGAGGGTCGCACCCTCAGATCGGGCAATGAGCTCTAGATTCAGGAACGCTTGCCTGACGCGATCCTCGTGACTCTCGACCAATTTGTTGGTGGCCGGATCGACGCCCTGCATTCCTGCGACAAAGATGAAGTCGCCCGCACGCGCGCCGACGCTCCAGGTGTCGCCCCCGGGGCTGATTGCACCGGGCGGATTGAGCGTCTTGACCCCATCGGGCATTGGCGACTGGGTTGAAGCGAGATCACTCATGGAGCAGAGCGTGAGACCGCAGCAAACCAGACGTGCCAACATTGGTGATCCTTTCCGTTCGAGCAGGTCGATGGATGTGAGCCAGGTTCGCCGCGCCCAGGGGAGTCAGATCATGCGAGCTGACGTGTTTCTGAAACTCTACATGATGCTGACGCTGCCATAATGGCCGGTCCGGGCGCAACGGCCAGGTCACAAGGCATCCCATCCTACACGGCACCGATCTCCGATCTCACGGCTTCGAGCTTCGCCAGGACCGCGACCAAAAATGTTCTAGCGCGGAATACCGCAAAGCTCGAAGCTCTATGATGAGGCTGCCAAGATTTCCATGGCAACGTTTTCTGATGATGGCGGGAAAAGCTGCGGATTTGTTGCGGCACGAGTCTGAAAAGCAACCGGGTCGGCGGAAGGCAGGATCTGTGTTCGAGCCGACTGGTGAGCCGACGCGGTTTCTTCCGATTGCAGATGTCCAGCGTCTCGCCGGCCGAGCACCGGCCCGGTCAGACTGCTTTGCGGTGCCTGCGGTCGCCCAGCTGCGCCCGGAGCTGGGCGCGCAATAGCAGAATTTCGTTCGCACCCGTGGTCATGACCAGCCCTTCAGCGTGGAGGCCGATTTCGTGCAGTGCGGCTGCCCAATAGTGCATGCGGCCGACAATATCGGCGTCGCTCAAAGCAGCGCGGGTGCGTTCATTGTCGAGGGAGCGCGCTTGATGCTGATCGGCGGCCATATCCCCATGAAAGCACAGACACGTTAAGGCGCGTTTTCTGTTTTTCCATCACTTTGAGGTGCACCGGCGGGACGCGGTTAACCTGATGGCATGATCGATGGGGCGACACGCCGCAAAGCCGATCGCGCACTCGGCGGGCGGGAGGGGTAATCCTATCCTGCCAGCTTGAGCTGTGATCTAGATCACACACGGCGGTAGATCATTTGGCTATCTTCCGGCCTTTCGGGGCCTTCTGAGCCATTGGAGGACTAGTGGGAAGCAGCGCGACCTCATCAGCTCTCTGCGATAGTGCCTCGAGTCGGCTGAGTGCCGGCCGCGCGTCTCACCTCGACTTCGAAACGCGGGTCGAGGCGCTCGTCGGCGAGCTGAGCGAGGCGTTGGAGCAACAGATGGCGACCTCGGAGGTGCTGCGCGTCATCAGCAGCTCGCCGGGAGAGTTGGATCTGGTTTTTCAGACCATGCTGGCCAATGCAATCCGCATCTGCGAAGCCAATTTTGGCGCTCTATTTCGCTTTGAAGACGGCGCGGCTGGCGCTGCCGCGATGCTCGGCGTCCCGCCAGCATTTGCCGAATTCTGGCAACGCGGACCCTACCGGCCGGGCTCGCGAACCGCCCTCGGTCGCGCCATGCGGACTCTGCAAACGGTTCATATCGCCGACGTTTCAGTAGACCCAGCCTACCTTAAGGGTGAACCGATCTTTGTAGCAGCCGTCGAGCTAGGCGGCTTTCGGACTATCCTCAATGTTCCGATGCTCAAGGAAAATGAGCTCATTGGCGTCTTCGCCATATATCGCCAGGAGGTACGTGCATTCTCCCCCAAGCAGGTCGAGCTGGTCACCAACTTTGCGGCGCAAGCCGTGATTGCGATCGAGAACGCCCGGCTGCTCAATGAGCTTCGCGAATCGCTACGGCAGCAGACCGCTATCGCCGACATGCTCAAGGTTATCAGCCGGTCTACCTTTGACCTCCAAACCGTGCTCAACGCACTGGTCGCGTCGGCGGCTCGGCTGTGCGGTGCCGAGATGGGGGCTATCATGCGGCCGCGGGGCTCGACATTCGATTTTGCAGCAAATCATGGTTTCTCGCAGGAGATGACCACGCTTTTGGCGAGCAAACCGGTCCTCACCGGGCGCGGCACGCTCGCTGGACGAACAGCATGCGAAAATGGCCCGGTTCATATTCCGGACGTTCTAGCGGATCCTGAATATACCTACGCGGAAGGTCAAAGGGTCGCTGGATATCGTTCCATGCTCGGTGTGCCGCTGCTGCGCGATGGAACATCCATCGGCGTTGTGATCCTGGTCCGTAAGGTTGCGCGCCCATTCACCGAGAAGCAGATCAAGCTGGTTACGACGTTTGCGGACCAGGCGGTGATCGCCATCGAGACGGTGCGGCTGTTCGAGGAAATTCAAGAGAAAAGCCGACAGCTTGCGGAGGCGAGCCGGCACAAATCGCAATTTCTGGCCAACATGAGCCATGAGCTGCGCACGCCACTCAACGCGATCCTCGGGTATACCGAGCTGCTCATAGACCAGGTGTATGGCGAGATGCCCCGGAAAATCCAGGAGGTGCTGCAACGGATTGACGGCAACGGGAGACATCTCCTCGGCTTGGTCAACGATGTGCTCGACTTGTCCAAGATAGAGGCAGGCCAGCTCACCCTGGAGCTCGATGACTACTCACTCAAAAATGTCGTCCACACGGTTTTCAACGCGGTGGAACCGCTCGCCAAAGAAAAGCACATCGGGTTCAACGCCGAGATTCCACCCGACCTGCCACCTGGTTACGGTGATGAAAGACGGCTGACGCAGGTGGTTCTCAATCTTGTGGGTAATGCCATAAAGTTCACCGATGCCGGCGAGGTCGTCATCAAGGCGGCGAAGGTAAACGGATCGTTCAAAGTCACCGTGCGTGATACCGGCCCGGGCATTTCCGAAGCCGATCGAGCCAGGCTTTTCCAAGAATTTCAGCAAGCCGACGATGCAATCACACGCAAAAAGGGCGGTACTGGCCTGGGGCTGGCAATCTCGAAACGGATCATCGAGTTGCACGGAGGGAAAATCTGGCTCGAGTCGACTCCAGGACACGGGTCGACATTTTCCTTCACGCTTCCGACCACAGTCGAGCAGCAAACGAGCTCGGCGTGATCAGTGCGATTGGCCCGGTGACTCGCCGGTAGGAAATCCATGTCTATGATGGATGTCCCCGAGGAGTTTACCACCGGGGTTTGGTCATCTATGCACACTCCGAGCCCTCATCTGGAATGCCCGGGCATGATGGGACGAAAAGGGTGCGCGCATGGGCCTGCTCGTTGACGGCCAGTGGATGGCTTGCGGATACGACACCCGCACCAGCGGTGGCCGCTTCGTCCGTCAGGACAGCAGCTTTCGAAGCTGGATAACGAGCGACGGCAGCGCCGGTCCGACAGGGAAAGGCGGCTTCAAGGCGGAGCCTGGACGGTATCACCTCTATGTCTCGCTTGCGTGCCCATGGGCGCATCGAACCTTGATCTTTCGCGCGCTCAAGCGGCTCGAAAGCACAATCTCGCTCTCGGTCGTGCATTGGCTCATGGGCAAAGAGGGCTGGACCTTCGACCAAGGCCCCGGCGTCATACCTGATTCCATGATCGGGGCACGCCGGCTCTATGAGGTCTATCTCCGCTCAGACCCCGCCTACAGCGGGCGGGTCAGCGTGCCGGTGCTTTGGGACAGGCAGCGGAACGTGATCGTCTCGAACGAGTCCTCGGAAATCATCCGCATGCTCAATTCGGCGTTTGACGCCGTGGGCGCAGCCCCGGGGGATTTTTATCCCGCTGACCTGCGAGGGACGATCGATGCATTGAATGCGCGCATCTACGAGACCGTCAACAACGGGGTATACAAAGCCGGATTCGCAGCCACCCAGGAAGCCTATGAGGAGGCGGTGCGGCCGTTATTCGCGACCTTGGACATGCTGGAGGACCGGCTCGCAAGCGATCGATATCTCTGCGGGGAACGTCTGACCGAAGCGGACTGGCGTCTGTTTACCACGCTGGTGCGGTTCGATGCGGTCTACGTGGGACATTTCAAATGCAACCTGCGCCGGCTGGTGGACTATCCCAATCTCTGGGGATTCGCCCGCGAGCTCTATCAGCATCCCGGCGTCGCTCCGAGGGTCGATTTCACCCACATCAAACGGCACTATTATCAGAGCCATGATCACATCAACCCGACACGTATCGTGCCGCTTGGGCCAAAGCTCGACTTCCTGGCGCCGCACGGCCGCGAGCTCGTGGGCTCTGCGGCTACAGGTCGATCGTGATGACGTGAAAAGCCCGTTCCTGTAGGGTGTGCCAACCCGCATGACTACGCCAGTCACATCATCGCAGAGGATAAGCATGAGCGACCGAGCACGTTCTGGCCGGATTGAACCCCTTGGCGCGGTATCGAGCATGCCCCGGCCAGCCAGTGCATGCGGAGCCGACTCACGACGCCCGCCGTGCCGGATCAGAAGCACACTGCGCTCGCTCGCCGCGATGGTTGTATTCCTCACCCCGGCCCTGGCGCAGCAGGCCGGGCAGGATTTTCCCGAGGGGCCGGGCAAGAGCACCGTGGTGAGCACATGCGGCGCCTGCCATGACATCGGCCGTCTCACGGCCGGTTATACGCCGGAAGGCTGGCATACCGTCATGCGCATGATGCAGAATTTCGGCGTGCCGCTCCCGCCGGATCAGGTCGCGACCGTCACCGATTATCTGATCAAGAGCTTCCCGGAAAAGCCGCGCCCGGCGGCAGCGATTGTTCCAGGGCCGGCGGAAGTGAGCATCAAGGAGTGGCCGGTTGCGACGCCCGGCTCGCGGCCGCATGACCCCATGGCGGCGCGCGACGGATCGCTCTGGTATTCGGGCCAGCTCGCCAACGTGCTTGGCCGCCTCGATCCCGCCACCGGGCAGATCAAGGAATATCACCTCAACCAACGCACCGGCCCGCACGGTCTCAAGGAGGACACCGACGGCAACGTCTGGTTCACCGGCAACTTCGCCGGCCTGATCGGCAAGCTCGATCCGAGGACCGGCAAGGTGGATGAGCACCGCATGCCCGATCCGTCGGCGAAGGATCCGCACACGCTGGTGTTCGATCACGATGGTATCATCTGGTTCACCGTCCAGGGCGGCAACAAGGTCGGACGTCTTGATCCCAAGAGCGGCGAGATCAAGCTGGTGACCCCGCCCACGGAGCATTCGCGGCCCTACGGGATCGTGGTCAATTCCAAGAACGTCGTCTATTTCGTCGAGTTCGGCGCGCCCAAGGTTGCGACCATCGATTCGAGGACGATGCAGATCCGCGAATTCCCGTTGCCGGATCCCGCCGCCCGGCCCCGCCGGCTCGCAATCGGGCCGGACGATGCAATCTGGTACACCGATTTCGCCCGCGGCTATCTGGGCCGCCTCGATCCGGCCACCGGCCTGGTCAAGGAATGGCCCTCGCCCAGCGGACCGAAGTCGCAGCCTTACGGCATCGTCTTTACCAAGGGCGCACTGTGGTACAGCGAATCCATAGCCAAGCCCAATACGATCGTGCGCTTCGATCCTGGGACGGAGAAGTTCCAGAGCTGGGCGATCCCCGGCGGCGGCGACATCGTCCGCAACATGGACGTCACCCGCGACGGCAATCCGGTCATGGCCAACAGCCTGGTCAATCAGGTCGGTCTGATCGAGATCAGGGGCGCGGCCGACTGAGCTAGCCGCAAGTGACGATGACCTTTCCCTTTCGCAGGGGCGAGGCGCTGCCTCGCCCTCTGGGCGGCGGAGGTGAGCCGGAATAAAATCGCGTCTGACTTGATCTCCTCTGCGTCTGCCCGAGGATCGGCGCGGCGGTTACCGCACCAGGAGAGCTTGTCATGCGAAAAGCGATGGCCGCCGCCATCGTTGCGCTTGTTGCCGGCGTCCCGCTGCCCCCGCATCAGGAATTGCTGGCTCGCGACTGTACCGCGGGCGCGCCTGCAGGCTCCGGCTATGCCGCGACCAGAGCCGGTGTGAAGGGATGGATCGGCCTGCATCGGCCGGACGGCGAGGTTGTGCGCATCAAGACCGGTCAGATCGTATTCGTCATGAGCGCCCTGAATACCGGCGCCGATAAGCGGGCGCTTTCCAGGATACAACTGCTGAACGGCTTCGCCGATGTACGCGAGAGCGTCGACGAGGTGATGCTGGCCATCACCAACGACGATGCAGCCATGTAAATTGAACCGTAGCTAAAACGCGGCGCGGGTTTGAGCCGCGCATCCACTCTTTCGCGTAACAGCCAAGGCGTGGCTGGCCGGACCGAGCCCGGACATGACGGCCGATGGCGTCAAGCGATTGGGACATGCTTTTTTAGGAGCCCGCGCAATTGCCGCGATCCAGCTACGCAGCGGCCTGCTCGAATTTCCCCACGAACTCCCGTAGCTCGTCCGGATTGATGTCGCTGACCGCAAAGAATTCGAGGCCGTGAGCGGTCCAGCGGCAGATGCCATACCCTTGCAAGGAATCGAGCCTCGCGCCGCGGGCAGTAAAGTCCGCAGCTGGCGCGACGAACAGATTGATCACGTGCTTGCGGCGCCGGTAGACGATGCAGGCAACCGCCCGGCCATCGAGATAATCGAGCCGCCCGCCGATCATGGTGAAGCCCTGCGCGGTGAGATCGACCACCGGCGGCGCCAGATCCAGCTTGCCGTTGAACCACGGCTTCACCGTATGCTGGTCGGTGGTCTCTACGTCGGTGAGGTGCTCGCCCTGCAGCGAGCGCACGTGCGCCGACACAACATCGCCGAGCACGCGCTCCTGCTCGCCATTGCGAATGATGCCGATGACCACGCTTGCCGCCATGGCAGTGGAGAGCGCACTTCCCATTGCAAAGCCTTTGAGCACCGCACGGCGGTTGGCGGAACGCTGGGGCAGCGCCGGCAGTGCCTTCTCGATGCGCCGCCGCAAGCTCGCGGGCGCTTCAAACCGCAGCGCTGCCGAGGCAATTGCCGCCTGCATGCGGCGATGGGCGCGAAACTCACCCGCGCAACAGGTGCATTCCCGCAGATGGGTCTCAACCTCGCGCGCATGTCCCGCGTCGAGCTCGCCATCGAGCAGGGCGTGGAGCAGGATCTGGTTTTCTGCGCAACTCATGTTCGGGGTCCGTCTTCCGCAATCCAGGCTTCGCGCAACATGCACCGCGCGCGCGCGAGCCGCGACATGATCGTGCCAACCGGCACACCGGCGACCTCGGCGATCTCGCGGTACGAAAGCTCGTTGATCTCGCGCAGCACGATCGCCTCGCGAAACGCGGTAGGGAGATCCGCGACGAGCCGGTGGATGGTCTCGGCGTCCCATTGGCGTATCATCTCGGCTTCCGGGGAGGCCGGAGCCTCCTGCCACAGCGGCGTCGACTCATTGTCGGTTTCTGCCTCCTCGTCGACGGCAATCGCGGCTCCTGCGCGGCGCGCCATCTCCGCACGACAGACATTGCGCAGGATAGCGAACAGCCAAGGCTTCATCGCCGGACCGCGATAGCTGTCGAAATGCCGCAACGCGCGCATGTAGCACTCTTGCGCGGCATCCTCCGCATCAGCGCTGTCACGCAGGAGATAGCGCGCAAACGTGTAGACGTCGTCCAGATAGGGGAGTGCGGCGTCGCGGAAACGCTGCGCCCTGGCCGGATCGTCGATCCCTGCGAGCCCTCCCAGCGGCTCGGGCTGCCCGCGCGCTCGCGCAGGCGCCAGCTCGCTTGGCCTGTTTTGCGATTCCGGCAGCGTGGATTGCGGCGTCGCAATCCTGGGCGCCGTTCCCGGATCGCAAGAGCGATCCTGGCCCACCGAACGACCAGACAGGACGGCGAGCATCACTGCGTCGCGCCGCTGCCGCTCGTTGTTTCGACGACGACCGTGCCCGTCATGCGCGGATGCAGCGAGCAGAAATACTCGTACACGCCGGGCGTGGTGAACGTGAACGAGAAGCTGTCGTCGGTATCGAGCGCCTTCGACCTGAACTGCCTGCTCGCCGAGGTAACGGTATGCGGGATGTCATCGGCATTGAGCCAGGTCACCGTGGTGCCCGCCTTCACCGTGACGCGTCCGGGAGCAAAGGTGAAATTGTCAATCTCCACCTTGCTGTCGGAAGGCTGCGCCGAGATCACCGGAAAGCTGATCGCGGCAGCGACAAGGATGCCGGCCGCAAACGGGATGACAAGGCAGGTAATGGATTTCAGCTTCATTCGCATGGTTAGCGCGTCCCTGTTGCAGAGTTGATTGATCTCGTCCAATCCAGTCGACACGCCCTATCCCTGCAGCGGCTTGTCGATGATTGCGAGCCGCGCCTTTCCGCTGGTGAAGGTGACGTCGGCGACGCCGAGGAGCGAGCGCAGCTTTTCGTCGGGCACCTTCATCGGTCCCGGCGCGGGCGCCGTCCCCGGGGCCGGCTGCGGAAATGCCGTGGACATCGCGGTATGAAACGTCACGTTGCCCTCGACCTTCTGCATGATCTGATGGATGTGGCCGTTGAGCACGGTCACCGAGCCGAAGCGCTTGAGATAATCGAGGGCGCGCGCAGCGTCGTCGGTGCCCCACCCCCACTGCTGGTAGACGGTCCACAGCGGGATATGCGCGAATACCACGACCGGGGTCGAGCTCGTACGTCCTTTGAGGTCGTCCTCCAGCCATTCGAGCTGCTCATTGCCGAGATTCCCCAGGCCGCCGGCTTTGAGATCCATCACGTTGACGAGGCCGATGAAGTGCACGCCGTTGGCATCGAAGCTGTACCAGCCGGAGCCCTTGGCGCCGCGGCCGTAATGCTCGCGGTAGAGCCTCACATCGTCGTCGAGAATGTCGTGCTCGCCCGGCACGTAGTGCACGTCGAGGCGGGTCTGCCCGATGATGCGGTCGGCATCGTCGAACTCGGACGGCTTGGAAAGATGCGTGACATCGCCGGTATGAATCAAAAAGGCGGGTTTCACCGGCAGCGTGCCGATCTTCTTGACCGCTTCCTCCAGGGTGCCGATGGCGTTGGGATTGGCGGGCTTGTCGAAACCGACATGGCTGTCGCTGATCTGCAGGAAGGTGAGCCCGCTCGCCGGCGCGGCCTGCGCTTCGCCGACGATGCCGAGGGAATGCGGCACGCTGCCGGCAACGGTCCACAGCACGCCCGTGCCCGCCCAGGTCATGCATTCCAGGATCTTGCGCCGGCTGATGCCGCCATCGTGATGTGAGCTCATCCCAATTCTCCTTGCGGGGTCGGTTTGCTTCGCTTGGAGGAGACCGGCCACGGGCGGCATTTATTCCCGTCTGCTCGGGCGACAGCGTCCCGATGACATTTATTTGAGATCCGACGTGGAGCGGGGGTTTTCGCGGGAATAGACGTGGTGCTTGCGCGATCTTATCCGCAGAAACCGATCGAGCTTTGTTGCGCATGAGAATGACCATCCCGGCCAAGATCCTGGCCAAGATCGCGCTGGGACTTGCGCTCAACACCGCTCTTATCGGAGCGCTGCCGGCCCGCGTCGCAATGGCGCGCCCGCAGCCCACTGCTCCCCAGGTGGTCGCGCAATATTGCGTGCCCGCCGACGACTACCCGGATGCAGACCTGCTTTACTGCTGAGCGCCCGATGACCTCTCGCTGGCTGGCGACTTCAGCCTATCCGGCGCCCAACGACCGCGTGCTCCTGCACATGTCATGGGGTGATCCAGCTGGGTTACTCAACTCTTGATTGCAGAATACACGCGCTGCACGTCTCGAAAAAACCGGTATTTTTCATGCAGGCGTCTGATTTCATCAGCATTTTTGCGGAAGAAGCCCGGAACAAAATCGTCACTTCGGAGTTTGTGGCGTCGCCCGTTGTTGTGCAAAACTCGGGGCGCGGCCCAACGCATGAAGCTCGACAGCACCATCGAAGAGATCCTGCGCGAGCAGTCGCTGCGGCTCGCGGTGACTTACGAGCATGCCGTTGTCGGCATCGCCGAGATCGACGCCGCGGGCACGCGGCTGCGCGTCAATGCGACGGCCTGCGCCATTACCGGGCGCTCGCGCGAGGAGCTGCTCGGCGGCAGCGTCTTCGATGTGCACCATCCCGAGGATCGCGATGAGGACTTTCGCCAGTACCAGCGCCTGGTCGCAGGCGAGATCGACCGCTACGCGATCGAGAAGCGCATGGTGCGCAAGGACCGCGCCGTGATCTGGAGCTCGGTGATGTGCTCGGCAGTGCGCGACGATGCCGGCAAGTTTCTCTACGGTGTGCGCATCTTCCAGGACATCACCGAGAGCAAGCGCGCCGCCGATGCGCTGGCCGAAAGCGAGCAGCGACTGGCTGCGACCTATGAGAACGCCAGCGTCGCCATCTCCGAGATCGATGCGCACGGACGACTGCTGCGGGTGAACGAGACGGCGTGCGAGATCACCGGTTATCCGCGCGAGGAGCTCCTCAAGCTCACGGTGTTCGACGTTACTCATCCCGATGATCGCGAGTCGGACGTGCAGACCTTCGATTGGCAGACCACCGCGCGGCAGCGGCGCTATGCGGTCGAGAAGCGGCTCATCCGCAAGGACGGCCGCATCATCTGGGTGGCGGTGACATCCTCGGTCGTGCGCGACAAATCCGGCAGGTTCTTGTACGGCATTCGGGTGATGCGCGACGTCACCGCGCAGCGGCACGCGCAGGAGGCGTTGGGCGCCAGCGAACGGCGCTTCCGCGAGCTGATCGAAGCGCTGCCCGCCGCCGTCTATACGACCGATGCCGCCGGCCGGATCACGTTCTACAATCAAGCCGCCGTCGAGCTTGCAGGCCGGCGTCCCGAGATCGGCGATCTCTGGTACGTCACGTGGAAAATGTTCCGTCCCGATGGGAGGCCATTGCCGCACGAGGAATGTCCCATGGCGATTGCGCTCAGGGAAAATCGGGCGGTGCGGGGGATCGAGGCGATCGTCGAGCGTCCCGACGGCACGCGCGTGCCCTTCATTCCCTATCCCACGCCGCTGCGCGACGAGAACGGCGAGCTCATTGGCGCGGTGAACATGCTGGTCGACATCAGCGAGCGCAAGCAGGCGGAGGCGAACCAGAAGGTGCTGCTCGAGGAGCTCAATCACCGCGTCAAGAACAACATGCAGATGCTGCATTCGTTGTTGCGCTCGGCGCAACGCGAGTCGCACAGCGCCGAGGCGCGCGCGGTGCTCGCCGACGCGAGCCAGCGCGTGGGCGCCATGGCCGCGGCGCAGCAGGTCCTCTACGATGCAGGTCATGCCACCAGCTATCGTGCGCGAGACTTCCTGGAAGGCGTCTGCGCCAGCGCCAAGCAGGCGTTTGCCACCAACATCAACGTTGACATTACCGACTGCATGGAGGAGAGACTCTCCAATGACACCGCCATGCCGCTCGCGCTCATCCTCAACGAATTGCTGACCAACGCCGCCAAGCACGGCGTCAACGGCAACGGCGTGGGCTTGGTCCGGGTCCGCCTGACCAAAGGCGCGGGCTGCTTCGAGCTCAACGTCGAGGACGAGGGGCCGGGCTTTGATCTCGGCGAAGCAAGCAGGCGCTCGTCGGGACTCGGTCTCGTCAGCGGGCTTGCCCGCCAGCTCGGAGGAGCTTTCAAGGTTGAGCGCACGGGAGGCGCGTGTTGCAGCGTGCAGTTCCTCGACCGCGGCCTGCCACAGTGATGTTGTCGGCTGCTGTGCATTTCGCCTCCCCCGTCTCCGATGAAGCGATGAGGCTCGCTCCGCAAGATCGATCCCGGGCGAAAAAGTCACGGCAGAGCGTGCGGATTCTCATCGTCGAGGACGATTTCCTCGCCGCGACCGACATGGAAGCGGTCCTGACCGAGGCCGGATATCAGGTCGCGGGCATTGCCGGCCGTGCGGACGAAGCGGTGCGACTGGCCAAGGCGGAATCCCCCGATCTGATCGTCATGGACATTCGGCTCATCGGCAAGGCGGACGGCGTTGATGCGGCGCTCGAAATATTCCGCGAGACGGGTATCCGGTGCATTTTCGCCACGGCGCACCATGATGCGCGCATGCGCTCCCGTGCGGAGGGAGCCGCTCCGCTCGGCTGGCTGCCGAAGCCCTACGCGCCTCACGCGCTGATTGCGATGGTGGATCGAGCGGCCGCCGGCTTGTAGGCGCGGCCCGCTCGCACCGTTGTAGCGCCATCGAATTATGGACCGTCGCCCCGGCCAAGCGCCGCAGTGCCGCCCCATTCCACCCGTTTCGTTGCCCCGATGCATCAGGTGCGCGAGTTGGTGAGGTTGGCGTGGTTGTTCGGCGCGACCTTGCTGCTCGCACCGATTGCGTCCGCCTCTGCGCAGCCGCGCATGCTTGCCTCCGCGCCCCCGACTTGCCATCTCGATGTGCTCGGCAGCGCAAGCGTTCGCGCCGTCGTCGATGGGCGCAGCTTCCTCCTTGAGGATGGGCGGGAAATTCGCCTGGCCGGCATCGAAGTGCCGCTGCCGCCGCTTCCTGGCGAGACCGGCGCGCGCGCCGAGGCTGGAGCCTCCGCCAGGGCTGCGCTTCAGCAGATGCTGGCGGGGCAGGCGGTCGAGCTCCGGCACGAGCTGCCGGCAGCCGACCGCTACGGCCGCATCCTCGCGCAGGCGTATTTCACCACGGACGGAAAAGAGAAGTCGGCGGCCCATGAGATGGTGGCCGCCGGGTTCGCCCGCGTTTCTGCGCGTGTCGGCGGGATGGGATGCGCAACCGCGCTCCTGGCCCGGGAACGCGAGGCACGGCAAAGAAAAGTTGGCCTGTGGGCCGATGCGTATTATTCCATTGTGGGCACCGAGAATCACGCCGGGCTCGTCGCTCGACGAGGCCAATTCACAGTCGCAGAGGGCAAGGTGGTGACGGTCCGCGAAAGCGGAGGCACGATCTACGTCAACTTCGGACGGCGTTGGTCGGACAGCCTCACGGTCACGATCGCCAAACGCAACGAACGCATGTTTGCCGCCGCCGGGGTGCCGCCGGCGAGCTTGGCGAACCTGCGCGTTCGCGTGCGCGGGTGGATCGAAGACCGCAACGGCCCGCGCATCGAGGCGATGCGTCCGGAGCAGATCGAGATCGCCGAGCGCTGACGTGACTGCCGCGAACGCATATGCCCCCGACGAAAGAGCGCGCGATGCCGCAACATCCTTGCCTCTCATTCCGGCCGAGGGGGCCGGGCTGCGCCCGGCGAGGAAGAGCCGGAATCCGCTAATCTACGCGATTCGTGCATTTCACGCCGGACGTGGATTACTGGGTCCCGCCCACGCGTACGCGGGGGCTGGCGGAGCCGGGCTCGCTTGGCGGGGGCGACAACCCAAATCACGGGCACGAGCTGCAGGCGCTCGCAGTCCGATGCTCGGGCTGGCAGGTGCCTTCGCACTGGCTTTGGGCGGCTGCAGCTCGGCAATTCTGACAGCGGGCGGGCCGCCGGGCGCGCTGCCGGAAGCGACGCAGCAAGTCCGCCATGCGACCGCGCCCGCAGGCGCATCGCAGCGCGAGCACGAGCGCATCCTCGCGGCCTACAGCGGCGCCTACGACGATCCCAAGCTGCAAGCTCTGCTGCGGCAGACCCTTGCCAAGCTGATCGCCGCGTCCGAGCGGCCCGATCTGCAGTACCGCATCACCATCCTCAATTCCGCCTCGGTGAATGCTTTCGCCCTGCCGAGCGGCAACCTGTATGTCACGCGCGGCTTGATCGCGCTGGCCAATGATACCTCCGAGGTCGCATCCGTGCTCTCCCACGAGATGTCGCATGTGATCGCGCGGCATGCGGAGATGCGCGAGAACGAGGCGCGCCAGGTGGCGCTGGTGACGCGCGTGTTCACCGATCTCGGCAGCGATCCGGAAACGAGCGCGCTGGCGCTCGCCAAGTCGAAGATCAAGCTCGCGAGCTTCTCGCGCGCGCAGGAGCTCGAAGCCGACGGGATCGGCATCGGGATTGCCGCACGCGCCGGATACGACCCCTATGGAGCGGTGCGCTTTCTCACCGCTATGGGCCGCAATTCCGAGTTCAAGACGATCCCCGGCCAATCGCACATCGATCCGCGCTCTCCGGACTTTCTCTCCACGCACCCGGCAACGCCCGAGCGCGTCAAGAATGCGCAGGCGAATGCGAGTCAGTACCCTGCAAGCGCGGACAGCGCGAAGGACAAGGAAGCTTATCTCGGCGGCATCGACGGGATGGTCTATGGCGAGGATCCGAGCGAAGGCTTCATCCGCGGCCGGCGCTTTCTGCATCCACGCTATGGTTTCACCTTTCTCGCGCCGGAAGGCTTTACGCTCGACAACACCGCGCAGGCCGTGATCGGCGTACGCGAGAGCGGGGGGCAGGCCTTGCGCATGGACGTCGTGCCCGTATCGGCGGAGCAGACGCTCGTCGCCTATCTCACCTCCGGCTGGATCGAGAACATCGACCCGAAAAGCGTGGAAGAAACCACGATCAACGGTCTCGCGGCGGCGACCGGCACCGCCAAGGGCGACCAGTGGGTATTTCGGCTTTACGTCGTGCGCTTCGGCAGCGATGTCAATCGTTTCATCTTCGCGTCAAAACGCATGAATGCCGAGGTTGATCACAGCTTTCGCGAGGCCGTCGCGAGCCTTCGCCGCATGACCCTTGCCGAGATGGAAGCCGCGAAGCCGCTGCACATCAGGACCGTCACCGTCGGGTCCGACGACACGGTCGAGCGTCTGGCCGCACGCATGGCCACATCCGATCACAACCTCGAGCGCTTCCGCATCCTCAACGGACTTGCTCCGGCCGACCGGGTGAAACCCGGCGACCGGGTCAAGCTCGTGGCGGAATAAGCCCGATGGCCCTCCGGCGTGCGGGGCGGGTTTAACAACCCGCCCCATGGTGCGCCCCATCTAGGGCGCCTGGGTCGCGGCGATCACGTCCACCTCGACCAGCATTCCCGGCCACGCAAGCTGACTGATATTGAGGAAGGTGTGTACCGGCTGTGGAGCTCCGCCGAGCGCCTCCGTGCGGCACTTTCCCGCCTCGGGCAGATAGCGAACATCGGTAACATAGGTGACGACCTTCACCACGTCATTCATCGTGGCGCCGTGGGCGGCCAAGAGTCGCTTGATCTTGTCGTAAGCATAGCGGCACTGGCCCGCGAAGTCGCCTGGATGGCGGATTGCGCCGCGCGCACCGCTCTCGTCCTCCGCACCAACACCGGCAAGAAAGATCATCTTGCCTGGATGCGTGACGGTGACGGCCTCGGAGAATAGTCCTTTGGTCCATTCGCTGTAATTGTAGTTCTTCTTCTCAAAGCCCGCCGAGCCCGTGGGCGGTGTTTGCGCCTGCGCGGAGAGCGCCGCGGAAAGCAGGAATGCAGAGCCAATAGCACCGATGCCTCGCACGTTTCACCTCCAGATTGCCGGTGTTGTGAGGATCCTAAGGCTAGAACGAGGCCACAGCCCGGTCAAACAAGTCAGGCACGCCGGAGCGCGCGGCCCGGCTTTCCCTCGGTATCGCAGAAAAGCAAAGCCCGGCACGGGGTGCACCGGGCTTTGAAGACAGCTCTCAAGCAGACACCTTTATACCTGAGTCGCGTTTCACTTGTCCAGAGGATTCTTCTCTCGGAATCTGCTCTCGGGTCATGCTCGCAGGCCGCCGCAAACGGTGGACTACGGCGCGAAGAGCGCACACCCAAAATAACCCGCCCCAATTACCGCAGCGTCGGAGCGGCAAGTCAAAAAAGAGTCGCTTTGCGAGCTCCGATCCCGCAGAATTCGTGAAACCGGCGCCCGGCGATGCTTTCTGCGTGCGCACCGAAACACAGAGTAAAAGTCCATGATCGTCAGGTACGAGACCGATGGCTCGATCGTAATGATAACCCAGAACGATCATGCGCAGCTATCGGGGCTGTTTGCTGCGCATTGGGGCAACGACACGTTCGAGAGGCCGCATCCCTACGGATCGCTGGTGCGCGCCGCCATGTTCCATGACCGCGGCTGGATCCGTTACGAAACCGGCCCGCAGCTCGATCCGGAAACCGGGAAGACGCCAAACTACCGCGACGTGCCCAACGACCGCGCGCAGCTCGAAGCGTTTGAATGGGCAGGCGACTGGCTCAGCGCCATCGATCCCTATGCGGGACTGATGATCACCAAGCACCGGTCCGGCCTGTGGCAGGGCCGCTATGGCGTCATCACCCATCCGCCGGCGAGGCAGCGCGGCACGCTGCCGCCGGAAGTCCAGGAGTTCATCGTCAGAAGCGAGGCCAAGCAGAAGGTTGCGGCGGAGAAGCTCGACCCGAAGGAGGTCGCGACCAACTACAATCTGCTGCAAGTCTGGGACATGCTGTCGCTCTACATTTGCAGCACGGAGCTGCTCAGCCCCGACCGCATCGAGCCGGTGCCGCTCGGTTACAATGGCGCGCCTGGGGTTGCGATGACGCTCACTCCGCTGAAACCGGGTACGATCGCACTCGACCCCTATCCGTTCGATCAGGCCTCGTTGACGACCAACGTCGTCTTTCGCCGGCTGCGGCAGATAGAATTCAAGGACTCGGTGGAGCTGCAGACGGTCTATTTCAAGACGGCGCCGCGGCTCGCCTCATTCAAGTTGGTGCCGGTCGCGTTAGGTTAGCCGAGCGAAGCGAGACGTAATCCGCTGCTAAACCGTATGGATGGATGGCGGGTCACGCGACACAACTCGGCCGCGAGCGGCCGAGTTGCGCGCTAACCCGCCCTACCATGAGAACGCATTCGCGCCGCATTGAATCGCTCGCATATTCCTTGCAACACTACGTCCATGCCGCAGCACCCGGTCCAGCCCCTGCGCGCCGCCAGCGCTTCGGTCGAGGTCGCCGCCGCGGCGCGACCCGCGTTGATCCGCGCGCGCGGACTGTCGAAGACCTACGTCACGGGTTCCGGCGAAGTGACCGCGCTCAAGGGCCTCGACTTCGAGATCTATGACGGTGAGCTCGTGTCGGTCATCGGCCAGAGCGGCTGCGGAAAATCGACGCTGCTCAAGCTCCTTGCCGGTCTCCTGCCCTACACCGCCGGATCGGTCGAGCTCAACGGCAAGCCGTTGCGCGGCCCGACGCGCGAGGCGGCGGTGGTATTTCAGTCTCCGGTTCTGCTGCCATGGCGCACGGTGCTCGACAATGTGCTGCTGCCGATCGAGTTCCGCAAGCTGCCGATGGGGAGCTACCGGCAGAGCGCGGCGGAGCTGCTGCAAATGGTCCACCTCAGCGAGTTCGCGCAGCGCTATCCGCATGAGCTGTCGGGCGGCATGCAGCAGCGCGTCGCAATCGTCCGCGCGCTGGTGCAGGACCCGCAGCTGCTCCTGATGGACGAGCCGTTCGGCGCGCTCGATGCAATGACGCGTGATCAGATGAATCTCGAGCTGCTCCGGATCTGGAGCCAGAGCCGCAAGACGGTTATCTTCATCACGCATTCGATCGCCGAGGCGGTCTTCCTCTCCGACCGCGTCATCGCCATGACAGCACGGCCCGGCAGCATCGCCGATGTCATCGCCATCGACCTGCCGAGACCGCGCGAGCTTTCGATCATCAATACTGATCGCTTCGGCCGCTACGCCGCGAGGCTGCGGTCGCTGCTTGATGCCCGTGGAGGCCTGTTCTGATGGCCGTGGAAGCTTTGACGACGCGCCCCTCCGAACCCGCGCGCGAGACGCCGCCGGCCCTGCTGCGGCGCTATCCGCAATTCACCATCTCGCCGGCAATACTGGTTGCGCTGCTCGCGGCGTGGTGGCTCGCCAGCCATGCGCTCGGCGCGCCGACCTACGTGATACCGCCGCCGGAAGATGTCCTGCACGCGATGGCAGGCGGGTTGAGCCGCCCGCCGTGGGACAAGGCCGGCTACTGGTACCACGCCGGGGTCACGCTCTGGGAAGCGGTTCTCGGCTTTGCGATCGGCTCGGCACTCGGCGCGTTGCTCGGGCTTGTTCTCTCCCATTGGCCGATCCTCGGAAAGAGCTGGTACCCTTATATCGTCGGGTTCCAATCGCTGCCGAAAGTCGCGCTCGCGCCGTTGATGGTGGTGTGGTTCGGCTTCGGTCTCCAAGGCAAGGTGTTCATCACCGCGATCATCACCTTCTTCCCGGTGCTGGTGAACATGATGGCGGGCTATCAGGCGGTCGAGCCCGAGAGAATCGAGCTGGCGCGCTCGTGCAATGCCAGCGAGCTGCACCTGTTCACGAAAATCATCATTCCCAGCTGCCTGCCGTTCCTGTTCGCCGGGCTCGGCGTCGCGTCGGTGCTCTCGATCCTCGGTGCGGTGGTCGGCGAGTTTGTCGGGGCCAGCGCCGGCCTGGGAATGCTTCTGATGCAGTTCAGCCAGGCGATGGAGATCTCGCAGCTGTTCGCGGTCATCGTGCTGCTCGCCGTGCTCGGGTTTCTGATGAGCTACATCGTGAGCCTGGTCGAGCGGCGCTACTGCTTCTGGGCGCAGCGGTCAAACGCCACAGCGCGCCCGTAGTAGAGTGCGCTGCGCCGATGTCGATGCGCGAGATCGCCACACCACCGGATTTGCCCCCTACCGAGAACGAGGCTCGCGGGGTATGCCACGAGCTCCCTGCGTGTCATTCCAGCCGAGTGTGCCGGGCCTTGTCCGGTACGCGAGAGCC
The DNA here is from genome assembly GCA_036557665.1 of Xanthobacteraceae bacterium. Lineage (GTDB taxonomy): Bacteria > Pseudomonadota > Alphaproteobacteria > Rhizobiales > Xanthobacteraceae > VAZQ01. The sequence continues at coordinate 70,132 of DATBHG010000026.1, read as the reverse complement.
GGAATACAGTGTCCGGCGACGTTTGCGTACTCATATCAACCGTGGATTACTGAGTTCCGGCTCTCGCGGCCCCGGCGGAGCCGGGCTCCCTTGGCCGGGATGACACTCATAGAAACCGCGGAGCCCATTCCATGCTTGCCCGATTCTATAGCGCTCCAGTGACGCTCGCTCTCGCGGCCGGCATTTCTGGTTGCTTCATTGCCGGGAGCGGAGCGCAAGCGCTCAAGAAGATGACGCTGGTGCAGATGCACCCGATCATGGGCATCGGCGAGGAGGTGTTTCTCTATGCCGTGCCCAAACACCTCGGCTATTTCGCGGCGGAGGGGCTCGACGTCGACATCCAGAACTCCCAGACGGGCATGATCTCGGCGCAGGTGCTCCAGTCCGACAATGCCCAGGTCGGAACCACCGCAGCGGCGGCGGTCATGGCAGTACGCGAGCAGAATGGGGATCTGGTCTCGTTCTTCAATCTCAAGCGCAACGCCGGGACCTTCCTCGTTGTTCTCAAGAACTCGCCGATCCAGAAGCTCGACGACCTCAAGGGCAAGACGGTCGGCGCGCCCTCGTTCGGCGCCGGCGGCGGGTTGGCCTTGAAACAGAACCTCAGCGAGATCGGCATCACGCCCGATCAGTATACCGGGATTGCTACCGGAGCCGGGCCTTCCGCCATCGCGGCGCTGCGCAGCGGTCAGATCGACGCCCTGGTGATGTGGGATGCAATGCTGGGCGCAGCGGAGAACACCGGGCTTGCACTGCGCGTCGTGAACATTCCGCTCGAGGACCGCATGGTCGGGACGACGCTCGCGACCCGCCACGCGTTCGCCAGCACGAACCCGAAAGGTCTCGCCGGGTACTGCCGCGCCATGACCAAAGGCCTGGTCTTTACCATGACCAACCGGGCAGCCGCGGTCCGCATGTTCTGGGATGAGTTCCCGACGACGAAGCCCGCGAACCTGGACGATGCGACAGCGCTCGGCCACAGCGTGCACATCATGGATCGTTTCCTGGAAAAGGCGCTGCAAGACCAGCCCGGCGGAGCGCGTCTCGGCGAATTCATCAAGCCGAATTGGCAGAACACGCATGCCGCCTATGTCAAGCTCGGAACATTGAAGGGGACCGAAGGCCCCAGCGATTCCTATACCGAGCAGTTCATTCCGGCCTGCAACGACTTCGACCGCTCGGCGATCGTGGCGCAGGCAAACAGCATGGAGCGGTAGATCAATTCTCGCCATCCCGGGGCTGTGTCCCCGACGCGCCAAGTACTCCGATCCGCAACTGCGGTGACGTATCTTTGGCCGCAAGTCAGACGGCAGCACGGTTCGAAGTCTGGCGGATCTTGCCGAGGAGATTGGAAAGATCGCGACGAGTGAAGGTCCATTCGAGCGGCTTCGCAGTTTTCTCGTAGTGCTGCTGGAAGTGCATCAGATGCCGCCACGGTCGCAGCGCGTCCTCGCTGAGTCAACGCCATAGCGTCGTGTCACTGATCTGAGCAACCAAGCCTTGCGGCATGGGCTCGCGGCGCAACTCGCTGAGCGATCAGCGCACCCAAGGCAGGCCGCGGAACGAGGCAGCTTACAGGCCCAACGCCTTGATTTCGACCATGACGTTGGGGGAAAGCGAGCCGGTCCATTCGAGCGCGATATAGTCGCAAGGCTCACCTTGATTGCGCAGCGGGCGGCCTTCATACTGACTGCAAATGGCACAGGATATCCCGTGATCGTACAGACAGCGCCCGATCGCGAGCCGCACTTCATCTCGACCATGGTCGAGCACATGGATTTTTGCGGTCAGGTGGCGCGCGCTTTCGGCAATGAGGCCTTCGAGCCGATCAGCGACGCGGAGGCGCTCTACGCCATCGACAATCACGACCGCGGCTGGGACGATTACGACCGGCGACCAGGGCTCGACCCCGACACGCGCCTGCCCTACCTGATGTCGCAGACGCCGACCGACGATGCCCTCACGACCAATCGCGGCTCGCCCGACCATAACGAGCGCCATCACCCCTACAGCGGCTTGCTCTCGAGCATGCACACCTGGGGGCTCTACAATCGCCGGTATGGATTGAGTCAATTTGTCGTGCGCACACGCAGCTCCGTGTCGGTACCGATATCGGAGGCGAGCCGGGCCAAGGTGGAGGCGATGCTCGCGGGCGAGCTCGAGCGGCAGACGCGGCTCCGCGCCGTGCTGGCGGCCGGCGGCGCATCGGCGAAGCGCGACGAGAAGCAGACTTTTCAAAACTACAAGCACCTCCAGTTCTGCGATACGCTGGCGCTCTACTTTCACCTGCGGCACGCCGGCGAGCGCGCAGGAGAGACCTACATTCACGTCCCGATGAGCAGAGAAACGGATGCCTCGATCGCCCTGAAAAAGATCGACGAGACGACCTATAGTCTCGATCCGTTCCCGTTCAGGCCGGACAGCGCGACATTTGTTTGCCGCGGGCGCTATATGCGGCAGGTCCCCCCCGGCGAGGAGCCCGACGATCTCGGCGCTGCGCTGCGCGCACTTCCCAGCAGCACTCAGACCTGCCGTCTCGTGCCGGGGTAAGCCCGTGCATATGCAGATGGCAACAAGGCCCGCGTAGCGCCGGCAGCATGCGGTAAGCGCGCATGGCAATCGGCGCGTTGCCAAAGGCTATCCACGCGCAGAGTAACAATTTCCCATTTCAGTGCAGATATGTGTGGGGGTCGATGTTCTCGACATGCATTGCAAACACCACTGAAATGACCGCCGCAACCAACGGACCCACCAACAGCACCAGACAGATCAACCAAGCAGGTTCCCGGCGCGGGATTTTGTGCTCGTCAAAGTATTCGCGTTCCCATCTGTCGGCACAGTACATGGCTCATTCCTCGCGCGCATTTCGCGCGAGGGGTTACCACCAGGGGTAATCCAATTTGGGTGAACTGTTTCACGGAACCGGAGCTGGCTACCGCTCGATCAGACATTTTGTGATAACCGTCACTCACGGAACCGAAGATGAAAGACGACAAGCTCATTCGGCGGCTGGAAACGCAAGCCATCGCTCACTGCAAATCAAGTCCAAGAGGCTTCGGCCAGGAGGGCGGCTGGCGAGACGTTGGCCGACATTGGCCGGAGCTACAACGCCAGCCATTCCACGATATCGAGGCTCTGAGAGCAGCGCCGGCCTTGCACGAAAAGGCAAGGCCGGCGCGCCAACCCTTAAACCCTTGCGGGGGGTAGTCCACACAGGGGATCAAAGGCAGCAACATATTACCGGTCTGGGAAACCTTTTAAAGCCCCGCATCTGGAACCTTTTCCCTCCTCCGCTTATTCAAGCTCGGGGAGATCAGCCAATGAAATCCTTAGTCGTTAAGCGGTCGGTTGTACTTAGTGGTCATAAAACAAGCATCAGCCTTGAAAATGAGTTCTGGAATGCAGCGCGACATATTGCAAAAGAGCGCAACCAAGGCGTGGGGCAGTTGATCACGAGTATTGACGCTGCTCGGCGTCATACCAATCTCTCCTCAGCGATAAGGCTGTTCGTACTTGACTACTACCAACAGCAACTCGAAGCTTCTAAGCGTAGCCACGCGAAATTCATTCATCGGGCTCATCATCCCCACTAACCGCGCCTGTAACGCTTGTCGGAGATCGGTTCGATAACCTTCTGCTCGACCGATTCGGCGTTGATTGTTTTCGTTGCCTCCTCGACCAACTCAACAGCCTCCTTCTTCACTTTCATTGCTCGTTCAATTGCCTTTTCCAATCTCGCAGCAATGTCATTTCCATCGACAACGGTTGGGAAGCATCTGGGGCGAGCCGGAGCTAAGAAGCCTTCTCCCAAACCTATCTCCGATCGATTATCTCTTGAGCCGCATGCGCGATCCTACGACAGAGGAGCATGTCAGAGCTCGAATAGCGATAGCTCTTCTACCTTTCACGGTTCCCAAGCCGCGTTGCAGGGCGCGCAAGAACCCTCAATCCAGCAATCGATGCCCTTCGTGCATTCAGGCCGGCGGTGGATTAGGCATGTCATGGCGACATCAGAGGAATCGTGCACGCGTCGTAACTGAAGAACCACCCGGGGTCGATCGGGGTTCGCAGCCAGCTATTGAGCATCGAGATTTGCTGCACCTTGCGCACCCGCGGTTTGCGGGTGGCCTCAAAGAAGGCGAAGCTGTCGCTCGTATCGGCCGATCCGATCTCGGCAATGCAGCGCGCCAGGATACCGGCGTCCTCGATCGCCATGGCCGCGCCCGCGGCCATGTACGGCCGCATCGGATGACAGGCATCTCCGAGCAGAACGATGCGCTGGCCGCTCCACTGCTCGACCGGCTCCCGGTCGAAGATCGGCCATTTGGTGACTTCAGTCGCGGCCGCAACCACCTGGCGCAGCTCCGCATGGTACCCATCGAAGGCGGCAATGAGCTCGTCGCGGCCGCAGGAAGCGAACGGAGCGTCGCTGCTCCAGTCCTGCTGCGGCGCGCTGGTGACGATGTAAACCTCCTTTCGCGCCTGCGTCATGTAATAGACGAGGATGTGATTGCCCGGCCCCCACCACTTGGTGCAGGCACGGATCGGCAGGCCGTTCAGTCGTGCTGCGGGGAAGATGGCGCGGTGCGCGATGTGGCCGGTGTAACGCGGTTTCTCGGGGCCGAGCAGGTGGTCGCGAACCTTCGAATTGAGGCCGTCAGCGCCGATGACCAGATCGGTTTGCGCCCTGACGCCGTCCTCGAAAAACAGCAGCAGCGACGAGCCCGAATTATCGATACGGGACAGCTTTTTTGCGAATCCGACCGTGCCGGGCTCGAGCGCCGATTCCAATATCGCGTGCAAATCACCACGATGAACATTGATGTAGGCGGCGCCATAACGCGCCTCGCTTGCCGCATCGAAGGGCAGCTCGAACAACACTTCGCCCGTGTCCCATCGGCGACTCACGAACGCATCGGGGTGGAGCGCGATATCGGACAGCGCGCGCTCGATCCCGAGCCGGCGCATGACCAGCATCACGTTGGCGCTGAGATGAATGCCAGCGCCGATGCGAGAAAACGCGGAGGCCTGCTCATAGACCCTTACACGGAAACCGTGACGCTGGAGCAGACCGGCGACGGTCATTCCTCCCAGGCCCGCGCCAATGACGGCGATCTGGGTTGTACGCATCATTCCGCCGGCTCGATGCTTACCGGTGCCATCTCCGCGGTCCGTAGCAGATCTTCGCAACCAGCACTCCGGAGGAATGGGCCGCGCGATGCAGCAGGAGCGGCAGGCAATGCAGCAGCTCGCAAAAACGCTGAACCGCGGTCGCAACGAGGGGCAGGGGCTATTGCATCATCTGGCCGATCTTCTCGGCCACTGCCTGCGGCAGGCGCAAGGTTTCGCGGACAATCTCGTCGATCTCCTCCCCGGCGGCGCCATCGATCATCAGGTTTCGTTTCTGGCAGACCGCGAGGAAATCCGGGTCCCTGAGCATCGCCTGAAAAGCCGATCGCAACGCTGCGAGCCTCTCCGGCGGTACGCCCGGGCTCGTGAGAATGGAACGCCCGATCTCGCCGGTGCTCGCGGCAGCGCGCAACACCGCACGGCCCTCCTCTGAGCGCGCAAGCTCCGGCAGTGCCGGCACGTTCGGCAGCAGGCGATGGCGCTCGAGCGCAGCCTGGTAAAGGATGACCGCTTCACCGCGGTAGACCCAGCCCGGATGGCTCGCCAAAATGCCGGGAAGGCCATAGGCGCCCACGATGTCGACCTCCGCCCTTTCCATGGCGAGCAGGATGTCGATGGTGCCGGTGTAGCCGCGTATCAGCTTGAGCTTCGCTCCGGCATAGGCATTGAGCGCGGTGGGGAGCAGAACCGTGGTGGAGCCGCCGCCGGACGCGCCGACATTGTATTGCTTTACACGGACGTCCTCGAACGATTTGATGCCGGTCGCCGGCAGCGCGGCACCGGTATCGATATTAGTCACTACGCGTCCGATAAACGGCATCCTTGCCACATCGAGCCCGAGACCGGTACTTGTCAGGCTGTCGAGCGCCAGCGTCTGAGCAAGACTGCCGAGCACCGTGCCGTCCCTGGGCGCCACGTCGTAGAGATATCTTGCTGCCACGAAGCTGCCTGCGCCGGGCATGTTCTGCGCGATGATCGTAGGATTGCCGGGCAGGTACCGCGGCAGGAACTCGGCCACCAGCCGGCCGTAGATGTCATATCCTCCGCCTGGCCCATAGCCTATGAGCATGCGCAGCGTCTTGCCGCGATAGAAATCCGCGACGGGTTGAGCTGCAATCGGGAGGACGTGCGCTACGGCCGCGGCGAGGACAACCGCAGCGCCGATGGTTATCCGGCGGCGACGCGAAGCTTCTGGCATTGCGCCCGGAACACGTTGTTCACGCACCATTCGGCAAGCTCGATGCCGGTGGGGAACCAGAGACTTCCGGCCTTCTTCATGTGCTGGATGATACCGCGCAGTGCCAGCGTGCGACCCGGCCGGCCGATGATGTAGGGATGCATCGTGAAGGGGATGTATTTCGGACGCTCCGGGCTGCTCTCGGAATAGAGCTCGTCGAAATAGGCTTTCCACGTCTCTAGTCCGTGATAAGGATTGCCGTATTCCCCATGCCGGTGGCCGAACAGCGTGCCGTCACCGAACGGCTGGCGCGGCAGCTCGACGAGAATCCTGCCGTCCTTCTCCCAGAGGAACGGCAGCTCCTCGTGGAAGCAGTTGGTGTTGAACACGAAGCCGTTCTCGATCAGGAGCTCGATGGTGTTGGTGCTCTGGGTGCACGAGCGCCAGCCGTAACAGCGCCGCCCGGTGCGCTTCTCGATCATGGCGATCGCCTTCTTCATCACCTGATCCTCCTGTTCGCGCGGCAGGTAGCGGGCGATCTCGTGATTATAGCCGTGACCCTCAACTACGTGGCCGTGGTCGAGGACGGCCTGCACTGCCTGGGGAAAGCGCTCGGCGATTGCGCCGCAGGTCAGGAAGGTGGCCTTGATGCCCTCCTCCTGCAGAATCCGCAGCAGCCGGTAAATGGCGTGGTGCGGGCCATATTCGCCCTGGCTCCACATCTCATAGTTGAGAACGCCGTTCTTGTCCGGCTTCACGTCCTCGCCGCCCTGGAAATCGAAGGTCAAAAAGACCGCAGCCCGCTCACCACGCGGCCAACGGATGAGATGGTCGTAATGGTATTCCTTGAGCATGGCGCATCCTTCAGGCGGGCTCGACAAATGATTGTTACGAGGATTCGACGGGAATGCAATGTTCCGTCGATTTGCGGGCGGCCTCAAGCCGGGCCAGTAGGATCGGCAGCGCCGCGCCTGACATCTCAGGTCGGGTTTACCCGACTTGAGGCAATTTATAAGACTGCGACCTTGGGCAGGCCCGAGGTCAGCTGCAATTCATCCCTTTGATCAAAGACTCTCCCCTTTGATCAAAGACTCTTCCTGGGAGCACGATGGATGCGCTGGTCAACGACATCCTCGCGCGTCAACAACAAGGCCTTGGCCTTGCCGCCCCGCGACCTCAACCTGGCGCGCGCACTCATCGCTCGCACCAGGGTATCCCGCCAGCTGAAGGCCTATCGCAATGTCCCGGCCGCCGACCATGAGCATCCTCGTTACTCGCACATTACCTCATTGAAGCGTGCAGTACGCGTGCGATGAATAAGTGATCGGCGTCTTTACCGAAGATGTCTCACCTCAGGGGTGCACTCCACCCGACCGTCCCTGTAAATCCCTGTAAATGGGGGGGGCGGAATGAAGAGTCTGCACAAAGTCATGTAAAATCAAATAGATGCATCCGGAAGAGCCGGGCCAGAACAGGGAAAGAACAGGAAAAAAACAGGAAAAAATGGAAAAAAAACAGGAAATCGCGACCTGCGATCAGGGCGATCGCCACTGATAGCGGCAGATGCTGTAGTCACCGTTCTCATTGACGCATCGCACTGGGGGAAGGCGCCATGCAAAAAGCCCGGTGCGGTCTCCCGCCCGGGCTTTATACAGAAATTTCAGATTGCGCTTTCTAACACGAGTCGCGTTTCAATGCCAGTAAAATTTTCGTGAATTTTTCGTGCCAGTTAAATTTTTACGCCCTTGTGCAAGCCCTTTGGTCCAAGCTGCTTCGCTGAAACCATCGCTACCGGCTGGGTCATTGCTGGCTCGACCCAGGCTTGGCCCGGCCATCGCCGCCTTGGCCGCCCGCGCCACGGCACCCCTGTCGTGGTGCGGCCCATCCGGCCGGAGGACGAGGCGTTGTACGGGGCGTTTTTTGCTCACGTTACCGCGGAGCTGCGATTTTTTGCGCCGGTAAAGGGCTTCAGTCACACCTACGTCGCGCGTTTCACCCAGATCGACTGCGCGCGAGCCATGGCTTTTGTCGCCATCGACGAGGCAACCGGCGCGCTGCTCGGTGTGGTGCGCCTGCACTCGGACGCAAACTATGAGACGGGCGAATATGCGATCCTCGTTCGCTCCGATCTCAAGGGAGGGGGCTCAGCTGGCTGTTGATGCAACTGCTCATCGAGTATGCGCGCCGAGGGTCTCAAGCGCATCGAAGGGCAGGTGCTCTCGGAAAACCGGACCATGCTGGCGATTTGCCGCGAGCTCGGATTCGCCGCGGATGCGGAGGATACGGAAACCCGCCGGGTGGTGCTGCAACTGTAAGGGATCGGCTCCATGGCGCCGACCGAGCCAACCCACTCGCCTTATCCCGAGAGGTCACGCGCAGCTTGCTGCGCGTGACCTCCTCGACGGACGGCAGCGAGCACGATTTGCCCCTGGCCGTCCTTCGCGGAGGCATGCGCTCAAGAAAGCGCGCGCCTCCTCGGGAGAGGGGCCAAAGCACTACAGATTTAAGAAGGGGCTGTTCCGGGGGCCTTATTCCATCATAACATCGCTCTCGGCTCCCCCGCTCACCGTGGGAGCGCGAGCGTGGACAGACGCGCTGTAAGACCGCGCCGTTACGCGAGGAGAGGACGAATGCGCAAGCCGATCATCTGGTGCTGCGGTTTTGTGGCGATGCAAGCCATCGCGCTCTCGGCGGCCGCGCAGCAGGCTGTCAAGATCGGGCTGATCATGCCCTATACGGGCCAGTTCACCGATGCCGCTGCACAGCTGGACAATGGCACCAAGCTCTACATGAAACAGCAGGGGGATACGGTCGCCGGAAAGAAAATCGAGCTGTTGCGTAAAGACACAGCCGGCGCTCCCGATGCAGCCAAGCGCCTCGCGCAGGAGCTCGTGGTCAACGACAACGTGGACATTCTCGCCGGCTTTGTCCTCACGCCGGAGGCTTTCGCGGTTGCCGACCTGTCCGCCCAGGCAAAAAAATTCATGGTGGTCATGAATGCAGCCACCTCGATCATTACCACCAAGTCCCCCTACATCGTGCGCACCTCGCTGACCATACCGCAGAATTGCGAGGCGATGGGCACCTGGGCATTCCAGAATGGAGTGAAGAAGGTCTTCACCCTGGTTTCGGATTACGCGCCAGGACTGGATGCGGAGGGCGCGTTTACCCGCGCCTATACGGCGGCCGGCGGTCAGATCATCGGCGCGGTTCGCGTGCCTATGGCCAACCCCGACTTCTCCGCCTTCGTGCAGCGCGCCAAGGATGCCGGCGGCGATGGAATTTTCATATTCATCCCGGGCGGCTCGCAGCCGGCGGCATTGGGAAAGGCCATGGTCGAGCGCGGCATGGACCCGAGCAAGTTGAAGATCATGGGCCAGGGGGAGCTCACGGACGAGAGCGCGCTCAGGGCGATGGGCGCCACCGCGCTCGGCATCATTACTGCATTCCATTACGACTACACCCACGACTCCGCCACAAACAAGCAATTCGTGACAGCCTATAACGCGGAGTTTCACCGCAATCCCGACCTGTTCTCGGTCGGCGGCTATGACGGAATGCACCTCATCTACGAGGCCTTGAAGAAGACGGGTGGGAAGGCCGATGCCGACGACCTCGTCGCCGCCGCAAAGGGAATGAAATGGGAGAGCCCCCGCGGCCCCATTTCGATCGACCCGGACACCCGCGATATCATCAACACAGTATACATTCGTCGCGTCGAAAAGGTGAATGGCCAGGTACGCAATGTGGAAATTGCCAAGTTCGATAACGTGAAAGATCCGGTAAAGGCGCGCACCAAGTGATTCCAGGCCTGGTGGAGGGGCGGGTTTGAAACCTGCCCCTCCTCGACTGGGGTCGCCGGCCCATCGGATGTCATCCTCCGCCAATCAGGAAATCGGAATGGGCTCCCATGCGCCGACGGACGACAAGGGCGAGCTTCTCGGCACGTGGAAGCTCGTCTCGGCGGTGAGCGAGGACCTGGAGACAGGTCAGAAGGCCAAGGTCTACAAGGGGACGCCGGTCGGATACATTACATACGGGGCCGACGGAAGGATGATGACCATCGCTGTCGACACGCCTCGCCAGAAGCCGGCAGGCCCCATCGCCACGGCTGGCGAGGCGGAGGCGCTATTTCGCTCGATGGCAGCCTACGCAGGCACATACACGATCAAGGGCGATCATATAATTCATCGTGCTGACGTCTCGTGGAACGAGACGTGGACCGGGACCGACCAGGTGCGCCGTTACAAATTCGAGGGCGAGCGCCTGATACTCGCCACCTCGCCGTCACCGGACGCCTTCACCGGCAAGATGAGCGTTCGCACCCTCGTGTGGGAAAGGATCAAATGAATAGGGTCTTCCCGAGCCGATTTCATGCTCCTGGACGCAGGAAAGAAGGTATCGAAAGCGGTTAACGACTTCCGGGGTCGCTGCACCTCGGTTAGCGCCAGCGCCCACGCCGCACGCGCGCAACACCGAACTGTGACAAATCACAGTGTGTGACAGACGCGACATTCAGGCGGGGTTCATCGGCGCTGTGATGAGATGCGCGCGGCGGGGGCAGAATCTCATGGTGTTTCCATGCGCCGCTTACTTGGATGCCTCGTTGCGCTCTGTACGCTGATACCGATCGGCTTTGTTTGGACTGCCAAGGCGCAACCCGAGGAAAAGCGCATCGCGCTTGTCATCGGCAATGCCGGCTATCAAACCGGAGCGCTCAAGACCAGTGCCAATGATGCCGGGCTGATCGCCCAGACGCTGCAGGCGGCCGGCTTCGACGTGGTCGGGGCGCGCGATCTCGACGAGGAGGCGCTGCGCCGCGCTCTGCGGGAGTTTCTGAGCAAGGCATCGAGCTCGGGACCGGACACGGTCGCGTTCATCTATCTCAGCGGCTATGGGCTGCAGCTCGAAGGCGAGAATTATTTCCTGCCCATCGATGCAAAGGTCGCGCGCGCTGCCGACGTGGCGGCGCAAGCGCTGCGCGTCTCGGATTACATCCGGCCGTTGGCCAGCCTCAAGCTGAGAGCAAGCATCGTCGTGCTCGATGCGGCGCGGCGCAATCCCTTCACGATCTCCGGCGACCCGCTTGCGGGCGGACTGGCCCTGGTCGAGCCCGGCCCAAACACGCTGGTGGCGTTCAACACGGCCCCCGGCACCATTTCTGCGGATGAGCAGGGTCCCTATGGCGCCTACGCGCGGGCGCTCTCCGAGATGATGCGCGAAGGCGGCCTGTCATTGCCGCAGGTGTTCGAGCGGGCTCGCCTGCGGGTGAGCGACATGACCAAAGGCGCCGAGCTTCCGTGGTTCTCCTCGCACATCGATACCGCGTTCGTCTTCTTCGAGCGCGGGCCCGATGCCCCGACACCCGCGGCGGCCGCGGGAGCGAGCACGGAGATCTCGTCACGATCCATCCGCGAGCTGCCGGTTGCGGACGCTTATGAAGCCGCGGTCGAGCGCGACACCCTGCAAGGCTACCAGGAGTTCCTTGCTATCTACCCCGACGATCCCCTGGCCAGACGAGTGCGGGCGATCCTCGCCGCACGGCGCGAGGCGATCACCTGGCAGCGCACCTATGCGGTGAATACCCCAAACGCCTATTGGTCGTATCTGCGCCGCTACCCGCATGGTCCCCACAGCGCGGATGCGCGGCGGCGGCTGGCGCTGGGTGCGTTCGCGCTGGAGCCACCCGCCGCGTTCGACCCCATCGACTATGACGTGACACCCCCGTCTCCGGACGAGGAGACCTACGTCGATCGCCCCGCGTTGGCATTCGACGACGCCGATCTCGGCTTCGTGCCGCCGCCGCCGCTGCCGGTATACTTTCTTCCGCCGCCGCCGCCAGAGCTCGTCGTGTTGGCCCCGCCGTTCCCGGTTGTCGAAGATTTCGTTCTCCCGGTGCCGGTATTCGTACCGATCCCGGTCTGGTGCGATCCTCCGGCCTATGTGGTGGCGCCGCCGGACAACGTGATCTTCGCCAACATTCACAACACCATCATCGTCGACCGCCAAACCAATGCGGTCACGATCAGAGATCGGCACGGCGATACCGTAGCTCCCGAGCGAAACCGGGACGAGGCACGTGCGTTCCACCCACGCGCTTCCGAAGGCGCCGGTCGTCTGCACGGCGCCGGTGCGGCGCACCTCGCAGGGCTTGGGCTGTCGGCGTCGCTACCGCTGTCGCTGGCGCAGAGGCGCAGTCCGGTGCAGAGCAACGGGCCGACCGCAACAGCGCTCACAGGACAACACGCGAGCAGGTTGCCGTTCGGTCAGCCCCTGCCCGGCATGCACGGCCAGCCGCTGCCGTCACTGCCAGGCCGCTCCGGCAGCCCGGCGGCGCTCTCGTCGACAAAAGGCTCGGACGTTCTCACTCCGGCGCCGGCCCATCACGCGCCGAGCATGCCCGCAGCCAGATTAAACCCCGGAACGCTCGGCCAGCCGCTGCCCGGCATGCACGGTCAACCGCTGCCGCCGCTTTCGGGAAGACCCGGCCCGGCCGGCACACTCCTCCCGCCGCCGCGAAGCGTGCAGACGCCGTTGGTGAATGGGGGCCCGGCACGCCCCGCAGCTCCCGCGATGAGCCGGCCTTCTGCGCCCGTCGCCGCCTTTCATCCGCCCTCGCCTCCGGCTGCGGCTTATCGCGCGCCTCCGCCATCGGTGGCGCACACCGCTCCGCCTCCGGTATTGCGTCCGCCGCCGGTCATGCGCGCGGCTCCAGCCCCGGTATTCCGTCCACCAGCACCCGCGATGCACGCGGCTGCGCCTCCGGTGTTTCATCCCCCGGCGCCGCCGGTCGTGCGTGCGGCTCCACCCCCGGTCGTCCGCCCGCCTGCACCTACGGTGCGGCCGGCTGCTCCCCCGCCGGCTGCTGTCGCTCGCCGCCCGCCACCACCTCCGGGGAGAAGGGGCTGATCTTACCGCGGTGCACAATCTGCTGCAGCATGTTCACGCGAGCCGCGGACTCCGCTCCTTTGCCGCACCTGGAATCATATTGAGTGAATGAGGCATTAGAGCTAGAGAGAAGGGACAGAAAAAGAGAGCCATCCGCGCTCCGTTGCCCCATTGGGATGTCCGTCTAGGAATTTTGTTTTTGCAAGGGCCTCGGAATTGCGGCGGATGATCTCCAGCGCGTTCCGCGAAGCTGGTTGCAGCTTTCCGCGAGGGGCAGGTTTTCCGGCGGGGCGGGAACAAGGCCCATACTGTGTCTTTATTCCGGGGTGACCGCGGGCCGATCGGAGGAGGAAACGTTGCCGCCCGTTCGCAGTTTTGACCACATCATCAGGGTCGGCCGTAATCTCACCCGCAAGCGAGACTTCTATGCCGGCGGGCTGATGATCCTGTTCGGCCTCATCGCCGCGGTTAACGGACCGGGTTATCGCATCGGAACAGTCATGCACATGGGACCGGGCTTCATGCCCACTGCCCTCGGTGTTCTTCTGATATGCCTCGGGGTGGTCATTGCCGGTAGCGCCATTACCGTGCCGCCAGGGGAGGATGAGGACATCCTGCCCGCCCAACCGGAGTGGCTTGGATGGGCGTGCATTCTTGCCGGGCCGCTCATGTTCATAATCTTCGGAACGTTCGGTTTCATCCCTGGCACCTTTGCCTGCGTGTTCGTCTCCGCGCTGGGCGACCGGACCGCGACCTGGAAAAGCGCGGCGGTGCTGGCGGCCGTCGTTACCGTGTTCGGCGTCGGGGTGTTCTCGTATTTCCTGCAGATCCCGATGCCACTCTTCAGGGCAGCGTGGTGACCAATGATCGAAACCGCTCTCACCGATCTCTGGTACGGATTTGGCGTCGCGCTGCAGCCGCACAACCTGATGTGGTGCTTCATCGGGGTGCTGGTCGGCAACATGGTCGGCGTTCTCCCCGGCATGGGGCCGCTGGCGACGATCTCGATCCTGCTGCCGCTCACTTTCGGCATCAAACCGGTCGGCGCCATCCTGATGCTCGCCGGCGTCATGTACGGCGCTCAATATGGCGGCGCGATCTGCTCCATCCTGCTCAATCTGCCATGCCACCCGCCGCACGCGGTGACCTGCATCGACGGCTTCCCCATGACCAAGCAGGGAAAGGGCGGAGTTGCGCTGGGTCTTACCGTGTTTGCCTCGTTCGTCGGCGCGTCCTGGGGCATCACCGAGATGGTCTTTCTCTCGCCGCTGCTGGTCAAAGCGGCACTGCAATTCGGTCCGACCGAGATCTGCTCGCTCATGCTGTTGGGACTGCTGGCAGGATCGACATTGGCCCGCGGCTCGCCGATCAAAGGCGTGGCGATGACAGTCCTGGGCCTGCTGTTTGCCACGGTCGGCCAGGATCTCGAGACCGGCTCCGAGCGTCTCACCTTCGGGCTGCCCGAGCTTGCGGATGGCGTCGAGCTGGTCGCCCTGGCGCTGGGACTGTTCGGCATCGCCGAGTTCATGAGCAGCGTCAATCAGGTTGGTACCATCAATACCAAGTATACCAATGTGCGGCTGCGCGACATGCGTCCGAGCAAGGCCGATTTCAAGCGATCGATCGCGCCGATGTTTCGCGGCACGCTGGTCGGCAGCCTGTGCTCGCTCATCCCCGGCACCGGCCCGACCATTGCGTCCTTCATCGCTTATGCGACCGAGAAGAAGGTATCCAAGACGCCGGAGCTGTTCGGCACCGGCATGATCGAGGGCGTCGTTTGCCCGGAGGCTTCGACCCACTCCTCCGTGCAGGGCGATTTCATTCCGACCATGAGCCTCGGTATTCCGGGCGATGCGGTCATGGCGCTTCTGCTCGGCGCGCTGATGATCCAGGGGATCGTGCCGGGACCACAACTGATCAGCCAGCATCCGGATATTTTCTGGGGATTGGTCGCGAGCTTCTGGATCGGCAACATCCTGCTCGTGCTGCTCAACGTCCCGCTGATCGGCCTGTGGGTGAAGATGCTGGCCATCCCCTATCGCTATCTCTATCCCAGCGCGCTGTTTTTTGTCTGCATCGGGGTCTACGCCGCCAACAATGACATGTTCCAGGTCGGCGAGGTGCTGGTGATCGGACTCCTGGGCTACGTCCTGCTGCGACTGGGGTTCCACCCGGCACCCATCCTCCTCGGTTTCGTGCTCGGATCGCGCTTCGAGGAGAACTTCCGCCGCGCCATGCTGATCGCGCGGGGCGATTTCAGCGTGTTCGTCACACGGCCGATCAGCGCGTTCTTCATCGGGCTGTGCGTGCTGCTGATTGCGACGCAGCTCTATTTCCGGCTGCGTCCCGTGCGCACGGCTCCGGCCGTCGCAGCGGCCCCCGCGGAGTAAAACCGGCGCTGATCGCTCGACGTCGTCGTCGGAAAGGACGTGCAGCGCCGCCCATTTGCGGGCCTCAGCATCTTGCCCGACACGGGATCAAGGTCGAGATCACGCAGATTGCCTCGCCGGACATCGACATCCCAACACGGTCCTTTCCTATGCCGACCAGTCCGTGGATTTGCTCGTGATGGGAGGCTACGGCCATTCGCGAATTCATTACGGGCGGAGTAACGCAGGGATTCTCGACTCGATGACCTTCCCGGCCCTGATGTCGCACCAGGCGCGTTGCGCTTTCGCATCGCCGCAAGGCGGCGCGCCGGCGAGCCGAATCTATTCGGAATGGCGGCCCCGAGCGGTCAGCGGAGGATTCTGGCGAGAAGACCATTTCCTGCGAACGGACCGAACGGTTTGCGAGCAATCATTGCGTCGAGGCCAAGGCTTTTCCCTGCATCGGCGACTACGAAGAAAGCCTGCACGAAGATCAAAAAGACGTAGAGCCACGGCCACTCTTCAGGTTGCCGGTAGAGGCCAAGCCACAGGTGAGTCGCGAACAGGGCCCCCACCACTCCCATTGGCCGCACCAGAACGCCGAGAATGAAGCTCACTGCGAGCGAGAGCTCGGTCAGGTACACCAACGGGCCGAGCACGGGCAGTATCGACAAGAAGATATTTTTGGCGATCCATCGGTGGACCTCAAACGCCGCATAATCGCCGATCGGAGCGATCGCCGCCCGAAAACCGCCGGATACCGGCAGCGGCAACTTCCAGATCGAGCCCTGGAACCACATGACGCCAATCATTACGCGCATGAGCCAGGTGGCAAGATGCTCGGTGGTGCGCTGCGCGGGCTCCTGCTGCCAGCTCTTGCGGGCGATCCAGATGCTGGCGAGGACGAGCGCAATGAACAACACCGTCAGCAGCCAGCCAATCCCGCTTGCCGCGTGCTCATCCGTCCTTCCGGTCACAAATATCCAAGCGTCGTAGAATGGATTGTAGCGCATGGTCATCTCGACCTGGTTGCTTGGCCATCTTCACAGCAAGCGTGCGAGTTGCACAAGAAGAAATCTCAGAGAAGGAAAGCTGAGCCGCGCATTGCCGAGCGCATCCGCGAAGTTGTTCGCACGTTTGGACCGCTATATCGTCGCCCCCCGAGGCGATCTCGTCATCGAGGAGATCGATGATGCGAAGAGCTCTGTCGCCATTGTCAGCAGGCACGCCCATTCGTGAAGCCTGAAGCCATGCTGCGATGGGTTCATCGAGCATGACGTCAGGACCTAGAAAAACCAATTTTTTTAGAATAACTCCCGTGTGCGAGGTTACAACGACAACCCGAAACCATGCACTCCACCATCAGGCTGCCCCTCATCGCGACGGCGGGTGCCGCCATTTCCCCGCTTATCTCCCAGCTTGCCTCCCAGCTTGCCTCCCAGCTTACCTGGGCCGAAGAGTCCAACCTGGAAGGACGCGGAGAAGGGTTGCTGAGCGCAGGATGCGCCCGCTGCCACGCCATTGGACGTACAGGGCAAAGTCCGCACTCGGCCGCGCCCGCGTTCCGCACGCCGTCCCACGAACACCCTGTCGATGGGCCGGCCGAATCCCTCGCGCAGGGGCTTTCGGTCGGCCATCCCGATATGCCTGAATCTGTTTTTCGGCCTGATGGGATCGCGACGACCCTGGCCTACCTCAGTTCCATCCAGGAGCGATAACGGGCCAATTGGGATGACCGGCTGATTGGAGAGCGACATGACCGTGACGACCTCAAAAACCATTGCCGCGCTGATCGGCCCCACTCTGATCGTCATTGCGCTCGCGATGCTGTTCAACCTCGGCTCGTTTGCTGCGATGATGGATCAGGTTTCCCGCGATCCCGCGCTCATCTTTCTCTCCGGCGTTCTGTTGTTCGTTGCCGGCCTTGCCATCTTGCGCGCTCACAATATCTGGGCCGGCGGCTGGCCGGTATTGATCAGCATACTCGGGGCGCTTGCTATTCTCGGCGGTCTCGGCCGCATGTTCTTTCCTGTCCGGCTGGCCGAGGTCGCGGTCCAGATCGGACAGCGTCGCAGCGTGGTCGTGATCGCGATGATCGTGTTTTTGGCGCTCGGCGGCTTTCTATCGGTGAAGGCCTACAGCCGAGACGGGTGAGCCCGAAATGCGCTTACGTCAATGATTATCGAAGCCGGAAACCAGTGCGGGGCGGGTGCTCAGCCCCGTCGGCGAAAAGCTGAGGTCCAGGACTTTCCACTCTTTGTATTTTGCGGAGGGCAGAAAGCCGTAGGGCTGGCACTGACGCAGCGCGCGCACGGCCGTTTGTAACAGCGCAGGTCCATTCGACGAGGCGCTCGCTGCGAGCATGGTGGGATCCCCCGCAAGCGTTCCATTCGGCTTGAGCGCCACGCGCAAGACGGCCATCAACTGGCCGTCGCCGGCGAGATCGGCGGGCGGGCTCCAGCATTTCTGCAGGTGTGCCTTGAACGCTGCGATATCCTTCTGCGAGAGGTTTGCCGTGGTCTCGGACTCGTCGTAGTGGGTCGCGGTCACTGGCAGCGAGCTGAGCGCTGAGTCGAGCCAGCTGCTGCCGAACTGGGATAGCTCGGCCCTTGGCTCGCTCTTTGGCTCGCTCTTTGGTTCATCTTGCGCGGCTGCTGCCGTAGCTCCTGAGCTTTGCGGCTCGGCCGGTGTCTGGGCTGCGGCCGCCGTTCGTACCGGGTTAGACGTGCTCCTTGGCTGGGACGCTTCCTCAGGCGCTCGGCGATGGCCCTGGTTCGGAGTGGGCTGCGACCCCTGAGACGGGGTCGGCTTGCTGGCGAGGGGATCCGGTTTCCCGTCCCCGCTGGACGCCGAGGCATCACTGGTATTCGCTTGCTCGGACCCTGGAGTGTTTGCCGCCTCGCCTAGCTCATCGGGTGAGACGATATCGACGCTGATGGCCTCGGCTGGGTTTGCAATGGGGGCAGCCGCGGGCACCGCGTAAAGTGCGCAGACCGCCGCGTGTATCAGAGCTGAAAGTGCAATTGCAGTGCGCACGAAAGGGCAGGTCCGAATTAGGCCATCGGCGGCGCCGACCCCGAACCAGACTGCCCCGAGGATACGCCTTTACCGTGTCCGCATCCGGCGGCTCTGTCGGACAGATCGATCTTTTGGGCCGGGTGTGGCAGATTTGCCGCTCCCGCCGACCCCGTATCGGCGGCCAGATCGGTCGGTCATGCGCCCATTCAATTGCTTTGTGCCGCCTCAGCAGTAGCTTGGCGTGGGATCGCCGACGTTTGTCCCCGAATCGCATCATCGCGCCGCTTGCGCGCGAGCGCGGCCTCCCCACCGCTGGTGGCGTGGTAGAGGTCGAGGCTGTCAAACTCGTCAACACCGGGCGGGGCGATGGCGATGTCGGTGTATGACCAGCGGTCGTGCGCCGCTGTTATTTCGGCGAGCATCGCCCTGCATTGGCGGTAAACCGCCCAGTATCGGCAAATTTTGACGAAGGTTTCCGCGACATATCTCGGATAGAACAAGAAGGGGCTCTCAAACGGCAATCCATGGCGGCGATCACGCCGAAATTTCAGCCGCAATGCTCCGCCTTCGAGCGGATGCACACCTTCGTAGGCACTCACCAGCTTGAACCATAGCAGCGTGGACAATGTGGTCTTCGGCCGGCCGAGACGGCTCGCAGCAGCACGGCGCAGGATCGTGCGGATATGCTCCGGGCTGTAGAAGG
Source organism: Xanthobacteraceae bacterium (assembly GCA_036557665.1). GTDB lineage: Bacteria > Pseudomonadota > Alphaproteobacteria > Rhizobiales > Xanthobacteraceae > VAZQ01. Next base: position 50,847 of record DATBHG010000026.1, on the reverse strand, counting down.
CCTGCCATGCCGCCCGATATGCATCCTCCCATTCCGCGTCCGTCATCTTCGGATGATGGGTGACACGAGTGTTCAGATCGTATTTGTTCATATCGGGATCCATCCAGACCCCCTTCTGCCAGAGCACCTTGTGGTCCTCCGAGCCTGGCAGCGGTGTGAGGAAGAACAGCTCAAGAATATCGAGCGGCAACTCTCGCTTGATGATCTCGACGTCCCGCAGGATGCTGTCTTTGGTGTCACCGGGAAAGCCGATGATGTAGCCGGCGCAGGTGATGGCGCCGTGCTCGCGCCATTTCTGCAGCATCTGGCGATAATCGGTGATCTTGTTTTGCCGTTTCTTGGCGGCGATGAGATTGTCGGGGTTGACGTTCTCAAGCCCGATGAATACTCGGCGAACGCCTGCGCGTGCCGCCTTCTCGATGAAATTCGGGATCTTGTGGCAGAGCGTATCGACCTGGATGGTGAATCCGATCTTCGGGCAATCTCCCGAGCGCAACGCGATCAGGCGATCGAACAGCGCTTCCCAATCGCGGTTGCGGGCAAAATTGTCGTCAGTGATGAAAAATCGTCTGATATTCTGGGCGTAATTGTCTCGAACGATCTTCTCAACGTCGTCCGGCGAACGGAAACGGCTCTTGCGGCCCTGCACGTTGATGATGGTGCAGAACGAGCACTGGTAAGGACAGCCGCGGCCGAGATCCATGCTCGAGAGCGCTCCGGCCGTCCGGCGGATGTAGCGTCGGGGCAGAATCGGCGGTGGCTCCCCCTGGAGATTGGGGAGCCGGTCCATGTAATTGTAGAGGGGTGCAAGCCGGCCGTTCCAGGCATCCCGCAGCACCTCGTCGAGCCGGCCTTCCTCGGCCTCGCCGGCAAACAAAGAAATGCCGAGCGCCTGGGCCTCGCGGAGATCCTCCGGCAATTCCGGCAGCATGGCCAGGCATCCTGAAACGTGGAAGCCGCCGATGCATACCGGCAGTCCGGCGGCTCGGAACGAGCGCGCAACATCGACGGCGCGCGGAAACTGGTTGGATTGGACGCCAACGAGGCCGATCAGCGCCCTGCCCCCGGCCGTGCGAATGTCCCGGAGGATTTGCCGTGGCCTGACGCGCCGATTGGTCTCGTCATAAGCGTGCAGGCGGATTTCGACGTCGGCGCCAAGGACCCGCCGATCGCGTGCGTCCTCGGCGAGCGCATTCAAACAGGCGAGGGTGTTCGAGGGAATGGCTGACCGGAACCATTGAATCGGATAGCCGTCCGCGTCGTAATGCGTCGGCTTGATCATTACCAGATGGAACAGCTGCGGGCAGAGCTCCGCAGAGATGATCGCCTGGGTTCCTGAGCGCATTATTGCTTTTTCGACAATATCGGATCAAGTCACGTGACAAATGATCCGCACGAAGGTGTCGCAGGTACCGTCGCCGGGATCCTCCCCGATCCGCCATGGGCGGAGGACACGACAGTTGCGGACCTCGAGCGGTCCTCAGCGCGCAGAGGGGCAGAAAAACCGCGCTTGGAAGCCCGAGCATGCCACTGCGCGAGTGCAATGAACAGCAGAATCAGTACTGACCATCTCCGAGCGAGTTAAACCCGCCCCTAGCCGTCTTCCGGTTGCGCCGAGCGTATTTCGTCGAGGAGATGCCGCATGCTCCGGCGCAGGCCATGCACCTGGTCGACGAGGTGCAGAATCACCTCGATACCTTCATCGTTCACACCGAGGTCGTCCCGCAGATCGCGGATGAGCTGCGCGCGCGCCAGGTCCACATCGGAAAACGCGACCTCAGGCTCGGTTTGCGGCGGAACGATCCAGCCTGCTGCCATCCAGCCTTCAAGCGTTTGATGCTCGACCCGCATTCGCACGAGGAATTCCTGTCTCGATATCATTCTAAACCTCCAGCCCGCGACGCGGATCGTGCTGCTGCCCCGCCTGCCATCGGCGGGCGAATTCTTCGATCTCCGGATCGAGCTGCTCAGGCAGCACGATCTTCAGCGTGACAAATTCATCCCCCCGGCTGCCGTCGCGGCGCGCGACGCCCTTGCCTCTCAGCCTGAGGACTCTTCCCGTATTGGCTCCTTTCGGCACCGTCATGCGCACCGGGCCTGTCGGGGTGGGCACGTCCAGCTTCGCCCCCAGGACTGCCTCCGGCAAACTGATGGGCAGCTCGATATGGATGTCGTCGTCCTTGCGAGTGAAGAATGGGTGCGGGCGCACTTCGACCTCGACCAGCGCATCGCCTGGCGGCCCTCCGCCGATGCCGGCAGCGCCCTTGCCGCGTAGTCGCAGTATCTGCTGATCACGCGTGTTGGGAGGAATGACCACATCGAGCGTCGCTCCGTCAGGCAGCGTGATGCGCTTGGTCGCTCCGTTCACCGCGTCCATGAGCTCGACGGGCAGGCGATACTGCAGGTCGGGTCCGCGCATGCGAAAACGACCGGCGCCTGCACTGCGGCGACCGAGAATGTCGGCAAGAACATCCTCACCCTCCATGAAATCGGCAAAGCCGCCCGTACTGGTATAGGCGTGGTCCTGCGCGTCGGCGGTATGGAAGTCACGGTAATAACGCTCGCGCGGCCGCTCTGTGCCCGAGGCGTCGATCTCGCCGCGGTCGAAGCGCCCGCGCTTCTCCGGATCCCCGAGGATGTCGTAGGCCCCTGCGACTTGCTTGAACTTCTCCTCGGCCTTCTTATCCCCAGGATTGAGATCGGGATGCAGCTGCTTGGCCAGCCGGCGGTAGGCCGAGCGAATCTCGTCCTGTGTTGCCTCGCGCTTCACCCCCAGGATCGCGTAGGGATCCTCGTTCACCCGCTCCTCCTATGAAATTGCACGCTCAATTCGCGCCCAACGCGTCAAAGTCGGATAGCATGAAGCCCTTGGGACCGACTCGGCCTGCGACGCTCCGCGGTTGCCGCACTCCGGAAAACGCATAATGCTCGTTGGGGTACCAAAGGAAATCAAGGACAGCGAATACCGGGTCGGGCTGGTGCCGTCGACCGCGGGCGAGCTAACCGCCAATGGCCACCGCGTCATCATCGAGCGCAGTGCCGGCGTCGGCGCGGGGCTTGGCGATGCGGACTATGAAGCGGTTGGGGCACAAATCGTTCCGACGGCCGATGACATCTACGCACGCGCAGAGCTCGTGGTGAAGGTCAAGGAGCCGCTCGCGCAGGAGCGCAGCAAGCTGCGGCCCGGCCAGGTGCTGTTCACCTATCTCCATCTTGCGGCCGACCGCGCCCAGACAGACGAGCTCCTTGCCTCGGGTGCCATTGCCCTCGCCTATGAGACCGTGACCAGCCCGCAGGGAACATTGCCCCTGTTGACGCCCATGTCCGAGGTGGCAGGCCGGATGGCGCCGCATGTGGGTGCCCGCTGCCTTGAAAAGGAAAATGGCGGGCGCGGCGTGCTGCTCGGAGGCGTACCCGGGGTGCCCCCTGCGGACGTCGTGGTGCTCGGCGGCGGCGTTGCCGGAAGTCATGCGGCCTTGATCGCTGCGGGAATGGGAGCGACCGTCACCGTGGTCGATCGCAACCCCGAGGTGCTGCGCCGGATCTCCAACCAACTCGGCACCCGCATACGCACCGTGTTCTCCACGGCAGATGCGATCTCCACATTGTGCCGTCGCGCCGACCTCGTAATCGGATCAGTGCTCATCCCAGGCGCCAAGGCGCCCAAGCTCATAACAGCAGAGACGGTCAGCGCCATGAAATCCGGAGCCGTGATCGTCGATATCGCCATCGATCAGGGCGGGTGTGCCGCGACCTCCCGTCCGACCACGCACTCGGCGCCCACCTATACCGTCGATGAGGTCGTCCATTACTGCGTCACCAACATGCCGGGGGCGGTTGCGCGTACCTCGACCTTCGCGCTCAACAACGTGACGCTGCCATTCGTGCTGGCGCTCGCCGAGAAAGGGGTTCGGCGCGCACTCGGGGAGGACCCGTATCTGCGCAATGGGCTCAACGTGTACGAGGGCAAGCTCACGCATCGCGCGGTGGCGCAGGCTCTCGGGCTTGCGTGCACGCGGCCCGAGGCGGCCTTGCGTCTTTGAAGACATCAACAAAAAGCCCGGCTTGGCGGCCGGGCTGCAACTTGCGCACAACATGAGCATCAAAAATTCGAGACCACGCTTTCCAGCCCCAGCAGATGCGCGAGTGATTTGAGCTCGCGGCGCTGGTCGTCATTGAAGCTCATCACCAGCGGGTATCCCGCGGACTTGAGGCCCTCGACATTCACCTTGCTCATGTCCACCGCGGCGGTATGCGTGTGATCGCGCTTATATTCCATTTTCCGCAACTCGGCGGCGACTGCCGGCCAATACCGCTCCTGCTCGGGCGAGAGATTGAGGCGCCGCTTGATACTCGCGATCTGGGATTCATTCAGTACCGCATTCGGCCGCTGCACAGAGCGGATGGTTGCCGCGGGTCTGATCGATCCGACCAATGACGGCTGTGCAACCGGGCTTGCGCTGTCGGCATCGTCAACTGGCGAGATCGACGGCGGTTTCAGCGGATATATCGGCGTCGGATCGAGCAGGCCGGCTGAGCTGTCTGCAGAAGCGTAAGCCACGCTGGGGATCGAGCTTGCGGGCGTGTCCGACCAGTCAGCCGGGAAGCGCAAATCGACGATGTCCGCGGCCGAGAGCGGCGACGGCTCAGACGGGCTCGGGCCCAAACGAGCATTAAGGCCCAGGGCAAAGCCTGCCAAGCCCACCATGCCCAAAGCACAAAGCCCAGCCGCGACCGCGATGCTGTTCCGCCTGAACAGTGCCGCCACGTCCCCTTACCCCCAATTCTAGGCCGATATTGTTTTCCCAAAGCGAGCTTAATTATGACTTAGGCGGGCGGGTTCAGGCCCCAAAACAAGGCAGGCCAAAAGAAAGGCCCGGCGGAGCCGCCGGGCCTTCCTCGGTGCAAATGAGGGCGCCGACCCTACGCAGCCTCGTCTTCGACAACCGCATCCTGGTCCTGATCCTCGCTCTCGCCTTCTTCCCCTTCACCAGCGCCGTCCGCGGGCTTTGGACCCCTTCGCGGCCCCTTGGCTAGGGCGGCTTCGATTTCCTTGATGGCCTCGGTCTCGGTAATGCGCTGCACAGCCGAAATTTCGCGAGCCAAGCGGTCGAGAGCGGCCTCATAGAGCTGACGTTCGGAATAGGACTGTTCCGGTTGGGTATCCGACCGGTAGAGATCGCGAACCACCTCGGCAATTGCCACGATATCGCCCGAATTGATCTTTGCCTCGTATTCTTGCGCACGCCGCGACCACATGGTCCGCTTGATGCGGGCGCGGCCCTTGAGCGTGTCGAGCGCGCGCCTGACCAGGGCGCCTTCGGCCAGCTTGCGCATGCCGACCGAGGCGATCTTCGCGGTCGGCACCCGCAGGGTCATCTTGTCCTTGACGAAATGGATGACGAACAGCTCGAGCTTGGCGCCCGCAACCTCCTGATCCTCAATGCCGACGATCTGGCCCACTCCGTGCGACGGATAAACGATGAACTCGCCGGTTTTGAACCCTTGCCGCTGATGCGTCGGCTTCTTTGCGGTCATTACGGGGGTCGCTCCTTCATCAGGCTTGCGAGGGGTCTTGGCCGCGACGGGCGCCGCCTTTTGGGGCGCCGGCTTCGCGAGGGGTGCTTTGGTGGGAGCGGCCCTTACGGCAGACGCCTTATGGGGCGGCGCTGCTCGGCGTACAGCCGCGCGCGAGGGCTGCGCCCTTCGGCGGGCGGCGATAGGCGTCTTTTTCGGCCGCCGCGCTGCGGCGGCGGTCTTCTTCGGGCGATGGCGTGTCTTTCCTGCCACGGCTTTCCTGCGTGGGTCTCACGTCCCTAGTTTGAGGGTTTCACGGAATGAGCGAAAAATAACGCTCCCAGTGCGGGAGCGGGTCCGGTGCGGTGGTTTGCTCATTTTTTAAATATATACCACAAATTCCGCCGGAATCAAAGGCTTGTTGCGGCGCAAAAGAGCGAATTCCCGGGATGCTCGATTACATTTTCGTTAGCGTTGGTTAACCCCGTCCCTAGTCTCCAGTTCCAGGATTCGCTGAAAACTGCGTCTCGAGCTTGTCAGGCACGTCCTCCCAGACTTTGGCGTCGGTCGGCGGCTCCTTTTTCTGCGTAATGTTCGGCCAGACCTTTGCGTAGTCCGCGTTGAGCCTGAGGAACTTCTCCAGTCCGGGCTCCGTATCCGGCTTGATCGCCTCGATTGGGCATTCCGGCTCGCATACGCCGCAGTCGATGCACTCATCGGGGTGAATGACGAGCATATTCTCACCCTCGTAGAAGCAATCTACCGGGCAAACCTCAACGCAATCCATGTACTTGCATTTGATGCAACTTTCGACAACGACGTACGTCATCTTAAATGTCTCCGAACGCTCGCTGACTAGCGCATGCGCGAAAGCCAAGCAATACGGCGCGCATCACTGCCCATCCTGCTCGCGGCGCATCGCAGCACGCCTATGAGCAATGCGACACGGTTGACCCTCAGGGTCGCCCTGGGGAGGGCGCTGCATCCATGAGCTGGCAGATTCGCCGCGCTTCATCGGCCGAGCCGCGGCGCTCGGCGAACCCCAGGACCTTGAGCAATTGAACGCCGTGACCCAAAGCAACCGTGACGACGTCTCCCACGCGAATGGTGCGACTAGACGCACGCACGCGCTCGCCATTCACCCGAACATGCCCCGATGCTGCAAGGGCGGCTGCCACCGAGCGGGTCCGCACCACGCGTGCGTGCCACAACCATTTGTCGATGCGCTGTCGGTCCAAACGGGGCGCGTCCTTCAACGCGGGCTCTCAACGCGGGCTCTTAACGCGGGCTCTTGGCGTTTGCCTCCAACTGCTCTTTTAGTTTGGCGAGCTTCGCAAACGGAGAATCCGGGTCCGGCTCGCGCTCCCGCGAGGCCGCACTCCCTGCTTTTCCCTTGATATACTTGGCGCGCAGCTCGGGATCGCGGTCCGGCCGGTCCGCGCGGGGCTCGCTTCGCGGCCGTGTTGCGACGCCTGAATGGCCATCGCCATCGCGCGGTTCCGCCGCCTGATCGCGCGCGCGGCGAGTGGCACGAAATGTACCTCGCTGCGGAGGAAGCTCGGAGGATTCCCCTGGCGTGTGCCGCCGCCGACCTTTCCGGCGCAGCTTAGGCAAAGCCGCGGGGCGGTCCGGGAGGGAGGGAGCCGATGCATCTGCAGCTGCCGAAGCAGCTTCAATCCCGGGGCTGGCTGCGGCGCTCGCCTGTTCTGCTGCGGGTTCGTTGACCTGCCGATGACGCGAGCTGCGCCCGCGCGTACTGCGTTGATGTGCGCCGCGCCGAGCGGGCCGCCAGACCTCGATTAATTCCGGCGCTGCTGGTTGAGCTGCTGCCGGGCTTGCCGGTTGTGACCCAACGGCCTCATCGCCGGTATTCAGATGCCCGCTCAAGGAGACCGAAACCGTTAGCACCTCTGGTTCCGTGTCGGCATCAGCCGGGGTAGCTGCCGCCGCGCCCGGCTGTTTCTCGGTTTCAATCGCCGAGGGATGCACATGCTCGAGCGTCGGAATATGCGTGGTCTCCTCCTCGCTCCCCGAGTCCTCTGAGCCGGCGTGACCCGTCACGGGAGTGTGTAGCACCGAGGATGGCTCAGCGGTCCCGACCGGCTCGGCTCCGGCGCAAAGGACCGGAATGGGAGACGAAAGCTCCGTGGGAGACGAAAGCTCCATAGATAAAGCTTCCGGCCTCGGCGAATCCGTAGAGACAGGAGGAGGCTTCGGCCGCTTTTCCATGTGATAGCCAAGGGAGCGCAGGATCGAGGCGAAATCCTCGCCCGCACAGCCGGCAAGAGAGGTCATGCCAACGGTGACCGCGAACCCCCCCTCGATGGCGCCGGCGGGCTTTGTTCCAGGAGCGCCCGCGCGCCAGGAAAGGGCGGAGCGGATGAGGTCTGCCAACCGCTCCAATATGTCCACGCGGATCGCACGTGCACCACAGACGCGATAGCCAGCAACTCGGTACAGCGTCCTGGCGTAGTCTTTCTCGACGGCCATCGAGGTCCGTCCGGTGGCCGCCAACTCGATGATGCCTTCGGCCCCTTTGGCCTCAGGCCCGTTTTCGTGCTTGAGCGCCCACAGCTGCGTCGCGAGAACGCGCGCCGCGGGCTTCAGCAACATCGGCAGATAGATGTGATAGGCGCCAAATCGCACGCCGTACTTGCGCAGCGTTGCACGCGCGATCTGATCCAGACCTTTGATCGCTTCAGCAACTTTTTGCCGTTCCAGCACGCCCAAGCCTTCGATGAGCTGATATGCGATGCCCCGGGCAATGCCGGTTACATCATCTGCGGCCGCAAGCCTGAACAACGGCTCTAGAACTCGTTCGATGTGGGACTTCAGCCAGAAATCGAGACGCGCCTGGACTGCATCACGCGGGGCACCAGTGAGGTGCTGGTCGCATATGATCCGCAGCCGCGGTTTGAGCGGCTCATCACCGGCGACCAGGATTGCGACCGGCTGTCCAAGCCAGCGAATGGTATGATTGTTCGTCAGCATAAGCTGCCCGTCGGCGGCCTGCGCTAGTCGGGTTGCACGCGCATTGATCTCTCCAGCCAGAGACTTTTGCGCCGCGCCTGCGAGCGCCTTCGCCTCAGACCCTGCGCTCGAGGCGACCGGCGTGAACATGAAGCCATCGAGGCGACCAATCGTATGCCCCTCGACCGCCACTTCGCCGCTCTTGCTGATATTGGCTTCCAGCACCGAGCTTTCCCGCAGTCTGCGTATCAGCACGCTGGTGCGACGGTCGACGAAACGTTCGGTGAGCCGCTCGTGCAGCGCATCCGAGAGTTTGTCCTCAACCGCGCGGGTGACGGCCTGCCAGTGCTCAGGCTCAGCGAGCCAATCCGGGCGATTCGCGGCAAAGGTCCAGGTCCTGATGTGAGCGATGCGGTTGGATACCGTGTCGATGTCGCCATCGGTGCGGTCCGCCTGCTCAACCTGCCGGGCGAACCAGTCGGTTGGAATGGTTCGCTCTCTTGCCAGGAAACCATAAAGCGTGATGACAAGCTCGGCATGCGCGGCGGGCGAAATCTTGCGATAATCCGGAATCTGACACGCGTCCCAGAGCCGCTCGATCAACTCCCGCGTCTTAGCCAGCGCACGAATGTCGTCGTCCCGCACGGCGTGCTCAAGAACCAAAATATCCTCGGCAATCGGAGCCCGTGTAAGGCCATTCTCCGTCGGTACTTGCGCAAGCGAGGCCTGCAAGGCACCAAGCGACGAAAAGTCGAGCGCGGTATTGCGCCATTGCAGCACCTTGATCGCTTCAAACGAGTGGGACTCCAGCGCCTGCGCAAGCTCGGCCTCGAACGGAGGACATCGGCCGGTGGTACCAAAGGTGCCGTTGCGGGTGGCCCGTCCGGCGCGCCCCGCAATCTGCGCAAGCTCAGCGGAGCTGAGCCTGCGAAATTGATACCCGTCGAATTTGCGATCGGAAGCGAAGGCGACGTGATCAACGTCGAGGTTGAGGCCCATCCCGATCGCGTCTGTTGCGACGAGATACTCGACGTCGCCGGACTGATACAGATCGACCTGCGCGTTTCGGGTTCGCGGTGAGAGCGCACCGAGGACAACCGCGGCGCCACCCCGCTGCCGCCGAATGAATTCGGCAATCGAGTAGACCTCCTCGGCCGAGAACGCGACGATGGCGGATCGGCGGGGCAATCGGCTGATCTTTTTCTCCCCCGCGAACGATAGCTGAGAGAGGCGAGGCCGGGTGATGACATGCGCTCCCGGCAGGAGCCGCTCGACCAGCGGCCGCACGGTCTGTGCTCCCAGCACCAGGGTTTCCTCCCGGCCGCGGTAATTGAGCATGCGGTCGGTAAACACATGTCCGCGCTCCAGATCGGACGCGAGCTGAGCCTCATCGACGGCCAGGAAGGCCACATCGAGGTCGCGCGGCATCGCCTCCACCGTCGAGACCCAGTAGCGTGGATTCGCAGGCTTGATTTTCTCCTCGCCGGTGACAAGCGCGACTGCGTCTGCCCCGGCACGCTCGGCGACCTTGTTGAAGACCTCACGCGCAAGCAGTCGCAGCGGTAATCCGATGATGCCCGACGAATGGCCGAGCATGCGCTCGATGGCGAGATGCGTCTTGCCGGTATTGGTCGGGCCGAGAACGGCCGTAACACCGGCGCCACGGGCGCTGCCGTCTCGGCGGCTTTCGGAAGGCAAAGGGTTGAGCATCAAAGCGGTTGAACTCTCGAGGCGAATTGCTCTCGTGCAGTCAGTTTCCTGGGGCTGTACCACATTGTGACGCCTTCGCGCGCCCAGACTTCACCCGTTTAATTTGTGGAACGACGCCGGAACGAATCAAGTCCGAATCGCTGACTCAAGCAGTGTCGGAATTCGTTCACGCCTATATCTTGGCCTCGCAAACTCCATAGCGACTAAATCTTGAAAGGTATGGCTTGCACCTGCGCAAAGAGGTTAAATCAAAGTCGCCAATGGCCCTTGGCGAGCGTCTCCCCTTGCTCTCTGCGAGAGCATGCAGAAAGGCGGGGTCACTGGGTTTTTGCGGTCGTCTTCCCGGCATGCGGCATGACGATGAACTGAGTCGCTTCCATCACTCCTACTCCGATCGGAGTAGGGATCGAAATTCGATACGGTGCTACAACCCGAGTGCCTGCGATAGGGGCAAGCCACAGTTCAATGTCGCGCGAGTCACTGAGGTAGCGAAGCGCATAGCGCTCCGGTACATGTCCCGCAAGTGGTCGGAAGTGGACTGCACAGACCACAACCGGTCCCTCATACCCCGCCTGCGATTTCACCGTTTCAAATCGCTTGAACCCGAGCTGCAGATCGTAGCGCATACGTCCATCGAAGATCGCCAGCGTTCGCTGGCAGGCTTGGGGAACGACTGTCTCGCCGGTGCCGCCTACCCTTACTAACGATGCAGTCATCGGATCCGATACCCCGCGTCGGTGGACCTCCGTAAGCGGAACCCGGGTCGCGTGGGGCGTGTTTGGCGGCTCGGCCGAGAATTCCTTCACGACACCCGCGCTGATCACCATACGCACTTCGTCATACTTCGTATCGGTATAGATGCTCGACGCGTAACTGGACGAAGGAGGCTGGCTTCCAGATAGGCTGCCGTGCACCGTACTGTGTCCGCGGCCGCTCGCGAAAACCCGCATCAGGCCCGCGGTTGTTCCGTCGGCAGTCGCCGCAAACTGGTCGTCACCGATGTCGATCGTCCAAGTGCCGCGGCCGATGGGCAAGCCTGCCAATGTGACACTATACCGCGCATCCAGCCTTGCTTGCGCGTTCGGGCCGCCAAGCGCCCCATCTGCCGTTGCGGCGGCGAGGACAAGCGCACCGAGAATAGCTGCGTAACGATGGGCGAAGCGGGAGTTCACATCGCTGTTCCAGCAGACGGCGACACCGCTGCGGCAAGGGAGGACCGGCTGCCTGGTCCTCGACATCTTCAAAGTCCTCGCACGACCAACCTGGGTCAGCGAGGGCAATCGAGGTTCATGCTTGGCCGTTTATCTTGGCCCGATCAAGGCGGGTTCCAGAGATGCAGAGCTTTCTCTCCGCAGACATGCGCAACAGGGGCCGCAACAGGGGGCTCTTGTGGTCTCTATCTGGTCTCCTTCTCCTTACCTTGACGCTCTAAAAGGGCGACACTATAGCTCCCTTTCACGAGATTGCGGCCAGTTCCTGCGGCACGCAGAACGGGCGTTTTTTCGAAACACCGAGGATTCGATGTCGCGGCGCTGCGATTTGACCGGCAAGACCGCTCAGGTAGGGCACCGGGTAAGCCACTCGAACATCAAGACAAAGCGACGCTTCCTGCCCAATCTTCTGAACGTGACGCTGATTTCGGACGCGCTTGGCCGTTCGGTCAAGCTGCGCGTCTCCGCAAACGCACTGCGTACGGTTGATCATCGCGGCGGGCTCGACTCTTTTCTCCTCAAAGCCAAGGATGCCGACCTGTCCAGGCAGGCGCTCGGGCTCAAGCGGCAGATCCGCAAAGCGAGGGCGACCTCTAGCTCTAGCGCGAGTAGCGGTTAAGCGCGCTGCCTTGGCCCGCTTTCCAGGAGAGTATTGTCGATCTATTGAACATCGCCGCACCATCTTCCCCTGAAAAAGGGGCTATCGGTAGCTCATTGCAGGGTGCGTACGAGCCTGCCGCGCGCGGCCCCGACTGACAGAGTTTCCTCCTCGTCGAAGAGCTCCGCAAGCTTTTCAGTCATGGCGCCGCCGAGCTCCTCCGCATCGACGATAGTCACCGCACGCCGATAGTAGCGGGTTACGTCATGGCCGATGCCGATCGCAATCAGCTCCACTGGCGAGCGGGTCTCGATGTCCTCGATGACCCAGCGGAGATGACGCTCGAGGTAGTTGCCCGGATTAACTGAGAGGGTGGAATCGTCCACCGGCGCGCCGTCCGAGATCATCATCAGAATCTTGCGTTGCTCGCCCCGTGCAAGGAGCCGGTGGTGTGCCCAGTCCAGCGCCTCGCCGTCGATGTTTTCCTTGAGCAGACCTTCCCGCATCATGAGGCCCAGATTCTTCCGCGCCCGGCGCCAAGGCGCGTCCGCGGACTTGTAAATGATGTGGCGAAGATCGTTGAGCCGGCCCGGATTGGCGGGTTTCCCGCTCGCGAGCCAGGCCTCGCGTGACTGACCGCCCTTCCATGCCCGCGTGGTGAAACCCAGGATCTCGACCTTCACCCCGCAACGCTCAAGCGTACGCGCCAGGATATCGGCGCAAGTGGCCGCAACCGTGATCGGCCGACCGCGCATCGAGCCCGAATTGTCGAGCAAGAGGGTGACGACCGTGTCACGAAAATTGGTGTCCTTCTCGTGCTTAAAAGAAAGGGGGTGCAGAGGATCAACGACGATGCGGGATAGCCGCGCCGGATCGAGCAGCCCCTCCTCCAGATCGAACTCCCAGGCCCGGCTTTGCTGGGCCATCAATCGCCGCTGCAGACGGTTCGCGAGCCGGGCGACTACACCCTGCAAATGGGAGAGTTGCTTATCCAGGTAGCTGCGCAGCCGATCGAGCTCCTCCGGCTCGCATAATTCCTCGGCGGCAATGGTCTCATCATGCCGGGTCACAAATGGCCGGTAATCCGGACCCCGCGGCTCGTTCTGCCCGTGGCGTCGGGGCCGCCGGGGCTCAGCCGGGGCTTCTGCATCCCCCATCTCGGCATCATCGGCGTTATCCGCCGAGAGCGCCTCCGCTGCTTCAGCACTGGTCTCGGCCATATCTTCGCCGGACACGTCGGCTTCGTCGATTTGCGTCTGGGAATCCTCCGCATCCGCGCCCTCGCCAGCTTCGCTGGACTCCTCCTTGCGCCGATCCTCGCCTTGCTCTCCTTCCTCCTCGTCGGATTCGGTGCTGCGGTCCTCGCCCATATCGAGCGCATCGAGCAGATCGTGGATGGCATCGCCGAACCGGGTCTGATTTTCGATGAATCGCTCCAGGCGGTCGAGATCCCGCCCCGCTTTGGCCTCGATCAGCGGCCGCCATAGCTCGACAATCTTTTTAGCAGCCCGCGGCGGAGCCTGACCGGTGAGCCGCTCGCGCACCATCAGCGCGATCGCCTCTTCAATCGGCGCATCTGCTCGATCACTGACCTCGTCGAACTTGCCGCGGTGGAAACGGTCGTCGAGCATGGACGAGAGATTTTTTGCTACCCCGGCCATCCGGCGGGCCCCGATGGCCTCGACCCGTGCCTGCTCCACCGCGTCAAATACCGCGCGCGCCTGCTGCCCGCCGGGGACAAGCTTGCGATGGACCAGGGGATCATGACAGGCAAGCTTGAGGGCGATCGAATCGGCGTGCCCACGCACTATGGCAGCATCCGACGGACTGAGCTTGCGCGGCGGCTCGGGCAGGCGCGCCTTGCCGGCAACCATCCCCGGCCGTTCGGCTGCGAAGGAGACCTCCAATTCCGGCTTTCGTGCGATCGCCCGTAGACAGCCGGTTACAGCGCGTTTGAACGGCTCAGCTGGATTTTCCCTTACGGCACTCTTGCCCTTGATGTTGGATGTCATCCGAGGCCAACTCGGTTTGCGTTTCTAGCCGCGATGCCTGTCGCAAAAGGCGCCCATCGTCGCTTAAACAGGTCAGCCGCAACTGGGCAGTCAGCTCAGCTGAGCGCCACGTTGATCGATGATTCCGGGAGCTCCACGCCAAAACAGCGCTGGTAGAATTCTGCGACGATCGGGCGTTCGAGCTCGTCGCATTTGTTCACGAATGTCAGCCGAAAAGCAAAACCGATATCCTTGAAGATTTCCGTGTTCTCGGCCCAGGTAATAACCGTGCGCGGACTCATTACCGTGGAGATATCGCCGTTCATGAAGGCGTTGCGCGTGAGGTCGGCCACCCGGACCATCTTGTTGACGATGTCGCGCCCCTGTTCGGTGCGGTAGTGTCGCGCCTTTGCCAGCACGATCTCCACCTCATTGTCGTGCGGCAGATAATTCAGCGTGGTCACGATCGACCAGCGGTCCATCTGCCCCTGGTTGATCTGCTGCGTCCCATGGTAGAGGCCCGAGGTATCGCCTAGACCCACAGTATTGGCCGTTGCGAACAGCCGGAATGCCGGGTGCGGCTTGATCACCTTGTTCTGATCGAGCAGGGTGAGCTTGCCTGAGACTTCGAGCACCCGTTGAATCACGAACATCACATCGGGTCGGCCCGCATCATATTCGTCGAAGCATAGCGCTACATTGTGTTGCAGCGCCCACGGCAGAATCCCGTCGCGAAACTCGGTCACCTGCAGCCCATCGCGAATGACGATTGCATCCTTGCCGATCAGATCGATTCGACTGATATGGCTGTCGAGGTTCACCCGCACGCATGGCCAATTGAGTCGTGCCGCCACCTGCTCGACGTGAGTGGATTTTCCAGTGCCGTGGTAGCCGGCAATCATCACCCGACGGTTCTTGGCAAACCCTGCAAGAATCGCCAAGGTCGTCGGTTTGTCGAAACGATAGTCGGAATCGAGATCCGGAGTATGCTCGTCCGGCTCGGAATAGGCCGGAACCTCCAGGTCGCTGTCGATCCCGAACAATTGCCGGATCGAGACCTTCATATCCGGCAGCCCGGGCACCTCTTCTGCTACGGCGGGCATTCATCCTCCCTGATCTCGGACGATCGAGAGCCGCGTCGGCTCGATCGGAGATATGGACGACATTTACGAGGCTAGCAGAATCCCCCCGCGTCGCGGAAGCCGGGGTCGGCTCAATACCGTGAATTGAAATAGGAATGCCGGCGCGTCCGTGCAACTTGCGCCGGCTTTGCGGATCATCGAAATCCGATCGATTTCAGATAGTTGTACGCCTGGATGATCTCCCGCAACTTGCCTTCGGAGGACCGATCGCCGCCGTTGGCATCCGGGTGATGGCGCTTGACCAGCTCCTTGAAGCGGCTCTTGACCTCTTGTTTCGAAGCCTCGGGTTCAAGCCCGAGCACTCCGAGGGCTTTGCGTTCGGCATTGCGAACTACGCGGTTTTCGAGCCTGTGCCGATCGAAATCCGGATCGGCCGCCGTGCCATACTCCCGGAAAAAACCGAAGGGATCCCTCGCGCCGGAAAAGTCACGATGAGATCGAGTCGAGTGGGACCGGGAGCTCTTGCCGCTCATCCCCATCTTCCAGGTCGGACGATGACCGACGACCGAGTCTTTCTGGTATCGCGCAATGTCCTCGGGACTCATCCCGGCAAAAAAATTATAGGAATGATTGTAGGCACGGACGTGATCAAGACAAAACTGCCAGTACTCGCGCTCGCGCAACCGACCTTTCGGCGCGCGATGGGTAGCCGGCGCTTTGCAGTCTACCCATTCACACACGGGACATTGGGCCCGAAGCCGTCGATCCTTGTCCGGCTTCACCCTGATTCGATCGAACAAAGGAGAGTCGATTTTCATAATCTATCAATATGCGCGCAGCGCGAGCTCGGTTGCAAGAGCCACGATCAACCGGCCTGATTGACACTCCCAAGTCGCGCAACCCTTGACTGCCGGACAGCGCTCCCGTAGTCGCAAGCGACATGTCCATGCGCGATGCAATCACGCACAAGCTGACGGATGCATTTGCCCCCGTGCGGATCGAGGTCGCCGATGAATCGCATCTGCACGAAGGGCATGCCGGACACCGGCCCGGCGGTGAGAGCCATTTCAGGGTTCATATCGTGGCTGATGCGTTCGCAGGAAAGAGCCGGCTCGAGCGCCATCGCATGATCAATCGTGTGCTTGGTTCCGAGCTCGCATCCGGGGTGCATGCACTGGCAATCCAGGCCCTTGCGCCCGGCGAGGATGCTCGCTGAGTTTCTATGCCAGCTTGGCCAGCGGCTTGCGCGCAAGCGGCGTAATGCGCAACGCGGTGATCCTATTGCGCTCCCTCCGCAGCACGCGGAACCTGAAGCCGTGAAAGGTAAATGACTGGCCAGGCTCAGGAATTGATCGTGCTTCGTGAATCACGAGCCCTGCAACCGTAGTCGCCTCGTCATCGGGAAGGCTCCAATCCATCACGCGATTAAGATCCCGGATCGGCACCCCGCCATCGACATTAACGGAACCGTCCGGCTGAGGCCGCACGCCGGGGACGGCGATGTCGTGCTCGTCGGTTATATCACCGACGATCTCCTCCAGAATGTCCTCGAGAGTGACGAGGCCCATCACTTCTCCGTATTCGTCAACCACCAGCGCGAAAGGTGTCCTGCGCCGGCGAAAGGCCTTGAGTTGCTCAGACAGCGGTCGGGTCTCAGGAACAAACCAGGGCATCCGCATGATCTTTTCGACCTCGACCTTGGCTAAATCCCCATCCGCTCCCTGAATCGCGCGGAGAAGGTCCTTGGCGTGCAGAATGCCGATGATGTTTTCCGGCTTTCCCTTCCACAGCGGCACTCGGGTCACCTCCGCTCGCAGCGCGGCCTCGACAACCTGTGCAGGGGGGTCATCGGCGCAAACCGTCACCATCTCGGTGCGATGGATCATCACATCGGAGATGGTGAGCTCACGTAAATCAAGCAGGCCGCTGAACATGTCGCGGTCCAGCCTCTCGACGCCGCCTTCCCGATGCAGGAGATCGACTGCGCCCCGCAGCCTCTCGTGTGGAGATAGGATCGGTTCCCTTTGATCCAAGCGCATGCCGATGCTCCACAGCAGCCACCTCACGACCCCCGCCACTGCGATCAGCAGGGGTGCAAGCACTCGGACCGTCCAATCCATCGGACGAGCGACCCTGAGCGCAAGCCGGTCCGGAGCGTTAAAAGCGGCCGTTTTCGGCAGCACCTCCGCAAAGACCACGATGAGCAACGTCATCACGACCGTGGCATAGATCACACCCATATCGCCGAACCAGCTCAGTAGCACGCCTGTCGCCAGCGAAGAGGCAGCGATGTTGACCGCGTTATTGCCGAGCAGGACTGCGCCGATCAATCGCTCTCGTGCAGCGAGCAAGCGGTTGACCAGGGCCGCGCGACGGTCGCCTTGCTTCTCCAGGCGGTGCATGCTGGCACGGGAGGATGCCGTCAGAGCCGTCTCGCTTCCCGCGAAAAAAGCGGAAAGCAGCAGGCAGATGATCACGATCGCCAGAGAGAGCCAGTCATAACTGGTCATGGCTCGGAGAGTTTCTCCTTCAGGAACTCACGTACCTCCCCGGCGTCGACCTCAGTCTCCATAAAGCTGTGGCCAATGCCGCGCGCGAGTATGAGGGTCAGTTTTCCACGTCTGACCTTCTTGTCCTGCATCATCAATGAGACCAGACGATCGGCGCTGGGCCGGTTTTCCTGCACACAGCCCATATCAGTCGGAAGACCAACGGCCGCGAGATGCCGCTTGACCCGCTCGGCGTCGGCAGTTGAGAGCAGGTTGCGCTTGGCCGAGAACGCGAACGCCAGCGTCATTCCCACCGAGACCGCCTCGCCATGCAGCAGCGCACCGGAAAATCCGGCCGCGGCCTCGATCGCATGTCCGAAGGTGTGACCGAGATTGAGCAGGGCGCGTTGGCCAGTCTCGCGCTCATCCTGCGCGACGATTGCTGCCTTCATGCGGCAGCATGCTGCAATCGCCCGCTCGCGCGCAGCACCACCGGAAAGGATATCCGGCCAGCTCGACTCCAGCCAGGAAAACAAGCCTGCATCAGCCATCAAGCCATATTTTACGATTTCAGCGTAACCCGCGCAGAATTCCCGTCGCGGCAGCGAATCGAGCACCGCCGTATCGGCGACGACCAGAGCTGGCTGATGAAAAGCACCGATCAGGTTTTTTCCATGACGCGAATCGATCGCGGTCTTGCCGCCAATCGAGGAATCAACTTGCGCCAAAAGCGTGGTCGGCACCTGCACATAATCGACGCCACGCCTGACAATAGCTGCTGCAAAGCCGGCAAGGTCGCCGACCACACCGCCGCCGAGGGCGACGATGAGATCCCCCCGTTCTATGCGAGCCGCGATCACCTTGTCGCAAACCTCCTCCAGTACCGTAAAGCTTTTGGAGCCTTCACCCGCAGGCACCGTGATGCACGTCGCATCGACGCCGGCGACGGCGAGTGCCGTTTGCGCGGCGCCGAGATAATGTCGCGCTACTGTTTCATCGGTGATGATCGCGACTTTGGCGCCCCGCCGCAGAGTTGAAACCCTTTGCCCCAACGAAAGGAGCTGATCGCGCCCAATAAGGATCGAATAATTGCGCCCAGGAAGCGCAACCTCCACAACGGTCGGTTCACTCATGCGCACCGGTGCAGCCACTCGGGCAATCTCCTCCGACGGCGCCGCTTCCAGCGGGAGCCATGGTCAAATACGCGGCAAGCAAGCTCAAGATCTCATCGACGATTTTTTCGTGTGGCACGTCGCGCGATTCTACCGTGAGATCGGCCAGAGCATAGATGGGATCACGCTCCTGCATCAGCTTGCGCAGGACCTCGGCGGGATCCCCCATTTTCAAAAGTGGGCGATCATGGCGGCGTTTGACGCGCTTCATGAGGACGTCGAATTCCGCGTTAAGCCAGATCGAGAGCCCCTTGGAACCGATGGCGGTGCGGGTATCCGGATTCATGAAGGCACCTCCGCCTGTCGCCAGGACCTGAGGTCCATTCTCCAATAGCCGCAAAATGACGCGCGCTTCTCCGTGTCGGAACTCTGCCTCGCCTCGAACAGAGAAGATGTCCGGGATGGACATTCCCGCCGCCCTTTCAATTTCCGCATCGGCATCGCTGAAAGGGATCCCGAGGCGGAGCGCGAGCCGCCGCCCGATCGAGGACTTGCCGGAGCCCATCATCCCGACCAGCACGATGGAACGGCGGCCCAATGCCTTCGCTATGATGGCTTCCGATGGCGGGACGATTTGATCCGTCGCGCTGCCGGTCATGGTGCTTCCGACGTCACATCCCCGCGGTAGCCAGCTTGCGTTTCCCTGGCAAGCACAGCAATTCTCATGGCGCTGAATATAATGACGGAATCGCAGCTCGGCACTCCAGCGCTCCCCCGCTACAACCATTCACCCGAATATCCCCATTCACCAATGTCCCAAGTTTCTCCATGATTTCGGGTATATCTGCGTAAGGTAGCCTGCAATGCCAAGCTTATTCCGATTTCTCACGCTGATCGGCGTTATCGGCGGCCTCGTGTACGGGGCGATGTTCATGCTCGCGACCTGGTTCGACCCCAAGCCGCGCGAGATCACCGTTTCGATCCCCCCTGACAAATTCGTCAAGCAACCCTGATCCCCGTGCCGCCGAAGGGCAAAGCTTCCGACCAGGCTCTGATCGGACTTTTCCTCGATATGGTCGCGGCCGAACGCGGCGGCGCCAAAAACACGCTCGCGGCCTACGCCCATGACCTCGCAGAGCTCTCCGACGCGCTTGCCGCCCGCAACCGCAGCAGCATTGGGGATGCCACGGCGGGCGACTTGCGGGCTTATTTTTCCGCGCTTTCCAACCGTGGTTTGGCGCCTTCCTCGGTCGCGCGCCGGCTTTCCGCCACCCGTCAGCTTTTTCGTTTTTTGCGGGCCGAGGGTCATCGGCGGGACGACCCATCCGCCTTGATCGAGAGGCCCAAGCAGGTACGCTCGTTGCCCAAGCTGCTCACCATCGCCGATGTCGACAAGCTGCTTGTGCAGGCGCGCTTGGCCATGAACCGTCCCGGCCAATCCGCC
The DNA here is from genome assembly GCA_036557665.1 of Xanthobacteraceae bacterium. Taxonomy (GTDB): domain Bacteria; phylum Pseudomonadota; class Alphaproteobacteria; order Rhizobiales; family Xanthobacteraceae; genus VAZQ01. The sequence goes on along the minus strand of DATBHG010000026.1, from coordinate 30,723 downwards.
GGCGCCCGAGTCCGTGCGGCACGAATGGCCTGCCTTATCGAGCTGCTTTATGCAACCGGGCTGCGGGTTTCGGAGCTCATTTCACTTCCCTTTTCCGCTGCTGATCGTGGGGCGCGCATGCTCGTTGTGCGCGGCAAGGGCAACAAGGAGCGCCTGGTTCCACTCAACGAGCCGGCAAAGCAGGCGATCGGCGAATATCTGCAGAGCTTCCCTTCCGAGCAGCGGCGACGAAGCACGAAATGGCTGTTCCCCTCCTCGGGAGCGGGGGGACATATGACGCGCCAGCACTTTGCGAGGGAGCTCAAGAATCTTGCCGCCGCGGCGGGGCTGCGGAGCAAAGACGTCAGCCCACACGTCCTGCGACACGCCTTCGCCAGCCATCTCTTGCAGAATGGAGCGGATCTGCGCGTCGTGCAGACGCTATTGGGACATGCCGACATCAGCACGACGCAAATCTACACGCACATGATCGAGGAACGCCTCAAAAACCTGGTGCGTGATTTGCATCCGCTCGCCGAGGAAGATTAAGAGTAACGAGCCCTGAAAGGCTATGACGTCCCGGAGCTGCCGATGTCTGCTGATGCTGCAAGGAACCGCCTATTCTGCGCGACCGTGCTTGTCACGCTTTTAGCTGTCGATCACTCCGCTTTCGCTCAGACCCAGCAGGAGCGCCGCTGGTGCGAGGGTGAGGACCATCCAGCGCTGGTGCAACGTATCGAAGCCTGTTCCGCAGGCATAAAGGCCTCCCGGGATAAGGGCGAGAGCGCCGCCGAATCTCTGACCTATCGCGGGCTTGCATACCGGCTCAAAGGCGAAATCGAACGCGCCATCCAGGACTACAGCCTGGCAATCAAGGCCGATAGCAAGCTGGCCATTGCTTTCAACAATCGCGCAGTAGCATACGACCTCAAAGGCGAATACGATCGCGCCCTGCAAGATTACGAGCAGGCGATCAAGCTCAAGCCGTCGCCGCAGACATATTTCAATCGCGGCAACGTCTATTTGGCCAAGGGACAGTTCGATCATGCCATTGACGATTTCAACCAAGCCATACGGCTGGCGCCGAAGTTTGCTCCGGCCTTCGACAATCGTTGCTGGGCTCGCGCCGTGGTAGGGATTGTCAAGCAGGCCTTGGCAGACTGCAACGAGGCGCTCCGGCTACGGTCGAAGAATGCCGCAACGCTCAGTAGCCGCGCCTTTGTTTACTTGAAGATGACCCAGTTCGATGCGGCCGTTTCCGATTATGACGCCGCCCTGGCACTTAACCCCAATCAAGCCTTTGCGCTATACGGCCGTGGTTTGGCTCGATTGAAGAATGAGGACCCCCTCGGCGAAACCGACATTGCGGCGGCGAAGGCGATGCAGCCGGAGATAGGACAGGAGTATTCGCGCTACGGGATTCAAGGCGCGCATTGAGCGTTCTTCGTGATCTCCGCGCCGCGTCACGGACCGAAGCGCTGAGAGTGCGATGCGCAGCTATCTTGATTTTGAAAAGCCGGTTGCCGAGATCGAAGCCAAGATCAATGAGCTGCGAGCCGTGGAGCCCGGCGATAGCGCGGGAGCCATCCAGGAGGAAATCGTTCGACTGGAGGCCAAGGCCGCACAAGTTCTCAAAGAGCTCTATGCGGAGCTCACGCCATGGCAAAAGACCCAAGTGGCCCGGCATCCCGATCGGCCGCATTGTCTGGATTACGTTTCGGCCCTGATTACCGACTTTGTGTCGCTCGCAGGCGACCGTAAATTCGGAGAGGACGATGCAATCATTGCCGGTTTCGGCCGCTTCGGGGGCGAGAGTATCTGCGTGATCGGGCATGAGAAGGGCTCCTCCACCGAGGGCCGGCTCAAACACAATTTCGGAATGGCCAGACCGGAGGGCTATCGCAAGGCCGAACGCGTGATGCAGATGGCCGACCGTTTCGCAATTCCGGTGCTGTCGCTCGTGGACACCGCAGGCGCCTATCCCGGGATAGGGGCCGAGGAGCGCGGGCAAGCGGAGGCCATTGCGCGCTCGACCAGCGTCAGCCTCGAGCTTGGAGTTCCCAACGTGGCGGTGATCATAGGTGAAGGCGGTTCGGGTGGCGCCATTGCCATTGCCACGGCAAATCGCGTGCTGATGTTGGAGAACGCCATCTACAGCGTAATCTCACCGGAGGGTGCCGCTTCGATTCTGTGGCGTGATACCTCCAAGGCGCAGGAAGCAGCGACAAGCATGAAAATTACCGCTGAGGACATGGTGGGCTTTGGGATAATCGATCAAGTCGTGGCGGAGCCCCCCGGCGGGGCCCACCGGGATCGTGCCGCGGCCATTGCCGCGACAGGGGAGGCCATAGGCGGGGTCCTGGCTGAGCTTTCCGGGCTCGATCGCGAGACTATCCGCCGGCAGCGGCGCGAGAAATTCCTGGCGATGGGTCGCGGCTTGGCTTAGGGCAGTGCGCCTGCCCTGATCTTGTCTCAGTTTGGGCATAGCACTGCCCAAGGTGCTTGGTGGGGGTAGGTGGCTTGGCCGCGTGTTGCCTGTGCCGCCCGCCCACCTTACGATCGGCTATCCTGCGCCTTGTGATCGCCATGGCGTCAGGATAGGGGTTGACGAGAAGGCTCGGGGAAGCCTCGGGGGGATCGGCGTTGAACCGGCTGTGTCTGGCTCGCTCGCTTCTGGCGTCGGCTGCGCTTGCCGCTGCGCTTGCGCTTGCCGGTTGCGATACCGACAGCACGCCCGGCGTGAGCGGGCGGCACATGCAGCCGTTGTCCGAGCGCCTGCTTGCGGATCTCGAGAGCAAGAATATGGCGAAGGAGTCGCCTATTCTGGTCCGGATCTTCAAGGAGGAATCCGAGCTGGAGGTCTGGAAGGAGGACAAGACCGGCCGTTTCGCGCTCCTGCGAACCTACCCCATCTGCCGTTGGTCGGGGGAATTGGGCCCCAAAATCCGAGAAGGTGACCGGCAGGCTCCAGAGGGCTTCTATACCATCACTCCGAGCCTCATGAACCCGAACTCGCAGTGGTACCTCGCCATCAATACCGGATTCCCGAATGCCTATGACCGGGCGAATGGGCGATCCGGCGCTTTCCTGATGATTCATGGCGACTGCTCGTCGCGCGGCTGCTACGCCATGACCGATGAGCAGATAGGGGAGATCTATTCGCTGGCGCGGGAGTCCTTCTTCGGCGGCCAGAAGTCATTTCAGATCCAGGCATATCCGTTCCGTATGACGCCGCTAAACATGGCGAGGCATCGCGATTCCCCGCACATGGCGTTCTGGAAAATGATCAAGCAGGGCTACGACCATTTCGAGGTAACGCGTCTTGAACCCAAAGTAGACGTTTGCGAGAAGCGGTACGTGTTCGATGCGCAGTCGTCAGGCAAGTTCAGCCCCGCGGAGAAATGCCCCAGCTACCGAGTACCCCAGGCGATGGCGTCTGCCGTTCGTGAGAAAGAACGTCGTGACGATCTTGCGACCGCAGAGCTGATAAGCCGGGGAACCGCAACGGTGCCGATCAGGATGGGCGTGGACGGCGGTATGAACGCCACTTTCCTCGCGGCGGTCAAATCGAGTGGAGGACCGGGCGCGACCATCCGCACTGCTTCGGGCACCATTCCCGCGCATGTGAATCCGCCGGCAGCGCCAGAGGCAACGGGCGGCACTGTGAGTCTTGCTTCCGCCGAATCGAGGCCTGCCCAGGTGCAGGTCGCATCCGCAGGAGACTCGGGCGGCATCAAAGGCTTCTTTGCGAATCTGTTCGGCTCGAAACGCGAGCAAACTGCCGAATCGGCTCCCAGTCCCAGCGCGACATCGGCCCAGCCTGCAACAGCGGCCGCTCCCCGGACCGCAAAGGCGGACAGTCGGCGCGCCGATGCGAAGCGTGCGAAAGTAGCGACTGCCAAGCCGGAATCGGCACTGCCGCGGCAACAAACAACCGAGCCGCAGGCAAAGCCGGCGAGCAGCGATAATACGATAGCCGGCGCAACACCTGCCGTCCCAGCCGGCGTGTTCGACCGCTTTGGATCCTGGCACTAGCCGGCTAAGCGTAGCGACCGTGACAATGCTTGTATTTCTTGCCCGACCCGCACGGGCAGGGCTCGTTGCGGCCGATTTTGCCCCAGCTGGTCGGATCCTTCGGGTTTCGCTCCTGCGTCAGTGTCGCAGCGGTAATTCCGTGTTGCGCCAGGGTCACTCCCCCGGCACGCGCCAGCGCCATCTCGTCCTCGCCCGTTGAGGGATCGATCTTGTGTGCCTCCATGTAGGGCAAAGGCGCCGTTTCCTCAGGCGGAGCCGTCCTGATCTCAACTCGCATCAGCTGGGCGGTTACCGCTTCCCGCAGGTTGGTGCTCATCGCCTCGAACAGATTGAAAGCTTCGGCCTTGTACTCGTTCAGCGGGTCGCGCTGTCCATATCCGCGCAAGCCGATCACTTGTCGAAGATGCTCCAGCATCACGAGATGCTCACGCCAGAGATGGTCGAGCGTCTGCAGCAGGATCGATTTTTCGACGTAGCGCATGACGTCGGCGCCCCATTGCGCCACCTTGGCCGCCATGTGCTCGTCGGCGCGCCGCTCGATGCGAGACTGTAGCTCCTCGTCGGCAATCCCTTCCTCCTTCGCCCAATCGGTGACCGGCAGGTCAAGATTGAGGACACGCTTGATCTCTTCCTGCAGGCCCGAGGTATCCCACTGCTCGGGGTAGGCGTTCTCCGGGACGTGTTTTGCGACGAGCTCCTCGACGGCGGCATGGCGCATATCCGCCACGACCTCGTTTACCGCCTCGTCCCGCATCCACTCGATGCGCTGCTCGAAGATCACCCTGCGCTGGTCGTTCATCACGTTGTCGAACTTGAGCAGGTTCTTGCGGATATCGAAATTGCGGGCTTCGACCTTCTGCTGCGCCTTTTCCAACGCCTTGTTGATCCAGGGGTGGACGATGGCCTCGTTCTCCTTCAGCCCCAGTCGCTGCAGCATGGTGTCCAGCTTGTCGGTTCCGAAGATGCGCATGAGATCATCCTCGAGAGACAGGAAGAACTTGGAGTGGCCGGGGTCGCCTTGCCGGCCGGATCGCCCGCGCAGCTGGTTATCGATGCGTCTGCTCTCGTGGCGCTCCGTGCCAAGCACGTAGAGGCCGCCGGCAGCGAGCGCTTTCTCCTTCAGGCGCGCGACCTGTGATCGGATCTCGCCGGCGCGCGGATCCTGATCGCGCTGACCGATATCCACCTCAGCGAGCTCGTGGCGAATGCGCATGTCTGAATTTCCGCCGAGCTGAATGTCGGTGCCCCGCCCCGCCATGTTGGTGGCGATGGTGATCGCCCCAGGCACGCCCGCCTGCGCGATGATGTAGGCCTCCTGCTCATGGTATCGGGCATTGAGGATCGCGAAGACCTTCGCCTTCGAAGCTCCGTCATCTCCGCCGTACAGCGCCGAGAATGCATTCGCATCGGCGAAATCGTGCTGCTCCCAGCCTTGCTGGCGCAGCATCTCTGCCAGCTGCTCCGATTTTTCGATGGAGGTAGTGCCGACCAGAACAGGTTGGCCGCGCTCCTTGCAGTCGTTTATCAGGGTCAGGATAGCGCGATATTTCTCCGCGGCCGTGCGATAAACCTCGTCGTCGTCGTCGAGGCGGATCATCGGCATGTTGGTCGGCACTTCGAGGACCTCGAGATTGTAAATGTCGAGGAACTCGTCCGCCTCCGTCATGGCGGTGCCTGTCATGCCGGCAAGCTTCTCGTACATCCGGAAGTAATTCTGAAACGTAATGGAAGCGAGCGTCTGGTTCTCCGGTTGAATCGGCTGGTGCTCCTTCGCTTCCAAAGCCTGATGCAGCCCTTCCGAATAGCGTCTGCCCGGCATCATGCGACCGGTGAACTCGTCAATGATGATCACCTCGCCATTGCGCACGATGTAGTCCTTATCGCGCTGAAACAGCTTGTGCGCGCGCAAGCCCTGATTCACGTGGTGGACGGTCGAGACGTTCTCTACGTCATAGAGATGATCGCCTTTGAGCAGATTAGCGGCGCGCAGCATCTGCTCCATCTTCTCCATGCCTGCTTCGGTCAAGACAACGGTGCGCTGTTTCTCGTCGACCTCGTAGTCGGCCTTGTCGAGCTTGGGAATGTAGGCATCGATGGTGTTGTAGAACTCCGAGCGATCGTCGAGCGGGCCCGAGATGATGAGCGGCGTTCGCGCCTCGTCAATCAGGATGGAATCCACTTCATCGACAATTGCATAGATATGTCCACGCTGGACCATATCCTCGAGCCGGTATTTCATGTTGTCGCGCAGATAATCGAAACCCAACTCGTTGTTGGTGCCGTAAGTGACATCTGCGTCATAGGCTTGCTTACGTTGCTCGTCATCAAGACCGTGAACGATCACGCCTACCCTCAGGCCGAGGAAATTGTAGATCTGACCCATCCATTCGGCGTCGCGTTTCGCCAGGTAGTCATTGACCGTAACCACGTGGACTCCGCGTCCGGAAAGCGCGTTGAGGTACACCGGCAGAGTTGCAACCAGCGTTTTGCCCTCGCCGGTCTTCATCTCGGCGATGCGCCCCTCATGCAGGATCATTCCACCGACGAGCTGAACATCGAAATGACGCTGTCCAAGCGTGCGCTTTGCCGCTTCCCGACAAGTCGCAAACGCGGGCACCAGGACGTCGTCCAGCGCGACTCCTGCAGCGACCTGCTGCTTGAACATGTCCGTGCGAGCGCGCAGGTCTTCGGCCGAAAGCGCCTCAAGCTCGCTCTCAAGGGCATTTATCTGCGCAACGCGAGGCAAGTAGCTTTTGACGCGCCGCTCGTTGGATGAACCGAACAGCTTGCGTGCGATAGCTCCAATCATGCGGAAAATCCTTGCATCCTAGGAGGAGCGTTGCTGCACTCTAGCAAACCCGCATTGAGGATACGGCTGCCGGAAGCTCTTTGACAGTCCATGCCCGCCTCTCCCCTCGCCGAACAGAGCAAGCATTCTGCCGTCGCAACCGTCTTTGCGAACGTGGCGGGGCACGCTGATGACGGATCCAGCCGGTTTGTCGAGACATAGGAGGGGGTTACGAGCTTGTCAATCGGCGTTCGACGCCCACGCTCTGGTCACAATGGCGCTGTAAAGGCTTGCCAAGTGGGGCTTTATCCGGAACTGTCCGCTTCCGGCCCTTTGTGAAGGATACCCCATGCATTCCCCGCACCTCCCGACTCCGCCAGCGCATTGCCAGCGCCGCAGCGTGATCATTGCCATGGCCGTGTCGCTGGCCCTTTCGCCGTTCCTTTTCGGTTGCTCCAAGGGCTCCTCCTCGGCGGTGTCAGCCTCCGGATCCGATCCGGTGGTGGCCAAGGTGAATGGCGTGGAGATCAAGGAGAGCGATCTCGCCCTCGCGGAGGAGGATCTCGGTGCCGAGCTGCAAACGGCATCGCCCGAGGCCAAGCGAGACCACCTGATCTCGTATGTCACCGATATCATCCTGGTCACCCAGGCGGCGGACAAGAAGAAGCTTGCCGACGATCCCGAGTTCAAGCGGCGCCTCGCCTTTCTGCGCAACAAGTTGCTGATGGGCTTCGAGCTGCAGGAGGAGGTGAAGACCGCCCTAACCGATGAGGCCATGCATCAGACCTACGATGATGCGGTAAAATCGATGAGCGGCCAGGATGAGGTACGCGCCCGGCACATTCTGGTCGAAAGCGAGGACGAGGCGAAGGCCATCGTCGATCAGCTCAAGGCCGGCGGAGATTTCGCCACCTTGGCAAAAGAGAAATCGAAGGATCCGGGGGCATCCGAGGGGGGCGATCTCGGTTATTTCACCAAGGAGCAGATGGTGCCCGAGTTCGCCGAAGTGGCATTCAAGATGTATCCAGGTCAAATCTCCAATCCGGTAAAGACCCAATTCGGCTGGCACATCATCAAGCTCGAGGATAAACGCACCAAGCAACCGCCGGAATTTTCCAAGGTAAAGGATCAGATCGAGTCTTTTCTCTCGCGCAAGGCGCAGACGGACTTCGTTTCCAAGCTGCGGCAATCCGCCAACATCCAGCGCCTCGACAAGCCTCCCGCGCAGCAGAAAAACTGAACCCTCTCGTCGGCCGCTCGTGTCACCACTGCGCTCGACGCTCGCGCCGGACCGATTTCCGGACATGCCGCCCATTGCCGGGCTGAGAATGGCGACCGCCTGCGCGCACATTCGCGCTACGGGCCGAGGCGACGTACTGCTCGCCCTATGCGAGGAAGGAACCAGTATTGCCGGGGTATTCACCCGGTCGAAATGCCCTTCGGCCCCCGTAGACTGGTGTAAGGCGCACGTTCGGGGTGGGCATGCCGCCGCACTCCTGGTCAATTCTGGCAATGCCAATGCCTTCACCGGCAAAGCCGGCCGAAACAGCACCAAGGTCACTGCACGACTCGTATCCGAGCACGTCGGATGCCGCCCCTCGGAGGTGTTTCTCGCGTCTACCGGAGTAATCGGCGAGCCGCTCGATACAAGCAAGTTTGCTGCAGTGATGGGCGAGTTGGTGGCGAGTGCGACGCCTGGGCATTGGCATGATGCCGCCACGGCGATCATGACGACGGATACCTTTCCGAAGGGCGCAACCGCCGTCGCGCGGGTGGGCTCGTCTCCCGTAACCATATGCGGGATCGCGAAAGGCGCCGGGATGATCGCTCCCGACATGGGGACAATGCTCTCCTTCGTATTCACGGATGCACAGATCTCCCCTCGCGTCCTGCAGGCTCTGCTCAAGCAGGGCGTGGCGGACAGCTTCAACGCGGTGACCGTCGACGGCGATACATCCACGTCCGATACGTTGCTCGCATTTGCCACCGGGACCGCACGCGCGCGAGGCGCCCCAAACATCGTCACCATTTCCGACCCGCGGCTGGTCGCATTTCGCAAGGCCTTCAATACGGTGCTCGACAACCTTGCCGAGCAGGTTGCCCGCGACGGCGAAGGCGCACGCAAGCTCGTGGAGATTGTCGTGGAGGGCGCGGTCTCGAAAGATTCGGCAAGGCAGATTGCGCTCTCGATCGCCAACTCCCCCCTGGTAAAGACCGCGATTGCAGGAGAGGACGCCAATTGGGGACGCGTCGTGATGGCCGTCGGAAAGGCGGGAGAGCCGGCGGATCGCGACCGGCTTTCGATCTGGTTCGGCGGCATCCGCGTCGCGCGCAAAGGGGAACGCGACCCCGACTATGACGAGGCGGCAGTGTCCGCGGTGATGAAGAGACCGGAGATCACAATCAGGGTCGCGCTCGGGCTGGGCTCTGGGCGTGATCGCGTTCTTACCTGCGACTTGACCAAGGAGTACGTCGCCATCAACGGCGATTATCGGTCCTGACGGATTCATTTCAGATCAAGACTCGTTAACCACGCGCTCAAGACCGAACGGTCAGCAAACTGCATTGAGCAGTAATTAACTCCTTGGGCCCTTAAACTCCTGCAGCGAGGGTGTGAGCGTGGAACTCGTCCTTGTTGCCGCTTGCGCTCTCCTTGACGCGGATGGTCGCGTCCTGATCGCTCAGCGCCCGGCAGGCAAGTCCATGGCTGGCCTGTGGGAATTTCCGGGCGGAAAGGTTGAGGAGGGCGAACGGCCCGAGCAGACGGTGATACGGGAGTTGAACGAGGAGCTGGGGATTACCGTGCACGAGGCATGCCTGTCACCACTGACCTTTGCGAGCCATGCCTATTCGGACTTCCATTTGTTGATGCCTCTTTATGTGTGTCGCAGATGGGAAGGAAGGATAGCTCCCCGTGAGGACCAGAAAGTCGCTTGGGTGCGGCCAAACCGACTCCGAGACTATGCCATGCCTCCGGCAGACGAGCCACTGATAGCGCATCTCGCGGGGCTGCTCTGAGCGCCGCCAGGGGCGAAAAGGAAGACAGATGTCCAAAAAAACCCAGCTGCACTTGATCATGACATTGTTGCGCGAGCGTCTTGCCCCGGACCAGCAGGGTGCAACCGCTATCGAATATGCACTGATAGCTTCGGGGGTAGGCGCGGCTGTTGCGGCTACCGTCTACAATCTTGGCAACACCACACACGGTTTGTACGCACAGCTGTCTTCGATGTTTTGATGGCCTAGCGCTGCGCGCGCTCGCCAGCAGAGACTTCCTTCACCCCAAGCGCGTCTGCAAGTCGCTGGCCGGCCGACCCCGGTGTGAGAGGCTTTTGTTGACCGGCATGGGGCGCCCAACCACAGAGCCAGATGGTTTCAAAGGTCGCTCGAATACGTTTGTCGGGATCGCAGAAGCGATCAGCGTAAGTTTGTACCAGCCGCTCCAGAGTCGTGCGTTTGAGGAAACGGCGGCTGCGCTCGACCAACGGGTTTGTTGCTCCCATGGCGCGCAAATCATGCATGAGCGCAATCGCGGAGGCATAGCGGACGGTCACGCGGTCGACATCAGCTACCGGCAAAGCGAAACCGGCGCGCTGAAGCAAAGCACCCGCCTCGCGCACGCCCAGGAAAGGAATCACTCGCGGAGAGGCCCCTCCTCGCGTCTCAATCTCCGCCGCAGCAAAGCATTGTCGCAGCTCAGTCAAGGTATCTCCACCTGCGAGGGCGGCAAGCAGCAGTCCATCCGGTTTCAGAGCACGGCGGATTTGGACGAGCGCGCCGGGAAGATCGTCGACGAATTGCAGGGAGAGGACGGAAACGACCAAATCGAGCGAGCCCTCGCGAAAGGGCAGCATCTCCTGGTTGGCGATGATTCCATTACTATCTTCGAGGGTCCCATCGGGATGCACCTCGCATGGGCCGGCGGAAAATACAGTGTCGACCTTCCCGCTGCGGACAAGCTCGCGTCGGACCGCATCGCCCGGAGTGCCGAGATCAAGCGCGCGGTCGAACCGCCGCAGGAGCGTTGCGAGCCGCTCCGACAATTCCTGCGCAGCGCGCTCCAAGAGAAACGTGGACGGTCCGAGCTTTGCCGCACGCTGACGGTGCACAGCCAACTGCGATTGGTCAAAAATCAGCGTGGGGGATGCAGGCGCCATATTTGCTTGGCAACTCCTTTCGTTGCATATGGAACGCGGGCCAATCGGTACGCGAGCTACCTTGGGCCTGAAACTGATATTGTTGCAATGCAAGCGAAAATTGAATCCGACGCCGCTCCGGCGAGGCGCCTTCCCAGGGTAAGCCGGGCGGTTGGTGCAATTTTCGACCTGCTCGCGCGGGTGGCTTTGCCCCAGCTCTGTCCGTCTTGTCGCGAGCCGGTGGAGGGAGCCGGCCTATGTGCAAGCTGCTGGTCCAAGCTCTCGTTCATAGCGCCTCCGTATTGCGAGCGGCTGGGCATTCCATTTGCGTTCGAAGCGGGGCCGGGACTTCTTTCGATGGAGGCCATTTCCGACCCGCCCGCTTATGGGCGGGCGCGCGCCGCCGTACGGTACGACGACGTCGCCCGCTCGCTGGTCCATGGCTTCAAATATGGCGATCGGCTGGACCTTGCGCCAATAATGGGTCGCTGGATGGCGAACGCGGGCCGTGCATTGCTCGCCGATGCAGATGCTCTCGTACCGGTGCCGCTGCACTGGCGTCGCCAGTGGTGGCGTCGCTTTAATCAGTCCGCGCTGCTGGCCGAGGTGATCGCAAAGGAGGGCAATCGCACTGTGGCGCATAAGGCCCTCAACCGAGTGAAGGCCACACCGCAGCAGGTAGGCCTGGACAAATCCGCTCGCGCCCAGAACGTGCAGGGCGCTTTCCGAGTGCTACCGGAAGGCAGGGCTGAGGTCGCCGGTCGGAAGCTGGTGCTTGTGGACGACGTCCTGACCTCCGGCGCGACACTGGACGCCTGTGCCCGAGCGCTGTTCCGCGGCGGAGCAGCATCGGTCGATGTGCTGGTATTCGCTCGGGTTGTGACGTCGGGCCGCAATACCATATAACCAAAACAAACATGGTTCACGTCGAGATTTATACCACAAGATACTGTCCGTATTGCACTGCCGCAAAAAAGCTGCTGACTCGGAAGGGGGTCGCTTTTACCGAGATCGATGTGAGCCGGGATGTCCATGGACGAGAACGAATGGTGGCGCGAGCCAACGGACGGATGACGGTACCCCAAATATTCATCGGGACGACCCACGTTGGGGGCTGCGACGATCTGTATGCACTCGATGAAGCGGGAAAGCTTGATGCGCTGATCGGGCGTCGGAAGGTCGACCAGGAACCAGATACATGAGCGCCTCTCCGGACTGCGTCTTTACTGCGGGGCTTGTGCAGATGCGGTCGAGTCTCTCGCCGCAAGCCAATTTGGATGCAGCGGCCACCCTGATCAAGGAAGCCCGGGAGAGCGGCGCGGACTACGTGCTCACGCCCGAAATGACCAACATCCTCGAGGTCAAGCGAGATCGACTGTTTGCCGCAATCGCGCCCGAGGAAACCGATCCCGGCCTGGCGCGATTTCGAGATCTTGCGCGTGAGCTGAAAGTCTTTCTGCACGTCGGCTCGTTGGCCATCAAGCTCTCTCCGGAGAAGGCAGCCAACCGGTCGTTTCTTATCGATCGCTCCGGGGAGATCGTGTCACGATATGACAAGATCCACATGTTCGACGTGGATCTTGAGGGTGGCGAGAGCTATCGGGAATCGACAAATTATCGACCGGGCGAAATCGCCGTCACAGCTGATCTACCATGGGGCAGGCTTGGACTGACAATTTGCTATGATCTGCGCTTTCCTGCGCTGTATCGAGCGCTCGCCGAGGCGGGAAGCTCATTTCTGGCGATCCCCTCCGCCTTTACCAAGCAGACCGGCGAAGCCCATTGGCACGTGCTCAATCGCGCCCGAGCGATCGAGAACGGAGCGTTCGTCCTTGCTGCCGCCCAGGGCGGGAGACACGAGAATGGCCGGGAGACCTATGGGCATTCCATGATTGTGGATCCCTGGGGAAGCATCATTGCCGAATCCGAGACTGAGCCGGGCGTGGTGTTGGCCAGCATCGATCCCGGGCAGGTGACAGCGGCGCGGGCCAAGGTCCCATCGCTGACGCATGGGCGTCGTTTCGAGCTGATTGAGCCGGCATCCTCCACCGCTCCCATGCGCGTCGTCCGAGGCAGCGCATGATCAGATATGCGCTTGCCTGCCAGCGGGGACACAACTTCGATAGCTGGTTCCAAAGCTCGAAAGCTTATGATCGCCAGGTCAAGCTCGGGCTCGTCGTCTGCCCCGTGTGCAACTCGAGCAAGATTGAAAAGACGATCATGGCGCCGCGAATCGCCGGCGTGAAAAAGCGTGCCGGCGCAACCGCGTCCGAGGCGCCAGCCCAAACCCCGGCGCAGACCGGGCCCGCAGCCGAGCAGGTCCCGGCTTCCGTTGCGATGGTCTCGCCGCAGGAGCGGGAATTCCGGAAAAAACTGAGAGAATTGCGCCAGCACCTGGTCCAGAATGCAGATTACGTCGGGCCAAGATTTCCGGACGAAGCCCGCAAGATGCACTACGGCGAGGCCGAGCACCGCTCGATCTACGGCGAAGCCAGTCCCGAACAGGCAAAAGAACTGCACGAGGAAGGGATCGAATTCCACCCCTTGCCGGCTCTGCCGGACGAGCGCAACTGAACATCAATGTGCCGATTACCTCCGTCCGAACCAGGCACAATTGCAAGCATACCGAAGTCTTCCGCCCTCCTCCCCGACGCGTTGAACAGGAAGCCACCAAGCGCGCTCAACCCAGATGCTGCCGCTGGTGGGCTGTCATCATGTAATTCACATCCGTATCGCTCGAGAGGCGCCAACTATCGGACAGGAGATCATAGAATACGCCAGTCTCATCAATGACACTCAGACCGTGCCGTTCCAGCGCGGCTGCCAGCTCGTTGGGGGTGACGAGCTTGTGCCAGTGGTGAGTGCCGCGCGGAAGCCAGCGCAGCAGATATTCCGCCCCAAGGATCGCGAGTGCAAAACTTTTCAGCGTCCGATTGATGGTGGCGACGATCATGACGCCAGCGGGATCGAGCACCCTCGCGCACTGATCGATGAAGAGGCCGAGGTCCGCTACATGCTCCACCACCTCCATCGCAAGGACTGCATCGAAGCGCTCTTCCTGCTCGGCTAGCGCGCCCACTGTGGTCGAGCGATAATCGATCCGCAATCCCTGCTGTCCGGCATGCAGTCTGGCCGCCGCTATGTTGCTTGCGGAGGGATCAGCTCCGATCACATGCGCGCCAAGCCGGGCGAGTGGCTCACTCAGAAGGCCGGCTCCACAACCGATGTCGAGAATGCGCAATCCACCAAGCGCATCGAGTCGGCGGTCACCGCGGCCGAATTCTCGGCAAAGCGTCTGCTTGATGTAGCCGAGGCGAACCGGATTGAACCGGTGCAGCATCCGCATCTTGCCGGCGGGGTCCCACCACTCGGCCGCCATTGCGGTAAAATGCGCGACCTCGCGTTCATCAACGGTCGGGTCGCGCTCGGTTTCGGCAGACTTGACCACTGCAGGTCCTCCAATGCCGCGCAGTTGCGACTGACTCATCCCATCGCTATGTATACGCGCCTTTTCGAGCGGGGGCTTGTTCGAGCGCACCCCGACATTGCACCCATGGGGCACGCAAGCCGTTATGTCCCGGCTGGTGATGAAGTTCGGCGGTACCTCCGTTGCCGATATGGAACGCATCCGCAATGTCGCGCGGCATGTCAAACGTGAGGTCGATGCGGGGCATCAAGCGGCGGTCGTGGTCTCCGCCATGGCGGGCGTGACCAATCAGCTGGTAGCGTGGTGCCGGGAAGCCGCAGTCGTGCATGACGCGCGGGAATATGACGCCGTCGTGTCCTCGGGCGAGCAGGTAACGGCTGGTCTTCTTGCGATCGTGCTGGAGGGGATGGGCGTCAACGCCCGGTCCTGGCAGGGCTGGCAGCTGCCCATTCTGACGACCAATGCTCATGGCGGAGCGCGCATCATCGATGTGAACGGGTCAGAGCTGGTCCGGCGCTTCAAGGAAAGGCAGGAGGTCGCGGTCATAGCCGGGTTTCAGGGAGTCCATCAGGACACTGGCCGGATCACCACATTGGGCCGGGGCGGATCGGATACTTCGGCTGTTGCCATTGCCGCCGGGATCGCCGCCGAGCGTTGCGACATCTATACCGACGTAGACGGGGTCTACACCAGCGATCCCAGGGTCGTGCAGCGTGCCCAGCGGCTCGATCGCGTTGCCTATGAGGAGATGCTCGAGCTTGCCTCTTTGGGAGCCAAGGTGATGCAGGTGCGTTCGGTCGAGCTGGGAATGGTCCACAACGTGCGCATCTTCGTGAGATCGAGCTTCGATAAACCGGAGGACATCGATCCGCATGCGATGCCGCGCGGCACGCTCATTTGCGGGGAGGAGGAGATCGTGGAGCAGCAGGTCGTGACAGGCATCGCCTTTTCCAAGGATGAGGCGCAAATCTCGATCCGGCGGGTACAGGACAAGCCCGGGGTTGCAGCGGCCATTTTTGGTCCCCTCGCCGACGCCAACATCAACGTCGACATGATCGTGCAAAATGTCTCCGCCGACGGGGCCACCACCGACCTCACCTTTACCGTCCCGGCCGGAGATTACGAGCGCGCCGCCGACGTCTTGATCAAGGTCAAGGAGCTTGTGGGGTATGAACGCGTGGACGGCGCCAACGACGTGGCCAAGGTGTCGGTGATCGGCATCGGCATGCGCAGTCATGCCGGGGTTGCCGCCAAGGCTTTCAAGGCGCTCGCTGCCAAAGGCATCAATATTCGCGCTATCACGACTTCCGAGATCAAGTTCTCGCTATTGATCGATGCCAGCTATACGGAACTGGCAGTGCGAACGTTGCATTCCTTGTACGATCTTGACAAATAGATGCGGGCCGCGCCGATTATCTCCTACGCCCAGCGGTTCGAAGACTGTTATCTCATGCGGGGCTTCGGCAACCGCAGCGAGGGCTTCTACATAGACATAGGGTCGGGACACCCCGTGTACGACAACGCGTCGTTCGCCTTTTACCTCAAGGGGTGGCGCGGAGTTACCGTCGAGCCGAATCCCTGGCTCGCGCGCCTCAGCAGGGCAGTGCGGCCGCGCGATTGTCATGTGGAGAGCCTTGTCGGAAGCAGGGTCGGCGATGCCACGTTTTATCTGGTCGAGGAGTTTCACGGGCTTTCAACGATCATCGAAAGCCATGCGGCTTTAGCAAGTGCTCGCTTTGGAAAGGCTTCCCGACCCCTAACCGTCCCGATGACTACGCTCGCCGCGCTCTGCGAGCGTCATGTACCCTGCGCAGTCGACTTTCTGAAGGTGGACGTCGAGGGCGCTGAGGAGGACGTTCTGCTCAACGGCGACTGGTGCAAGTACCGGCCCAAGGTTGTCGTGGCGGAAGCGCTTGCACCCTACACTTTGACGCCGGCCTGGGAGCAATGGGGGGCAATGCTGGAGGAGCACGGCTACCGCTATGCCTGGTTCGACAGCCTTAACCGGTATTACGTCTCGGCTGAGGCCGATGAGCTGGCACAGTGCTTCGGCCCGGATATCGAAGCGGTCGAAGCGACCTTGCAGTTCCGCAGCATCAAGCCTGCCGCCTGCGACCCGACACATCCCGATCATCAGTTGGCCAAGCTGCTCGCGGGCACCAGCATGGTCCAGTTGCCGCTCGTGAAGCCTGATGTCCTGTGCGGAATTCTCAACGCCGACCTGCCTCCCGGAACTTTGGACCGGCCCGCTGCCGCGGGCGACGTAGCCCAGGCTATCACCAGGGTGCTGGGACCGGATGTGGATCTGCCAGCGAAAGGCATCGCTCTGCCGAGAGCTCCTTGCCTGCGCGAGGTCTATTTCGCGATCTTTCAAAGCGATGAATTTCGCGCCGCATGCGGGCGTATTTCAGCGAGCTACGCCTGGTAGCGCCCGCGCAGCGCTCGACTTGCCGGCCTCGGACAGCATGGCTATACGGCGGACATAGCATAGCCGGCGGGGAGAGCTGCTCCCCGACGGCTGTCGGTTAAAGAAGCCGAGGCCCAGGGCGCTTCCAGGCCGAGCGATTCACGGCCGTCCGAAGGGAAAAATGCGCCGATGCGCACGCTGGGGCGCGTACGGATCGCGCTCCAATTGCCTCGGCGCGATGGGCTGGTCCGAGGATCACGTCATGCGTGGAGCGCTCGGCGGTCCGCGCGTGCTTTTGCGCCGTCTCCGCGAGGTCATGGCGGAGCAGGTCAGCGCGCAGGAACGCCTGGATAAGGTCGTGGTGCTGATCGCCGCCAACATGGTGGCGGAAGTCTGCTCGCTCTATGTGCTGCGCGTCGACAGCACGCTCGAGCTTTACGCCACGGAAGGACTGAACCGGGCTGCGGTGCACCAAACCGTGCTGGGCTCGGACGAAGGCCTCGTCGGTTTGGTCGCGAGCGAGGCCAACCCCATCAACCTGTCCGACGCGCAGAACCATCCCGCCTTTTCCTATCGTCCGGAGACCGGCGAGGAGGTCTATCACTCGTTTTTGGGCGTCCCGATCTTGCGTGCCGGCAACACACTAGGTGTGCTGGTGGTTCAGAACCGCGCCCGGCGAACATACACCGAGGAGGAAGAAGAGGCGCTGCAGACGACCGCGATGGTGCTCGCCGAGCTGATCGCCTCGGGAGAGCTCTCGGCCATTGCGAAGCCTGGCGCGGAACCCGCTGCTCGCCGGCCGCTTCAGCTCGCGGGTCTGGCCCTCAACGATGGTATCGCGCTGGGTCACGTCGTGCTGCACGAGCCGCGCGTCGTTATTACCAATTTCATCGCCGATGACGTTCCAAAAGAGCTCAAGCGCCTGGAAGCTGCCGTGGAGACCATGCGCTCCGATCTCGACCTGGTCCTGGAGCGTGGTGAAGCGGTGGACGGCGGCGAGCACCGGGAGGTGCTGGAAGCCTATCGGATGTTTGCATATGACCGCGGCTGGGTGCATCGGCTGGAGGAAGCGGTGGCCACGGGGCTCACCGCGGAGGCGGCGGTTGAGCGCGTGCAGTCGGATACGCGCGCGCGCATGCTGCGCGCCACTGATCCCTATTTGCGCGAGCGCCTGCATGACCTTGACGAGCTTGCCAACCGTCTCATGCATCAGCTCGTTGGCAAGGACTACGCGCCGGCGCGTGATCGCCTGCCGGAAAATGCCGTACTCGTCGCCCGCTCCATGGGTCCGGCTGCACTGCTTGATTACGATCGCAAGCGTTTGCGGGGTCTGGTTCTGGAGGAGGGAGGGCCTCACTCGCACGTGGCAATCGTTGCGCGCGCCCTCGGTATCGCCGCGGTCGGCAAGATCGACAACGCAACGGGCGTAGTCGACCCCGGGGACCCGATCATTGTCGACGGGTCGGCCGGAGACGTGCATGTGCGGCCCACGCCGGAGATGGAGCGCGCCTATGTCGAGCGGGTGCGGCTGCGGGCGCGTCGGCAATCGCAGTATCAGGCGCTGCGGGACAAGCCGTGCATTACCAAGGACGGCGAGGAGATTGCATTACTGATAAACGCCGGGCTTGCCGTCGATCTCCCCCACGTCCAGGAGACCGGCGCTGCCGGCATCGGGCTTTTTCGCACCGAATTGCAGTTCATGGTGGCCGCGAGCTTTCCGCGCTCCGCCGAGCAGTTCTCGCTCTACCGAGCGGTCCTGGATGCGGCCGGCGACAAGCCAGTGACCTTCCGCACCCTGGATATCGGGGGCGATAAGGTGCTCCCCTTCATGCGCAATTTCGAGGAGGAAAACCCTGCCCTGGGCTGGCGCGCGATCCGGCTCGGACTTGATCGGCCCGGTTTGCTGCGCACCCAGATCAGGGCCTTGCTGCGTGCTGCCGGTGGACGCGACCTGCATGTGATGTTTCCGATGATCGCAACCATCGAGGAATTCGACGAAGCGAAGTCCCTTGTGGAGCGCGAGTTGACCCACTTGCGCCGTCATGCACACAAGCTGCCGGAGCATGTCGAGGTGGGCAGCATGGTCGAGGTGCCGTCCTTGCTTTATCAGCTCGACGAATTGCTGGATCGAGTGGATTTCCTCTCGGTCGGCACCAATGATCTCGTCCAGTTTTTTTACGCCGCGGATCGGGGAAATGCGCGGGTGGCCGATCGCTTCGACAGCATATCGGCTCCAGTGCTGAGGGCGCTCAGAGTGATCGCGGAAAAGACCAGGAATCATAACAAGCCAGTCACGGTTTGCGGCGAGGTCGCATCGCAACCGCTCGGCGCGCTCGCTTTGGTCGGCATCGGGTATCGCTCGCTCTCGCTGGCACCTTCGGCCATCGGCCCCGTAAAGGGGATGCTGCTCGGTGTTAACGCCGGCAAGGTGGCGGCCTTTATCGCGTCGCTTATGGAACGTCCCTCGGGCAGCATATCGATCCGTCAGCAGCTCATGAAATTTGCGGAGCAGGAAGGGCTGCAGATTTGATGGATATTGATTATCTCACTGCGGCAACGATGCTTTTGAGCCCGGCGCATGCTCCCTGAGCAGAAACTCGACGCGCTCTTGGCCCGCCACAGGGCCGTCGAGGCAAATCTGGCGCGCGAGGCGGTGCCGGACGCATACGTGAGGCTTTCCCGTGAATTTGCCGAGCTCGCGCCTATCGTCGAGACGGTAAAGCGCTATCGCGGGCTCATTGGCGAGATAGAGGGGCTGGACGCGCTCATCGCCGATGCCGGCACCGATGCGGAGATGCGGGCACTGGCAAGCGCCGAAAAGCCGGAGCTGGAGGAGCGGCGTGCCGCACTGGAGCAGGAAATCAAGCTCGCTCTCCTGCCCAAGGATGCCGTCGACGAGCGAAACGTGATTCTGGAAATCCGTGCCGGCACCGGAGGCGACGAAGCCGCATTGTTTGCCGGCGATCTGTTTCGCATGTATGAGCGCTACGCTGCAAAGCAGGGTTGGAAGGTTGAGATCATTTCGGCCAGCGAAGGCAGCATGGGGGGCTACAAGGAGGTGATCGCCGAGATTCGTGGCCGCGGCGCCTTTGCCAAGCTCAAGTTCGAATCGGGAGTGCATCGCGTGCAGCGAGTGCCGGATACCGAATCCTCAGGGCGAATCCATACGTCCACGGCAACCGTCGCCGTGCTGCCGGAAGCCGCGGATATCGACGTGATGATCAACGAAGCGGATCTGAAGATCGATACGCTGCGATCGGGAGGGGCAGGCGGTCAGCACGTGAACAAGACCGAATCGGCGGTACGGGTGACTCACACTCCGACCGGCATTGTCGTGATGATGCAGGAAGACCGTTCGCAGCATCGAAACCGTGCCAAGGCGATGGCGGTCCTGCGCGCGAGGCTTTACGATTTCGAGCGGCAAAAGCGTGAGTCTGAACGAGCCGCCGAGCGCCGGGGGCAGGTCGGATCGGGCGATCGCTCCGAGCGTATCCGCACCTACAATTTCCCGCAGGCCCGGGTAAGCGATCACCGCATCAATCTCACCCTCTACAAGCTTCCGCAGATCATGGAGGGTGAGGCACTCGGCGAGGTCATCGATGCCTTGGTAACGGAGCACCAGGCTGCACTGCTGGCTGCGGAAGGGCAGTTATCATGACCGCGGCTCTTTCGACCTCGTTCGCGTCAGAGCTCGTATGCTGACCAGCGCTGCCCAATGCGCAGTGCCGGAGGCCTCCCTGGAGCTTGAGCCCGATGGGTTGCTGGCCAGCTCGGTCGACGCCGCACGGCGCGCGGTTGCCGCGATGTTCCGAAGCCGCGGTCTCGACACTCCGGACCTCGACGCGCGGCTGATCATCGGGCACGCCTTGGGGCTCGACCACACGGCATTGGCAACTCAGGCAAAACGCAAACTGTTGCGAGGAGAGGCAGCGAGAATTAGCGCCCTTGCGAGCCGCCGGCTGCTCCGCGAACCCATTGCGCGTATTCTTGGCGCGAAGGAATTCTGGGGCCTGTTGTTCCGGATCGAGGCGCACAGCTTCGTGCCGCGCCCGGAAACCGAAACCGTCGTCGAGGCCGCATTGCAAGCAGTGAGCGAGCGCAGCCATTGCTCGCGAGGGCTGCGTATCGCCGATCTGGGAACGGGTCCGGGCACCCTCGTCTTATCGCTGCTTTCGGCGCTGCGGGGCGCGTCTGGCGTAGGCACTGACATAAGCGCCGCGGCGATAGATTGTGCACGTTACAACGCGGCTGCGCAGGGGGCATGCGCAACATTCGTCGTCTGCCACTATGGGGCAGCACTCCAGGGAGCTTTCGACCTCCTCGTATCGAATCCCCCCTATATACCGCGTGGCGAGATTGCAACGCTTGAGCCCGAGGTACGTGCATTCGACCCTCTTATCGCGCTCGATGGCGGGACGGACGGACTCGACGGCTATCGAGCTATAGCCACGGAGGCAGGTCGTCTGCTTGCGCCGGAGGGCATCCTTGTCGTCGAAATCGGCGCCGGAAAGGCGACCGCAGTCCGGTCGCTGTTTTCAGCCGCAGGACTTGCATCCACCCCTCCGCGACCCGATCTTTGCGGTACCCCGCGAGCCCTGGTCGCTTGGCGGCTGGCATGAGTGGCGTACATCCCAGGTAGCAAAAAAAGCTCTTGGATTGTGTGCCAAGAAAGACTAGGTTGGTTGCAGGGAATCGACCCGAGATGCTTGCGCGCCGCTTGTAAGCCCCGCTTGGGAAGGCGGAGAGCCGGGGGCGCGGACAGAGCGAGCCAAGGTCGCCGTTGAAATTGGCGCATGGTTTGCCCGCTCGGGACGAGATGCTTCATTGGTTGTGCGCCTGCCCATCAGCCGAGGCATGCGCGCCGACGAAGAGGTGAGCAACGCCGTGACAACGGCGGGGGGTTGCTGCTTCGCGAGATGGAAGCCGAGTTAGCAGGCTAGGAGCTGCTCTTTATAATTTCCGCTTTGGGCGCGAATGCGCGGATGCCGCTGCGGTTGCTTGTGCAGGAGAAGGTGAGGCGCTCGGCCAAGCCAAGCTGCCCGCAACCGAAATCAACCGAGAGGATTGATACAGGGATACCATGAGAAACGGCCAGAATAAGCGGATGCGCGGGCGGAACAATAACCACCGCAAGAGCCACAACCCCATGGCCCGCGTCTACGAGTCCAATGGACCGGATGTGAAGATCCGGGGCAACCCGTCACACATTGCAGAAAAATACATTCAGCTTGCCCGCGACGCACAGGCCTCCGGCGACCCCATCGCAGCGGAAAACTATTATCAACACGCCGAGCATTATTACCGCGTCATCGCGGCGGCGCAGGAGCAGTACCGGCAGGCCAACCCTCACTTTGCGCGCGCCGAAGGGGAATTCTCAGGGCCGCGCGACGAAGCCTTCGAGGAGGGTGACGACAGCGGACAACAAGCCATGGAGTCCTATGGGGAGCCACGGTACGGCACCCGTGAACCGCAGCCTTACCTTCCGCGCGACGTTCAGCCCTATCAGCAAGGACAGCCGCCGCAGCATCAGTCGTTCCGGCCACCACAAACGGGCGTGGAGGCGGAGGGCGAGCCCGACCAACTGCCGTCGTTCATCACCGGTGCCCAGCCGTCCGCGCATCAGCACCAGCCTAGCTCCGGCCCGGCGCAGAACGGGCACGACGGTCATCGCGACCGCTTCCCGTTGCATCGCCGCCGTCGGCGCCACCGCGGGCCCCGCCATGATCTGCAGGGCGGAAGTGGCGGTCCAGGCATGGACGAGCCGTCGCGCCAAGACGACTGAGTACGCTCGACTGAATACGCTCGACTGAATTCGTTCTTACGCGCCGCGAGGCCAAGGCGCGAGCGCTGGCTCCAGGGCAGGCACGAGTCGCGGGCGTCTCGCAGGCACGGCGCGATAGACCTGCTTCGTCGCCTCCACAATGTGCACGCCTGCAAACGGCGCAGCTATGGCCGAGCCTGCCCGTTCCCATGCCGTGGCCGATCGCAAGAACCAGCCCCGGGCCACCGGGGGAACGTGCAGCGCTTCACCCCATCCGGTCGGCGTGAACCAGGTCTCGCGCAGCAACTGAGTGATCTGGGAGCGCGAGTAGGGTCTGCCATGACCGAAGGGGGTCGTGTCCGTCCGTGCCCATACGCCGCGTCGATTGGGAACGATAAGGAGCAAGCGTCCGCCTCCTGCCAGCACGCGCCAGACCTCACGCA
The DNA here is from genome assembly GCA_036557665.1 of Xanthobacteraceae bacterium. Classification (GTDB taxonomy): domain Bacteria; phylum Pseudomonadota; class Alphaproteobacteria; order Rhizobiales; family Xanthobacteraceae; genus VAZQ01. The sequence continues at coordinate 7,747 of DATBHG010000026.1, read as the reverse complement.
ATAATGCCGTCGGATCATGCGCCATCTCGAGCGCGTGCACGAGCAGCACGCGATCGACGGCAGAGTCGGGAAGCGGCATCTGAAACTCGTCCACAAGCGCCGCCAATCCGGGCCGGTTGGTCGGCCATTTCACCACCCCCTGTGCGGCCGGCATGAAGGCGAGACATCTCTCCGCCTCTTCTCGGAACAGGCCAAGATAAGGCGTAGGGTAGCCCACGCCGACAACACTCATCCCCCTTGTGTCGGGGAATCTCCGCCGAATGCCGCGACCGATGAAGCGCCGCGCCACGACGCCGAGGTGCATCGCATAAAAATTCCGCAGGTCAACAACATCGATTGACATGGCATAAAGCTAGCATGATCTGGCACAAGGCAGTCTGGGGCTTTCCTCAATGGCTGCGGCCGTCGGCCTTACGGGACATGGCTATTAGGGCTCCCGGTGCTAGAAGGGGACCGTGTAATTCACCGCAATAATGAGAGTGGCCCCAATGTCAGTACAAACCTACTTGTTTCCTTGCCTTCAAGACAATTACGGCGTGCTCCTGCACGATTCCGAAACGGGCGCCACTGCTGCGATCGATGCGCCGGAGGCGGAGCCAGTCGAGGCTGCCTTGCAGCACACCGGCTGGCGCCTCAGCGATATTCTGGTGACGCATCACCATGGCGATCACACGGGAGGGATCCCGGCACTCAAGGAGCATCATCGCTGCCGCGTCACCGCTCCCTTGCGAGAAGCGAGCCGCATTCCCCTCGTCGACGTGACCGTGCGCGAGGGCGATCGTGTGAAGGTCGGTTCTCTCGAAGCGGAGGTCCGGGAGACACCAGGGCATACCGCCGGCCACATCACGTATTTCTTGGCACCCGAGAAGCTCGCCTTCGTCGGCGATACGCTGTTTTCCATAGGATGCGGGCGCGTCATCGAAGGCACGCCCGAAATGATGTGGCAGTCCCTGTTGAAGCTGCGGGCGCTGCCGGACGACACCCGGATCTACTGCGGACACGAGTATACCCAGGCCAACATCCGCTTCGCCAGGACGATCGAGCCGGACAACGCGGCACTGGCTCAGCGAGCGCGTGAGGTCGACAGACTGCGGGCGGAGAACAAACCCACCATTCCCTCGACCCTCGTCCAGGAGAAGGCTGCAAACCCGTTCCTGCGTGCCGACCTTCCTGAGGTGGCGAAGGCGGTCAGCCTGGCAGGGCAGCCGGCATGGAAGGTTTTTGCGGAAATTCGCGAGCGCAAGAATCGGTCATGAGCGTACAGTGCCGGAGCTTTCTGCCGGCCGGGTTGATCGAGTTGTTTGACCTGAAGCCACATCCGGGCACACGGTCGCACCCGCCTTCGAGTTTGCAGGCTTTGACATGGCCCCCGCAATCGGAGGCTGGCCCTTACTGGGCCGCAGCGCCTCACACCATGAACTGGCCGCCGTTGGCGGACAATGTCGCGCCGGTGATCAGCCCCGCTGCATCCGCCGCGAGGAAGACGACGCAGCGCGCAATCTCCTCGGGCTCGCCCAGGCGACCGATCGGGATGTAAGGCAGGATGTTCTTTTCCACCACCTCCGGCTTCATCGCTTTGACCATCTCAGTCGCGATATAGCCGGGGCAGATCGCGTTTACGGTAATGCCGCTCTTGGCGCTCTCCTGGGCGAGCGCTTTGGTGAACCCGAGCTCTCCCGCCTTGGCGGCGGAATAGTTTGTCTGCCCCAGCTGTCCTTTCTGGCCGTTGATCGACGAGATGTTGATGATGCGTCCAAACTTGCGCGCCCGCATTCCCTCGATCACCGGGCGGCACATGTTGAAGAGCGAGCTCAGATTGGTATTGATAACGGTGGTCCATTGCTCCGGAGTCATCCGGTGGAACATGGTGTCGCGTGTGACGCCCGCATTGTTGACCAGCACGTCGATCGGACCGACTTCGGCTTCGACCGCCTTGACCCCCGCCGCACATGAATCATAGGAGGACACGTCCCACTTGTAGACCGGAATTTCCGTGGCCGCCTTGAACTTTTGTGCCGCCTCGTCGTTGCCTCCGTAATTCGCGGCCACCTTGTAGCCGGCCTGGCTGAGCGCCTTCGATATCGCCTCGCCGATGCCGCGCGTTCCACCCGTCACCACCGCAACGCGTGCCATGTCCCTTTCCTCCCGCTGATCTGGCGAAGCGTGACTCCGCCGTCTCTTGCATTTACGGCCCTCGCTGCAGAGACCTAGCGCTCAACGCACATGGCGATCCCCATGCCCCCGCCGATGCAAAGAGTCGCGAGCCCTTTCCTGGCATTACGCCTCTGCATCTCGTAAAGCAGCGTCACGAGCACCCGGCCGCCGGAAGCGCCGATCGGATGCCCAAGGGCGATGGCGCCGCCATTGACGTTGACCTTCGACGTGTCCCACCCGAGGTCCTTGTTCACCGCGCAGGCCTGGGCAGCAAACGCCTCATTGGCTTCTACGAGGTCGAGGTCGCCTACATTCCAGCCGGCTTTCTTCAGAGCTGCGCGGGAGGCCGGAATGGGCCCGGTGCCCATGATCGCCGGATCCACCCCTGCGTGCGCCCAGGAGACGATGCGGGCGAGCGGGGTCTTTCCACGTCTTGCTGCCTCGCTTGCCTTCATCAGCACGATAGCTGCTGCGCCGTCATTGATGCCCGAGGCATTACCTGCGGTGACCGTGCCATCCTTGGCAAAGGCCGGGCGCAGCTTGCCAATGGCCTCAAGCGTCGTGCCGTGCTTGGGATATTCGTCGGTGTCCACAACCACATCGCCTTTGCGTGTCTTCACCGTGACTGGCGCAATCTCGTCCTTGAACTTACCGCTCTTCTGGGCCGCCTCCGCTTTGTTCTGAGAAGCGACTGCGAGCTCGTCCTGTTGCGAGCGGGTAATCTGCCATTGCCGGGCAACGTTCTCGGCGGTGTTGCCCATGTGATAGCCGTTGAACGCATCCCATAGGCCATCCTTGATCATGGTATCCACCATTTCGAGGTTGCCCATCTTCACACCGCTGCGCAGATGCGCGCAGTGCGGAGCCTGGCTCATGGATTCCTGTCCGCCGGCGACGACGATCTCGGAATCCCCGTTGAGAATTGCCTGATATCCGAGCGCGACCGCACGCAGCCCCGACCCGCAAAGCTGATTGACACCCCACGCGGGGGTCTCAACCGGCACGCCAGCTGCGATCGAGGCCTGGCGAGCCGGGTTTTGCCCCTGACCGGCGGTGAGAATTTGGCCCAGGATGACCTCGGAGACATGCGCAGGCTCGACACCAGCACGTTTGAGGGATTCCTGCACCGCCACCTTGCCGAGCTCGTGAGCCGGAAGGGCTGCAAACGCTCCGTTGAACGATCCGACCGGGGTGCGAGTCGCGCTCACAATGACGATATCGTCCTTCATCTGGTAGCTCCTTTTTATATCGGGCTTGCCGGCTGTTGACCGGCCTCGCGCATGCCGCAGACCCCGGGAATCCTGTTCTCCATTGCATCCTTGGGACCTGGGTGCTGACCTGTCAATTGCGCAGGATTAACCGTCTTAGAGGAGAAGCGGCTCAACCCCGTCGCCGACAACCTCGCCATGGCCCGACGAGTACAAAGGTGGTGGCCGAAGCAAAGAAAAAGGATATGCTGGCACGGAATAGTAGCCAGTCGAGTACACCATGGCCAAATCGGACCAGCCGGTCACCATCAAGAAATACGCCAACCGGCGGCTCTACAACACCGGCACCAGCACTTATGTGACGCTCGAGGACCTTGCGGCCATGGTCAAGGGGGGCGAGGATTTCATCGTCCACGACGCCAAGACCGGCGAGGACATCACCCGACAGGTCCTGGCCCAGATCATCTTCGAGCAGGAGAACAAGGAGGGGCAGAGCATGTTACCGATCACCTTCCTGCGCCAGCTCATCCGGTTTTACGGTGACAGCATGCAAATGCTGGTGCCGCGCTATCTCGAGGTCTCGATCGATTCCTTCACTCGCGAGCAGGAAAAATTCCGGCAGCAGATGGCGCAGGCTTTCGGGGCGGGACCATTTGGGGCGCTCGAGGACCAGGTTCGGCGCAACATGGAAATGTTCCAGCGCGCGTTTTCCATGTTCACACCGTTCGCGCACCGCGAGCAGCAGGCTGTAACGGACTCCGGCAAGCCCCACACGAGCGCGAGCGAGGCCGAGGAAATACACGACCTCAAGCGGCAGATGGAGGACATGCAAAAACGTCTCGACCGCCTGAGCGAGAAGGGAAACAGCTAAGACCGACTCGGTATCTCAGTAGCCGAGCGCGCACCCGTCCTTGCGCGGATCGGAGCCGCCGATCAGAACCCCTCGCTGCCAGTCTATTTGTATGGCCTGACCGCCACCCCAAGGCGCGTGCGCGAAGGTCACGTCATGCCCGCGCGCGCGAAGCGCTGCGATGGTTGCTTGCGGCAGATTGCGCTCCACGACCGTTTGCTCGCCGACAAAGAAAACACGCGGGGCATCGATCGCGGTTTGCACGTCCATGGCGTGATCAACAAGATTGGTCACCACCTGCACATGTCCCATGGGCTGATAATGTGCGCCCATCACCCCAAATGCGAGAATGCACTTGCCGCCGCGGAAGCCAAGCGCCGGGATGATGGTGTGCAGGGGCCTCTTGCTCGGTCCAAACGCGTTGGGATGCTCGGGATCGAGCACAAAACATGCCCCCCGGTTCGTCAGCATGATTCCGGTCTTCTCCGTGCAGATGCCGACGCCGAACACTGAGTACAGCGTATTGATGAAGGACACCGCCATTCGGTCGCGGTCGACGACGGTAAGATAAACGGTGTCGCCGGCGGGGCCTGCAGCGTTCGGAGCGGAGACGCGGCGCGTGCGATCGATGCGCCCGGCCAGCTTGGCCGCAAAAGCCTTATCGATCAGCGTCGACACGGAAATCCGCATCGCACCTGGCTCTGCGACATGGGCATCACGCACCGCATAGGCGAGCCGCGCGCCCTCGAGCATGAGATGCGTGCGATCGGGGCCGAGCGGGTCGAGCTGCGCGAGCTCAAACTGCTCCAGGATATTGAGCAGCACCAGCGCGGTCAGCCCCTGCGTGTTGGGCGGCAGCTCAAGAATATCGAGGCCGCGATAATTGGTCGTGATCGGAGCGACGACCTCGCCGCTATGTCGCCCAAAATCTTCGATCCCCAGGAACGAGCCGCGATTGGCCAGGGTGGCGGCCATGTCTTGCGCCACCGGCCCTTCGTAAAAGCCCTTCGGGCCTTTCGCTGCAATGGTGCGCAAGGTCTGTGCAAGCGCCGGGAGCTTGACGATATCCCCCTCCGCAGGCGCGTTGCCGTCGTGCAGGTAGTGGCGCGTGGCGCCCACGTCTCCGCGCAGCTTCGGGACCTGCTGCGACCAGTCCCAGGCGATGCGGGCTGCGATTGGAAATCCCTGCTCGGCGTAATGAATGGCTGGCGCTAATGCGCGATCGAGGCCGAACCGTCCATGGGCGGCGAGTGCTGCCGACCAGGCATCGACGGCCCCGGGGACGGTCACGGCGTGAATCGAATCGGGGGCGATGCTGCACAGCCCCTGTGAGATCAGACCCTCGATTGAGGCGCGCTGGCCGGCGCGCCCGGAGCCGTTGTAGCCCCACACCGGATCGCCCGGCTTCGATACCATGCAGAAGCAGTCGCCTCCGATCCCCGTCATCTGCGGCTCGACAACGCTGAGCACCGCAGCCGCGGTTACTGCGGCATCGGCCGCATTGCCCCCGTCACGCAGAGTTTGCAGCGCGGCCAAGCTCGCCAGCGGATGCGAAGTCGCGGCCATGCCCTGGCAGGCAATGACCGGCGAGCGGCCGGGCAGATGGAAATCGCGGGACATTGTGGAGTTGCTCGTGCCGGCCTCCGGCGATGTGGCCGCGGCAGCTGCGGGGAGATCGAGGCTTCGGGCGTCGGCGCCGAGATCAGCGCGAATTGTTTTCTCCCGCTCAGATCTCCTTCTTGGCTTTGAGCACCTGGCGGCCGCGGTACATGCCGGTTTTAAGGTCTATGTGGTGGGGGCGGCGCAGCTCACCGGAATCCTTGTCCTCGACGTAGCAGGGCGCCGCGAGGGCATCGGCGGACCGGCGCATTCCTCGCCGGGAGGGAGATACTTTGCGTTTCGGAACCGCCATTGCTCTAGCTCCTGACCAAGGTGGCGATCATGCCGGGGTGCGTGGGGTTATAGGGGAGGCTTGGCATGGATGCCAGCGCGCTCGTTCTCCGCCGCCGGTCGGCGCGCAAGGGTCCTCTCCATGCTCGCGCGGAAGGTCCCAGGCTTGGCACAGGATGCAAGCGCCGTCTGGGCAAAGCCGCGCGCCTCGTAAACCGCGCCGAGCCTTCGCACCAAGGGTCCCGGCTGCCTCGCACTGCGCCGTCGCGGGTTGGGCAGCACCGCGGCAAGCAGCGCCGCTTCGCGCGGGGTTAGCGCGTGGGCCGACTTATTGAAGGCGTACCGACTTGCCGCTTCGGCGCCAAACTGACCGCTCGGCCCCCACTCGGCGATGTTAAGGTAAATTTCAAGCACGCGCCACTTCGGCAGCACGAGATCGAGCCACAAGGCGAGCGGCAGCTCCAATGCCTTGCGTACAAAACTCCGCCCCGGCCACAGAAACAGGTTCTTCGCGGTCTGCTGGGTAATGGTCGACACTCCCCTTGCTTCGCCGATGTCATCGACATCCTCGATGCGCTCACGCAGCTCGTCCCAATCAATGCCGCGATGCCGGCAATAGCGGCCATCCTCTGCCGCAACCACGGTGATCGGCAGGGACGGGGCCATCCGTCCAATCGGCATGAAGGTTCTTTCGACCCGCACTCCGTGAGCCCAGCGCCACAACATGAGCGTGGAGACCGGGTTTACGACCCGATAGAGCGGCACCAGCAGGTAGGGCAGGAGCAGCAGGAGCAGAATGAGCGTAAGCGCCGCCCAGATCGCGTGTGCGAGCCGGGGCTGCTTGGTGACGCTTTTCGGGCGGTTAGGCCGCTTTTCCATCGTTCCAGCCGCCGAACGGAGTGTTCCAGCTTCGCGCGGCATACGAGCATAACTGAGCTGAAAAATGGTACTGCTGCTGCGACCCGCAGAACCACAGTGTGCGATCGAGCCGGAGGCCGGTTCAAGACTTGCCGGATCCGCAACCGGTGAGAACTCCGTTAACAGGCGGGCCGAGCTCGCAAAAATAAATTTCCGCCTTGCCTCCACACCGCCAATTTCCGGAACGTCTGTTGCCGCGATTGCGCTCTATGTGAGCCGCGTCGGGGAGGCTCATCCATGGAAAAGCTCGTGCTCCTTTGCCTGATCATCGGAGTTATCGGCGTTCTGGCCGAGCTTTCGCCTGCCGCGCGGCCGCAGAAATAATCGCGGCCTGGGCTACTCCGCGGCGGTGCGCGCCTGCCCGTACCGGCGCTCGATGTAATCGATCACCATCTGCTTGAAGTCGGCGGCGACGGTGGGGCCGCGCAGGGTAACAGCCTTCTTGCCATCGATGAACACGGGTGCGGCCGGCTGCTCCCCGGTACCGGGAAGCGAGATGCCGATGTCGGCGTGCTTGCTCTCGCCCGGCCCGTTGACGATGCAGCCCATGACGGCGACGTTAAGCGCTTCCACGCCGGGATAGCGTCGGCGCCATTCCGGCATGCTTTCGTGGATGAAGCCCTGGATGTCGCGGGCGAGCTCCTGGAACGTTGTCGACGTGGTGCGCCCACAGCCGGGGCAGGCGGCAACGAGCGGCACGAACACCCGAAAGCCCATGGTCTGCAGG
>DATBHG010000025.1:0-29087 GCA_036557665.1 Xanthobacteraceae bacterium | reverse complement strand
GGAAGACTCGTCGATACGGAATTTCACGGCAGCATCTCAACACTTACCGTAAAGCTCGACGGCGGCGGCAGTGTCACCGTCAGGCAGACGAACGATATCAAGGATGCAGCAAGCGGCAGCCACTTCTCGATGGGTGAGAATGTTTGGGTTTCCTGGGCTCCCGAAGCAATGCAGATACTTGCAATGTGACGGTTTGGCCGGTTAGCGCAGGGATGGCGTCCACTCTCGAGGCGCACATCCGAGCATACCTGGAGCGACTGCCTGCTTGGCTATAGCTATAGCTATAGCTAAGAGGATTCGAACTCGCAAATATTGCTCTCGAATTTGGCATCGGACGCTTTTTCGGACTCTATCTGCCGCAGCTGCTCGACGCTCTGTTGTTCAATATTCAATGTCTGGAACGGATACACCGATACATCAGTCACTGATCCCCCTTCGCACGCTAACGCTAGCCAACTGGAAGTCGGCAAAGTTCGTCCGCTGGATCGAGGGGCATCCGGGGCGGCGCAGTGCGCCACATCAGTGACACCTCGTCGGGTGTGAGACCGTAGGCGGTATTAACGAGATCGGAGAGCCTGCGTTCGATCGCGAGGATCTCGGCTGCCGCTTCGCGGGCAGGGATCAGCGTATCGGCAAATCCCTGCTTTATTCGACCGATCTCGCCAGCAGACCATTTCCGACTTTTCGGAAAGGCACCGCGAACGGTTTCGACAAACCTGTCGCAATTAAGTTTGCGAGGCTCCTCGATGGAGCGCAGCACCTTTTCGAGGCCGAACTCATGACGTAGCCAGTCGCGAGTGCTGGTGATCGCCGCGCGGATGGCACGAGATTTTACTATGACCTTTTCAAGCTCTGCGCTTACATCGTCAGGCAAGTTAGCAATTGGAATGTCTTGCATCTTGAACGCTACTGGAGTCAGCGCCTCATCCTTCATGTGTGGGAGATTTCTCCAATTAAACCACCACAGGAGTGGAGAGTTCAGAATGATTGGAAGCTCAGGAAGTGCGCTCGAGATGAGAAAAGTCTTGTTGTTCCCAAACCGACCCGGCTCATCGACGCTGTATTCCGGCCAGAACTGAATTTCCTGATAAGTTACCTTTGGTTGATCAAACGCTTCGTAGTAGGCACAAGACCGCAGCTCCCACCAAAAGCGTCCGTGATCCAATCGATGTCGCAAGCCACGCCGCACTCCGGTATTGGAATCAACGAACGACTCCCATTTCCGCATGTGGGCGTAGATAGAAGGAAAAGTCGTCTTGAAACGCTTTTCGGCGGTTATTTCGTCAGGAGCATTAGACCAAGGCCAAGAATGATCGCTACTGGACTTGAGCAGGATCATGTGTAGACCTGAAGAAGGCGACCACCAGCGCTGAATGTCTTCTCCACGTAGATAGGGCCTCATGATTGCAACACACCTAGGATCGTCTTTTACGAGTTTGTCGCGAGTAGCCGCGTCAATCAAAAACGCTTCATTAAAACCGGTTAGTATCCCACGGTAAGGCTTGACGCCGGTATATTCGCCAAGCGGAACGCCATTTCTAACGATCTTTTCGATAAGCGCCACGACCTCGGGCGGCTCCAGCGTCCAACTCTCCTTACCAAAATGGGCGCGGGGCAGGAGGTATGTTGCCGCGGAGACAGCCGAAGAGAGCCCTTTTTCTGGAACTGCGTCCCGCGGAATTACGCAGACCTCTGTATCAGCCGGTACCGTCTCTCCTCCGACCGGGCTCCGAACTACAATCACGGAAGGGAAAACGTCAGCATCAGGAAAGAAGTGCTTTGCATGACCGAAATCGGCGACGAACTCCACTTGGCCTTTGGTCGCAAATAAATTGCGGAGCGCTTCGGCATAGCCCGCCTTCAGCCACTTATTCGTCACCACGTAGCTCATTCGCCCACCTGGGCTCAGGAGCCGCAACCCCTGCTCATAGAAATAGACGTAAAGGTCCGCCATTCCGTCGAAAGCGGCGTAGTTCGCCTTTAATGCGCGCTTCATCTCATCGCCCAAAAGCTCCTGGCGTACATAAGGAGGATTCCCGATCACTGCATCGAAACCGCCTGTCGGCTCAGCCGAGAGCAGGCTCGACCAGACGTTCGGAAAGCCGATCTCCCAGTGGAAGAATTGGTGTTGTGCCGCGCATGCGCGCGCTTCCCCTACGAGGCGATCGGCCAGCACGCGACGGCGGTCGTCCAGACTGATTTTGGGAAAGAGACTTGATTGCGGGTCGCTGTCGTTCTCGGGTAGGAGTGAGAGCTGGTTCACCAGCTCCGGCGCGGCGATCTTCGTCTCGCCTGAGGCGATCTTCACCGGATCGCCGAACGCGCCTTCAAGTGCAAGCCCGAACGCCGACGCAGCCTCGAAGGTGCGTGTCTGCTCTCGCCAGATGCTGAGCTGTTTTTCGGACTTGCCCGCCATTTTTTCAGAAGCGGGCGGCGCCCTCTTCGGCGCGCCCCCCAGAACCCCCATCATGCGCTCGGCTGTGAGCAGCGAAAACAGTGCTGAAATCGGTTTAGTAGCTTCTTGGACGATGGCAAAATCAGCCTTCGAGGCTGTCGCCTCCGTGATGTCGCTGTCGGTCTTTTCCTCGATGCTTTCCATGACACGGGCAACTTGCTGGACGCCTCCAATCGTGCCGACATTAAAGAGTGCGCCGCGCGCCTTGAGCGCATCGACGGTCGGTCGCGTCCAGGCACCGATGATGCTGTCGCCCCAACGCAGGTGATGGTCGAGAAAGGACAGCGGCGCACCGACAGTGAAAGAGTGCAGCCAAAGCGAGACCTTGGCGAGCTCGACCGCCATCCGGTTCTTGTCGACTCCGTACACAACGCGCTTGAGAACCATGCGCCGCACGATATGGCGATCATCAAGCTGCGCTTCCGAAATGGGCCAGCCGTGCTTCTTTGCTTCGCTCAGTATCCTTGCGCGTATGGTTTCGATCCGGGTGCCGAGCGGCGATGCATATTGGACAAAGCTGCCCGCTGCCGCAGCCTCTGCCATTGCGTCCAGCACGCGGTCCGCCAGCCAATCGACCAGACTGACGAGGAAGTGCCCAGATCCCATGGCCGGATCGCATACCTTTAGGTCCAGCAGACGGGTTGCGGGGTCGAGCGGCAACAGCTCCGCCACCCGCACATCCCTGCGGCGGGTGTCATTGGCCAAGCCAACAGCTTTAGCAGTGAACGCCTCCAAGCGCTCCGATACGCGAGGCCCGACAGCGCGCTCAATGATGAGCGTCACCAGCTCTTCGGGGGTATAATAGCTGCCCGAGCTCTTTCGTGCCGCGGGGTTCTCCGCCACCACCACGCGGCCTTCTTCCAGCCTGAGCCCGTGCTCGAGAATACGCTCGTACACTGACCCGAGCTGCTGAACCGAGAGATCACGGTAATTGATGTATTTGGGCCGCCCGTCGCCAGCGTCGACATGAGAGAGACGAAATACCACCTCGGCGACCACGGCATCGGGAAGCTCGATGTGGTTGAGGATAGGCGCGACAGCCAAATCGAACAGCCCGCCATTGTATGGGGGAATACCCAAGCTATCATCGCCCTTTCCGATGGCGTGGAATACTCCATCTAAGCGGGACCAGTATGTCTTCATGTGCTCGGAGAAGCGTGCTCCTCGCACCTTCTTGTCTGCGATCTCGGCGCGAAACTTCGTGAGCGAATAATCCGCATAAGGGCCGGTCTCGTCCGGCAGGAGATTGCGGTCTTCGGCGTACAACACGAAGAGCAAGCGATAGAGCAGGATCAGCGCAGCATCTTTAACATCGGCCAGACTGGCGGAGCTATCCAATCCTGCGGCGAGCGCCTGACAAAGCGTCGGGAAGACGTGATTGAAGACAGTGTCGGACAGGTCACGTGCGACACGCGCTTCCCACTGTTTTCCTGCACGCAACGCGAGCTGATGAAAGCTCTCTCCCCGATGATCTCGGATAAATGCGGGCCGGCCGAAGATAAGGAGAAACAATTTGACCACATGCGCACGCCACGCGAGCGCGCCATCAAAGCCCTCAGGAGGCCGGTCGAGCAGATCAAGCTCGCAACCCTTCAGGCTGAGCGCCTTGCCAAGATCGATTTCCAAGAAATCCTCGGCGACCGAGAGAGCGCCTCTGAAATAGAGCCGCCACCGGCACCCATTGGTGAGCATGCCCCAGCGGAGCCCTCCATTGGTGACGTCGTCGACGCGTCGCAAGTACCGCAGCATTTGGGTCGAGGGGACTCCACCCTCGCCTTTGCGCGCCTCCTCGCGATCGAGAACCCGGTTCCAGCGCTTGGCTTCAACAATGCAGAGCCCATGCTGAAACCGCTGCCAGGGCTCGAGCGGTGCCGCCTTCGCCTTGGTTTCGGCGCTCCCAAACAGCAGCGCATCGGGGACGTCGTCCCGTGCCTTGGCCGAGAGGTTCTGCTGGACCGACATCTGCGTCCAGCCAAGCGTTTCGAGAAGAGGCCATATGAGCTCCTTCTCGGTCTCCGCCTCGGTGGGGTTGTTGAGCTTGGTGAACACCGCGAACAGGGCCTCGGAGCGAGCCCGAAATATAGCTAGATTCGCATCGCCGAGGCTCGACCAAGCCGCTGTACTGCGGATGCCCTCGATCAAGAAATCCCGTGTGAAGAGACCACCGTTAAGCAAGTTTGATCCTGCAACTACAGGCAGAGACTAATCGCATGAACGCCTGCTCGTTTGGAGTCGAGGTGTCAATCAATGCGCTCATATGGCCCGGACGACCTCCCTTTTGCGGCTTAAGCACCTAACCCGACAGCCGCGCGGGGCTATGGCGGGATGGGAATACATCTCCACAGTCTGGCCGCCCTCATCGCCTAACGAAGCGCACCGACTTGATAGATGATTTCGGACCTACGGACTCAATCTTGTAGCCGGCCTCGATCCAAGCCTTCGCCTGCGGTCGGTTCGAAACATCGGATTGATTAGACCACCATTCCCTGTACTTGCGGGCAGAACTGGGGAGTCCAGCTCCTATAATGGACTCGATTTGATCGAGACTTAGATTAATTTCGCGATGCGAGGGCGCTCTTTCCAGAAGGAACCACTGTAGGCGCGTATATTTTGATGCCATAGCCCTTACTCAGACTCGCGAATAATAATCGTGAACCTCTGACTCGGACTGATTAGCCTTTATAAAATTGTCTACCTGGGGCTCAGTGCGGAAAAGCTGCGGCCGAAAACTGCCAAAGGCAATCCTCTCCAGTGTTCTTGACGCCTGCACTTCTGCGGTGATTAGGCATGAGAAGAGTTCGGGGAGTTCCATCGGTTTCGCGTTACCGAGAGCAATAAAGAAGTCGAGGGATTCGTTGTGAACAAAAAGTACTACAACATCATCAGAGACAACCAACCCGTAACGCAGATAGGGGTATACGTGTTTGTGCTTTCGGGACTTGGCGCTGCAGGTAAGCACATCGTGCGTAGTAATCCGGGTTTTGAACTCAAGTACCACTCGAGGGATAACAACATCATCTGACTTCCCCTCGAATACGCACAAATCGGTCTGGAAAGCGGAATCTCCTCGGACGGGGCGCTTGGGATCAACGGTCAACGTTAAAGTGTTATCAACGGTCACTTCATACAGAAGCGCGGCCCCTCGGCGTACGGACAATGGAGGTTGCAAAACCCGCCGGGCTGTGGTGAGCGCCGTCTCAACGAATTTGCTTTCCTCGGCCACGAAATGCCCCCCAGCTGATTTTGCCGTCCTTACGAGCAACTCCGCACGGCTTAATCAGAGTCGCAGGTCCTTTCTCATTTCCGACGCTGCCCTTTTTGGCCGGTAACCTCGGGAGTTCCGCAGGCTCTACCCCAAGCACACCGGCCAGTTTGCCAATAATTTCAAGCCCAGGATAGCTCTCACCCATTTCAAGCTTGCTCATATAGGCTCGATTCACGCCCCCTCATACGCCAAGTCCTCTTGCGAAAGGCCCTTCGCATAACGGAGCCGACGCAGATTGACGGCAAAGACCTGGCGCAAGTTCATGCGCCAAGGCAAGCGAATCGTCGAATCGTCGCTTATTGACCCACCCCTTTAGACCGACAAAATACCTATAGCAAACTCAATTACAGTCTTGACCGAATCGGCGAAGTCAATAATGAAGCGGATCTGGCATCAGTGCAGACGCGGTATCTCTGAGCGGAAACGAGGCGTGCCAGTGGAGCGGGCGTACTAGGGACATCCTGTCGGCACTGGACGGCGTGTCTCCTTAAAGCCCGAACAAACCACGATGACAACCATTTGGGAGTGCGCCCTGTGCGGGGGAGTGGTGGACACATGCGATGGCAACCTGCCGCGGTTGCCTGCGTCATGCAGGCTACGGAGCCACTCGATTGGTGAAGAGTGCATCGCGCGGCGCGATCTTGAGCGGGCGCGACGGATTTTGATGGAAGAGCGCAGTTAAAGGGAGGGCGGCGCAAATGCCGCCCGTTTCATTCTTTAAACGGTGATGGTTAGTAATTATTGTACATTCGCTTTGTCTGCTAGACTTAGTCTAATTCCGCAGGGAATGGGTTGTCGAGAAACTCAAGGAGCTTCCCCACCCCGCATTTTTGCATCGGTGAGATGAACCCGAGCCTGGTGATACGCCCCAGCGTAATCACAATTATAAAACCAGTTTGAATAGAACCCTTGACTTGCGCGTTCATTTTGCCGGGGCACTCGCTGGATTGTTGGATTAGTGCGTCTACCCGTCTACCTCTTTTCGGAAGACTTTAATAACAGGAACGAGTCGCGCGCGCTCCTCGTCAATTGTCGATGTGCGATTGAACCAGAGACGAATTCATTTGGCAATGAATTGTCCATAAGAGTTATGGTCTTTATGCCCCAGCGTTCAAAGAATGACACCTTCATTCAATCATTCAATCACGGCATTGAAATCCCGCAACCCTTCACCTGTGGATTGAAAATCGGGAACCGAGCCTCCGCCCCGCAAATGTGAGTAGATGAGGTTCTGATAATTGCAATCTACTCACAAATCTATTCGCGCAGGGCGCGTCAGGGCAGCACATAGTGCTCCCTTTCCCGTAAGAAAGGCGAACCTTCGCCCAGAGTGCCCAGGAGAGGACTCGAACCTCCACGCCTCGCAGCGCTAGTACCTGAAACTAGTGCGTCTACCAATTCCGCCACCTGGGCGCCGTGGCAGCAGGCTGTCGGCCATGGCGACAACCGCGAAAGTCGTAGGTACGAAGCGATATCCCGCTTGTCAAATGGCCTCGCGGCCGTTCTATAGAAGCGTCGAACCGGCTTTGATTGGGCGCGTCAGAGGACGCGAGGGAGCGCGGCATGACCGCCATTGCCCTTGAATCGCTCGTCACCGTCTTCGGCGGCTCGGGCTTCCTTGGCCGCCACGTGGTGCGGGCGCTCGCGAAGGCCGGCTATCGCGTCCGCGTCGCCGTGCGACGGCCGGAGCTGGCGGGGCATCTCCAGCCGCTGGGGCGGGTCGGACAGATCCACGCGGTCCAGGCCAATCTGCGCTATCCAAACTCGGTCGAGCAGGCGGCGCGCGATTCCGACGCGCTCGTCAACCTGGTCGGCATCCTGCTCGAGCGCGGCCTGCAACGCTTCGACGCGGTGCACGCCGCCGGGGCGGAAACGGTAGCGCGCGCGGCTGCCGCAGTCGGAGCGCGGCTGATCCACATCTCCGCGATCGGGGCAGACGAACGCTCGACCTCACACTATGCGCGCTCGAAAGCCGCCGGCGAGCGGCGCGCGCTCGCGGCGGCCCCTGTCGCCGTGGTCCTTCGCCCCTCGATCCTGTTCGGCCCCGAGGACGACTTCTTCAACCGGTTCGCTGCCATGGCGCGCCTCTCGCCGGCGCTGCCGCTGATCGGCGGCGGGCGTACGCGCTTCCAGCCCGTGTTTGCCGGCGATGTCGGGCAAGCGGTCGTCGCCGCCCTGGAGGGGCGCGCGCCAAGCGGTCAAGTCTACGAGCTCGGGGGCCCGAACGTGTGCAGCTTCAAGGAGCTGATGCAGCTCCTGCTCGCCATCATCGAGCGCCGGCGCCTGCTCGTCCCGATCCCGTTCGCCGTCGCCAGGATGCAGGCGGCCCTGCTGCAATGGCTGCCGAAGCCGCCGCTGACGCCGGATCAGGTCGAGCTCCTGCGCGCCGACAACGTGGTTTCCGAGACCGCCAAGCGCGAAGGGCGCACGCTGGAAAAGCTCGGTATCGAGCCGGTCGCCATGGCGAGTGTGCTGCCCTCCTACCTCTGGCGATTCCGCCGAGCCGGCCAGTTCACTGACGAAATAACCGGGGAGAGCAAGTAGCGGGCACCACTCTCGCTCAGTGTCCCAGGGCCAAGCCGATCAGCCCGAGCGAGCCCACAATGACCCGCCACCATGCGAACAGCGCGAACCCATGCCGCTGGACGTAGCCGAGAAACGACTTCACTACGATCCAGGCACAAATGAACGAGACGACGAAGCCGAAGGCGATGACGATCGCGTTGTCCATGCTCAGCTGTCCGTGGCTCTTGTAGAGATCGTAGGCGAACGCGCCCGCCATGGTCGGCATCGCCAGCCAGAACGAGAACTCCGCCGCCGAGCGGCGGTCCGCCCCCAGCAGCATGGCAGAGACGATCGTCGCTCCAGCGCGCGAGACCCCAGGGACCATGGAGAGGCACTGCGCCAGTCCGATGATGAAATACACCGGCAGGGAAAAGCGCGTCGCATCGTGATACCGCGTGCTCAGCTTCATCTCGTCGACCCACAGCAGGATCGCGCCCCCGACGATGAGCGTGAAGCAGACGATCCATGGATTGAACAGCACCGACTTGATGAAATGATATGCCAGCGCCCCGACGACTGCGGCCGGCAGAAACGCGACCAGCACGCCGATCACAAAACGCCGGGCGACCGGATCCTTGAACATGCCCAGGGCGATTTGCCAGATTCGGACAAAATAAATCGATAAGAGCGCGAGAATCGCACCGAACTGGATCAGAACCGCAAAGCTCTTGCCGAAATCCTCGTCGTCAAAGCCGAAGAAGTGCTGCACCAGGAGCAGGTGGCCGGTGGAGGATACCGGCAGAAATTCGGTCAGTCCCTCGACCACACCGAGTATGAATGCCTTGAACAGGACGAAGGACATGGGCGGCTCCATCTTGCACGGGAACGGGGCGCCGCCGCATCGGACGCGGAACCTCCGAAAGCCCGCTTTTCCCGCATCGCCGGTTCGGGGGCAATGGCCGGCGGCGCGCATTGCACAGCCTGTCCTGGCTGCCTCTATGCAGGAGTAAGAAGGCCATCTAACGTCACCGCCCCCCGCCACGCGACCAACCACGCTTCAAGTAAAATGCCGCCAATACCTGCCGCCGCATGCTGACGCTGTTTTATCACCCGTTTTGCCCACATTCCCGCTTCGTCCGGCTCGCGCTTGGCGAGCACGGCATCTCGCCGCGGCTGGTGGAAGAGCGCGTGTGGGAGCGGCGCGAGGAGTTCCTCAAAATCAATCCCGCGGGCACCACGCCGGTGCTGATCGAGGAGGGCCACCCGCCTGTCCCGGGACCCGGGATCATTGCGGAGTATCTCGATGAGACCCGTGGGCCGCAGCTGGGCCGGCTGCGGCTGTTGCCCAGCGAGTCGGGGCCGCGCGTCGAGGTGCGAAGGCTGCTGAGCTGGTTCAACGACAAGCTCTTTGCCGAGGTCACAGGCCCGCTCGCCACAGAACGCCTGTACAAGCGTCATCTGCCGGTCAGCGCCGGCGGCGGCTCGCCAGACACCGAGGTGATCCGGGTTGCGCGCCACAACATCCGCTACCACCTCGCCTATATCGGCTGGCTGGCCCGCACCCGCGATTGGCTTGCGGGAGAGCAGATGAGCTATGCCGATCTTGCCGCGGCCGGCCACCTCTCGGCAGCGGACTACCTGGGCGACGTCCCGTGGAACGAAGACGAGATGGCGAAGACCTGGTACGCGCGCGTGAAGTCGCGCCCGGCGTTCCGGCCGCTGCTGGCCGAAACGCTGCCGGGGGTGCCGCCGTCGGAAACCTACGCCAACCTCGACTTTTGACGGACCGCTCGCGCCTCAAGCAGGCGCTGCAACATGCCGCGCGCGAGCTCGGCTTCGATATCGTCGGGATCGCCACGCCCGATTCCATTCCACTCGCGGGGGAGCGCCTGCGCCAGTTCCTGGGGGAGGGCGCTCACGGCGACATGGAATGGATGCAGACGACTGCGACGCGCCGCGGCGACCCGCACGCGTTGTGGCCGCAGGTGCGCTCGGTCATCATGCTCGGCCTGAGCTACGGGCGGGAAGGCGATCCTCTCGCCGTCCTGCGGCGGCGCGACCGCGGCGCAATCTCGATCTATGCCCAGAGCGCGGACTATCACGACGTCATAAAGCCGCGACTAAAGCTCCTCGCCCGCTGGCTCGCTGCGCAAGCCGGGGGGGAGGCAAAGGTATTCGTCGATACCGCAGCGGTGATGGAAAAGCCGCTTGCGGCAGCTGCAGGGCTCGGCTGGCAGGGCAAGCACACCAACCTGGTCTCGCGCCAATTCGGGTCATGGCTCTTTCTCGGGGCGATATTCACCACGCTCGATCTGCCCGCCGATACAGCGAGCCCCGACCATTGCGGAAGCTGCAAAGCGTGCCTCGATATTTGCCCTACCGCGGCGTTTCCGGCACCCTATCGGCTCGATGCGCGCCGCTGCATCTCGTATCTGACCATCGAGCACAAAGGGCCGATCCCGCGCGATCTGCGGGCCGCGATCGGCAATCGCATCTATGGGTGCGACGATTGTCTCGCGGTGTGCCCATGGAACAAGTTCGCGCAGGCGACGCGGGACGCAAAGCTCGCGCTGCGCGAGGAGCTCAAGGCCCCGCGCCTGCTCGATCTGGTCCGATTGGATGCCGCGACGTTCAGAAGGGTGTTCGCAAAGACTCCGGTGAAACGCACCGGCCGCAACCGCTTCGTGCGCAACGTGCTGATCGCGATCGGCAATTCCGGAGATCAAAGCTTCGTTGCCGAGGCGGAGCGATTGCTCGGCGATCCCTCGCCATTGATTCGAGGTGCAGCGGTGTGGGCGCTGGGCCGGCTCGATCGCGACCGCCTCGCCCGCATCGCGCCGGCGCACCGGAGCACGGAGACGGATGCGCTGGTGCAGGAGGAGTGGGCAGCAATGCTGTCCTAGCTATGGCTGGAGCTCCGCGACGGCTGCGAGCAGCCGCTCGATGTCCTCAGGACGCGAAAGGCGGTGATCCCCGTCCTTGACCAGGGTGAGCACGACGTCGTCCTGGGCGAAGCGTGCGGTCAACTCCACCGCGTGCTGCCACGGGACGTCGGGATCCTGCACTCCTTGCAGGATCCGCACCGGACATCCGGTCTCGATCATGCCGTCGAGCAGCAAGTGACGCCGGCCGTCCTCGATCAAACCGCGGGTGATAAGATAGGGTTCATCGGAATAGGCCGACGGCCGCTTCCAGCCGCCGGTCTGCTCGATCTGATGTCGCACTTCGCGGGGGAAACGCTTCCACATCAACTCCTCGGTGAAATCCACGGCGGGCGCGATCAAAACCAGCCCAGCGAGCCGCGCTTTCGGCTCCGCTCGCTTTGCCAGCTCGCGCGCAAGCAACAGCGCCAGCCACGCTCCCATGGATGAACCGACCACGACTTGCGGACCGCGGCAGAACGCGTCGAACACGGCAACGGCTTCCTCCAGCCATCGCCCGATTGTTCCCTCGGCAAAGCTCCCGCCGGATTCCCCGTGACCGGAATAATCGAAGCGAACCACCCCGCGGTGATGGCCTCGCGCCCAGGCATCCAGCGCCTCGGCCTTGATCCCCCGCATGTCGGATTTGAACCCGCCGAGCCAGAACAGGCCGGGCGGACCGCCCTCGCGCCGGCGTACCGCAATCGGTCGGGCTGCTTTGTCGGTTCCAACGTCAAGGAATTTCAGGCAAAGATCGCTCATCCGAACCGAACCGCAGACGCCCGCCGCATCGCAACAGGGGCTACCGTGTTTCAGCTCGAATGCAAATGGCGCGGGCGGAGAACCTTCCCGAGCCGCCGGAGCAAGCGGTGACCACCGCTCAGGAGACCGGGAGTCCTCCCCGGACGCTGGCCGGCGCCACCATCCTTCAGATCGTGCCGGCTTTGCGCGACGAGCCGGTGGCCCGGACCGCAGTGAATGTGGCACAGGCGCTGGTGCAATCGGGGGCGCGCGCGCTCGTCGCGGCCGAAGCCGGCCCGCTCGACGAAACGCTCAGGAGCCAGGGCGGCGAATTGATACCGTTCGTGAGCGACACGATCAGCCCGCTCCAGCTGTACCGGGCTGCGCACAGGCTGGAGCGCCTGATTGCATCCGAGCGAGTCGATATTGTCCATGCGCAAAGCATCGGTGGCGCCTGGGCAGCAAACATGGCGGCGACGCAGATTGCGGTCTGGCTGGTTACGACGCTGCCGGATGTGCCGGTGATCTCCGGGCTGCGTGGCTACTGGGCGGGCGCGCTCGCCCGTGGCGATCGCGTCATTACGCCATCGAAATATGCGGCAACGCCCGTGATCAAACGGTTCGGCTTGCCGCGCGAGCGGATTACGGTCATCCCCCGCAGCATCCCGACCACCGCCTACGATCCAGCCGCAGTAGACACCGCACGCAGTGACGCGCTGCGTCAGGCCTGGCGCGTTCAAACAGATGATCGGCTCGTTCTGGTCCCTGGCCGGGTGGCCCCGTGGAACGGACAGATTCTCGTGCCGGAGATCGCTCGCCTTCTCGCGGACGCCGGGACGCAGGGGTTCGTCGTTGTGATGGCGGGGGAGCACGAGACCTTTGGCAAATATGCCCGCTTTGTCGCACAGCAGGCGAGGGAGAAGAGAATTGCGCCGTTGATCCGCTTCGGCGGACATTGCCCGGACATGCCCGCCGCATACGCTGCCGCAGACATCGTCCTCGTGCCTGCGCTCGAGCCTCCCCTGCTGGGCAGGATTGTCGCGGAAGCGCAGGCCATGGGCCGGCCGGTCGTCGCAGCCAATACCGGCATTTTGCCGGAGCATATGGTTACACCGCCTGAGATGCCGGAAGACATTCGCACGGGCTGGCTGGCCGAGCCCGGGGATGCTGCCGATTTTGCCCGTGGCCTGAGCGCAGCATTGTCCCTCGACGAAGCCGCTTATCGCGCAATGAGCGCACGCGCGCGTCAATTCGCCGAATACATGTTCTCTCCCCGCAGCGTCGCGATCGCCGCCCGGGCGGTCTATACCGCGCTCCTGGCGCGCGACGATTGATCGACCTGCGGCTTTTTCCGAAACGGCGGGGTGTGACCTGCCCGACACTGCGGGGCTGTATTTCGACGCCGCCCCTCAAATGACTTAAATCGGGCGCTTGGGCGTTGACTTATGAGTGGTTTGTACTGATCTTTTGCTCGCCTGCCCAGCAGGTCCGTTGCAACGACAGAGGAGAACAGAGCCATTCGCCGTCCAATCAAGCCTGCGCAGCCTACTCCGAAAGATGGGCCGCGCATAAACGAGGAGATCCACGCTCACAGTGTTCAATTGATCGACCAGAATGGCCAGAACCTTGGCTCCATCGAGGTCCAGCTCGCCTTGCAGAAAGCGCAGGAGGCGGGGCTCGATCTGGTCGAGATCGCTCCCAATTCGACCCCCCCTGTTTGCAAGATCCTCGACTACGGCAAATTCAAGTACCAGGCGCAGAAGAAGGCGGCCGAGGCGCGCAAGAAGCAGAAGGTCGTCGAGGTCAAGGAGATCAAGCTCCGGCCGATGATCGACGATCACGATTACGACGTGAAAATGCGTTCCATGCAGCGGTTTTTCGAGGAGGGCGACAAGGTCAAGGTTACGCTGCGATTTCGCGGACGCGAGATGGCGCATCAGGAGCTGGGGTACCAGTTGCTCAACCGCGTGAAGGATGACACCTTGAAAGTCGCCAAGGTGGAGCAGGAGCCCCGGTTCGAAGGACGTCAGGTCGTCATGGTGCTGGCGCCCCGCTGAAGGGACGCCGGTTGTAATCCGCAGAGACCTCTGCCATAAACCCGCGACCTCGCGTTGCCCGGCCATGATTAAGGGCTGCCGCGGCGACGGCAATCAGCAGCAGCTCGAGCGAGCGACCCCCCGCCCGACCGGCCAGGCGGTGGCATAGTTGAGCCGCACAGGAGAGCCAAATGCCCAAAATCAAGACCAAGTCCGGGGCGAAGAAGCGATTCAAAGTGACCGGCGGCGGGAAGGTCCTCTATCAGCATTCCGGCAAACGCCACGGCATGATCAAACGTACCAACAAGCAGATTCGGCAGTTGCGCGGCACCAGTGTGCTGTTCAAGACCGACGGAGAAACCGTCAAAAAATACTTCCTGCCGAACGGCTGATCGAGCTGCCTGCGCTTTTATCGGAGGCAATTTGAAGGAGAATCGCCATGGCACGCGTGAAGCGCGGGGTCACGAGCCACGCAAAACATAAGAAGGTTCTCAAAGCCGCGAAGGGCTACCACGGGCGGCGCAAGAACACCATTCGCATTGCCAAGCAGGCCGTCGAGCGGGCCAACCAATACGCCTATCGCGACAGGAAGCGAAGAAAGCGCACATTCCGCGCCCTCTGGATTCAGCGCCTCAATGCAGCGGTACGCCCGTTCGGTCTCACTTACAGCCGCTTCATCGACGGGATCGGCAAAGCCGGAATTCTGGTCGACCGGAAAATCCTTTCCGATCTTGCAATCCGAGAGCCCGCCGCATTCCAGGCGATCGTGGAGAAGGCAAAAACCGCGATCACCGCATGACTGTCTCAACGCCGCAACCGCAAGCGATGCGAGAGCGGCGGCTGGGCAGGCCCGCCCCCTGAGGCCTCTCGCCCTGCGCAGCCGGGCAACCCGCCACCCCGTGCAGCGGGTGACTTGTAGAGCCGGGTTTGAAAGCCGCCCCTTTGCGCTGCTAATAGCTCTTTCACCCGCGTGGTCGGCATCTTGGATGCCGGTCGCGTTTCCATTCGCATCGTGGAACGAGACGATGCAGGATCTCAAAGCCGAGCTGCTGCGCGGCCTCTGGTATGTCGCTCTCCCCGGGGCCAATGTGCGGGCCGGCCAACTCGTCTCCAGGGTTCTGCTCGGCGAGCCGGTTCTCATCGGGCGCCGGCGAGATGGGCGCGTGTTCGCGTTGCGTGATACCTGCCCGCATCGCGGCATACCGCTGCATTATGGCCGCTTCGACGGCGAGACCATCGCGTGCTGCTACCACGGCTGGCGCTTCGATGCCGGCGGCGCTTGCGTCGAGATTCCGTCGCTGCGCGAAGGACAGGACATCGACCTCGCCAAGATCCGTTGCGAGGATTATCCCTGCACGGAGCGACAGGGCCTGGTATGGATCTATTTCCGCCATCCCAAGCAATCGCTCGATGTAGTGGAACCGCCCGAGCCGCCGCGCATCCCGGTGTTCTCGGACGAGGCGCGACCCGCGGCGGCGATCATGTTGCCGTTCCCCTGCTCGACCGATCACGCAGCATTCGGCCTGATGGATCCGACGCACGCCGCTTACGTGCACACTTCGAAATGGTTCAAGCGCAATGCATCGAAGCTGCGTGCCAAGGAAAAGGAGTTCAAGCCGATCGATCTGGGTTGGCAGATGGTCCGTCATCGGCTCCCGCCGCAAAATCTGGTCTACAAACTGCTGGGACGCAACGTCGAGACGGAGATCTCCTATCGGCTGCCGGGCCTGCGAATCGAGGAAGTGCACGGAGATCGGCACGCGGTGGTCGGCCTCACTGCGATCACCCCGATAACCGACGAGTCGACGGAAGTGCATCAGATGTTCTGGGCCTCGCCGGGATGGGTGGCTCCGCTTGCGCCGGTGCTCAAGATCTTCATGCGCATCTTTCTCGATCAGGATCGCCAGGTCGTCATCCGCCAGCGCGAAGGGCTGCTCTATCGGCCCAAGCTCATGCTGATCAACGATGCCGATACGCAGGCGCGCTGGTGGATGCGGGTAAAGGACGAATGGATCGCCGCCCAGGCGCAGGGGCGCGCCTTCAGCAATCCGCTCGAGCCCAAGACGCTGCGCTGGCGCAGCTGAGCTGGATGCGAATGCAAGATCCGAGCGTTCTGGAACACGAGCTTCTGGGCAAAATTGCCGCCGCCAATGACGAGGCGGCAATCGAAACGATCCGCATCGCGGCCCTGGGCAGGCACGGCTCGGTTTCCGCGTTGCTGAAGAGCTTGGGCACGATGACTCCAGAGCAGCGCCGGGAGCAGGGTGCGCTGATCAATCGGGTCAAGGAGCGCGTAAGCGACGCAATCGCGGAGCGCAAGGCGGAGCTGAAAGATGCCGCGCTCGATGCGCGGCTCAACACCGAGACGCTGGACGTGACATTGCCCGTCCGCGAGCCGCCGGTCGAGGCCGGACGCGTCCACCCTCTCACCCAGGTCAATGACGAGTTGATTGCGATCTTTGCCGACATGGGCTTTTCCGTCGCGGAAGGGCCCGATATCGAATCCGAGGACTACAATTTCAGCAAGCTCAATTTCCCCGAAGGACACCCTGCACGGGATATGCACGATACCTTTTATCTGAACCCGAAGCCGGACGGATCCCGGCTTCTGCTGCGCACGCATACGTCACCGGTGCAGATCAGAACCATGCTGTCGAAACAGCCGCCGATCCGGGTCATAATCCCGGGCCGCACCTATCGCAGCGACAGCGACCAGACCCATACGCCGATGTTCCATCAGCTGGAGGGTCTCGTCATCGATAAGAGCTCGCACCTCGGGCACCTGAAGTGGATCCTGCAGGAATTCTGCGCGGCTTTCTTCGAGGTCGATCACGTCAAGATGCGCTTTCGCCCCTCGTTCTTTCCCTTCACCGAGCCTTCCCTCGAGGTCGATATCCAATGCAAGCGCGACAAGGGCGAGATTCGTTTCGGCGAGGGCGAGGATTGGCTGGAAATTCTCGGCTGCGGCATGGTTCATCCGAACGTGCTCCGCAATTGCGGGCTGGACCCCGATGAATATCAAGGCTTCGCCTGGGGCCTCGGGATCGACCGCATCGCCATGCTGAAATACGGCATGCCGGATCTGCGCGCCTTCTTCGAGGCCGACGTGCGCTGGTTGTCTCATTACGGCTTCCGGCCGCTCGATTTTCCGAGCCTCGCGGGAGGACTCAGCGCGTGATGAAATTCACCCTGGCGTGGCTCAAGGAGCACCTCGAGACGGATGCCCCACTCGCTGCCATCGTTGACAAGCTCACCATGATCGGTCTCGAAGTGGAGAAGGTCATCGATCGGCGCAAGCTGCTCGCCCCGTTTTCGATCGCCCGCGTGATTTCCGCCGAGCAGCACCCCAACGCCGATCGACTGCGGGTCTGCATGGTGGATACCGGCAGCGGCGACCCGGTGCAGGTCGTTTGCGGCGCGCCCAATGCACGCGCGGGAATGACAGGCGTTTTCGTGCCGCCCGGCGCCTTCATACCGGGCAAGAACATGACGCTCGGCATCGGCAAAATCCGCGGCGTCGAAAGCCGAGGCATGCTCGTATCGGAGGCCGAGCTCGAAATTTCGGACGATCACGATGGCATCATCGAGCTGCCCGACGAAGCGCCTGTCGGCACGAATTACGCGCACTGGGCCGGGCTCGATGATCCGGTCATCGAGATAAATCTTACTCCGAACCGCGCCGACTGTGCCGGAGTGGCCGGCATAGCCCGCGACCTCGCGGCCGCCGGAATGGGATCGTTGATCCCCCGCCCGGTTGAACCCGTGCGCGGCAGCTTTCCCTGCCCCACGACAGTGGCGCTCGAATTCGGAACCACGCCCTCGCTCTGCCCCGCGTTCGGACTGAGGCTCGTTCGCGGCGTGAAGAACGGTCCCTCGCCCCAGTGGCTGCAGCGCCGCCTGGTCGCAATCGGGCTTCGTCCCATCAACCTTCTCGTCGATATTACCAATTTCATCACTTACGACCGCGCGCGCCCGCTGCATGTCTTCGATGCCGCGAAGGTCCATGGAAACCTCACGGTGCGGCGCGGGCGTTCGGGGGAAACACTGCTCGCATTGGATGGCAAGTCTTACGGGCTTGATGAGAGCATTTGCATCATCGCCGATGGAAAGGCGGTCGAGTCCCTCGCGGGCATCATGGGTGGCGAGGCGACGGGATGCTCGGCGGGAACAACGGACGTGCTGATCGAATCAGCACTCTGGGACCCCGTCAACATTGCGAACACCGGTCGCAAGCTGGGCATCAATTCGGACGCTCGCTATCGCTTCGAGCGTGGTGTGGATCCGGCCTTCATGCTGCCGGGGCTCGAGCTTGCCACCAGGATGGTGCTCGATCTCTGTGGAGGCGAGCCGTCAGAGGTGACCGTTGCGGGCAAGGCGGAAGTCCCCGAGCACAGGATAGATTTTCCCATAGGCGAGGTGACACGATTAGCCGGACTCCACGTTGAGCAAACCGAAACGGTCTCTGTGCTGCGCCGCCTCGGATTCTCAACCGACACCCGCGACGGAAGCTTGAATGTCGCGGTGCCGTCATGGCGGGGCGACGTTCGCGAAAAGGCGGACGTGGTCGAGGAGATTGTGCGCATCATCGGGGTGGATCGCATCCCCGCGACACCATTTGACCGCGGCGAGACGCCGCGCCGACCTGTGCTCACGACGCTGCAGACCCGCCGGCGCAAAGCCGCGCGCGCGTTGGCGGCGCGCGGCATGGTAGAGGCGGTTACCTGGTCGTTTATCTCTCACAAGGAAGCCGGATTGTTCGGCGGCGGGAATTCCGAGCTAGCGCTTGCCAACCCGATCGCGGCGGACCTTTCCGACATGCGGCCGAGCTTGCTCCCGGGACTCATTGCGGCCGGCCAAAGAAACACGGATCGCGGATTTCCCGATGTCGCGTTGTTCGAAGTGGGCACGATCTTTCGCAGTGATCGTCCCGAAGATGAATTCACCGCTGCGGCCGGCGTGCGCACCGGTCGTGCCAAGCCGGAGGGCGCAGGCCGCCACTGGTCCGCGGCTGCGGTCTCGGTGGATGCGTTCGATGCCAAGGCTGATGCGCTGGCGGTGCTTTCGGCAGCCGGAGCGCCGAGCCAGGCGCTGCAAGTCGTTCCAGGCGGGCCCGCCTGGTACCATCCGGGCCGCAGCGGCACGATTCAAATCGGCCCTCAGGCGGTGCTCGGGCATTTCGGTGAATTGCACCCGCGCGCGCTCGATGCCATCGACGCCGATGGTCCCCTCGTCGCATTCGAAGTCATGCTCGAGAAAATTCCGGAGCCGAAGGTCAAGCCGATGCACGCCAAACCCGCGCTCGAGCTCTCGCCGTTTCAGCCGATCGAGCGCGACTTTGCATTTGTCGTCGATCAGTCCATACGCGCCGGGGACCTGGTACGGGCTGCTCAGAGCGCCGACCGCAAGCTCGTCAACAAGATCGCAGTGTTCGACGTTTATCAGGGCCCCGGGATCGAGCCCGGGAAGAAATCAATCGCCATTGCGGTGACCCTGCAGCCGCGCGAAAAGACCATGACCGACGAGGAAATCGAGGCCATCGCGGGCAAGATCGTTGCCGAGGTGAAAAAGCGCACGGGAGCCGTGCTGCGCGCCTGATTGAACCTCCGAGCTCACCCGCGCCGTCCGCCGAAAAGCCGCAGCACTGAATCCGCCGCGCGCTCCCCCGATTCCCAGGCGCCCCCGACAGTTCCCCAGAGCGTCTCGTGCATGGCTTCGCCGGCAAGGAAGATACGGCTGGCTATTGGGTCCATCAGCACCTTGCGTGCCGATTGAGCTCCCGGGGCAGCCGCGGAGGCAGCGCCCAGAACCCACGGCTCGTAATTCCATCGAGTCGCCTGATGGCGTTTTATGCTGCGTATGATGTCGGCGCCGTACAATCCACCGAGCCAGCTGTTTGCGAACTCCATCATCACGGGCTCACCTTTGGCCGAGAGATCGCGTGCGAAATCGCCACCGACGTCGATGATGCAAAGCATCGATCCGGCCACGTTTGCAAACACTGCGGCGGTTTGTTTGTTGTCGCTCTTTTCGAGCATCAGCTCATCGGCTCGCAGGCCGAGCGGATTTCCCGTCAGCTCGAGGGCGATGCGATCGTGAGTCCCGAGCCTGAGCTTGTTGGCCGCGTCGAGATGGCGCTTGGGGACGTCAAATTTGATCTTGCCCGAGACCAGCACATTGGTCGAGACCGTGACAATGGCCGTCGGCGCCCGGAACTGACCTCGGGGTGTCTCGACCTCTACGCTCGCGCGGCCCCAGTCGATGCGCGTGACCGGCGTAGATACCTGAACCGCACCTGCTGGCACGAGCTTTGCCAAAAGCGTACCCAGCCCCTGCCGGCAAAATGCGCCATTGTCGCGCTCGGCGGAACGCGAGAGATCCACCGTAGAGAGCTCCGCGAGATCCTTGCCGCAGCTGTAGGGACCCAGCAGGAATTCAATGGTCGGGCGCCATTCGCCCAGGTCTTTCGGCAAGACCTGCGCACAGGCCACATCTCCCTTGCGCGCGGCCTCATGGATGGCGGTATTGGCCCGCACCAGGCTTGCGAGGAAATCCTCCATCTCGCCCTCGCGGGCGTAGCGCCGGCCGATGCGCATGCGCTGGCCGGGGGGTGCGAGATAAAGATCAAGACCAGTCTGCGGCGCGAGCTTGGCGATCGGACTATTGTCCGCCAGGTAGATGCGGTGGGCGCCCCGATCGTAGGGAACGCCGAAGCTTACTGTATCGGTAATACACCGTCCGCCCGCCTCACTGGCTGCTTCGAGCACGACGAACCGCCTGCCGGATGCGGCAAGCCGGCGAGCGGCGGCAATTCCGGCAGCCCCGGCACCGACAATGATCACGTCCACGTTGCCGGAGCGCGGCGTCTCGGGTGCAGGTCTGCGCTGCGCCCATGCAGGCCCGGCGCCAAGAGCGGCGCAGGAAGCGAGGAACAGACGGCGTGTCCACCCGGAGGCCACGCGTGACCGCTGCCGGCTACCGCTCGACTCACTGGTAACGCCGCGATCGAGCCTCGCCGGCGAACCGCAGTCAGCCTCGATCGCTTTCCTCAATTTATCTTTCATCCAGCTTCATGACAGCCGCGCGGACCGTTCCATCGGCTTCGCCGATGATCCGGAGCGTGTTGGCATCGAATTCGATCCCCACGAGGCGAAGATCGAGTGCTTGCGCATCGACGCGGATGCTGTCGTTACGATTGCCGAACTCTGCAACCGCCCTGGCGATGTTCTTGCGCGCTTCCTGCGCGAGCGGCACCAGGTCGATTA
This sequence comes from Xanthobacteraceae bacterium, assembly GCA_036557665.1. Classification (GTDB taxonomy): domain Bacteria; phylum Pseudomonadota; class Alphaproteobacteria; order Rhizobiales; family Xanthobacteraceae; genus VAZQ01. The sequence goes on along the minus strand of DATBHG010000025.1, from coordinate 7,902 downwards.
CCGCTTTCTCCGAGAGCGTCTGTTCCAGATACGGAAGCGCAGTCCGCGCCGCCGCACCCAGCATTCCAAAGGCTGCCTGCGATTCGACGTCGAGGGACATGTCGCCCAGACGCAGCAACTGTCGGGCAGGATCGAGGATCGGCCGACCCCAGACGTTGATCGTCGCGTCGGCTCCGAGACCAAACCAGCTCTTCGTCTCGTTCGCTCTTACCCCGACCGAGATCAACAACCTGTCCCCGGAGGCGGCGAGACTGACGCTCTTGATGGTTGCGGTAAAGGCGCTGCTCTTGTCCTCGGGAAATGTCTTTCCCTTGAGCTCTGCCTCCATCAAACGGTTGATCTCAGTGAAAGGAATGTCGATCGGAAGGGCAAGGTTTACACGGCCTTGCTCCATCTGTTGCACGATCTCCAACTGCGCAGGGAATGGACATTGGGGCTTGGTCTCATTCGGCACGATACGTGTATCGGCCTGCACCCCCACGGTCAGGAAAACCGTGCGCTCGTCGATGCGGGGATTGGCGGCATAAGCGCGTGTAGGCCGAACCTCGAGCCAGAGGTTGGGCATCTGCGGGTCGAGCGCGCCGAGGGAAACCGACCGGCACATTTTGGCCCATTCCTCGCGGGCGCTCGCTTCGACCAATGGGCTGTTCCTCACCGCAGCCTGCAGCAGCGCCACCTGCTCATTGATCGCACTATCGAGCAGCGGACGGATCGAATCCGGCACGCTGAGCTTCATCCCCATCACCGAGAGGGACGCATCTGCTATCGTCACCTGCGAGGTCAGATTGGGCTCGAGGCGCCAGTCCGAAAGAAGCGAGGGACGCGCAATGAGAGTTGCTGCCCCGCGAATGTCAACGCGTTGCTCCGGCGGCTTTCCGCGTTGCTCCTCGCTTTGCGACCCTTGCGAGGACCCTGGATCGTCGCCGAGCAGGCTTCCAAGCAGACCCTGCAGATCGCGCGATTGCCCCAGCAGACCCGATGGGCTCGCCAACCCTCCGCTCGCGTGCATGCTGCCGGTCAGCGCGGTCGATATAGAGAGCCCTTCCGGCTTGCCTGAAACCGTAAATGGCCCCCGCGAAACCGACCAGCCGATGTCGGTATCACCGACAAACGGCAGCGAGGGAAGCTCCGGCTTCCCGGAAAGGTCGCGCGGCGCTGTCTTTTCCAACGCGTCGCGGATGGCAGTTTGCGCAATCGCGACCGGAACGATGAGGGTAGAGCTGCGCGTGACTGGCGCAAGCGGCGGCACGGCGCTCAGCGCCGGGCGCCGGGCGCGGGGGCTCATCAAGGTCAGGCCTGCCGCTATGGCGATGATGACGACCACGCCGAGCGCTGCGCCGAGCGCGATCTTGCGCCAATGCGAACCCATGAAGCCTCCTCAGCAGATTACGCGGCAGTTATTGCCGCGAACGTGGCGTCACCGGGGCACCGACAAGAGCTGCGGCCTCTGCCGGCACGGTCTTTCCGGGCCACTTGCAAAGGTCGGCGATGAGGCATCGCTCGCAAAGCGGGCGCCGCGCCACGCATACATAGCGCCCGTGCAAGATCAGCCAGTGGTGCGCATGGCGCTTGTAACGGACCGGCACGACCTTTTCGAGCTTGGTTTCGACGTCGAACGGCGTCGCTCCCGTCGCAAGGCCAGTCCGATTGCCCACACGAAAGATGTGGGTATCAACCGCAATAGTGGGTTCCCCGAATGCCACGTTGAGAACCACATTCGCGGTTTTGCGACCCACCCCCGGCAGTGCCTCCAGCGCCTCGCGGCTGCGCGGCACCTCACCTCCGTGCTCCTCCACCAACTTGCGCGACAGGGCGACGACGTTCTTGGCCTTGGTGCGAAACAGCCCGATGGTCTTGATCAACTCCTCCACGCGCTTTTCCCCAAGGACGACCATCTTTTCGGGCGTATCCGCAGCGGCAAACAGCGCAGGACTAGCCTTGTTCACGCCCGCATCGGTCGCCTGAGCAGAGAGCACGACCGCAACCAGCAGGGTGAAAGGGTTGATATGCTCAAGCTCGCCCCTGGGCTCGGGATTGGCGGCCGCGAACCGGCGGAACGCTTCCTCGATCTCGGCCGTTGACCATTGCGGCAAGGCGGCCGCAGCAGCTTTCGCATCAGCCGCTACGCGTTTGCCGGCGCTCCTGACCTTGGCACGAGGGAGATGACGATTTGAGAGATTTAAGGGCAGCGATCGGCGCGGCGGCTTGCGAGTGCCGTGTTTAGCGTGATCTATCTTCCGGGCCATCGCTTCCGTATAGTGCGCACCATGTCATCGGACAACGACTTGGCGGGGGAGACCCCGATCTTCTCGGCAATACTTACGCCCCATCGCTCGCTGGGGCGGACCGGGTTCCTTTGCTTGATGGCAGTGTTCGGGGGAGCGAGCCTCGTGACCGGAATGGTATTTCTGCTGGCGGGCGCGTGGCCCGTATTCGGGTTTTGTGGTCTCGATGTTGCCCTGATGTATTGGGCGCTCCAAGCCAGCTATCGACGCGCCGCGTCCTACGAGCAGGTGACGGTCAGGCCTTCGGAGCTCACGGTACGTCAGGTGAGCCACCGCGGGGCGGTCAGAGAATGGAGCGCCAACCCGGTATGGGTGCAATTGGACCGCGTCGTTCATGTCGAGTTCGGCATCGAGCGATTGTTCCTGGTGTCAAAGGGCAAGCGTCTCGCCATCGCGGCTTTTCTCGGCCCGCAGGAAAAGGAAAGCTTCGCGCTCGCTCTTTCCGCGGCTTTGGGGGAAGCAAAGCGGGGTCCCACGCGTACGTTGTTCAATTAATTTCAATTAATAGAGGCTGCACGTCCTCGAATAGAAACTCGACAGTGCGATTACGCAGAACCGTTACGCCGCGAGATCAAGCTTCTCGGCCACGGTCGAGTCAGCGTTGAGCCGGTAAATCAGAGGTACCCCCGTGCCGATCTCGCGCTTGAGGATATCCGCGGTCGAGAGCCGCTCGAGCACCATGAGCAGGGCGCGCAGTGAATTGCCGTGCGCGGAGACGAGAACCCGGTTGCCGCGCAACGCCGCGGGCAGGATTTCCTGGACGTAGTAGGGAAGTACGCGCGCGGCCGTGTCTTTGAGGCTCTCGCCGCCAGGGGGTGGCACGTCGTACGAGCGTCGCCACAAGTGCACCTGCTCAGCCCCCCACCTCGCTCTCGCGTCGTCTTTGTTGAGCCCCGAGAGGTCCCCGTAGTCACGCTCGTTGAGCGCCTTGTCCCTGAAAACCGGAATCCCGCTCTGGCCCAACTCTTCCAACATCAGATCGAGAGAGTGTTGTGCGCGAACGAGGGCCGACGTGAATGCAAGGTTGAAGGAAAAACCCTGCGCCTTGAGCTTCCGGCCCGCAGCACGTGCCTCGGCGACTCCATCGGCGGTCAGGTCTACGTCTTTCCAACCCGTGAACAGATTTTTGCGGTTCCACTCGCTTTCGCCATGACGCACCAGCACGAGCACTCGTTCACTCATCGAATATCATCTCCGTTACCGTCAGACGTCACCGAGGCCGAGCACATCTGCCATGGAATAAACGCCCGGTTTTTGCGTGCGCGCCCACAGCGCTGCGCGGATCGCGCCGCGGGCAAATATCATTCGATCTCCCGCTCGGTGAGTAAGCTCGATGCGTTCCTCCGGCCCGGCAAAGATCACCGTGTGGTCACCCACGACCGTGCCGCCGCGCAGCGCTGCAAAGCCGATATCCCCTGGGCAGCGCGCACCGGTGTGGCCGTCGCGCGCCCGCACGGAACGTTGCGCGAGATCGACGTTTCGGCCCTCCGCCGCGGCATGCCCTAGCATGAGAGCCGTGCCGGAGGGCGCATCAATCTTCTTGTTGTGGTGCATCTCGACGATCTCGATGTCGAATTCCTGATCGAGCGTTCGTGCAACGCGCTTGGTGACAGCGGCGAGCAGGTTCACTCCCATGCTCATGTTCCCGGACTTGACGATGGCCACGCGTTTGCCAGCCTCTTCAATCAGCGCCTCGTTCTCGCCGGAAAGGCCGGTGGTCCCGATGACATGTACAATTCCGCGCCGAGCCGCGAGCTCCGCGAATACCGCGGTGGCAGCCGGAACCGTGAAGTCGAGCAGCCCGTCGGCTTCGTCGAGAAGAGGCTCGAGGTCACTCGCTATCATAACGCCGTTTGAGCCCAGTCCCGCGAGCTTACCCGCGTCGCGACCGATTACTGGCGAGGCAGCAGCTTCGACCGCGCCTGCCAGGGTGACGCCCCTGCTGGCCGAAATAGCATGGATGAGGATACGTCCCATGCGCCCGCCCGCACCCGTCACCACCAGCCGCATCTCGGACATTTTTTTCTCCAGCAGCGCGCGGGGGTATAACGATGCAGTTTCCGGAAGGAAAGTCTGCTGGAACGCTGGAAAGGAAGGTCGATGCACCCGCCACTGCTTCGGTTGTATGAAGACGTCCTGGCGAACGGCCGCGCGCTCAGTCTGGCACCTTCACCCCGCATGATCTTCGTGCTGCACGGCAAGATCAGCATAGGTGGTCGAACCTTCGAGGACGGAGATGCGTGGCAGGGGGAAGGCTCTGTCGTGGTCGATGCGGCAGCTGCCGGTGCGAGCCTTTGGCGCTGGGAGGTAACCGGTATGCTCAGTCCGAATACAGCTTCGCCGGGAGTGGTCTCGCGGGAAAAGATTTCAGCGGAGCTGCGCACCCTCTCCAATGGCGAGCTCCTGCTGCGAGGCGATAGCGTGGGTTTTCCAGCCGGCGGCTGCGCGTATCTGCACCGGCATCAGGGACCCGGCATTCGCTGTCTGATCGAAGGCGGAATTCGTATCGATGCTCAGGGCGCATCCTGCTGCTATGGACCGGGTGGCGCATGGTACGAAAGGGGTCCCGATCCCGTCTTCGCCCAAGCTGCCGCCGACCGGCCGAGCCGTTTCATTCGGGTGATGATTCTGCCGCGGGAATTGCTGGGCAAGAGCTCCATCCAATACGTGAATGAGGAAGACAAGAACAGACCGCGCGTGCAACAGTACAAAATCTTGGCTGACGCGCCTATTAGCCGGCCTGCCTTCTAGGGATTACATGCTGGAATAAATCGGCATGACTTTACCCCTCTCCAATTTACTGGTGATCTCCCTGGAGCAGGCTGTCGCGGCCCCGATGTGCAGCTGCCGCCTAGCCGATGCCGGCGCACGCGTCATCAAGATCGAGCGTCCGGAGGGGGACTTCGCCCGATATTACGATCGGCTGGCCGGCGGCCAGAGCGCGTATTTCGTCTGGCTCAATCGCGGCAAGGAGTCTCTCTGTCTCGATCTGGTGCAAGAAGACGATAGGGCACTTTTGACGGCGTTGCTGGCAAAGGCGGACGTGTTCATCCAGAACCTCAAGCCCGGTGCCATTGCAAAGCTCGGATTTCCCCTGGAGCGACTGCACCGCGATCATCCCCGCCTGATCGTCTGTTCGATTTCGGGCTACGGGGAACGCGGGCCTTATTCCAAGCGCAAGGCGTACGACATGCTGATTCAAGCCGAGACCGGCCTGGCCTCGGTGACCGGCAGCGCGGCAGAGCCCGCCCGCGTCGGCGTGTCGGTATGCGACATCGCGGCGGGTATGAATGCCTACGAGGCCATCCTCGAAGCGCTTATCGGGCGCGAACGCAACGGACGAGGCGCCGTGCTGTCCGTTTCCATGTTCGACGCCATGGCCGATTGGATGTCGGTACCTCTCCTGCAGTACGAAGGTGGCATGCCGCCCCGGCGCATGGGCCTCGTGCACCCATCCATCGCGCCTTATGGGGTATTCAAGACAAAAGACGACGCCGATATTCTGATTGCGATCCAGAGCGACCGCGAATGGCGTGTCCTCGCCAGACGCGTGCTGGAGGACGAGGCCCTTGCACTAAACCCCGACTTCGCCAGCAATGTCGATCGAGTCCAGCGCCGAGCGGAGACGGACGCGCGAGTCGCGGCAGTATTCGCCGCAACGCAAGCAGCCGCCTTGACCGAAAAGCTCGAGGCAGCCGAAATTGCATTCGCCCGTGTCAACGATGCCGGCAAGCTTTCCCGCCATCCGCATCTACGGCGTATGACCGTGAATACGCCAACAGGGTCCGTCTCGTATCCCTCGGGGGCGATAGTGCACTTGGGAGAAGAGGATCGCACGCGCCGAGTGCCGAGCCTGGGCGAGCATACAGAGCGCATCCGGGCGGAATTCATGCCGGCCGCAGCGGCGATGGCCGACTTCTGACGCGTGAATGGTCAAGCCGCGTACAACTTTTGAAGGGTGGTGCCGCAGGGCGGATTCGAACCGTCGACCTACGCATTACGAATGCGTTGCTCTACCGGCTGAGCTACTGCGGCTTCCCGAGCGGCGACAGGTTTAGGCGAAAGCCAACACCGCGGCAAGCAGCAACGTGGGTCTGAGATCGCGTATTTCGACGAATGGAGACCCACCGATAGACACGCTGGACATCGCATCCCGCAATACGGCTGAGGCAAGGCAGGCGTAGCTCGACCCGGAGCTGGCCGCAGCGAATTCAATTCAGAGTCCCGCGCTCGTTCATGCGCATGACCAGGCTCTTTGGCCGCATATCCGTCCAATTCTGATTGATGAAGTCAAGGCAAGCAGCGCGACTGTCCGCCTCGTGAATAATCGTCCAGCCTTCCGGCACTTCGACGAAGCTCGGCCAGAGAGAATGCTGTCCTTCCTCGTTGATCAGCACGTGATAGATGCCGTTTTCATCTTCAAACGGATTTGTCATTTTGTCCTCCATTGAATTCTCGGTTCGGTCGCCACTCTTTGTTTCTCGAGCTCGTCTGCCAGCAATTCGCCGATCGTTGCAGCAGGAAGCTCATCCAGCATTGTATCATGGGTACACTCTACCTGATGTACATGGATATTTCCCGCGACGTACGGCCTCCAAAGCTCGAGTGGGGGCTGCAAATGGCTCTGTGCAGCAACGAAAAGCACGAGGTCACCTTTGAACTGCTCGGGTGAGAACGTGCTTGCGATTCGCATGTTGTTCCAGCAAGCCTTCTGCACGTTCTCAAATTCGGCCTCGGCAATGCGTCCATCGCGGGAACGTCCGCCCCATATGGACAGCACCATCTCGTCAATGGCGTGGCCCGACGGGATTTTGTGATCACCGGGCCCGGTCGAGCCGTTTAGTCGCCCTATTGGATAACTGTCGAGAAAAGCAAGAAGCGAAACTGTCTCGCCGGCCGCTTGAAGCCGCGTGGCCATAGCATGCGCGACGAGACCCCCGAACGACCAACCGAGCAGCTTGTACGGTCCGGTGGGCTGTACGTCACGGATGACACTGAGATAGTCCGCGGCCATCTTCGCGATATCGCGGTGGAATGCACGTCCTTGTGCCAGTTCACGCGCTTGCAGGCCATAAATGGGATGCTCGCCGGGTATATGGGCAAGCAATCGGGAGTACGACCAACTCAGTCCCACAGCAGGGTGGATGCAGAAAAGAGGAGGTAGACGCCCCCCCGTTCGTAGCGGCAGCAGAACCTCCAAATCCGAGTGTGTCGTGGAAGAAATCGCGAGATTTTTGGCCAGCCCCGCTACCGTCGGAGCCTCAAACAGGCTGCGGATCGACACCTCGACATCCAGGCTCGCACGCAGCCGGCTGAGCAGCCGCGTCGCCAGCAGCGAATGCCCGCCAAGCTCAAAGAAATTGTCGTCGATCCCAACTCCCCCCACCCCAAGCACTTCCGCAAACAGCCCGCACAGGATCTCCTCCTGCGGCGTGCGCGGCGCACGCCCGCCGACAGACCCCCCATACACCGGCGACGGCAATCCACGCCGGTCCAGCTTCCCGTTCGGCGTCAGCGGCAGCCGCTCCAGCACCACATAGGCCGACGGCACCATGTAGTCCGGCAGCAGCCCCGCAACGTGCTCCCGCAGCTCCGATGCCCAGGCCGCACTCCCCTT
>DATBHG010000024.1:0-143979 GCA_036557665.1 Xanthobacteraceae bacterium | reverse complement strand
GCAGATACAGCTTCCGACGCTGCCACAAGCCGGCGTCCGCGTTCGTCAAGGAACGGAGCCACAGTCTCAAATCGCTGCCGAATCAAAGCAGTGTCAATCACGTCCCAGAATTATGGTATCCTGACAATCTTGGGAATCCCCTCAACGTGCCCAAACACCGATTCGGTTATTTTCTGACGAGTCCTTAGCCGGAGCCGGCGTATTTCGGAAACAGCGCAAGCGCATTGGTGCGGTCGATGGCGAAGCGCCGCTCTTCAGAGAGGAATCCGGATTGGTAGGTGTCGAGCGCCTGCGCAATTACACTGCGGTTGGCAAACGGGAAGTCCGTCCGAATACAATCCGGTCCGGCCGCGCGACATGGTCGAGCGCACCGAAAGTCTGCTCTCCGGGTGAGAGCGCGTTGTCGTACCAGAAGTGCCGCAGCGCCGCATGGATCTGCTCCCGCGACCGCCGCGGCAGCCGCGGGTCGATCATCGGCGACACCGCCAAGCGCCAGGCGAAATAGGGCACCAGCCCGCCCGCGTGCGGCAGAATGAAGCGCACGCGCGGAAAGCGTTCGATCGCTCCGGAGAAGATGAGGTTCACAACCGCACGCGTGGTATCGAACAGATATTCCATCATGAAAGCGGGCCAGGGCAGCGCGAGCCCTTTGCTCGAGGGATGCAGTCCGGGATGGACGAATACAACCGCGCTACGCGCATCGAGCATCTCGAGCACCGGATCGAACGTGGGGTCGCCGAGAAACTTCTCGCCATAGCTGGCAAACAGCGACACCCCGTCGAGCCGCAGGGTGTCCAATGCATGAGCGATCTCGGCAAGTGCGCGATCGGTCCCGTCCATGGGTACCGTGGCAAAGGCGCCGAACCGGGAGGGCCAGCGCGCAACGAGATCGGCTGCGTATTCATTGCAGCGCCGGGCCAGCGCCTGCATGGGTTCCGGCGGACCGAATCCGACGCCTGGCTGCGCGAGCGAGGTCAGCGCCAATTCGATGCCATGCGCATCCATGACCTCGAGCGCGATGAGCGGCGTCCACTCCGGGTACTTGCCGATGGCTGGACCACGACCCGCGTCGTAAACGGCCTTGCGATAGAATGCGGGGATGAGATGAAAATGGACGTCGATGCGCCGCGGTGCAGCGGTCATTTCTCTCATCGCTCGGCGTGTTGAATTTTGCTGCTTCCCATGCCTCTATGACGCCCCGATCCTGCGTGCAAGGAGCAACGACCGTGCCCTGGTTGGACGCCAACGGCATAAGCATTCATTACCAGATTGCCGGTCAGGGTCCTGCGCTGGTCCTGTTGCACGAGATGGGCGGGACACTCGAGAGCTGGGACGGTCTGTTCCCCGTCCTGAAACAGCACTACCGGGTTCTGCGCCATGATCAGCGCGGCTCGGGGCTGTCGGAAAAGGTGCGCCAGCCGATCACCACCGAGCTTCTGGTGGCAGACCTTGCAGCTGTTCTCGAGGGGCTCGCGCTTGCCCCGCCTTATCACTTCGTCACCGTTGCCGCAGCGACCATGCAGGCGCTGCTCTACATGACGCGGCATCCCGACCGCATTGCGAGTTTCGTCTTCTGCAATCCCTTCACCGGTGCCGATCCGAGCCGGGTGGCGGCGCTGGAGGAGCGCGCCGCGCTTGCGGAGCGTGAGGGCATGCGCGCGGCAATCCCCTTCACGCTGGACAAATCCTGGCCGCCGAATATCGGAGACCACGCCTCGTACGCTGCTTACCGCGCACGCTATCTTGCACATGATCCTGTGTGCTTCGCCGCGATGAACCGCGCCATCGCGCGGCCGAATGTTGCGCATCTGGGCACAGAAGTGCGTTGCCCGACCCTGGTAGTCGCAGGCCGCTTCGATCAGGTGCGTCTGCCGGCGGCGAGCGAACAGTTTGCACGAAGCATCCCGGGGGCGCGCTTCGAGCTGATCGATGCCGTCCATATGATGCCGGCGCATGCACCCGGCGCATTGCTTGCGCTGCTCGAAGATTTCCTCGAGGAGCAAGCCGGCGCTCAGCGGAGCGGTCACGATTCTGCTGGAAGCCACCAGCGCGCCGGCTGAAGGAGGGGCAAATGCAGGTCAAGGCCAACGGAATCGCCATCAACTGCCGTATCGACGGTCCGGAGGGGGCGCCCTGGCTCATCTGGAGCAATTCGCTCGCGACGAACCTCGAGTCCTGGGAGGATCAGGCACGCGAATTCAAACCGGCATTTCGCGTGCTGCGTTACGATCAGCGCGGCCATGGCGGCACCGAGGCGCCCGCTGGGCGCTACAGCTTCGAAACCTTGATCGCCGATGCGCTAGGCCTGATGGATGCTCTCTCCATCTCGAAGGCGCATTTCGCCGGCCTCTCGATGGGAGGAGCGACTGCCCTCGGCATGGCGGAGAAGCATCCGGAGCGGCTCGACCGGGTGATCGTGTGCGATTCTGGCTGCCAATCGACCCCGGCCAGCGCGCAGCAGTGGGAAGAGCGCATCGCCGTGGCCCAAAAACAGGGGATGGAGGCTCTGATCGAGCCCACGATCGCGCGCTGGTTTCCCGCGGATGTGATCCAGGCCAATCCCCCCTATCTCGACCAGGTGCGGAACATGATCGGCAGCACGCCCGCGACCGGATTTGTTGGGTGCGCCGCGGCGCTCGCCGACCATAACTACGCCGAGGCGGTCGGAACCGTGAAGCGGCCGGTTCTCTTCCTGGTCGGGGAAAGGGATGGGGTAACCCCAGCGGCCATGCGCAAGCTGCATCAAGCCCTGCCGGGCTCGCGTTACGTGGAGCTCGCCGGCGCCGGCCACATCTCCAATCTCGACCAGCCGGAAGGCTTCAACCGCGCGGTTCGCGAGTTCCTGAGCGGATAGTGGAAAGCGGGAGCCGCGGCGGCATGGAGCTTGAGGCCGGGGCAAGCGGCGCTGTCATACCCCGCTGGAGTTTCCGTTGTGGCTTACAGCCTCGCCTTTGAGGCATAGTGGACATAGGTAACGAGCAAGGTATCCGTCCCTCAGGAGAAGACGTCATGACCGCTGCAGCGCCGCAGATGAAAGCTCCCTCCGGCCTTTCCAACAAAGCCCGCGAGCTGATGGAAGCGATCAACGCGGAGGCCGCCAAGCACAATATCTGGGTGCGTACCCAGGCGAACGCACCGGCGCAGCGACCGTGGTTCAGCCAGACCGGCGGTGAAGGCAGCGGACAATTGGCCTCCGGCCGCGTCGCCGCAGGCCAGATGAAGACGCTTGCGCATATGTGGAAGTGGAATGATTTCAGCCCCTATCTGCACCGTATCTCGGAGATCGCGCGCAAGGCCGACGTCTCGCCGATCGAGTTTGCCGATCGGCAGAGCATTCTCCTGCTCAACCCGGGGCTGAACGGCAGGCTGCAGGTAACGAATACGATCCGGTGCGCGATTTCGATCTACAATCCGGGCGACGTAGCTCCGGTCCATCTGCATTCTCCAAACGCGAGCCGGACCATCCTGTCGGAGAAAGGCGGCTATACCGTCGTCGAGGGTGAGCGTTGTGATGCGACCCGCGGCGACCTCATCCTCACGCCCAACGGGACCTGGCACGACCACGGCAACGATTCGAGCGAGCCGGTGATCTGGATCGACATGCTGGACTGGCCGCTCATGGAGTTCCTGGACGCGGCGTGGGTCGACCACAACATGCCCGGCGTACAAGGCAATGCGCCGGTGCAGCCTACGAGGCATACCGATGGCTACTCGCGCCGGCTGTATGGCAAGGGCGGCATGCTGCCGACATTCGTCAGCCACCAGCTTGGGGTTGGGCGCAGTCCGGCGCCGCTCATTCATTATCGCGGCGCCGACGTGCACGAGACTTTGCACAGCCTTCGTAAGGAGAAGGGCGATCCCTACGAGGGGATCAAGATCGATTTCGTCAACCCGGTGACGGGCGAGCCGGTGTTCAGGACGCTCAATTATTCCGCGCAGCTGCTGCGTCCGGGCGAGGAGACCGAGCTCAAACGCGCGACGGCCGGCACATTTTACGTGGTGATCGAGGGCAGCGGCGCGACCGAGGTCGGCGGCAAGCGGTTCGATTGGACGCAGAACGACATCTTCGTCGTTCCGAATTTCCTGTGGCGGCGCCACATCAACACCGGAAAGGAGGATGCGGTCGTCTACTCGGTGTCGGACGGGGCTTTGATGAAAAACATCGGCCAGTATTATGCCCAGGGTCGATCCAAGAGCGGCGAGGTGACCGAGCTCGTGCACTGACTGGACCGAGCGCGCGCGGCGTGCGGCGCCATGAACCCGACCCGCGGCCCGCATTTGTCAGGGCCGGGGTCATCGGCTTGAACGTTTACAACACTGCGGTCCTCGGACAGTCCCAATCAGCAAAATCGCTTCCGCTTGCGAAGCTCCAGATGCCGTCGAGTATAAGCCAGCCCTCGACATAGCACCCGGTGCCGCCCTGAGTCGGAAACGAAGAAACCGCAAGCGCATTGTGCTGCGTTCCCCAGACATTCTCCTGTGCTTGGGGATGATGCATGCCGATAACCCAGTTTTGCACCGCTAGATTGGTGAAGATCCAAGCACTGGAGCCGCAACCTCTTCCAAGCTCGGCCGCTACCTCGATCATCACACTGATCGGCATTAGCGCGCCGGCTGAAACAGCCGCGTGCCGGTCAGGCCCGACGTTGTCGGCCGGTTGGGCAGATTGCCGCGCTCTCCATCCCTCTCTTTTCTCGGGCGGCAAAGCAGGCCATGCTGGGGCGCGACCCTGTGCGTCATGCTCGGCACTGGGCGTACTGCCAGGGTGCCAAGGGTCATGACCAAGGTGTCATGAATTGAGAACCCACTTTCTGGAGGAAACCCATGAGCAATCAAGTAACGCGACGCAGCATCAACGCCGGGATCGGCGCCGCCCTGATTTCGCCCGCACTGGCCGCAACGCCCGCCTTTGCGCAGGGCGGTGAACCCATCAAGATCGGCTTCAGCATGGCGCAGACCGGCTCGCTTGCGGGAGCCGGCCAGCAGGCGTTGCTCGGCGCTCAGATCTGGGAAGAAGAGACCAACGCCAAAGGCGGCCTGCTAAGCCGGCCCGTCAAGCTTATCTATTACGACGACCAGACCAAACCCGAGAATGTGCCCGCCATCTACACGAAGCTGCTTGACGTCGACAAGGTTGACCTCGTCATCGGCCCGTACGGGACGAACATGGTGGCCCCGGCCATTCCCGCTGTCATGCAAAAGGGCAAGGTGTTTATCGGTCTGTTCGCGCTCGATGCGAACGGTGAGTTCCACTACCCGAAATACTTCTCCATGCTGCCGTCCGGCCCGGCGCCTAAGGAGTCGTTCAGTGAAGGCTTCTTCCAGATGGCGGCCGCGCAGAATCCAAAGCCGGAAACGGTTGCGATAGCGGCCGAGGACGCCGAGTTCTCGCGCAACGCAGCGGATGGCGGCCGAGACAACATAAAAAAGTATGGCTTCAAGATCGTGTACGACAAAACCTACCCGCCGAGCACGACCGACTTCTCGCCGATTATTCGAGCGATCCAGGCTACCAGTCCGGATCTCGTGTTGATTTGCTCGTACCCAAATAGCTCGGTCGGCATGCTGCAGTCCGCCAGTGAGCTCGGCCTCAAACCAAAGATGATGGGCGGCGGCATGGTCGGACTGCAGTACACCGCTATCAAGAGCAAGCTCAAGTCCAAGCTCAACGGCATCGTGAATTATGAAACTTGGGTGCCCTCAGCGAAACTGATGGCTCCGGCCGCGGACTTCTTCAAGAAATACCAAGCGCGTGCGCACGGCATCGATCCGCTCGGCTATTACCTGGGCGGCTGGGGATATGCCTATCTGCAGGTGCTCGCGGACGGGATCACGGGATCGAAGAGCGTCAACGACGACAAGATTGCCGATTATCTGCGCACCCACGAGTTCAACACCATCATGGCGTCAGGTATCAAGTTCGGCAAAAACGGCGAATGGACCAAATCTGCGATGCTGCAGGTCCAGTATCACGGCATCACCGAAGCCGCGAACCTCGAGACTTGGCGCGGCATGAGCTATCAGAGCGTGCTCACGCCCGCCGAGCAGAAGACCGGTAGCATCATTTATCCCTACGAGAAGGCGTTGGGATAAGCTCGTTAATCCGCCCCCGCAGAGCGAAGCGCGGATCAAGTGGACGTGTAGACGAGGTGGTCCCATGCCGAGTCGCGTCCGTTACGGCCGGTCCTGAGCGAGGAGCGGACCAGCGTCGGAGGGCAGGTTTGGGGCTGGCCACGACCTGAGACGCTCATCACATGCGCGGAGGCGGTGCGCCGCTTCATGCAGGCTTACCGCGACACGATTGACTGGACGTCCGATAATGCCGCGCTCGAAATGAATGCGGAGCTCTCCCGCGTTCCCACTCTTATGATGGCGGGCGCGCCATGAGCTCTTTCCGAACTCAACGATACGGCCCGACGAAATCGGGGGAATTGAACTCGATCCTGGCCGACGTCCTCAGAACAAGTCCATAGCATTGCTGCTGAGGTCTGAAGCGGTTGCCCAAATGATCCAGGCTCCGAAGGCGCTGAAGTAGTCCGGGCTCAAAGTCGTCTCGAATGAAGCTCTACACTTACTGGCGATCGCAAGCCTCGTTTCGTGTGCGGATCGCGTTACGCATGAAAGGGCTTGTCGCCGAGACGGTTTCGCTCGATTTGCTTAAGGGCGATCAATTCGACCAAGCCTACAGGGCGCTCAATCCAGAGATGGTTGTCCCCACGTTGCTGGACGGCGAGGGGCCGCCGTTGATGCAATCGCTTGCGATCCTCGAATACCTCGAAGAGAGCTACCCGCAACCCCCGCTCATGCCAGTGGATTTGCGTGCACGAGCGCACGTGCGAGCGCTTGCTCAGATGGTGGCTATGGACGTGCATCCGTTTATTGTCCCCCGGGTGCGAAAATATCTCGGACAGGAGCTTCCTCTGGACGAGCCCTCGCGGGTGAATTGGCTGCGGCAGTGGCTGGATGTGGGCAGTCGCGCGATTGAAGACGTATTGGCGCGTGACCCGCGTACCGGGCACTTCTGCCGCGGCGACCAGCCAACCATCGCCGATATCTGCCTAGTCGCGCACCTGACCAGTGCGAAGATGCTATGTGACCGCGATCCCGCGGCTTATCCGACGGCACGGCGCATCTATGATGCCTGCATGCAGATCGAGGCGTTTACGCTGGCGCACCCGCTGCGGCAGCCGGGCGCGCAAACGATGGCACCGCTCTGAAAGGGGGGCGTGTGACATCCGCCGAGACAGACGATGTGTGCCACCCTTCTTGGGTAGGTGTCGAGTAACGGTCAAATCCACTTGTCGAGCTCGAGCTTCTTCGTCTTGGTGGAAGAGAAGCTTTTTTGCTGCACTGCATGGCTCCGATCTGCGACCCGATTCGGAGATAGCAAGCTCGTGGACTTGGCCAGCCAGCACATTGGGGGGGCTGCTGGTCAGGGGAATGTTTTGAGATAAACTCGCTATCGCCCTTGTCCAGAAATCACGGTTAGGCCCGCGGTAAAAATCGACAATGCAGCAGATCGCGGACTGGCTCAATAAGCTCGGTATGTTCGAGTATACCCAGCGCTTTGTCGAAAGCGACATCGATTTCTCCGTACTCCCGCATCTGACCGATCAGGACCTCAAAGAGATTGGCGTCTCGCTCGGTCACCGGCGAAAGATCTTGGCAGCGATCGCAGGGCTGGCTGGTGGTGCCGGCCCGCCGTCGCTGCAGCCTGTGTTGGCCCAGCCGAAGCCCCAAGACAGCGCCGAGCGACGCCAAGTCACGGTGATGTTCTGCGACCTGGTCGGCTCAACGGCGCTTTCCGCGCGCATGGACCCGGAAGACCTGCGAGAAGTTATCTCGGCGTACCAAAAGTGCGCCGCCGAGATCGTGCGCCGCTGCGACGGATACGTGGCCCAGTACCTGGGCGACGGTGTACTTGTCTATTTTGGCTATCCGCAGGCCCACGAGGATGATGCCGAGCGGGCGGTCCGTGCAGGGCTCGAATTGATCGCTGCGGTGCCTGCCTTGAAGACGCGCGTGTCGCTGCAAACGCGTGTGGGCGTTGCGACCGGCCTCGTTGTCGTCGGCGACCTGATGGATTCGGGCAACGCACCGGAGCGCGGCATCGTCGGCAAGACACCCAACGTAGCCGCGCGGCTGCAAGGCATCGCTGAGCCAAACATGGTTGTTATCGCCGAAGGCACGCGAAAGTTCCTCGGCAACCTTTTTGAGCTTGTGGACCTCGGGGCAAAAGACCTCAAGGGTATCGCTGAGCCTGTGCGGGCGTGGGCAGCGCTGCGGCCAAGGTCCGTGGAAAGCCGGTTCGACGCACTGCATGCAACCGGCCTGACCGCCCTGGTCGGACGGGAAGAAGAATCCGAATTACTATTGCGGCGCTGGGTGAGAGCCAAGGGCGGCGAAGGCCAAGTGGTGCTGCTCTGTGGGGAGCCGGGAATCGGTAAATCACGGCTCACGGCCACGCTGCTGGAAAGTGTCGCTGCCGAGCGGCACACCCGGCTGCGCTATTTGTGCTCTCCGCAGCACGCTGACAGTGCGCTTTATCCCATTATCGGGCAGATAGAGCGTGCGGCCGGGCTGGCACACGACGATGCTGTGCAAGCGAGACTTGATAAGCTCGATGCGGTCCTCGCGCGAACCTCGGCTTCAATCAAGGATGCCGCGCTCTTTGCTGAGATGTTGTCGCTGCCAAACGACGGACGCTATCCCGCGTTGGAGCTGACGCCGCAGCAGCGACGGCAAGGAATGCTGGAGGTCTTCGTCACACAATTTGCAGCGCTGGCAAGCCAGCAGCCGGTGCTAATGATATTCGAGGACGTACATTGGATCGATCCGACGAGCTTGGAGGCGCTTAATCGGACTGTGGACCAAATCAAGAGTCTTCCGGCGCTGCTGATTGTAACTTTCCGGCCAGAATTCCACGCCCCGTGGGCTGGCCAGTCACACGTGACGAGCCTGATGCTTAACCGGCTTGGGCAGCGCGAAGTCGCGGCAATCATCACAAGCCTCGCGGGGAATAAGAACCTGCCGGAAAACGTGATGAGGCAGGTCGTGGAGCGGTCCGATGGAATTCCCCTGTTTGTGGAAGAGATGACCAAGGCGGTGCTGGAGGCCGATACCGAAACTACCCCCGAGCGACTGACCGTTCCTGCAAGCCTGCACGCCTCGCTGATGGCGCGGCTCGACCGACTTGGCCCGGCCGCCAAGGCAACGATGCAGCTCTGCGCCGTGATTGGGCGCGAATTCTCTTATGAGCTGCTGCTCTCGGTTTGCCAGTTGTCGGAGACAGAGCTGCGTGAGGCTTTGCGTCTGGTCGTAAGCACCGGTCTCGTTTTTCAGCAGGGGGTACCACCCTCCTCTGGGTACCTATTTAAGCACGCGCTCGTGCAGGACACCGCTTATGGCACCTTGTTGCGCGGACAGCGCCAAGAGCTGCATCTGCGGATCGCCCGCGCGCTCGAAGAGCGATTTACGACCGCCACCGATGCCCAGCCGGAAATTCTAGCGCACCATTTTATGGAAGCCGGTCGACCGGAAAGATCGGTGGTCTACCGCCTTCGAGCCGGCAAGAACGCTGCCGCTCGATCGGCCAACATCGAGGCAATCTCCCATTTGCAGCAGGGCATCGAGGCCATAAGCGGTTTTCCCCACGAAGCAGGGAAGGACAGACTTGAGCTCGATCTGCAATTCGCACTGGGACCCTGCCTGATCGCCACCAAAGGCGCCACTTCGGACGAAGCAGTGAAAACCTTCACTCGTGCACGCGAGCTGTGCAAACGGGTCGGGCATCCTGTTGAATATCCGCAGGTCATGCATTGGCTGACCATTGTGCATGCTCAACGAGGTGAGTTGAGGGAAGCGCTCGATACTGCAACAGCAACGGTCGCACTTGCCGAAGCCGGCGGTCATCGACCCGCTTTAGTCAACTCGACGCGCGGCCAGGCGTTAATTCTGCTGATGTTGGGACGCCTGCTCGAAGCACGGAAAGTGATTGAACGCAATGTCTCGGAGTTCGAGGCATGTGACGAGGATGAGAAACTGGCAACACGGACTGCTGGTCAGGATGCCGGAACCGCAGGCTTATCTGTCATGGCATGGGGCTTGTGGGCGCTCGGCCATGCCGACCTTGCTGCCGCGCGAATGGCTGCCGCCGTACAGCGGGCTGATGCCATCGCACATCCGCACACACGGGCGTATGCCTCTTATTACGCGTCGGTTCTTCACGCCCTGCGACGCGAGCCCAAAGTTGCCTATTCGCACGCCGAGCGTTGCCTGGTGTTGTCCGACGAACATGGCTTCGGCCATTGGCGTACTCTGGCAAGTGCTGTCCGGTGGAGTTGCACAGTTTTGCACGAGTCTGCTCTGGCAGTGTCGCAGCCTGAGTTGAGCGGTTATGCTGGAGCGCAGTACCAGCTCGGGATCACGGCACTTTACCTGTTGTTATCTGAAGCGCTCATAGAGCGCCGTGAGTTGAGCTCGGCTTTCGGTTTCATTTCTAAGGGCTTGCAGACCACCGAACGCACAAACGAACGGCTTTTCGAAGGGGAGTTTCTCCGTTTGCAGGCACACGCACTGATGGCCCAAGGCGCGGTGAATGCGGCGGAAAATGCACAGGTCGTACTTCAGAAGGCCCTAATGATTGCGCGCAGCCAGCACGCCCGCTCGCTTGAGCTTCGCGCCGCACGGGACCTTGCTACGCTTTGGCGCGATGGGGGTAGGCGGGATGATGCGCGCGATCTTCTCGCTCCGATCTACGGCTGGTTCACCGAAGGCTTCGACACGCTGGATCTGAAGGAGGCCAAGGCATTGCTCGGCGCGCTAGCAGCATAGCCGCGGAATGACGGCTTTGTGGCACGTTGCTGCCGTCGCCCTAGCTACCTACGACCTCTCCCCTGGGGATAATGTTGCCGTGGCGCTCGGGGCCGCTTTGACCCAAAGCGGAAGTCGCCCCGATAGCTTTTGTGCACCGCGATTAAGCCACTGCGTTGGCTACTTCGAGCCGCTACGATGCCCGTCCGGGTCTGAAAGCGGGCGGCAGAAGCAGGCAAAGCGCGCCTCCTTGACTTAGATCAATGCTGTCATGCGGCTCGTAGTATAGGGCGATCAGTATGGAGCGCGAAGGGGTGGAAATTCTGACTGCTTGGGTTGCGGTAGACAGCTTCGTCTTTATCAGTCCAGCTGGCGGCCCCAACACCCGCTTTGCGTCATCCCTCCTGTAGGGCGTGGAGCTCCGGCGCCGGCTCTTGTGCTCATTGATCGCAGCTGAGATAAACGCTAAGGCAGCGCATCGGGAGGAAAGGCGCGTGATTGCTCAATATGCTGCTATCGCGACCTTGGCTGCAACCGTTGCGATTGTTGCGATCGCAATCTTCGTGAGCAGCGAGCGAAGGCCCTCGGAAACATCCTCGATGGCTATGGCGAGGGTTTATCGGGTAAGGTTTGTCTATTTCATCCTTATTTCCGCCGCCGTGATTGTGGCATTGGCGTTTACGATTCCGATGACGCCGTACCCCTTCCACTTCAACAAGCAGAAGCCAGACCTCGTGGTCAAAGCAATCGGCGAAATGTGGAGCTGGACGCTGACGTCCATCTCCGACGCCGCGCCAGCGAATGGAAACCTCGTTCTTCCGGCGGGCAAACTTGTGGAATTCGACGTCACCTCAAAGGATGTCAACCACAACTTTGCTATTTACAATTCGGCGGGTGAGTTGGTCGCCCAGGTGCAGGCCATGCCCGATTATGCAAACCACTTGTTCTACAGATTCGATGCGCCTGGACACTATTACGTTCTATGCCTTGAATATTGTGGCGTGGCCCATCACTTGATGAATACCGCATTCGACGTGCGCTAAAAGAGCCCGCGGCGATGAATGACAGTAACTATCAGCAAGAGGTCCGCGGCCTGACGCTGGTTTGGGCATGGACCGTCCCGCTGCTTTTCCTCGTGCTTGTGCTGCTGGGCCTGACCATGCGGCTCGGTCAGGCGACCATCATCAGCGTCGATGCGGACCTTTTCTATGCCATCATGACGCTGCACGGCCTTGGCATGGGCGCCACCGCATTCGTCGGCGGCCTTGCGGGAGTAACTTACCTTCTCGCGCGCTACGTGCGCGTCAATCTCGCAATCTTGTGGACGACGTACGTCCTTACCGTGCTTGGCGTCGCTGGCCTTCTCATCGCTTGCCTGATTGGAAGGTTCGGTCCGGGGTGGTACCTGCTCTACCCGTTGCCGTTTTTTTCCAAGGGCGTGTGGCCGGATTGGGCCCTGGGATTAGGCGTGGTGTCGCTCATCGTCCTCGGCGTGGCTTTGATGCTCGGCCAAGTCGAGGTGGCGCGCGCGTTGATCGCCCGCTATGGATTCATGAATTCCATGGGCTGGCAATATTTTCGGAAAGCGAGCGCAGGCAGGGTCGAAATTCCGCCTATCGTCCTCATCAGCGCGGCTGCCTGTCTCGTACCCGGCATTATCACGACCATAGATGGCGCCGTTTTGCTGCTGCTTTACCTGTTCCAGTGGTTCAGTCCGGCCATTACCTTCGATCCGCTGGCGTTCAAGAACATGGTCTTTCTCTGGGGGCACACTCTGGTCAATATCACCATGTATCTGGGACTGGCCATGGTCTACGAGTTGCTACCGAAATATTCGGGCAAGCCGTGGAAGACTAACACGGTCGTCGCGATCTCGTGGAATTTGGTGTTGGTCTACGTTCTGACCGCCTTCTTCCATCACCTTTACATGGATTTCGCGCAGCCAAATATTCTGCAATATATCGGCCAGATCGCCTCGTATTTGAGCGTTGTGCCGGCGACTGTCGTCACCGTCTTCGGCGTCATCGGGCAGGTCTATCGCTCGGGCATGCAGTGGCGATTCGTGCCGCTGTGCTTTTTCCTGGGCACCGTTGGTTGGGTTATCGGTGGGTTTGCCGCTGTGGTCGATTCTACGATCACTGTGAATTCCGCATTTCACAACACGTTGTGGGTTCCGGCACATTTCCATACCTACTTTCTTGTTGGATATTTTCTGATGCTATGGGGCTTCCTTTATGACTTTTCCGGCTCGGGGCGCGAAAAGGTCGCCAAGGCCGGACTGTCCCTAGTCGTCGTCGGCGGTTACGGTTTCCTGTTGATGTTCTATCTGGGCGGCACCTTCGGTGTGCCGCGACGATATGCGGTTTACGACAGTATTCCGCTCGCTTCGTTGGCAGCATCCGGCGAGCGTCTTGCCTCGATCGCCGCAGCATTCATTGTGATTTTCATCATCGGATTGCTGTTCGTGCTTGGCATCATATACGGCGGGTTGGCGAATAGGCGTCTTACGGGCGAGCTGGCTTCGCCTGGCCGTTAATCCGCGGCCTGGCGACGCGCGGGACTAATTGGCAAGCGGCCATGAGTTCAGTTGCAGCAGCCTTATCTCTGGGCGCAGGCTCTCCATGTTGACGAAGCGCTTTATTGGCTTGTTGGCTGCCGCGTTGATCCTAGGTGCAGGAATAGGCTTTGTTGGTGCTTGGACCCTGGGCTTCTCTGCATTCACGTCGTACAGTTACGCCCTCAACAGGGCCGGCTCGCTACCGAGAGCCGCACCCGGTATCTTGTTCATCGACCAATTCGACAACGAGCGGCCGTTGGCAGCGTTGCGAGGGCAGCGGGTGCTGTTACATGCATTCTACGGTACCTGCCTTACTGTCTGCCCGATCGTGATCGAGGAGCTGCGCGAGCTCTATTCTGACCTCAGCCCCGAGCAGCGGCGCGCCCTGGCCATCCTTAGCATCAGCGTCGATCCAGTGCGGGACACGACAGAGCGCCTCTCCGACCTTTGGCGAGAAGAGGGCGCGTTCGACGGATGGATCATGGCGCGACTTGCGGATCATTCCATCGACCGGGTAGCGCAGGAGCTTGGAATCTGGGTTTTTGCCAAGAGCAACGGTACCATTAATCATTCTGCCGATCTCTTTTTGATTGACCCCGCGGGAAGCATCGTTCGCGTGATCTCGCCGCAGTCGAACAGCGATCAACTAAGGAAGGAACTTGAAAAATATCTTTAGACCGCTATGGATCCTACCGGCGCCCGCGCTGTTGCTGTTGCCGCGCGTTGACGAGGCTTTTAGCGCGACAATGCCGAGGAAAGCACTGGCCGAGCCAATTTTGCTTTTATTTCTCGGATGGGTCCTGTCGCGATTTGTGTCCTGGGGGAGGATCGCATCGCTTGCGCCTGCTGGGGTCGTCGGCGCGACATTGCTGTTGATGTTCTGGATCATCCCGCGATCGATCGATCTGACTCGGATTTATCCTGAGATAAACGGCCTTTATGTTTTTAGCCTATTCATCGTCGGCTTTCTTCTGTCGCATTATTTATTTTTATTGTCTGGAGTACCGAGAGTGGTCTATGCGCTTCATTTTTCGAGCATGATCGTGGCACTGGGGCTGCTCTATGCTTCGTTGAGAACGCTGTTATGTTCTGCCTTCACGCTCGAGGATCAGCGCGCCTTCGGTTGGATGCTCGTTCTTCTGGGGCTCATTTTCTACACACTGGCAGTGGTTCTCATACCGAGATGGCTGAAGTCATCGGCTGACAGTGGCCAGAGCATTATGCACCCATGGGAGGGTGGCATCTCCGTCAGATTTCGCCGGTTAGGCGCTAAGTCGGTCGAAACACCAGGAACGTCAATCTCGGATCAGGGTTTTTGGT
Source organism: Xanthobacteraceae bacterium (assembly GCA_036557665.1). Classification (GTDB taxonomy): domain Bacteria; phylum Pseudomonadota; class Alphaproteobacteria; order Rhizobiales; family Xanthobacteraceae; genus VAZQ01. Next base: position 129,290 of record DATBHG010000024.1, on the reverse strand, counting down.
CCGCTGTGTACAACGAGCCTACTGGTCGGCGCCCGGCGAAGTAATCGAGCAAGAGATAAACTACCGTCCCCCTTTTGTTGGGTAAGAACGTCGCGTTGAGTTACCATTCGCCTTTTTCCCAATTGGGAATCACAATCTTGCAGTGAGCAATAAACTGATCAGGCAGAAGAGGCAGAAGAGCGCTACTGCAATAAGATAAGGGTCACTGAGCCTTGCAACTAACCCGGCCCACGTAGGAGCTGCCTTTTGACCATACAGCTGATGTACCTTAGACATCGGACGGTCTCCTTTCCGACAGTCGCCTTTCCCACGACAATGGCAGGGCCGCCACAACCACGCTTTGAGCCGATCTTGATATTTTCTTGACGCGACCTTGATTTTGTTTTCGCGAGGTGCGGGTAATATCCCTGTGGCAAGACGGTAAGTAGGACGCGGCAAGTCGAAACCGCGCTTTCGGGCCAAAAGTTGATCTTTGTTTTCGATAATTGCGTCATCGACACCGGGCGGCGCGAGCTCCGCCGGGGGCACACCGTTGTGTCCGTTCAGCCGCAGGTCTTCGATCTGCTTGAATACCTGATCCGCAATCGCGACCGCGTCATCAGCAGGGACGATCTACTCGACGCTATCTGGGGCGGGCGCATCGTCTCCGAATCAACCCTCGCCACCCGCATCAACGCGGCCCGCAGAGCGATCGGTGATGATGGCGAAAGTCAACGCCTCATCCGCACCCTACCGCGCAAGGGAATCCGGTTTGTCGGCGAGGTGCGGGAAGTGGAGGAGGAGAAGCAACCTCGGGCGGGGCGCGCGGCCGCCTCGCCATCGGGTGCCGCCGCGACTGTCGCGCCAAGGGTCGAGGCCGAACGCCGCCACCTGACCGTCGTCTCGTGCGACTTCGTCGGACTGCGCGAGCTTGCGACGCGGCTCGATCCGGAGGAATTGCGCGCCGTAATTGGCGCGTGCCATGCCTGCTGCTACCAATCGGCCGCCCGATGGGGCGGCTCAGTGGCGCGATTTGACGACGACGGCGCGATCATTCACTTCTCTTACCCTCAGGCTCACGAAGATGACGCGGAACGAGCGGTACGCGCCGGCCTAGATCTCATTGCGCGGATAAAGCGGCTCGAAGCAGGGCGGAGCACTGCGCTAGCGACGCGTATCGGCATCGCCACAGGTCTGGTGGTCCTTGGCGAGCTCAGCGGTGCTTCGGGCAATGATACCGCGCACGATAGAGCGGCGTTTGGCCAAGCTCCGGCATTGGCGGCGGCGTTGCGTTCAGTAACCGAACCCGACACCGTGTTGATCGCGGCCAGTACGCACGGCCTTTTGGGCGGACTGTTCGAATATCGGACGGTTGGCCCGCTTACACTCGACGGCTTTCCCAGCGCAGTCGCAGCTTGGCTGATAACCAGCGCAAGCGTCGCTGAGAGCCGGTTCGACGCGCTGCACAAGACACGACTCACACCGTTCTTCGGGCGCGAGGAGGATCTGGCGCTGCTGCTACGACAATGGTGCAGAGCTAGAGCCGGCGAAGGCCAGGTGGTCCTGATCTCAGGCGAGCCCGGCATCGGAAAGTCGCGCATCGTAGCGCATCTGGCCGAATGCATCACCGAGCAAGAACGCTACACCCGGCTGCTTTACCAATGCTCGCCGTACTATCGCGACACATCCCTACATCCCTTCACCGCGCAACTGGAACGATACGCTGTCATCGCCTCGGACGATCCTCCCACCCGCCGGCTTGACAAACTTGAGACGATTGTCGCCATTCGCGGGCCAAGCAGACAGTCGGCCATGCCCTTGCTCGCTGCTCTCCTTGCGATTCCGACCGGCGAGCGTTATCCGCCAATTACTCTCACTCCGATGCAACAGCGGCGGCAGACCCTCGCGGCGCTACTCGATCAACTGGAAGCGTTGGCCCAACGCCAGCCAGTGCTGCTGGTGTTCGAGGACGTGCACTGGGCAGATCCCACTTCAATTGAGCTGCTCGATCTTATGGTCGAGCGAATTCGCCGATTGGCAATTCTGACGTTGATCACCTTCCGGCCCGAGTTCGAGCCGTCCTGGGCTGGTCTCGCCAACGTCAGCGCGCTTACCCTCCAACGCCTTGGACGGCGCGACGTCCAGGCAATCGTCGGAGGGGTAGCTGAAGGGCGGACATTGCCTTCGGAAGTCATGGAGCAGATCGTCAGGAAGGCTGACGGTGTCCCTCTATTTATTGAGGAGCTGACAAAGGCCATTCTTGAATCCGGCCTGCTCACGAAAGCCGAATCAACTTATCAGCTTTCCGGGCCGCTGCCGCTCCTCGCTATCCCGCTCACGCTTCAGGATTCGCTGATGGCGCGGCTGGACCGGCTCGGTCCGGCCAAGGAAATCGCCCAGATTGGAGCCGCCATCGGCCGCGAGTTTCCCTACGACCTAATGCGCGCGGTGGCGCGGCTCGACGACATAGCCTTGCGTGACGCGCTCGATCGACTCGAATTGGCGGAATTGGCGTCAAGCCGCGGGAAGCCACCGAAAGCCACCTACACCTTCAAGCACGCGCTGGTGCAGGACGCGGCCTATGGCACGCTGCTGCGCAGCAAGCGGCAGCACATCCATGGCGAAATTACCTCGGCCATTGAGCAAGCATTTCCAGAAATCGTGGAGATGCAGCCCGAGATACTAGCAAGGCACTGCGCGGAAGCGGGCTTGGACGAGAAAGCCCAGAAATACTGGCGCACGGCCGGGGAGCAAGCAGTACGTCGGGCGAGCAATCGTGAGGCCATTGAGCATTTCCGGCAGGCTTTGGCCCTAAATGAAAAGCTGCCGGCTGATATTAGCCGCTCGCGCACCGAACTTGCGATCCTGTCTCAACTTGGTCCCGCGCTGAGGAGTGTCCATGGCTGGTCGGCATCCGAGGTGGGTATTGTCTTTGAGCGCGCGGAAGATATAGCGCGGCAGCTTGAAAGCTCTGTCGACTTGGCACCGCCACTTGCGGGGTTGTGCTTGTTTCATATTGCCCGGGGTGAGTTCTCGCGTGCAGATGAAATGACCAACGAGCTGTTCAACGTTGCACGCACCCTAGATGATCCAGATATTCTGCTGCAGGCGCATCACTGCGCTTGGCCAATTCAGTGTGTTCGTGGAGAGATTAGCGATGCGAACGCGCATGCTGACGCGGGATTGACCCTCTATGATGAAACTCGACATGAGAGGCACCGCTTCCTCAATGGCCACGATCCGGCTGTCTGCGCTCTGTCAATTAAAGCAGTTTTACAGTGGCTCCTTGGTCATCCGACGCAAGCATTACGCCTAGAAAGCAAAGCGATCGATTTGGCGCGGCGTTTGCAGCATGCGCCGTCGCTAGCTCATGCGTTGTGGTTTGTTTGCCGGGCTCAGGTTGTACGCAATGATACTGCTGCGGTTATGGACACCGTGACTGAGTTGCTCGCGTTATCAGAAGAACACGGTATACCCCATGAACGCGCCAGTGCTTTGGTGTATCTTGGTTGGGCTATCGGTCAGACTAATGATGTTGCCCAGGGAGTTCAGCGTCTGGAGGAGGGGCTCGTAGCTTTTAATCGGCTTGGGCAGCGGAACAATCTCTGTCTTGCGTTCTGCCTGTTGGCGGAGACCTACTTCGCGAGCGGTCAATATGAAAGTGGCATGGAGCAGGCGAACCGGGCGCTCACCGCATCTTCGGAGATTGGGGATCGATGGTGCCTGCCTCGGGTCTACATGATCCACGCCCGATTACTCCAACAAGCCTCTTCCAACGCGAACGCTGGAGAGGTGAGTCTGCGAAAAGCACTTCAAATCGCAAGTCTGCAATGCGCAAAAGGATGGGAATTGCGCGCTGCAACGAGCTTGGCGCGGCTCTGGTGTGATCAAGGCAAGCGGGATGAAGCCCGCAATCTCCTAACTCCGGTCTACGGCTGGTTCACCGAAGGTTTCGATACGCGCGATCTTAAGGAGGCTAAAACCCTGCTTGACGTGTTGGCATCGTAACGGCGAATGTCGGTTATTGTGCACGAAGGAGCGCCGCCGTGTCCATTGTGGCGGGTCTGCTTGCTGAGGTGCTGCGGACTCGCTGGCCGGCGGTTGGTGCCCCTGCAGACCGCCGCCTTTGACCAGAAGCGGCGGTAAGCTTGCTGGAAATCTCGCGGTGCAGCAGGCCACTGACTTGAGGCACGCCAATCCGTTATGCTGGTGGTGGCCAGTGCCGCGGTGAACCCAATCTCCAGAACCGTGCCCGTGCATTCAACGAGCCGCTTAGTCTGCAAGCTCAGGAGGACGTCATGTGTGCGATCGCTCGCTCCGCTCCGCGCGTTCTTTTGCTCGTCTTCGCCGCCGCATTGGCGCTTGCCGGGTCTGTTCAGGATTCGCTCGCGCAAGCCTGGCCGCAGCGCACAGTCAAGCTGATCATCCCTCTTCCACCGGGGACTGGCACGGACGTTGCCGGGCGGCTCCTTGCCGAACGACTGGCGGAGCGCTGGGGTCAGCCAGTTGTTGTGGAGAACAAACAAGGCGGCGATGGCATTCCAGCCGTCACAGCATTTCTTACGGCACGCGATACTCACACCCTCCTGCTTTCGTTCGCGGGGATCATCACCATCAATCCGCTGTTACATGAGCGGCTACCCTACGATCCGGCTGCGGATCTCGTACCCCTTGTGCAAATCTCAGATAATTTTCTCGGCGTCGCCGCATCGGCGAGCTTGAAAGTGGAGTCGCTCGCGGACTTTATCGGCGTCGCCCGTGGTCAGCCAGGCAAGCTCAATTGGGCTGCCACACCCGGTCTGCCTTATTATGTCGTACTCGCGCTGGAGCAGAGCGCCGAAATTGACATGGTGCCGGTGGGCTATCGCGAATTTGCTCCAGCACTGCAGGACTTGGCGACGGGACGGCTGCATGTCGCTGCGACGGGGGTGCCGCCTCTCCTTCCCCACCATCAAGCTGGCACTGCGAAGATCCTCTTCGTCACCAATCACGAGCGGTCGCCTCAAGTCCCCGAGGTGCCGACCGGGAGCGAAGCGGGCTATCCTGATCTTACCTTTGAAGGCAGCGTCGGTCTCTTCGGATGGCCGGACATGCCGGCGCATGTCAGCGAACGCATTGTGCGCGACGTCCAGGCGGTTGCCGCAGATCCGGCATTCCGCTCCCGGCTAATAGTGAGCGGAACGGTGTCACGTTCCGGGACCTCAGAGGAATTCGCCGCCGCCATTGAGAAGCAACGTAAGAAGATTGCAGCCATTCATCGCGCGTTCGCCAAGCCAGCGCAGTAGAACTGTTGTTGGATCAGGAGACGGATCACATGGAAGCCGTGGCTCATTCGGACCTGGCGAAGCTCTCGCATGATCTCAAAGCGCTCAACGCAAAGCCGCTTTGGGAGCGCACGATGCGGATGGGGCCGGGGTCGCCCGCCATTCCGGCTATCTGGCGCTACCGCGACATGCGCCCGCAATTGCTGCGCGCAGTCGAGCTCATCACGGCTAAGGAAGCAGAACGCCGAGTCTTCATGTTGGAGAACCCGGGATTGCCTGGTAGCGGTTACATCACGAACTCGCTCTATTGCGGGCTTCAGGTCATCAAGCCCGGCGAGATCGCGCCTGCACACCGACACTCGCCGAATGCGCTGCGCTTCATCATCGAGGGCGAGGGCGCCTATTCCACCGTCGAGGGCGAGCGCGTGCCAATGCATCCGGGTGACTTCGTCCTCACGCCCGGCTGGACCTGGCACGACCATGGTCATCTCGGCTCGGCGCCAGTGATCTGGCTGGACGCGCTGGATAATCCCTTCGGCCAGTTCTTCGGAGCCATTTTTCGAGAAAACTATCCCGGCGAGACCCATCCGGTATCGCAGGTCGAAGGCGCCGCAGCTGCCCGTTACGGCTCGAACCTCATGCCGCTCGAATACCGGCCGCAGCGCCGCGCGTCTCCGCTTCTGGTCTATCCCTATGACCGGACGCGCGAGGCACTCGAGCACGTGGTGCGGAGCGAGCCACTGCATCCCGCGCATGGCGCGAAGATGCGCTACGCCAACCCAAACGACGGCGGCTATGTGTACCCCACGCTCGCCGTGTTCATTCAATGGATGCCGAAGGGATTTGCGGGCCAGACCTATCGCAGCACCGATGGCGCGGTATTCAACGTAGTCGAGGGCCATGGGCGGGCACACGTCGGAGAAACCGATTTTACTTTCGAGCCGCACGATGTGTTCGTGGTGCCGCCGTGGACGGCCTATTACATCGTGACTGAAAGCGAATGCATCCTGTTCAGCTATTCAGACCGCGCCGCACAGGAAACGCTCGGCTTCTGGCGCGAGCAAGACCCGTTGAACAGGTCCGCTGCGTAGGGGGGTCGAACCGCCTATTAATTAGTATCCGACTAAAAAGCGATACCGGCAAAATCGACCGCTGGATTGAGCGCGCAGCTGTATGCCTCTGCGCCCACCAGAGCGTCGCCCGCGCCCCGCGCCAGGGACGTGATTGACTAAGTTGGCTTCTGCACACTCGTGTTGCTGCATCTGCTCACGGTAGCTTGTGGCACGTTGCCACGTTGCTGCCGTCGCCTAGACCTGGGCGATCTTGCGCGGCCGGCCGACGGGGCGGCGCGGTCGGAAATGAGCGTGCATCATGATCGGGTCGCGTTTTGCAGCGCGGCACAGCATCGCCACCGTGCTGGGGATGCTCCCCCGCGCCTTGTAGGCATTCCAGGTGCTGACCGCGATACCGAGCAGCGCTGCCGCTTCGTGATTGGATAGCTGCATACTACGTTGCCATTCGGCTGCATCTTTCGCTCCGAACGGCAGCTGTTCTTGCGCGAGATGCTCGAGGTGCACGGCGTCGATGCGCAAATCCTCGTCGTCCCACGTGACAGCGGCGCCGTAGTCCGCGATCCTGGCTTTGGCGAACAGGGCAGAATTGTTGAGCGGTGCAAGTATGTCGCCGCCCGTGGCGATCCAGCCGGCAAGATCAATATCCACGCTCCGCCCGCTGCGCCATTTGATGCGCAACGTGGTGGGCCTACGCGCTACAGCACGTTCGATCCGGGGCATCTTGTCCATGCCAACAGCATCCTATTAAGGCATCAAGATAGATCCATCCGAATCGCGGATGCCTTTTCAGCGAGAGCCTTGGCGTGGTGCTGTTGCAGCTTTGGCGAAGCCCACAAAGATCCCCGGCCCATCGGACGTAGCAAAATCGCCGGCTGGTCATGTCGAGGCGACATGCCGCCCATCGCCTGCGCATGCAATAAGGGTCCGATTTCATGTGGAGCCCTTCGCGGGGAGTCGGCGTTGAGCGAAGCGAGCAGCACCCGCTGGGCGAAGCCTGTTGTTGCGCAGCGCCGCGAGCACGTTCCCCTCGCCATTATGTACATGGTCGGCGCGACCATGATGTTTGCCGCCTCGAGTGCGGCCTCGAAATGGCTGGTCGACAGCTACCCCGTAGGAGAGGTGCTGTTCACGCGCACTGCTCTGTCTCTCATCGTGTGCGCGGCCTTCATTTTGCCGCGCACCGGATGGGTCGCGTTTCGCACCGGACGCCTGCACCACCATGGGCTGCGCAGCCTCTCCCAAGCGGCCTCTCAGACCTTCCTGTTGATCGCCTTCAGCATGATGCCGCTTGCCGGCGCGATTGCCATCAACTTCTCAGCGCCGCTGTTTGCCACGCTCGCGTCCGCCCTCATACTCAAGGAAAAGGTCGGCTTTGCGCGCTGGGCCGCGCTCGTCGTCGGCTTTTGCGGCGTCCTCGTAGTGACGCATCCGGGAGCCGGCGCTTTCCAGATCGGCGCGCTGTTCGCGTTGGGAAATGCCGTGCTCTACGGCTCGGTTACGGTGGGCGTGCGCAGCATGACAGCGACCGAATCGACCGAGACGCTCACGCTCTATCAGCTCACGCTGCTCACGGGCATGTTCGCGCTGCTCTTGCCAATGGGATGGGTGTGGCCCAGCCCGCTCGTCGACGCCTGGATCGTATTCAACGGGACGTCCAATGCGATCGGGCAATTCTGGTGGACGCGCGCGTTGCATCTCGCGCCGGCTTCGGCCGTGGCGCCGTTCTATTACACCTCGCTCATCTGGGCGAGCGCTCTCGGTTTCGCCATATGGGGCGACGTTCCAACTCTCTCCCTGATCGTCGGGTCTGCAATCGTGGTGGCTTCCGGGCTGTTTCTATTCTGGCACGAGAGCAGCAGCCGGCGCACTGACAGTAAGCGCAAGCAGGGGTGAGCGGTGCCAATGCGACTATTTGCCACCTTTGCCCGCATGTGCCGGCACAAGAACCTTCGGTTAGATTGTAAAATCAAGTCTCCACGATGCGACGACGTGGAGTGCTAACTCAGACGGCGGGGCTGATCTCATTTACGGGAGTGATCCGCGCCGGATTCGGGGGCGACGCCAGTGCGGTACCAATGGGTAGATTGTGAGCGCGCCTTCATTGCGCGCCGCTATGATCGTTTGGCCGGGGTCATGGCGTTATTCGATTGGTTGTTCTGGTTTCCTCCAGAGCTGCGCGACCTCGCCGCCGAACGGCTTGCGGTGTGCCCCGGTGCTCGCGTCCTGGAGATCGGATGCGGGACCGGCCGTAATTTTCCCGCGCTGCAGGCGGCCGTCGGGGCGAGCGGCAGGATCTACGGAGTGGATCTATCCTCGGGCATGCTAGCAAAAGCGCGCGCGCTGTGCAGGCGCAAGCAGTATGGCAACGTCGAGCTCACCCAGTGCGACGCGATCGAGTACATTCCGCCGGAGCCGCTTGACGGCATTCTGTTTGGCCTTTCCTACAACACCATGCCGCACCACCTCAGCGTACTGCAGCATGCCTGGAAGCTGCTGCGCCCGGGTGGTCGCATCGTGATCCTGGACGGCAAGGTTCCTCCCGGCATCATCGGCCAGCTGACCCTGCCCTTTGGGCTCTGGCTCATGAAGCGCACCATGCTGGGGAACCCATTTATCAAGCCCTGGGAGCACCTCGCCCCCATGGTGGAGAATTTCGCGATGCAAGAGTTCGTGCTCGGTTCCTGGTATGTCTGCTGGGGCGCAAAGCCGGCGCAGGAGTCCACCGAGCTGCGCGCACCAGCTGAGCAGCTGCTGGCGGCCGAGTAGGCTTGCCGCCTTATCCGCAACACAGTGTTGCTCTTCATCCTCGCGTGTGGCCCGCGCGTTCCGGCGCAAAGCTGGGCACGGCGGGGCGGGGCGGCCGGTCTCGGTAGCCGGGCCGGTTGGCGAGAGTGCTGTGAAACGCCTTGTTGCGTCTCTTTGCCTGTGCTGGGCGGCCTATTGCGGCGCTCCTTCAGACACCGCGCCGCTGGCGTACGGCATGACGCTTGAAGAGGCTGCGGTCGCGCTTGGAGTGCCGCTCGTCTATTATTCCGGCGCCAACGGCTCGGAGGTCTACCTGGCGTACGGTCAGGCAGGCGTGCTGGCAGCGTACCCCGTGGCTTCCGCCCTCGCCCTCCAATTTCGCAACGGACGCCTGACCGGCTGGAAGAAGGACTGGCAGGTGCGTCCCAACTAGACCACGACGACTGTTGCGGGGTCAGGTTGGTTGGTCGCCACGTTTTTTGTGTTTAGCTCGAGCGCGTGATCCCGTTATCTGTCCTTGATCTATCGCCCGTGGCCGCCGGCTCGTCCGGTGCTGCGGCGCTGCGCAATTCGCTCGACCTTGCGCGCCTCGCCGACCGCCTCGGCTATACCCGCTATTGGGTGGCCGAGCACCACAACCTTGCTTCGATCGCAAGCTCTGCCCCCGACATCATGATCGGGCAGATTGCGGCGGTCACCCGGCGCATGCGCGTCGGCTCCGGCGGCGTCATGCTGCCGAATCATGCTCCGCTCATGGTCGCCGAGCGATTCAAGGTCCTCGAGGCGCTCTTCCCGGGGCGAATAGATCTTGGACTGGGCCGCGCCCCGGGGACGGATCCCGTCACCTCCTATGCGCTGCGCCGGCGCCAGGATACCGGGGCAGACGACGATTTCCTGCAGCGTTTCCAGGAGCTGCTGTTGTTCGAAAACAGCGCCTTCCCCGACGGCCATCCGTTTCGCGCGGTGCACGCGATGCCGCAGGATGTGAAGCTTCCGCCGATCTGGCTGCTCGGCTCGAGCGGCTACAGCGCGCAGCTGGCGGGGATGGTGGGAGCGGGCTTCTCCTTCGCGCATCACTTCGCGGACCATGACCCCGTCGCGGCGATGCTGAGCTACCGGGAGGCGTTCAAACCGTCGGCCGTGCGGCCGGCGCCCTACGCCATCCTCGCATGCGCGGCGGTCTGTGCCGACACCGACCGGGAGGCGCAACGCCTTGCATCGACCATCGATCTCAACTTCGTGCGCCGCCAGCGCGGCGAGTATCTCCCGCTGGCAAGCCCCGAGGAGGCGGAAGCATTCCCGTACTCCGCGGCGGAGCGCGCCCTCATCGCCCGCAACCGTGGCCGCCTGTTCGTCGGCACCAAGGAGGCGGTGCTGGCCTGGCTCGAGCCGATGATTGCAGCGACCAAGGCGGACGAGGTCATGATCACCACCATGATCTACGACCACACCGCGCGCCGGCGGTCCTATGAGCTCCTGGCGGAGGCTTTCGGGCTGCCGGTGCAAGCGTAACGCAAGCCTTGATGCATGACTCGGCTGGCCAAAGGCGTGATCTGGCGAACCAGCGCGGGATCCGTCGATTGAGTCACTCCGTATCGACATCTTCGAGCCTGATGCCGCGGCCTGCATGCAGGCTCTTGCGCGCGTGCTCGATTCGACGCAAAAATCGCGGATCATTTTCGAGCCGGTAGTCGAACCAATCATCCTCGGATTCGAACCCAATCAGCACGCCTGCCGGCTTGCCGTGGCGCGTGATCACGATTTCATGCGTCTCCGCTTCCCGCAGATATCGCGAGAGATCATCCTTGATTTGCGAGAGCGGAACTTCTCTCATTCCGGACTTCCGAACTGTGCGAGCCACGATTGGGCCTCCGATTTGACCACGACTGCGAGGACTTCGACGGTCTGACCTGAAACATCATAGAATATACGTACATCGTGGACGCGGAGCCGATATTGCGGCTGACGCAACCCACGCAGGCGTTTTATCCGGCTGCGACTTGTCGTACCGGGTTGGTATCTCAAATGCGTTTCGAGCGCTCCTCGTACTGCACCCCGCAGATGCGCGGGAAGCCTCTTGAGGTCTTGCACGGCCTCGGGTGCCAAGACAATCTCGAAGGGCATTCTGGCCAGAAGATAGCCAGACATGTCCGGTGCGGTCAAATACGAATGGCCAAGCGTGTCCTCCCTGTTGCTTTGTGGACGCGAACGCGAGAAATATCGGCGTGCCCGGCAACGGTTTGGGCCGGGGCTTTAGGTCACGGAGGTCCTCTTGGGTAAGCATTTCACGCTCACGTCCGCCGACAAATTTCAGCTGGGCGCCTATCGCGCCGACCCGTCCGGCCCTGCAAAGGGCGGCATCGTGGTCATCCAGGAAATATTCGGGGTCAATCATCATATTCGCGCGGTTTGCGACCGGCTGGCCGGCGAAGGCTACGCTGCCGTGGCGCCTGCCGTGTTCGACCGGCAGGTGAAGGATTTCCAGAGCGGCTACTCGCCGGACGAGATTGCGGAGGCGCGCAAGTTCGTCGCCAACCCCGATTGGGGCGCGATGCTGCGCGACGTGCAGGCCGCCATCGACGAGCTCAAGCCCGCCGGGCCGGTCGCGATCATGGGCTTCTGCATGGGCGGGACCGTCGCATTTCTGGCGGCGTGCAGGCTCAACGGTCTTTCAGCTGCGGTGTGCTACTACGGCGGGCAGATCGCAAAGAACGCCGACGAGAAGCCCAAGGTCCCGACGCTGATGCATTTCGGCGAAAAGGACGCCTCGATCCCGATGAGCGATGTCGAGATCGTCAAGAAGAAGCGCGGCGGCGACACGGAAATCTACGTCTATCCGGAAGCGCAGCACGGTTTTCACTGCGACGAGCGCGGCAGCTACCAGGAAGCCGGCGCCAAGCTCGCTTGGCAACGCTCCATGGACTTTCTCAAGAAGCACCTGAAGAAGTAGCGCTCGGGCCGATCAGAACCAGCGCTCGCTTACCGTCACGGTGTCCCCCGGTCGCAGCGGCGCGATCAGGGGCACCCTCTGGCGGGCGGTTACGCCCATCGACGAGCGGCTGATCACGAAGTCGTAGCGGTAGGCGCGCGGCGTAAAGCCGCCCGCGATCGCCACCGCGGTCTCCACGGTCATGTTCGGAACGAAGGGATACTGTCCTGGGGCGAGCACCTCGCCCAGGATGAAGAAGGGCCGGTACGTCTCCACCTCGATGGCGACGTGCGGCTCGCGCACATAGCCGTTGCGCAGCCGATCCGCGATCGTGCGTGCAAGCTGGCTGGTGGTGCAGAAACGGGCGGGTATCGGCCCGATCAGCGGCATGGTGATCTTGCCCGAGGCGTCCACGATGTAGGTGTTGCTCAGGCCGTCCTGACCGAAAACGACCACGCGCAGCTTGTCGCCGCTGTCGAGGGTATAGGGCTCATCGCCGCCCGGCGCGGGGCCGGGGAGCAACGTTGCAGGAACGGCAAGCGGGGCAGGCTCGGGGACGACGGTTGCGGGAACCCGAAGCGCCGCGGGCTCGGGCGCGACAACAGCGCCGGGGCGGCCGTACAAGATGCTGTCGAGGTCGGCGGGAGGCGGCGGCGGGGGCGCGGGCGCCACCGCGAGCTCGGGGAAAGGAACGCCGACACAGCCGGCTTGCGCGGCCGCGATCACAACAACAGCGAGAAGGCCGAGAAAACGCATGAAGGCGCCCCGAACCCGCGGGAAGGGTTAACGGATTAACGCCCGATATGGTTAACAAATCATTTCACGTGATCGCCGTAACCCGGGATAGGATCGACCACGGTGATCTGCTTCACCGGGAAATTGGAGATGATCTCGATGCTCTTGTCGTGCACGATGAGCATCTCCTCGATCCGCACGCCATAACGGAACCGCTTGCCGTGCTGCGTCTCGAGCGCAAAGGTCATCCCGGACTTGATCTCGACGGGATGGTCCAGCGACCAGATGCGCGAGATCACCGGCGGATCGTATTGCGCCAGGCCAAGTCCGTGCCCCCACAGATTGGCCGCCGCCTGGTCCTCCTCCTTGTAGCCCCACGCTTCCTTGGCCGACGGCCATTTCTTCGCGATCTCGCGCGTGGTCGTGCCGGCCTTCACCGCATCGATGGAATCGTAGAGCCATTCGAGGGCGGTGGCGTAGGTGTCCTTCTGCTCGCGGCTCGGCTCCTTGCCGACGCAATACGTGCGGTAGTAGCAGGATTTGTAGCCGTTCCAGGTGAGCGCGGCCAAATCCATGAAGACGATGTCGCCGGGCTGGATGATGCGATCGGAGAAATTGCGCCAGTTCGGCCAGGTATTGGGACCCGAGGAGACGATGACGTCCTCGACATCCTCCATCCCGGGGATGCTGTAGAGATATTTCATCAGGTGCGCGGTCACCTGGTTCTCGGTGATGCCGGGCCGCAGGAATTTCATGCACTCCCAGTGCGTGGCGTCGCCGATGGCGCCGACGATACGCATGCACTCCTGCTCGTCGACATTCTTGACGGCGCGCGCTTCCATCATCGGGGTCATGCCGTCGACCCAGTTGATCTTCTTTTCCTTGAAGATGTTGATCATGTTGATGTCGATGAAATCGACGCCGAGCTTCTGGCCGGCGACGCCATGGCGCTTCATCTCGTAGAGGATCGCGTCGGTGAATTTCTTCACCTGCTGCTGGGAGGCAGGTCCTGCGGCGCCTTTGATCCAGGCATAGGAGTAGCGCACGTTCTCCTTGGGCAGCCAAGGCGAATGGCGCTCGATCTGAAACCCGAGATCGCCCTGCTCGAACAGCACCGGCTGCCCGTCGCCGCACAGGAGCGCATAGCGCAGGCCCGGCTTGAGCCGGTTCCAGCCGGGCGTCAGCGTGCCGGTGAGATAGCGCACGTTCTCGTCGTACATGCACAGCATGGCACCCAGCCCGTGCTTCCTCATGTGCTCGCGGGCGCGCTCGGTGCGATAGCTCTTCAGCCGGTCCCAATTGACCCGCTGCTGCCAGTCGAGGCCGACAATGCCGAAATTCGCTGTGCCCATGGTCTCTCCCGAGGTAGGCGGGCGGCTTGCGCCGCTGTTGACGGCTGATGCTCAGGTCGCGTCCTGGCCGGGATCGGCCTTGAGCCCCGCGGCTTCGATGCCGGAGACGGCGCAGGCTTCGTCGCGGTCGGAAGTGTCACCGGAGATGCCGACGGAGCCGATGACGTCTCCCGCCGCGTCGCGGACGAGCACGCCTCCGGGATTGGTCACGATGCGCCCCTCGCTCGCGGCCGCGAGCGCAGTGAAGAACATGGGTGTCTTGGCAGCCCGCGCCGCCAGTGTACGCGAGCCGAAGCCCATGCCGAGCGCGCCCCATGCCTTGCCGAAAGCGATGTCGAAGCGCAGCAGACCCGAGCGGTCCTCGCGCTTGAAGGCGACGAGGTGCCCGCCGGCATCGAGAACAGCGACCGTGAGCGGGGCACAATTGGTTTCCCGCCCTTTTTTGAGCGCGGCATCGACGATGGTGGAAGCCTGCGCAAGCGTGACAACGGACATGGCTGCTCCGATGCGTATTGAGACGGGGTGAGAGTCAGTTGCCGGCGCGGTTTGCCCAATAGACCGATACGGCGGAGACCTCCGCGGCGCCCGAGACTTTTCTTTTTGCCTCCTCATAGCAGGCGAGCGTCCGCTCGACGAGCGGCAGCTCGAGCGCTCGGCGCTTGCCTTCCGCCAGCATGGTGCCAAGGTCCTTCACAGCGCCGTCGATGTCAAAGGTGACCGGTCCGCCGTCGCCGCCCTTCATCATGGTGGCGATCGCCGGTCCGCGTACCTTCAATACGTTCGGCCCTCCCGACGTATCCGACAGCAGATCCATCAACCGGGCCGGATCAAGCCCAAGCGGCCGGCACAACGCAAGTGCCTCTCCGAGCGCCTGCCAGTAGATCATGAGCGGCATGTTGATGGTGAGCTTCATCACCGCGCCGGCGCCAACCGGCCCGCAATGCTCGAGCCTGCGGCAGAGCTGCGCAAGAATGGGCCGCGCGCGCTCGACGTCGGCCGGCTCGCCGCCCATGAGGCCGATCAGCTTGCCTTGGCGGGCGGGCCCAGTCGTGCCACCGACCGGACATTCCACCAATGCACCGCCTTTCCCGCGCACCATTTGCGCAAGCGCCGTTTCGGTCGCAGGCGCCACCGTGCTCATCTCGACGAACAGCTTTCCGGTCACGTCTCCTGCCAGCAGTCCGGCAGGACCGCCATAGACGGCGTCGACTGCAGCCGCATCGGTGAGAATGGTCATGATGCCATCGGTGTTGCGTGCGACCTCGGCGGGACTCGCGGCGACCTTGGCGCCGGCACTCGCCAGCGGCCGCACCTTCTCGGGGCTGCGATTCCAGACCGTCACATCGTGGCCGACCTCCATGAGCCGTTGTGCGATCGCCGAGCCCATCTTTCCCAGTCCGGCAATTCCGATCTGCATTCAGCTTTCCTCCCGCTCCGGTGAGACATAGAGGATCGCGCAGGAGCAAGGAAGCTATGCGCCATGCCGAGCTTCCCGGGGATTGAATGCCCCCGCAACGACTGTATAGCGTCATCCGGAAACGGGCCTGGGAGATTTGCGGATGGCGCGAGCGGTGGGGATAGTCGGTCTCGGAATCATGGGGGGCGCGTTTGCCGAGAACCTCGCCAAGGCCGGTTGGCATGTGATCGGCTTTGACATCAACCCGGCGCGCTGCCGCGCCCTGCGACGAGCGGGCGTCGAGATCGCCCCGGACGCCAAGACGCTCGCGCGCAAAGCCCTTACGATCATCACCAGCTTGCCCAAGCCCGCGGCTCTCGATCTGACGGTGAAAGCGGTGCTCGATGCGCGCGTATCGCCGCGCATACTGGTGGAGGCGAGCACTTTCACCATTGCCGACAAGCAGAGAGCCGAGCGCGCGCTGAGAAGAGCTGGGCACGTCATGCTGGACTGTCCGGTCAGTGGCACGGGCTCGCAGGCCAAAGCAAAGGACCTCGCCATCTATGCCAGCGGCGAGCGGCAATCCATCCGCAAGTTGCGCCCGCTGTTTGCAGCATTCTCGCGGACCGCGCACGATCTTGGTGCGTTCGGCAACGGCAGCCGGATGAAATACATCGCCAATCTGTTGGTCGCGATTAACAACGTTGCGAGCGCTGAAGCGATGGTGATGGGGCTCAAGGCGGGGCTCGATCCGCGAACCGTGCTGGAAATGGTCAAGGCAGGTGCCGGAACATCGCGGGTGTTCGAGTTGCGGGCGCCAATGATGGTCCGGGCACGCTACGACGAGCCCACCATGAAGATATCGGTCTGGCAAAAAGACATGGCCGTGATCGGCCAATTCGCGCGGCAGCTCGGCAGTCCCACTCCTTTATTCGATGCGACGATGCCGATCTACAACAAGGCGATGAGGACGGGTCATGCCGAGGACGATACCGCTGCGGTTTGCGCGGTGCTGGAGAGGATGGCGCGCGTGAAGCGGCGGCGCTCGTCGCGCTGATCCCCCCTGCGCGCTACACGCGCAGGAAATCGAGCACGGCGGTCTCGGCCAGGACGGCTTGCGGAATCCCATGGCGTTGCGAGCGCAGGCGGTCCTGTGCGGTCTGGGTGGCCTGCAGATAGGCGCCGAGATGCCTTGCCCGCTCGATGATTCGGTGTCCCACCGGCAGGCGTTGCGCTTCGAAATTCTTCAGCGCCTCCTCGACATTCTCGTTCTGCTCGAGCGCAGCGACCAGGCACGCGGCATCATCCGCAGCCTTGGCGACGCCTGCCGCAACGTGCGGGCGCGCGACGAACGCCGCATCGCCAACGATCGCGACTCGGCCAAAGGCCATGCGGGGTGTGGCCAGATCGTAGATCGGCTGCAGGATCGGCTCCGAGATCATGCGCACCACGTCGCAAAATTGCGGCGGCAGCAGTCGTTCGGCATCGGTCCGCATGGCGCTGATTGCGTCGCGGCGAATGAGCGGCGGTGGGATCGAGACCGGATGGGTGGTGCCGGCCTCATCCGTGAGCAGGGAGCGCAATTCGCTGGTTTCGTCCGCCGGACGGTACCAGACGACATTGTAGCGCCGGTGCCCGGGGCGGAGATCGTTCTCGGGGCCGGCTACCGGATAGCCCAGGAATTGCTCGCCCGGCGGCAGATAGAAGGTCATGTAGTTGAACAGCTGGCGATGGATTGCAGCCGGGAATGCCGCCTCCGGAATGAGCGCCCGCCAGGCGACGTAACCCACATAGAGCGGCAGCAGATCGGGAAGGCACTGCTGGCGCACCGTAGAGCGAAGACCATCGGCTCCGACCAGCAGATCGCACGCGATGGCGCCGTGCTCGCCCAGTTTGGCAAGGACGGCATTCTCGGTCGGATCGACGCTCGACACTGTCCGGCCGCGATGATAACGCCCGGGCGGGAATGCATCCCGCAGAGCCCGGTATACCCGCTCCCAGGCGGTGAGTACCTGTGGGCACGTAGATTCGCCGATGACTCGCCCGGAGCCATCGAGGATCTTTCGAGTCCCGATCTCGACCCCAAGATCCCTTGTATCGATCCCGATCCGGCCCAAGGCCTCGATCAGGTCCGGCTGCGCGACGATGCCGGCGCCGCGGCCGGCAAGCTCGCCTTCGACGCGCTCGTAGATCTCGACATCCCAATCTGCCCGCCGCAGCAGCAGCCCCGCCAGCAGGCCGCTCATCGAGCCGCCTACGACGACTGCGCGCCGCGTCTGCGCCTTCCGCATCAGCTTTGCCGTTTCCGCAGCAACAAAAGCTGCTATATATCTGACGAGACCAGGAGGAAACCATGGCCCTGACGATGCTGGACAAGCAGCCGCTCAATTCTGATAAATCGCCATGGCCGCCCGAGATTGCGGCCGAACTCGAGCGCGAGAGCAGGAGCCCCAATCCCTGCGTCGGCAGCGAGCTCGTATCGGAGAGCGATCGGGTGCGCGTCTGGATCATCCGGTTACAACCCGGCGAACGCATAGGCTTTCATCGCCACGTGCTCGATTACTTCTGGACGTCCGTGAGCGGCGGTCTGGGGCGCCAGCACGTGCACGACGGCACGACGGTTGAATATAACTACGCGCCCGGCGAGACCCGGCACGAGACCTATGGAGCTGGTGAGCTCAAGGTGCACGATCTTGAAAATCTCGGCGACAAGGAGATGGTATTCATGACCATCGAGTTCCTGCAGAGCGCTAACAAGCCGCTGGCCCTGCCGACCCAAGTCCGGGCACGCGCAGCCGCGTAGACTCCCAACCACGTTGTGCGGGCGACCCACTGGGTCGCCCTCCATTCGCAGGCGCCGCCCTCGGCGAGGGCAAGGCACCGCCTCGCCCTTGCGCGATCATGTTTGCACGTTCGGCCTGGAAGGCCGGTCCGAGACGCGCCCGTCACGGGCAACTGCGCAGACCGCCGTCGCTTTGACGCGGGGCTAGCCAAGTCCCTGCCCTTCCTGCACACTGGCTTGCAACAATAAGGCTTCGGCCACAGCGCATGCGGCGGACGATGCTGCTGCCGGGGGGAGCAGGTGGATCTCAGCTTCGATCTGCTGGTGAATGCGGTGATCGCCGGGATTCTGCTCGGCGGTTTCTACGCGGCGGTGACCATAGGCGTGTCGATCTCGTTCGGCATCCTCGATATCGTGAATATTGCCCACCCCGCATTCATCATTCTCGGGTCCTACATCGCCTACATCCTGAACAGCAGTTTCGGTCTCGATCCTATTCTGATCAGCGTCATCATGCTTCCGGCATTCTACCTGCTGGGAGCCGGCGTGTATCAAGTCTATTATCAAGCCTTCGAGCGGTATGGACAGGAGTCGCTGCGAGGTCTCTCGTTCTTCTTCGGGCTTTTGTTCGTCACCGAGGTCCTGCTCGTGCTCGTGTTCGGCGTCGACTATCGGTATGTCGAAGCCTCGTATATCGGACCGAGCTGGCACGTCGGCGTGATGGACTTCCCGCTCCGCATGCTGGTGCCGTGCCTCACGGCGCTGGCCATGTTCGCTGTCCTTCAGCTGTTTCTGTCACGCACATTCATCGGGCGCGCCATCGCCGCGGTGGCGCAAGACCAGCTGGCGCTCCGACTGATGGCGGCTTCGCCCACGCGGATCAAACGGATAGCATTCGGCATCTCGATTGCGACCACGGCTGTGGCCGGCGCGCTTCTGATCATCATCCAGCCGGTGGAGCCTTCCGTTGGACGCGAATATATCGGCCGCGTTTTCGCCATCTGCGTGCTCGGCGGCCTTGGCAGCCTGCCGGGAACAGTGATCGGCGCCATGCTGCTGGGGGTCATCGAAAGCTTCACTTCGACATTCTACGGACCTTCCTGGGCGCCCGCGGTCGGCTTCGGGGTTCTTCTCCTCACGCTTGCCTTTCGGCCGACGGGCCTGCTCGGGCGATAGGCTCCTGCGCCGTGCTGATCCGCTCCAGTCCTCGGCTGCGACAGGCAACAGGTCAGGTCCCGCAGCCGCGCCGGAATCCGCTGCGCCAGGATCTGTTCGTGCTGATTGTGATCGTGTGCGCCGCGCTCGTGTTCTTTGGTGCGCGCGCGATCGGCAACGATTATGTGTTCTTTGCCGGTTACACCGTGCTGCAATACATCGTGCTGGCAACGGCGTGGAATATTCTCGGCGGCTACACCGGGTACGTGAATTTCGGATCTGCGGCCTTCTTTGCAATGGGCGCATACTCGACGGTGTTTTTCCACAAGCTCTTTCCCTTGCCGATCCCGGTCCTCCTGGTCATCGGCGCCATTGTTTCCGGCCTGGTCGGGCTCGGGATGGGTTACCTCACGCTGCGGCTGCGGGGGGCATTTTTTGCCATCGCGACGCTCGCGCTGGCCGTCGTGCTGCAGACCTTCGTCGTCAACTGGGATTATGTAGGCGGCTCGCGTGGGGCCTACATTATTCGGCCGAGCGAGAACATGCTCACCGGCCCCTATATCCAGTACCTGTTCCTGTTGATGTTGGCGCTGGTGGTCCTCGCGCTCGTGTGTGCGCGCGGAATCGAGCGCTCCCAGCTCGGCTACGGCTTCGCTGCCATCCGGGACGACGAGCTCGCGGCGGAGGCCTGCGGCGTTCCCACGCTGCGGCTCAAGCTGATCGCAACCACGGTATCAGGCGCATTGATGGGAATGGCTGGCGCGCCCTTTCCCTACTACATCGGCTACCTCCAGCCGTCCTCCGCGTTCGGGCTCGAATATGCGGTGAATTCGATTGCCATGCCGATGATCGGCGGCACTACGAGCTGGGTGGGTCCGCTCATCGGGGCCGTCCTGCTCGGCTCCTTGCAGCAGATCGCGACGGTGACGATTTCCTCCGCGGTCAATCTCCTCATCGTGGGGCTCCTCCTCGTCGGCTTCGTGATCATCGCGCCCAATGGCATCGTGGGGCTGGTGCAGGAGCGGCTGCGCAGGAGGGCGAAATAATGCCGCTGCTCGAGGTTGCGGGGCTGAGCAAACGGTTCGGCGGCTTCGTGGCGCTCGACGGCATCGATTTGACCGTCGCCGAGAGCGAGCGCGTGGGACTGATCGGGCCGAACGGCTCGGGCAAGTCCACACTGGTGAATTGCATCTGCGGCACGCTGACGAACGAGACCGGAACGGTGCGCTTCGACGGCCAGCCGGTCGACGGGCTGATCACCCACGAGCGCACGCGCCGGGGAATGGCCCGCAGCTTTCAGCTGCCGCGCCCGTTCGTGACGCTCACGGTTGCCGACAACCTGCGCGTGCCGCTGCTCTATACGGTCAACTCACGGCGGGCGCACTCGCTCAAGCCTGACGAGATCGACGCACGCTGCGCCGAGCTGCTGCAGCTCGTGGGCTTGTCCGGCAAGGCCGCGATGCTGCCGCGGGATCTCACCCAGGTCGATATGCGCAAGCTCGAGCTTGCGCGGGCAATGGCCGCGGACCCGAAGCTTCTCATTGCCGACGAGGCCATGGCCGGGCTGTCGCAATCGGAGGTGGACGATATCGTGGCGTTGCTGATCAGGCTCAATGAACGGGGTATCACGATCATTCTGATCGAGCACATCATGCGCGCGGTGATGCGATTCTCGCAACGGCTCGTGGTTCTGGTCTCCGGCAAGAAGATCGCCGACGGGCCTCCCGAGGACGTCATTCGCGACGCAGAAGTGGAGAAGGCGTACATTGGCCAATAGCCTTCTGATCGAGAACGTCGATGCCGCCTATGGGGCGGTGCGCGTCCTGGAGGACGTCTCCCTGCGGGTGGATGCCGGGGAAACCGTGGTGCTGCTCGGAACCAACGGTAACGGCAAGAGCACCTTGATGAAATGCGTCATGGGCATTTTGCCGCCCCGCGCCGGCCGTATCAGCGCCGAGATCGACGGGGAGCTGCACGACCTGGTCGGCCGCAGCACCGAGCAGATCGTGGATCTCGGCATCGCGCTCGTTCCCGAGGGCCGCCGGCTGTTTCCCCGCCTCACGGTCGAGGAGAACCTGCTGCTCGGCGCATTTCGGCGCAAGGCGCGGGAGTCGCTGAGGTCAAACCTGGATTTCTGCTTCGAATGCTTCCCGCGGCTCGCCGAGCGGCGGCGACAACTCGCCGGCTCCATGAGCGGCGGCGAGCAGCAAATGCTGGCGCTGGCGCGCGCACTGATGCTCGCCCCGCGCATCATCCTGATCGATGAGCCGTCGGTCGGACTTGCGCCGGTGCTGGTGAGCCGCACCATCGACAAGATCAAGGAGCTCAAGGACACCTACAGGCTCACGGTGCTCATGGCCGAGCAGAACTTCCCGCAGGCTTTGCGCATCGCCGACCGCGGCTATGTCATCGTACACGGGCAGATCGCGTTCGAGGGCCGCTCGTCCGCCGAGCTCAACAACAACGACCTGATCCGCAAATTTTATCTCGGACTGTAAAAGGAGACCGCTTTGTGCGGGGCCCGCCTCGGGCCCATGATGGCCGCGGACGTTGAGACGCGCCGCGCCGGCCTCGAGGTGTACTGCCGGGGCGAAGCAGCCATCGCCCCGGCCGCGGTCAGGCCGGGAGGCCGGCCTCGCCGCTACTTGATCTTACGTGACCTTACTTGGCCTTCTCGTAGGGGTAGATGACCTTTCCCGATTCATATTCCGCCGGCGCAACCACCACCTGGGTCGAAGCGTCCTTGAACTGACCGACGTCGTTGCCCTTGACGTTCTGAAACTGCACTTGCAGCACCCGCGACTGCGCAAACTCCCCTTTGGGGCCGAACTTCACGACCCCCACGACGGTCTTGAAGCTGTGCGCGCGGATGTAGTCGCCGAGCTTTGCATCATCGATGCTCTTTGTCCCCTCGATCGCCTGTTGCAGCACCTGGAGCTGCGCATAGCCCCACGGCGCCATGTAATAGCCGAGAGGATCCACGCCTTCCGCCGCCGCTCTGACCTGATAGCGCTTGATGAGATCCATCACCCCGGGAAATTCCATCTTGGGCACCGGCAGCCAGAAATCGTAATTGACAAACCCGTTGAGCAGGGCGCCCAGCTGAGTCTTGATCGAGGTGGCCTGCAGGCCGACCATCCCCCCGCCGATCATCTTCGGCTTGAAGCCGATTTCATTGATGGCGCGCACCATCCCCACGGAATCCGGGGGATAGGAGCAGATGACCACGATATCCGGATTGCTGGCGGCGACCGCCCGCACGATCGGCGCATAGTCGGCCGTCGAGGGCGGGTAGCTCTTGTCGTAAACGATCTTCACGCCGGCCTTTTTTGCATTCTCGCGCGCGCCCTCGGCGGCATTGCGCGAGAACTCCTGATCCGCGGCGATGATTGCCACGCTTTGCGGCTTTGGCGTCTGCGCCATGGCGACATCGAAAAAGCCCTTGGTGAACGCCGGCTTCGCCTCGGGACCAGACGGGATCATGGCAAAATAGTTGGGATAGTCGAACTCGGAATTCACCGCGAGGCCGAGCAGCCCGATGAACGTCTTCTTTCTTTGGATCACGATCGGCATCGCAGGAGCCAGCTGCGCGGTGGCATATGCGCCGATGATGAGGTCGACCTTGTCGATATCGAGCAGCTTGGTGTAGATCGGCGGCACTTCCGCAGGCGAGCTCTTGTCATCGTAGTAGACGAGCTTCACCGGACGGCGAAGCAGGCCGCCCTTGGCGTTGACCTCCTCCTCCCAGATCTTCTGTGCGAGCAGGGCGGATTTGCCGTTCGGCGCGAGACCTCCCGTGAGCGCCATGCTGAAGCCGATCTTGATCGGCTCTTTGGACTGCGCCGCCGCCGGACCAGCGAGCAACAAGCCGGCCAGCAGGATCGAGGCAGGCGTGCAGACCGCAGCAAGCCTCATAAGACCCGAATCCCGGCAGCTCGCACCGCAATCCATCCTTGCTCCTCCCATTATGACGTGGTTTGCAGCTGTATCTTATCGGCACCAAGCCTGCGCTCGCCAGAGGGCGCGCGACATATCAGTGCGTCGCATCGCCGCCTTCTACCATGATGGTCTCGACCTCGCCCGCGCCGGCGCGGCGGAAGGCCGCAGCACGGTCGTATTCCGGGGAGGTGAAACATGCCACCCCCTGCTCGAACGTCGGAAACTCGATCACGATGAAACGGTGAAACTTGTCCGGCCCTTCCATCACCTGATAGCGTCCGCCGCGCGCCAGCACCTTGCCGCCGTATTTTGCGATGATGACAGGAACCAGGTCGGTGTATTTCTTGTACTCCACGGGATCGTTGATCTTCGATCGCGCAACCCAATAAGCGGGCATCGCCGTCCTCCGTTACGCTGCCGAGCGCGCTGGGCTACACTTAATTCCACAGCTTGTCGCAAAGCAAATGCGGTGCGACCCGGACGGGATTATGGAGCCGGCGCAATGGCGAGACGGATCATCGACATCTCGGTTCCCCTGGAAAACGACGTCGCCGCCGATCCGCCGGGCTATGGGCCCAAGATCGAGTACTTCACTCACCGCCAGACCGCGCAAGACATTACCAGGCTGTTTCCGGGACTGCGCGAGCAGGACCTGCCAGATGGCGAAGGCTGGGCGATCGAATGGATCAGGCTTTCCACGCACAATACCACCCATCTCGATGCTCCGTGGCATTTCGCCTCCACCATGGATCGCGGCCGGCGAGCCATCACCATCGACGAAGTCCCGCTCGAATGGTGCCTGCAGCCGGGCATCAAGCTCGACTTTCGCCGGTTTGCCGACGGCTACGTGGCAACCGCCCGCGACGTGATGATCGAGCTCGATCGTATCGGACACAAGCTCTCTCCGCTCGAGATCGTGCTGGTGAATACGAGCGCGGGGGCCGCTTACGGCAGGCCCGAGTATGTCAGCAAGGGCTGTGGCATGGGCCGCGAGGCAACCCTTTATCTGCTCCAGCAGGGCGTGCGCATCGCCGGAACCGACGGCTGGAGCTGGGATGCCCCATTCATGCATACCAGAGAGAGATATCTCGCGACCCAAGACGCGAGCCTGATCTGGGAAGGGCACAAAGCCGGACGCGAGATCGGGTATTGCCACATCGAGAAGCTGCACAATCTGGAAAGCCTTCCCGCGAAGGGCTTCGTGGTGAGCTGCTTCCCGGTCAAGGTGCGCCGGGGCTCGGCTGGCTGGACGCGCGCAGTGGCCATTCTCGACAGCGCGGCATGATTGCCGTAACGAATAGCGCAACAATCTCAGCAGGGAGGTGCCGCTTGCATCGACGCAGTTTCATTGCCGGCGTTGTCGCCGCGGGAATTCACGGGGCCTCACGCGCGCAGGAAGCTTATCCCAATCGGGCGATCACCATCATCAACCCGTTCCCGCCGGGCGGTGCCTCCGATGTGGTCACGCGGCCGCTTGCGGCAGTGCTCGAGCCGATCGTGCACAACCCCGTGGTGATCGACACCAAGGCGGGCGCTGCGGGACAGGTCGGGGCGCAAGTTGCTGCGCATGCCAAGCCGGACGGCTACACTCTCCTGTCGCACATCACCTCGATCTCGGGTTTCGCCGAGGTCGATCGGCTGTTCGGTCGACAACCGAAATTCACCAATGCCGACTTTATTCCGCTGGCGCGATTTGTGGCCGATCCCTGCGTGTTGATCGTCAACGGCCAGCAGCCGTGGCAGACGTTGCAGGAATTCATAGCGGATGCGAGGAAGCGGCCGAACGAGATCATCTTCAGCTCGTCGGGCCTGTACGGCGCGTTGCATATTCCCACGGCCCTGCTGATGCAGTCGGCGGGGGGCCTCAAGCTGCGGCATCTGCCTACGAATGGCGGCGGCCCTGCCCTCACCGCCCTCCTTGGGAACAATGCAGCGGTGCTGGTCTCGTCGGTTTCGGCAAGCCTTGCCCAGATAAAGGCGGGCAAAGCGCGGCCGCTTGCCCTGTTCGGGAGCAAACGGTCCAAGGCGCTTCCCGAGGTGCCGACCCTCAGAGAAAGCGGCCATGATATCGAATATTATCTCTGGGTCGGGCTGTTTGCACCGAAGGGCACGCCCGACGCAGTGGTCGGTTATCTGCGCAACGTCTTGAACACTGCCGCTCACACCGAGCAATTCAAGGCAGCGCTCGCCAATCTCGGGCAGGAGCTCGACTACATGGACGAGCCGCAATTCGCGGCGTTCTGGGAGGCAGATACCAAGCGGATCGAAGCGGCCATTCGCGCCATCGGGAAGGTCGAAGGCTAGGTCCGCGGCCGCCGAGCCACTGTGAGAGCGGCGCCAGCGAGCCCGCTGAAGCGATGCGAGAGAGGATGCAGCGCCTGATCCTGCGTACCGATCACGTCGCCGGCGGCCTGTTGGTCGGGTTCGGGCTCCTCGTACTTGCCTTGAGCGGCGATCTTCCGATGGGCACGCTCTCGTTTCCCGGCGCCGGAATGATGCCCAAGCTGCTGGCAGGCTTGCTCATCGTATTCGGCGTTGCGCTCGCGGTCCAGGCGCGGGGGAGCGAGCCGCTCGCAAACCTGTCGTGGCAGGATCTGCCGCACGCGATCAAGGTCGCCGGGATCACGGCTCTCGCCGTGGCTTTCTATCAGAGGCTCGGGTTTGCGCTGAGCATGGGCCTGCTTCTGTTCGCGCTTACCTTCGCTGTCGAGCGCCGTCATCCTGCGTCTGCCGCCGCCTTCAGCGCTGCGGTCGTCGCCCTGACCTATCTGCTTTTCGCCGTCGCACTCAAGACACCGGTCGAGCAGGGCCCTTTCGGATTCTAGCATCATGCAGAGTCTGCTGCTTGGCTTCTCGGTGGCGCTTCAGCCCGATGTGCTGTGGTACGCGTTCCTTGGATGCCTCGTTGGCACGGTCGTCGGCGTCTTGCCGGGCATAGGCCCCTTGTCCGGCATCAGCATTCTCCTGCCTGCCACTTTCGGGCTCGACACGACGAAGTCCGTCGTGATGCTCGCCGGCATCTATTACGGATCGCAATACGGCGGATCGACCACATCGATCCTGATGCGGATCCCCGGCGAAGCCTCCTCGGTGATGACGTGCATCGACGGCTACGCGATGGCGCAGAAGGGGCGCGCCGGCGCGGCGCTGTGCATTGCCGCGGTGGGCTCGTGGATTGCGGGTACGTTCGGAGTGGTGATGTTGACTCTCATCGCGCCACCGCTGGCGGAATTCGCCCTGCGTTTCGGGCCGCCGGAATATGCCGCGCTGTTGGTGCTCGGCTTGATCCTGCTCGCCTACATGTCGTCGAGCTCGCTCGTCCGCACGCTGGTCATGGCATGCATTGGCCTCCTGCTCGGGACCATAGGCATCGACAACATGACGGGACATTTCCGTTATTCCTTCGACATTGCCGAGCTTGGCGACGGGGTCGGCATCGTACCGGTCGCGGTCGGCCTGTTTGGACTTGGCGAGATTCTCTCCACGCCTTCAGCCACCGTGGTGCGTGACGTGATGGCACCGCGCCTGCGCGAGCTCCTTCCCAATCGCGAGGAATGGCGACAATCCGCACTGCCGATCGCGCGGGGCTCCGTTCTCGGCTTTCTCATCGGATTGACGCCGGGATCGGCGCATATCATTTCGAGCTTTCTGTCCTACGCGGTGGAGCGCCGGCTCTCCAAGCATCCGGAGGAGTTCGGCAAGGGCGCGGTGGCCGGGGTGGCGGGTCCGGAATCGGCGAACAACGCGGCCTCGACCGGAGCTTTCGTTCCCATGCTCGCGCTCGGGCTTCCCACCGGTCCGGTTACTGCCGTGCTGCTGGCCGCGCTCATGATCCACGGGGTCCCGCCCGGCCCTACACTGGTCAACGAGCACCCCGATGTCTTCTGGGGCTTCGTCGCGTCGATGTATGTCGGCAATCTGATGCTGCTCGCGCTCAATCTGCCGCTCGTCGGCATTTTCGTGAACGTGTTGCGCATACCGTACACCTATCTTTATCCGCTCGTCGTGATGTTCTGCATCATCGGCGTATACGAGGTGAGTCATTCGATCGTCGACGTGTGGATCATGCTGATCATGGGCATTGTCGGATACGGGTTGCGCAAATTCGGGCTCGATCCAGCGCCGTTGGTGCTGGGTCTCGTGATCTCGCCTATATTGGAGATGAGCTTGCGACAGTCGCTCATCATGTCGAACGGCAACTGGACGATCTTTTTCCAGCGTCCGATCGCGGTTGTTTTGCTTGCGGTTGCGGCAGCCATGCTGGCGCTCGCAGTCGTCTCGGTTCAGCGCCGGCGCAAGGACTGGCGCACGCGGCTTGCCGAGAGCGAAGCCGGCGAGAGCGCCTGACAGGCTCACGTATCTCTGCGGATCGACTATCCGCGCTCATGCGCCGGAGTAAATTCGGTGATGGTCCGATTTCCCCGCGCGGAATGCAGGAGCTGCAGGGCCGCCCTGTCCTATTTCGCCGGCTCTTGCCCCGCGTGCGGAGCATCGAGCCAGCCTAATCCCGTCACGGTCGGCATCGGGCTGGTGGGATTGGTCGCGCTCTGCGCGGCGCTTCTCATTGCGGTGCAGATCGCTCGGCACCCACAGGCGCTGCCACCTGTCCCGGAGCAGGCGGGAGAGCCTGGATCATCCGCTGCTCCCGACGGCAAAAAGGCCGACGATTACGACTGGCTCATCCAGGCGATGGCCGAATGCGATGCAGAGGCAAAGAAGAAGCTCGACAAAATCCGGTTTTTGATCGTGCCTCTGGCTCCTGGCGGAACATCCCTGCCGGGCTGGTCCCCACAGCCGATCGGCGATGTCGGCCGAGCCGGGAAGCTGGTGAGCTCTGAGGATGCATTGGTCGGGCTGCGCAACCATGCTCTGCGGATTTATCAGAAGCCGGTCACATTCGTGATATCCGATTCGGCTACCGGCACGGTCTACAAGTGGAGGCCCGCTGTCGGAGTTGCCGCGCTCAATGCCAGCCAGATCAGTGTCGAGAGCGTGAAGCTCGGCTTCGAGCTGCCCGACGTCACGGATGAGGTCGAGTGGGGCCCGACCGTCAACCTCCAAAAGGCCACCTGCTACTGGATCAATCCGCTGGTGCTCGCCCCGGCTCGTAGGAGCTGAGTCGTGTGCCAGGATGTCGAACGCCGCAATGCCGTGGGTAGCCTCTCGGGTGACCGCGATGCTCACGCCCAGAGCCGTTCCTTCTCCAAACCCCTGTAGAGGTCCGCCACCTGCTCCGCGTAGCCATTGAACAGCAGCGTAGGCCGGCGCTCGTTCAATCCGATGAGCTCCTCCGTGGCCTGGCTCCAGCGGGGATGAGGCACCTGCGGATTGACGTTGGCCCAGAAGCCATATTCCGATGACTGCAGTGCCTCCCAGTAGCTCTTTGGGCGCTGGTCGGTGAAGTTGAACCTGACGATCGATTTGATCGATTTGAAGCCGTACTTCCACGGGACCGCCAGGCGCAGAGGAGCTCCCTGTACCTTCGACACTGGTTTGCCGTACGCCCCGGTCACCAGAAACGCGAGCTCGTTTGCCGCCTCAGCGATGGTAAGCCCCTCGACATAAGGCCAGGGATACCAGCTCTGCCGCTGCCCCGGTGCAATCGAGGTGTCGAGAAATGTTTCCATCCGCACGTATTTGGCCGATGCCAGGGGCTGAGCGAGCTCGAGAAGCCTGGCCAGGGGAAAGCCGCTCCAGGGAATGGCCATTGACCAGGCCTCCACGCAGCGATGCCGGTAGAGACGCTCCTCCAGCGGCATCTTGCGGATGAGATCGTCGATGCCGATCTCCTGCGGCTTCTGCACCATGCCGTCGATCTTGACCGTCCACGGGCGCACCTTCAGCGCGCCTGCGGCCTTGCCGACATTCTTGCTCGAGCCGAATTCGTAGAAATTGTTATAGGTGGTATTGATCTTCTCGTCCGTGATCGGCCGATCCAGCGTGAGCTTCTCGTTGCGCTTGGCCGGATAAAGGTCATTGGTGGGATCGGGCAGATCAGCGACGCGCTGCGCCAGCGCTGATCCGGGCAAAGACGCAAGTCCCGCCGCGCTCATGGCCGCCAGCAGGGCGCGGCGATCGAAAAAGAGGCGCTCGGGGGTGGCGAGCCGCTCAGGTAGCTCCCACGGGCGGCGACGGACCACGTGCATGGGACGAACCTCCGAGAGCTGGCTGCTCCACGTCGCTTAGATCGAGGCGCAATACGATGCAAGTCACAGCCCCGGTACCGTCACGTGATGGGTGGTGATTTCGTCACGCAAGGCGTAGCCGGCCGGATCAGCAATCTACAATTTCGCAATGTTTGAGTAGTTTGCTGCGTGATCCATTCTGAGCTATCGTGGCCTTGGACCCAGGCGCGCCGTAAGCGCGCCCCCGCCATCCGGGATCCGCGCGCTCGCGGCTTCCGGGCACGGTGTGCTGTTTACGACCCACGATCCAAATCATGTACTGCGCGCGGCTGATCGGGCGTTTTTGCTGCGTGCGGGCGAACGGCTCGCCGAAGGCCCGGTGAGGGAGGTGCTGACGCAAGAGCGGCTCGAAACGCTTTATGGAGCCCGCGTTCACAAGATCGCCGATGCCTCCGGCATTGCATTTCTTCCCGGTTGACCCGCTCGCGGCGCGGCGCGATCTCGCGTAGCGTCGGCCGTGATTTGAGCACCGGGCCGGGGAGGTCGCCGAGCGGGCTTCACTTGCAGCAAGCGCGATTGCAAGCTCGCAGAAGATTTCTCTCGACATTGAAACACGAATCGTGTAAGAATGTGTAACCTGAAATTTCTGTATGGAAGCCCGGGCGGGAAACCGCGCCGGGTTTTTTGCATGGCGATAGATGGTCCAGGGGGGGCAGGCCCCGGCCGATGCGGCCGATATTCCCACCGCTCACCCACCGCGATTTCCTGTTCCGTCCCTGTTTCCGTCCCTGTTCCGTCCCTGTTATTTCGCGGTCTCTTTCGGCAGAAGTGCCGATTCTGTGGGCATTTCTGCACATTTGTCATAATGCGCCCCGCCCCCTTTACAGGGATTTACAGGGGAGTTGGCTTTGGATTGCACCCCTCCCTTGAGACACGAAAACCTGGAGATTCTTGAAATTTAAGCTGCTTTTAGCCCCGCACCGCGGTGCGGCCCACGGAATGCGCGGTCAGCCGGCGGCGTACCATGCCGATCAGCTGTGCCTTCGGCATCGGTTTGGCGAAGAGGTAGCCCTGCCCGATGTCGCAGCCGAGGCCTTGCAGCTTGTGGCTCTCGTGTGGCGTCTCGATCCCTTCGGCAACGGTCGTAAGGCCGAAGCGGCGCGCGAGCTCGACGATGGTCTCGCACAGCCCGGCATTGACGCGGTCGATGTGGCAATTGGCGACGTAGCTGCGGTCGATCTTCAGCTCGCTGAAGGGCAGCTGCCGCAACCGGGCCAGAGACGAGTACCCCGCCCCGAAGTCGTCGAGGGCAAGCGTGCAATTGAACTCGCGCAATGCGTCCGCCACCTCATTGGCTATCTTGAGATCGTCGATGATCTCGTCCTCCGTGACCTCCATGATGATGCCGGGCCACGTGGAATGGCGCGGCCGCCATTGGCGCAGGATCTCTGCGATCGGCAGGGTCACCAGCGCCGAGACGGGCACGTTCACCGAGAGCTTCAACGGAATGCCTATGGTGGCGCATGATTCCCAATCCTGCAGCGCGGTGATGATGACGCGCTCGGTCAGGCGAAGCATCTCGGCTTCGCTGGCGCCCGGCAGAAATGTCCCAGGGCTGAGCAAGCCCTTGGTCGGATGGCGAGCGCGCACCAGCCCCTCGGCTCCGGCCAGCCGCTTGCTCTTCAGCTCTATTTTGGGCTGATAGAACAGCTCGAGCCAGCCGCGGTCGAGGATTTCGGCCAGCCGCACCGGACCATCTCCGACCGGAGCCGCATCTCGGCGCAGAAACAGACGGCGCAAATTTTCCAGCATGGGAACGGCTCGATTGCGCATTTACGCCGCAAAATCGCAGTTCCGCGTTAACGCGCCGCGCCCGAGGCCGGGCATGCTTTGCAAATGGTAACACGGGCCCTGTGGGGGCCTCGCAATCCCGCGGGCGCGCGAAACTATGCTGCCGCTGACTTGCGCGCGGCGATGATCTGATCCGCCGTACGGCCGATGAGCTCCGCCATATGGTTGAACTTGAAAGTGAAACTGCCTACGCCGGCGGTGGCCGAGCGGACTTCCACGATCAGATCGCCGATCTCGGATTCGGGCATTTGCACCCGTACGACGTCCCAGCCTTCCCACCCTTCCCGCGTGTCGAAGCCGAGGATCTGCCCGCGGCGGCCGGACATCAACCCGTTCATTTTCGCGGTCGCCTCCGAAGGACAGACGATCTCAACCTCGTAGATGGGCTCGAGCAGCACGGGCTGGCACTGGGGCAGGCCGTCATGGATGGCCAGGCGCCCCGCAAGCTGGAAGGCCATGTCGGAGGAATCGACCGTATGGTAGGAGCCGTCGATCAGCTTGGCCGCAATATCGACCACGGGAAACCCGAGCGGTCCGTGCTTGAGCGCCTCTTGCACGCCCTCCTCGACGGAGGGGATGTAGTTGCGCGGCACCACGCCGCCTTTGATCTCGTCGGTAAAGCTGAAACCGGAGCCGCGCGGCAGGGGCTTGATGTCCAGCACGACATCGCCGTACTGGCCGTGGCCGCCCGACTGCTTCTTGTGCCGCCCACGCTGCACGATGGGTTTCTTGATAGTTTCCCGATAGCCGACTGTCGGCTTGTGCGAGGTGGTGGCGACGCCGAACCGGTCCGACAGGCGCTCCGTGGCCACACGCAGCTGCATCTCGCCTTGCCCCCACAGCACCACTTCGTGTGCCTCCGCATTGTGGACGACGGTGATCGAAGGGTCCTCTTCGAGGAGCCTCGTCAATGCCTGGCCGAGCTTGACGTCGTCCTTCCGCTCCTTGGCGACGACGGCGATGGCCAGCACCGGCGGATACGGCTTCACCGTCGCCAGTGCGGGATGGGCCTGCTTGCCGGCGGTAAGCGTATCGCCGGTATTGGCGTGGTCGAGCTTGGCGAGGGCGACCGTCTCGCCGGCCTGCGCAGCCCCGCGCTTGTCGGTGCTCTGGCCCGTGAGCTTGAACACCCCCGCCACCCGGCCCGCCTCCCGCTCGGGTGTCGCGAAGATGGTGCCGTCGTTGACCTGGCCGTTGAAGATGCGCGCTATCGACATCTTGCCGCCATGGGCAGTGTGCAGCGTCTTCATTGCATAGGCGATCGTCTCATTGCCCGCCTTCACGCCAAGTCGCTTTGCCGTCTCCGCCACACCGGGCGATTCGTGGCGCAGCGCCTTCATCAGGCGCAGCACGCCGTTCGTGCGCGTGGCTGCACCGAGCAGCACTGGGCACACCAGCCCTTCGCGCAATTCTCTCGAGAGATCTTCAAAAATTTTGTCCTGTGGTGGCTGGATATCCTCCAGCAGCTGCTCCATCAGCTGGTCGTCATGATCGGCCAGCGTCTCCAGCATGGAAAAGCGCGCGGTCTTTTCCCGATCGAGGGTGTCCCCTTGCAGCGGAACCACCTCCGATGCGGCGTGCTCGCGATATATGAAGGCGCGCTCGAGCGCGAGATCGACGAATCCGCTGATCAGCTCGCCCGAGAAGCATGGGATCTGGCGCAACAGCAGCTTGCTTCGGGATGCCGGCTGCAACACCTTCAACACGTCGTGAATCGTGGCATCGGCCTTGTCGATCTTGTTGAGGAAAAGGAACCGGGGGATCTTCTGCTCCTCCAGCTCGCGGAGCATCAGCTGCAGTTGTGGAACTTTCTTTTCGTCGAGCTCGCAGACCACCACCGCCGCATCCACGGCGGGCAAGGCCGCTCGCATCTCGTGCACAAATTCGATGGAGCCCGGACAATCGACAAACGTATAATCGTCGCCCATGAAATGCGTGGTGGCGACGGAGACCTCTACGCTCATCTTGTGATGGCGTGCCTCCTTGCTGGAATCGCCTACGGTATTTCCCGCCTCGACCGTTCCCTGTCGCTGGATTGCGCCGGTGCGGGCAAGGATAGCTTCCAGCAACGTGGTCTTGCCGCTTTGAAACGGGCCCACCAGCGCGATGCACCGGGGACCCGCCGCTCTTGTGCCGTTCTGTGCCATAATGCCTCCCGAGGAACCGAGTCGCGGCCCTCTGCGGGGGCCGTTCGGCCCATCGTTTCAGGAGCGAGGGGGGCTTTGCAAGAGGCGCGAGGCCCCACGCTCTTCTATTTCAGGTTTCCGCAAAACCGCTGGATGCGCCGGCAAGCTTCCTCCACATCATCGGTTTTGGTGGCGTAGGAGATGCGAAATGCAGGGCCGAAGCCGAACGGAGTGCCCTGCACCACGGCAACGCCTTCGGCTTCCAGAAGCTCCGTCACGAAGTCTTCATCGCTCGCAAGCTTCCTTCCGCTCGGCGCTACTCTGCCCATTGTCCCCGCGCAGGAGGGATAGACATAGAATGCGCCTTCCGGCTTGGGACAATGAATGCCGCGTGCCTGGTTGAGCATGGAGACGCAGAGGTCCCGTCGCTCCTTGAAGATTTGATTATGCTTGGCGATGAAGTCCTGTGGTCCGTCCAGTGCTTCCACCGCCGCCCACTGCGAGACAGCGGTCGGATTTGACGTCGACTGGGATTGAATCATGGCCATGGCCTTGATCAGCGGCTCGGGCCCACCGGCATAGCCGATCCGCCATCCGGTCATGCAATAGGTCTTGGACACCCCGTTCACGGTCAGAGTACGCTCGTACAGCCGGGTTTCGATCTGTGCCGGGGTGCTGAACTCGAAATCGTCATAGACGAGATGCTCGTACATGTCGTCGGTCATGACCAGAATGTCGGGGTGGCGCACGAGCACGTCCGTGAGTTGCTTGAGCTCCGCGCGGGTATAGGCGGCCCCGGTAGGGTTCGATGGCGAGTTGAGCAGCACCCACTTGGTCTTGGGGGTAATGGCGCGCTCGAGCGCTTCCGGCTTGAGCTTGAAGCCCGATTCCAGCGTGGTCGCGACACTGGCCGGTTCGCCCCCGGCCAGCATGACCATGTCGGGGTAGCTCACCCAGTACGGTGCCGGGATGATCACTTCGTCGCCGGGGTCAAGCGTTGCGACGAAGGCGTTGTAGAGGACCTGCTTGCCTCCGGTTCCCACGATGATCTGGCTCGGCTTGTAATCGAGACCGTTCTCGCGCTTGAACTTCCGCGCGATGGCCGCCTTGAGCTCGGGAATCCCGTCGACCGCGGTGTACTTGGCCGCCTTCCCGCCCTCGATCGCTTTGATCGCGGCGCGCTTGACGTTCTCGGGGGTATCGAAGTCGGGCTCGCCTGCTCCGAGCCCGATGACGTCCCGGCCGGCGGCTTTCAGCGCACGCGCCTTGTCGGTTACTGCGATCGTGGCAGAGGGTTTGATGCGGCTCAGCGATTGCGCCAGCAGCGCCATGACGATCTCCGGGAGACAGAAGCCGTCGCTTCGTAGTGGGCGCCTGTGTCCGCGGCAAGGCCCCGGAGTGAGGCCCGGAATGAAAACTGCCGTGTATTCTTGCGGGCCGCTTTCGAGCGTCGCGGCCTGGGGCTGCGCGCTCCGGAGCCGAGAGATCAGCTCGCTTGCTCAACGCCGGCGGCAATCTCCGGTGGCGGCCGGCACCCTGACCTGCCGGGTCGAGCGTCTCGACCCGGCTCCGATGCAGCGATAGGATGAGTGCCCGTGCGAGGCATTATCGCGAGCGGGTGCCATGAGGCTTACGTCCGATCAAATCCGGCAGTTCGACGAGCAGGGCTTTATGTTTTTCCCCGACTGTTTCTTGGGGGAGGAGGTGGAGCTGCTGCGCGGCGAAGCGGACGAGATCCTGCGCAGTCAACGCCAGGAAGTCTGGCGCGAGAAGACAGGCGCCCCGCGTACTGCCTTTGCAGCGCACACCTACAACGAGGCGTTTCGGCTGATGGCCCACGACCGGCGCCTGATCGAGCCGTTGCAGCAGCTGTTTGGGGAGGGCGTTTACGTCCACCAGTTCAAGATCAATGCCAAGGCGGCGTTCGAAGGCGATGTTTGGCAATGGCATCAGGATTACGGCACCTGGGCGCGCGATGACGGGATGCCGGAGCCGCGGGCCATGAACATCTCGATATTTCTGGACGAGGTGCTCCCGATCAACGGGCCGCTTATGCTCATTCCAAAGAGCCACAAGCATGGCACGCTTGCCGCCGGCCATGACACGAGCACCACCTCATACCCGCTGTGGACCCTGGATGGGCAAACGGTCACTCGACTTTGCAACGAGGCCGCTCCGCCCGGCGGCATCGGGATCGTGGCGCCGACGGGAAAGCCCGGCTCGGTATTGATGTTTCACGGCAATCTTGTGCACGCCTCGCCCCCGAACATCACGCCGTATCCGCGCAAGATCGTGTACCTAACGCTGTGCGCGGTATCCAACCACATCACCAAGCTCACGCGGCCGGAATGGATCGCGCATCGCGACTTTGCGCCGATCATGCCGGTCGATGGCGGCGCACTCCTCGCCTATGCCCGGGACCGGCGTGTAGCGGCCGAATGAGCTGACGAAGTAAGCTGATGCCCGGACGACCGGGATTGCGGGACCGCTCGTTACCCCATTAGTGCATCGCACCAATAAGATTGCAGTGCAGCGTACATTGCTGCGCTCCAGTCATGACATTGCCGCGGTAATGCCTTAGGAAAGCTGAGGGCGGGAGTTGAGCGTGTCCGGCCGTCATGAAGGGAAACGAATGTATACGCTCTATTCGATGCAGCGCTCCGGCAACAGCTACAAGGTGCGGCTGGCGCTTGCGCAGCTGCGCATTCCCTATCGGCTGGTCGAGGTCGACATTCTAAAGGGCGAGAGCCGCACTCCTGAATTCCTCGCCAAGAATCCCAACGGTCAAGTACCGCTGCTGGAAGCGGCGCCTGGCCGTTATCTCGCGGAATCCAACGCGATCTTGTGGCACCTCGCGAGCAGAACACCGCTGCGGCCGGAGCACCGGATCGATCGTGCCGAGGCATTGCAGTGGATGTTCTTCGAGCAGCACAGCATCGAGCCCAATATCGGATCGGCGTATTTCTGGCTCACCCTGGTCAAGGGCGGGCGCGACCTGCAACAGCACGCGCTCGAGGACTGGATGGAGGAAGGTAACCGAGCGCTCGGTGTCATGGAAAAGCACCTGAAACAGCAGCGCTATTTCGCGGCAAATCGCTATACCGTCGCCGATCTCGCGCTCTATGCCTATACCCACTTGGCGCACACCTGCGACTTTGACCTCGGCCCATTCCCCGCGATTCGCGCCTGGCTCGCGCGCGTAGAGACCCTGCCGGATCATGTCTCGATGGATTGGCGGCCCGAAAGCTCCGCATCTCTGCGCAAGGTGAGCGAGAGCGCGTGAGGGAAAGTATTGGATAGCCTCACGCTTCATCCAAGTGTGACATGAAAGCCGCGCGTGGAGACAGAATGCTTCGATGTTAACCCTTCCTTAACCCAAAACATAAAAACGCCCTTCTTCATCAAAGTCTTTGCCAAACTCCGGCCGAATGGGTGCCGGCATCGCCCGCGAATCTCGCCGTGGATTTGAGATTGATTCGCGGAGCAGACATGGCCACCACATCGATTCCGGTCATCGAGAGCGAGCAGGAGTGCCGACAGCGTTGCTCGGCCAGACCCAGGTCTGTCGCCTTCCTCGAATTGATCACCACGGTGGCGCTTGCGCTGTGCACAGCTGTTGCCGCGACCGCGGTCTCGATCGGGATTGCCCGCGCCGATGTCCTCACCATGAGCGCCGGTGCCGAGACCCCGGGATTTGCGGTCGCGCTGGGCATTGGGTTGCTGCTGTGGGCGGCGCCGGCGCTGGGTATGCGCGATCGGGGCCGCGGGACAGCGAGCCAATTGAGAATCTAAATCAGGTTTCAGGCGGGCCGGTCGGGGAAGTCACTGCCGCGCGTCAAGGGACGCGCGGCAGTGATGTTTTTGCCAGGCGCTCCGCCGGCATCATTCCGGCTTGATGTTGGCCGCCTGGATGATGGGCCACCATTTTTCCATCTCGGCTTTGTGAAAGCCCGCGAGCGCTTCGGGCGTCTGCTCCTCGCGCCTCGCAATGACGTGACCCAGCTCGCTGAGCCGCTGCCGCACCGCCGCATCGGCCAGCGCGTCGACGAGCGCGGCGTCGAGCTTTGCAACCGCTTCATCCGGGCTGCCCTTGGAAGCCCATAAACCGTTCCAGAAGGAAATGTACATCCCCGGCACACCCATTTCATCGAAGGTGGGGACCTCCGGAGCCGCCGGCCAACGCGATTTGGACATGACCGCGAACGCCTTCATTCTGCCGGCGCGCAGGAAAGTGAGAGTCTGCGACGCCTCGGCGCAGAACATGTCTATCTGTCCCGAGACCAGGTCCTGCATCACCGGTGCTCCGCCACGATAGGGCACGAGCTGAAAGCTGGTCGTCGTCTTCTGCTGAAGATAGAGCAGGCACACATGCGCCGCGCTTCCGGCGCCGATGGTCGCCGCGGTTGCTTTGCCGGGATTGGCTTTGAGCCAGGCGATCAGCTCCCTGGCGTCCTTTGCCGGCAGGTCGGTTTTGCCGACGAGCATCAGCGGCGTGGCGCTGATCAGCCCTATGGGCCGCAACTCCAGCACGGCCTCATGCGCCGCCGGATACATGGCACCAGCCCCGACGTGGCTGGTCCAGTTCCCCAGGATCATGGTGTAGCCGTCAGGGGGAGCCTGCGCAGCCCGCGCAACACCGATACTCGCGCCCGCACCGGTGACGTTCTCGATCACAATGGGCTGCCCGAGCGCGACACGCATGCGCTCCGAGAGAATCCTTGCCAGGGTGTCGGTCGGCCCCCCGGCCGGGAATGGCACGATCAGCGTCAGCGGACGGGATGGGAACGGGTCGGCATGACCAGGCGCGCAGAGCCCGACAAGGGCCGCAAACGCAACGGCAATGAACGAACGCTTCATGTCCTCTCCCCAGGCGTGGACGGCAACGATGACATGAGGCTTATTGTCCCAACAAGTCAGTGCTGCTGTCATTTGCGCCAATGATCATCGCCATCGACGGGCCTGCCGCTTCCGGCAAAGGGACACTGGGGAAACGCCTCGCCGCCCACTATGGTCTGCGCCACCTCGATACCGGCCTCATCTACCGGTCGCTGGCAAAGACGCTGCTTGATCGCGGGCAGCGGCTCGAGGACGTGGAGCAAGCCGTCAGCGCGGCAGCCGCACTCGATCCGATGACGTTTGCTCCCGCCGAGCTCAAGCGGCAGGCGATCGGCGAGGCTGCCTCCATCGTCTCCGCAATCCCGCAGGTACGCGCGGCCCTGCTCGCATTTCAGCGCGAGTTCGCACTCAGACCGCCCGGCGCTGTGCTGGATGGTCGTGACATCGGGACCGTGGTCTTCCCTGATGCCGAGGTCAAAATCTTCGTCACGGCCAGCCCCGAGGTGCGCGCTCGGCGCCGCGCGGCCGAGCTCAGGCAGGAAGGTCGAGCCATCGACCTGGACGAGGTCCTCAGGGACATCCGCCGCCGCGATGCGCGCGACCGCAATCGCGCGGCGGCTCCGCTGAAGGCCGCTCCCGATGCATACTTGCTCGACACGACGCATTTGGATATAGACGCCGCATTCCGGGCCGCCGTCGACATTGTCGAAGCCGTCCGCGCAGGCCGGAAACGCGGCTGACCGCGTTTCCGATGTGGAGGAAGAGCCTGCTCCGCCCGCTTCGTTGCACGGCGCACCGGATGTCCAAGCATCGATCGCTGGGTCGAAAGGCCGGGCCGCTCGCAAGCGGAACGTCAACGTCGCCGCCGCAAGTGCTGGCCGGCGGCTGATCCGGGGAAAGTGCTGTGAGATGACCAATCGCCGTTCACCTCAGGAGTATTCATGGCCACTGCCAATGTACCCGCTGCCGTAACAACCCCTGCCCCCTCGCGCGAGGATTTCGCCAAGATGCTGGACGAGTCCTTCAGCGAAGGCAGTCCGCAGGAAGGAACCGTCGTGCGGGGAACGGTGGTGGGCATCGAAAAGGACGTAGCGGTCATCGACGTCGGGGCGAAAACCGAGGGGCGTGTGGCGCTGCGCGAATTCGCCGGTCCGGGCCGCCAGCCGGACATCAAGGTCGGCGACACCGTCGAAGTGTACCTCGAGCGGGTCGAGAATGCGCTCGGTGAGGCCGTGCTCTCGCGGGACAAGGCGCGACGCGAGGAAAGCTGGGGCAAGCTGGAGAAGGCCTTCAACGGCAATGAGAAGGTCCAGGGCGTCATCTTCAATCAGGTCAAGGGCGGCTTTACCGTCGATCTCGACGGTGCCGTAGCCTTCCTGCCGCGGAGCCAGGTCGACATTCGACCAATTCGCGACGTCTCCCCCCTGATGAACCAGCCGCAGCCGTTCCAGATTCTCAAGATGGATCGCCGCCGCGGGAACATCGTGGTCTCGCGGCGCACCGTGCTGGAAGAGACCCGCGCCGAGCAGCGCCAGGAGCTCGTGCAGAATCTCGAGGAAGGCCAGGTCATCGACGGGGTCGTGAAGAACATTACGGACTACGGGGCCTTCGTGGATCTCGGCGGCATCGATGGGCTGCTGCATGTCACCGACATCGCTTGGCGCCGCGTCAATCATCCGAGCGAGGTGCTCAACATCGGACAGCAGGTGCGGGTGAAGATCGTCAAGATCAATCACGAGACCCACCGGATCTCGCTGGGCATGAAGCAGCTGCAGGACGATCCCTGGCAGGGCATCGAATTGAAATATCCTGTCGGC
Source organism: Xanthobacteraceae bacterium (assembly GCA_036557665.1). Lineage (GTDB taxonomy): Bacteria > Pseudomonadota > Alphaproteobacteria > Rhizobiales > Xanthobacteraceae > VAZQ01. Next base: position 89,186 of record DATBHG010000024.1, on the reverse strand, counting down.
GCCCGCTTCACCGGAAGGGTCACCAACATCACGGATTACGGCGCCTTCGTCGAGCTGGAGCCCGGCATCGAGGGCCTCATCCATGTCTCCGAGATGTCGTGGACCAAGAAGAACGTGCATCCCGGAAAGATCGTATCGACCTCGCAGGAAGTGGAAGTGCAGGTGCTCGAGGTCGATCCGGTGAAGCGCCGGATCTCGCTTGGCCTCAAGCAGACCATGCGCAACCCGTGGGAGGTCTTCGTCGAGAAACATGCTCCCGGGTCGGTCATCGAGGGTGAGGTCAAGAACAAGACCGAATTTGGCCTGTTCCTGGGGCTCGAGGGCGACATTGACGGTATGGTGCACCTCTCCGATCTTGACTGGAAACGACCCGGCGAGCAGGTCATCGACGAGTACAAGAAGGGCGACAAGGTCAGAGCCAAGGTGCTGGATGTCGATGTCGAGAAGGAGCGGATCTCGCTTGGAATCAAGCAGCTCGAAGGCGACCCGATGGAGACGGCGGGCGATGTCAAGAAAGGCTCGGTCGTGACCTGCGAGGTGACGGAGGTCAAGGAAGGCGGGCTCGAGGTGAAGATCGTGGGCACCGATCTGACCACGTTCATCAAGCGTGCGGAGCTGGCGCGCGATCGGGGCGAGCAACGGCCGGAGCGCTTCGCCGTCGGACAAAAGGTCGACGCCCGCATCATCCAGTTCGATCGCCGAACGCGAAAGGTCCAGGTGTCGATCAAGGCGCTCGAAGTGGCGGAGGAAAAGGAGGCGATCGCCCAATACGGCTCCTCTGATTCGGGCGCCACGCTCGGCGACATCCTCGGAACGGCGCTCAGACGTGCGACGGAGAAACCATCTGACAAGCCCCCGGAGAAACAGGAATAGGCTCGGAGACCAAGCATGTCGCTCGATGCTGACGTCATCGTCGATCGGCGGCGCATGCGCCGCAAGCTGACCTTTTGGCGCGTCGTTACGGTCGTGCTCGCCATCGGCGCGGTGATAGCGCTCGCCGCCGCGCTGAGGCTTCCCGGAACCTCCATGCTCACGGGCCGGCCGGGCAGCTCGATCGCGCGCATCTCCATTACCGGCTTGATCCGGACCGACCAGGATCGGGTCGAGGCGATGGAACGACTGGAGAAGTCGCGCGCGCCGGCGGTGATCGTCCACATCAACAGCCCGGGGGGCACGACCGCAGGCTCCGAGCAGCTCTACGATTCATTGATGCGGCTCAAAGAGCACAAGCCGGTTGTCGTCGTGGTGGACGGGCTGGCGGCGTCCGGCGGCTACATTACCGCGATTGCCAGCGACTACATCGTTGCCCAGGAAACATCCCTGATCGGCTCGATAGGGGTGCTGTTCCAGTACCCCAATGTCGGCGATCTTCTCAAAACCCTGGGCATCAAAGTCGAGGAGATAAAATCGAGTCCGCTTAAGGCATCGCCCAACGGGTTCGAGCCGACCTCCCCGGAAGCACGGGCCGCCATCGAATCCATTGTCTCTGATTCCTATGCGTGGTTCCGCGGCCTGGTGCAGGCGCGGCGCCACCTCGACGCGGCAGACCTGGAGCGCGTCGCAGATGGTCGGATTTTCACCGGTCGGCAGGGCATTCCGCTCAAGCTGGTGGACGAGCTCGGGGACGAACGGACCGCGCTCGCATGGCTGGCAAAGGCCAAAAATATCGATCCAAAAACGCCGGTTCGCGATTACCGCTTGCATGACCGGCTCAGCGATCTGCCTTTCCTGCACACCATGGCCATCGCGGCTCTCGAAGCCGTGGGCCTGAGCTCGCTCGCGCAGCGCATTCAGAGTTGGGGTAGCGTGCAGGCGGTGGAGCGACTCAACCTTGACGGTCTATTGGCGCTTTGGCAGCCTCCGCTCGGGAGCTAGACGCACTGTCGCGGTTCAACGGCCACTCACTGCCTTGGGCCGCAAATCGGAATGACGCCGGTACGTTGAACCTGGATTTATCCGCCCTAGCAGATCGGGATCGTCGATGATCAAGTCCGAGCTCGTTCAGCGCATCTCCAACCAGAACCCGCACCTCTATCAGCGCGACGTCGAGAACATCATCAATGCCATTCTCGGCGAGATCACTGCGGCCATGGCGAGAGGCGATCGGGTCGAGCTACGTGGTTTCGGGGCATTCTCGGTGAAGAAGCGACCGGCCCGCACCGGACGTAATCCTCGGACCGGTGCGCACGTTTCCGTGGAAAGGAAATCAGTGCCGTTCTTCAAGACGGGAAAGGAGATGCGTGAGCGGCTCAACCGTCTTTCCGACGCTGAACCGGCAATAACACAGTAGCTGGGTCGTCAGCCGTGCACTTGGATCATGCAAGGGCGTGAACGCGTTCCGAGACCAGGGACAGGCCGGACCAATCCTATCTGATACACACGGAACGAACGCCCATGTTGCGCAAACTCGTCACGGGATTGATGCTCGTACCCCTCGCAATCCTGTTCGTCGCTTTTGCAGTGGCGAACCGGCACAGCGTGGTCCTGACGCTGGATCCCTTTGATCAGGTGCATCCCGCGCTGGCCCTTGCCGTGCCGCTGTTTGCATTGTTGCTGGGGGTCGCGATTGGCGGGGTTGTGCTTGGCGGCGCGGCCGCGTGGATGCGACAGGCTAAATGGCGGCGGGCTGCCAGGCTTGCGCAAACACAGGCGCGCGCGCTCGCCGCCGAGCTCGACCGGTTGAAAGAGCAGGTGCACGAGCCGGGCCGGTCGGGCAGCCCTGTTCCACTGTCCGGCTATCAGCCGCGACTGACCATTCCACCACCCGCAGCCTGATCGCGGGCCGATCGATCTTGATGACTTTGATCATTAAAATATGCGGCTTGAAGTCGGCAGAGGCCGTGGATGCGGCGCTGGAGTGCGGAGCCGAAATGGTGGGATTCGTGTTCTTTCCGCCTTCCCCTCGCAACATCGGCTTTGACGCGGCGCGGGTTTTGGCTGAGCGGGTGGGCGGGCGGGCGCTAAAAGTGGCCCTTTCGGTCGACGCTTCCGACGCGCTGCTCACGCAAATCATCGAGAGCCTTGCGCCCGACTTGCTGCAGCTGCATGGCGGCGAGAGCCTGGAACGGGTGCGTGCGGTACGACAGCGATTTGGACTGCCGGTCATGAAGGCGCTGCCGATCGAGGAGGAGGCCGATCTGTCAGCTGTCCGAGTCTATGAGCAGCAAGCGGATCGACTGATCTTCGATGCCCGCGCCCCGAGCGACGCCTCACGGCCCGGCGGTCTCGGCCGTAGCTTCGATTGGCACCTGTTGCGCGATGTTGAAACGGCGGTCCCGTTCATGCTCTCTGGCGGACTCGATGCCGGGAACGTAGCAGAGGCCCTGCGCATCACCCGAGCGCCCGGTGTCGATGTGTCTTCCGGCATCGAGCGCGCCCCCGGCGACAAGGATCCCGAGCGGATCCGCGCCTTCGTGGCCGCGGCGAGGCGTGCGGCCGAGAGGCGAAGCGTGGCCAGCAACTGATGAGCATCGAGCAGCGCAATTCATTCCGCACCGGCCCCGACGAGCGCGGCCATTTCGGCTTGTATGGCGGCCGGTTTGTCGCGGAGACGCTGATGCCGCTCATTCTGGAGCTCGAGCGCGCCTATGCCGAGGCGAAGAATGATCCCGCCTTCCAGAGTGAGATCGATCGGCACCTCAAGAATTACATTGGCCGGCCGTCGCCGCTTTATTTTGCCGAGCGCATGAGCGCGCATCTCGGCGGCGCGAGGATCTTTTTCAAGCGGGAAGATCTCAATCACACCGGCGCTCACAAGGTGAACAATGTCCTCGGACAAATTCTCCTCGCGCAACGCATGGGCAAGCGGCGGGTCATCGCGGAAACCGGTGCGGGCATGCACGGCGTTGCCACCGCAACCCTCTGTGCCAAATTCGGTCTCCAGTGCATCGTCTATATGGGCGTGGTCGACGTCGAGCGGCAGAAGCCGAACGTCCAGCGCATGCAGGCGTTGGGGGCCGAGGTGCGTCCGGTCACCTCGGGATCGCAGACGCTCAAGGACGCGATGAATGAGGCGTTGCGGGATTGGGTAACCAATGTCGCCGAGACCTTCTATTGCATCGGAACGGTCGCGGGCCCGCATCCCTATCCGATGATGGTGCGCGACTTCCAATGCATCATCGGAAATGAGACGCGCGAGCAGATGATGGAGGCGGAAGGCCGCCTCCCCAATTCGCTGATTGCGTGCATCGGCGGCGGCTCGAATGCCATGGGGTTGTTCCACCCCTTCCTGGACGAGCTCGATATCGAGATCTACGGGGTGGAAGCGGCGGGCCATGGGCTCGAGACCGGGCTCCACGCAGCCTCGATCGCCGGCGGCCGTCCGGGCGTGTTGCATGGAAACCGCACCTATTTGCTGATGGATGACGACGGGCAGATCAGGGAGGCACACTCGATCTCAGCCGGTCTCGATTACCCCGGCATCGGCCCCGAGCACGCTTGGCTCAAGGACGTAAAACGGGTGCAATATCTCTCCGCGACAGACGACGAGGCGGTGGCGGCGTTTGAGCTCTGCTCGCAGCTCGAGGGGATCATTCCGGCGCTCGAGCCGGCGCACGCGCTTGCTCGGGTCATGGATCTCGCTCCACGCAAACCGCGGGAGCACCTGATAGTGGTCAATCTCTCCGGCCGCGGCGACAAGGATCTCGCGAGCGTGACCGACCATATCAAACGGCGCCGCAGTGATAAGGTCCACTGAAGGTCTGTTTCGATGAGCAGGCAGAAGCTCATCGGATGGCTTCTGATCGTCGTCTCGGCTGCCTACGTCTTGTATTTCCTCAAGGTGAGGTTGCTCGAGCCCGGGCCTGCGCTTGAAAACAAGGAATGGGTGCGATTCATCGGCTCTGTCCTGATATTTTTGCTGGGTACGATGAATGTCCGCATGGCGGCGATGCGGCAGCGCCAGCGCGACGGTCTGCCCCATAGCAAAACATGACGGTCACTCGGATCGACCGGAGGTTTGCCGCCCTGAACGCGGAAGGTCGGGCGGCGTTGGTCACCTTCATTACCGCGGGCGATCCCGACACGGAGACCTCGCTTGCCATTCTGCGGGCGCTACCGGCTGCGGGCGCGGATGTGATCGAGCTCGGAATGCCGTTTACCGATCCGATGGCGGACGGGCCGGCAATCCAGCTCTCCTCCCAGCGCGCCCTCAAATCCGGCCAGACCTTGCACAAGACGCTCGACATGGTCCGCGAATTCCGGCGCGCAGCCGCCGACGTTCCTGTTGTCCTCATGGGCTATTACAACCCGATCTACATCTACGGCGTGGGCCCGTTTCTGAGGGATGCAAAGCATGCAGGCATTGATGGACTGATCGTCGTCGACTTGCCGCCGGAAGAGGACGAGGAGCTGTGCCTTCCGGCCTTGAATGCGGGACTCAACTTTGTTCGACTGGCCACGCCGACGACGGACGAGCGCCGTCTGCCCGCGGTTCTCGCGAATACGTCGGGCTTCGTCTACTACGTCTCGATCACCGGCATTACCGGCACGGCTGCGCCCGACGCGGCGCGGACGGCCGAAGCTGTCGCTCGCATAAAACGCCATTGTCGGCTTCCGGTTGCGGTAGGGTTCGGGGTTCGCACTGCGGATCAGGCAGCCGCGATTGCTCGCGGTGCCGACGGCGTCGTCATAGGCTCGGCGCTGGTCTCGGCGGTCAAGGACAGCCTCGATGCGGGCGGTCGAGCCACGCAGCGCACGGTCGAGGCGGTGACCGGTCTCGTCACGCAGCTTGCGCGGGGAGTGCGCTCATCGCGGGTGGAGGGACGCATCCTCGGCGATTCCTCGCAAGGCAGCGGCAAAGTGTAGAACCGCTGACATGGACGCAGGCAGCGCCCGGCTATAGATGAAGGCTGCATGAACTGGATCTCCAACGTCGTCCGCCCAAAGATTCGAAACTACTTCGCGCGGCGCGACACCCCCGAGCATCTCTGGATCAAGTGTCCGGAAACCGGGCAACTCGTGTTCTACAAGGATGTGGAGGCCAACCAGTTCGTGATTCCAGGGTCGAACTATCACATGCGCATGAGCGCGCCGGCCCGCCTGAAATCCATGTTCGACAACCAGACCTGGTTCGATGTTGCGGTCCCCGAGGTTCCACTCGATCCGCTGCGGTTCCGCGACGAGCGCCGCTACACGGATCGTCTCAAGGATGCGCGCAGCAAGACCGGGACGAGCGACGCCATCAAGCTCGGATTCGGCAAGCTCGAGGGTCTGCCGGTGGTTATCGGGGTGCAGGACTTCGATTTCATGGGCGGCTCGCTCGGCATGGCGGCAGGTGAAGCCGTGATCAAAGGCCTGGAGACCGCAGTCGACAAGGGGACGCCGTTCATCATGTTCGCGGCGTCGGGCGGCGCGCGCATGCAGGAGGGGATCCTGTCCCTCATGCAGCTTCCACGCACTACCGTCGCGGTCCAGATGATGCGCGAGGCACGCAAGCCCTACATCGTCGTTCTCACCAACCCGACTACGGGCGGCGTGACCGCCTCCTATGCCATGCTGGGAGATGTGCACATCGCGGAACCCGGTGCGCTCATCGGTTTTGCCGGCCCGCGTGTCATAGAGCAGACCATTCGCGAGAAACTGCCCGACGGCTTTCAGCGCGCCGAATATCTGAAGCAGCATGGGATGGTCGACATGGTCGTGCATCGCCATGAGCTCCGACCCACCGTCGCCAACCTCTGCGGGCTGCTGACCAAGGCGAGGCCACACCCGCCGGCGGAGAGCCCGCCTGCTGCGGCTTCCGGGTAGGCGTATCGTTCAACCAAATCCTGTTCAACCCAAATCCTGTTCAACCCAAGTCCTGTTCAACCCAAGTCCGCTCAACCCAAGTCCTGTCCCGGCATACATTCGACACTCTTCGGCGGTTGCTGAGGCTGAGCCGACCTCGGGGTACGCACCGCTTTACATGTCGATCGATTCGGTTGTCGCAAGACTTACGGCCCTGCATCCCAAGCGGATCGACCTTTCCCTCGACCGCATGTGGCGCCTTCTCGATGCACTCGATCATCCCGAGCGGTCTTTGCCGCCGGTCGTCCATGTCGCGGGCACGAACGGCAAGGGATCCGCCATCGCTTTCATGCGCGCGGTACTGGAGGCAGCGGGTCTGCGTGTGCACGTCTACACATCTCCGCATCTCGTACGCTTCAACGAGCGCTTCCGGTTGGGCGGCCCGGACCAGGGCACCCTGGTCTCGGACCATGAGCTCACCCAGGCTCTCGAGCAATGTGAGCGTGCCAATGCGGATGCACCGATCACGGTATTCGAGATTACGACCGCCGCCGCCCTCGTCCTGTTCGCGCACAACCCGGCCGACGTTCTGCTCCTGGAAGTGGGCTTGGGCGGCCGGCTTGATGCAACCAATGTCGTGGAGCGCCCGGTAGCGACGGTGATCACTCCGGTCTCGCTCGACCATTCCGAGTATCTGGGTGACAGCATAAGCCGGATTGCCACCGAAAAAGCCGGCATCCTCAAGCATGGCGTCCCGGCGATCGTTGCCGCCCAGGCTCGGGATGCGCTCGCCGCAATCGAACGCACGGCGGCGCGTCTCAAGGCGCCGCTGAGAATTGCGGGGGAGGACTGGACCGCGACGGAGGAGCGCGGACGTCTCGTCTATCAGGATGAGAACGGACTGCTCGATCTTCCTGCCCCAAAGCTTTTTGGCCGCCACCAATTCGAGAATGCCGGGGTTGCGATTGCCACGCTGCGCGCGATCCGCGAGCTTCATATTCCCGCTGCGGCTTTCGAGAGGGGCATTATGAAGGCCGACTGGCCGGCGCGCATGCAACTTCTCTCGCAAGGAAAGCTCGCTGCTCTCGTCCCGAGCGGGGGCGAGCTTTGGCTCGACGGCGGCCACAACCCCCATGGCGCTTATGCGATCGCGAATGCGCTCGCCGATTTGGAGGAGCGTATCTCGCGACCCCTCATTCTCGTCATCGGCATGCTGGCGACCAAGGACAGCCTTGGCTTCCTGAAGGCCTTCACCGGGCTAGCCCGGCATGTTGTCGCCGTTCCGATCCGGGATCAGGAGAAGGGCTTGCCGGCGGATGCGATCAGGGAGGCGGCACGATCACTGGGAATTCCTGCGCAGTCGAGCGGCGACCTCGCCTCGGCACTCACGGCGATCCGTGGATTCGCTTCCAGTCCGGCGCCGCGCATCCTCATCACGGGGTCGCTCTACCTCGCCGGGGAAGCGCTCTCTGCGAATGGCACGCTGCCGATGTAATTTTATTTCAGCAGCTTCATGAGATCGGCCTTCTTCTGCTTCACCTGATCCAGCGTGCACTGGCGGGGCAATTTGTCCGGCCGCCAGCGCACGAGCTTGGTTCCATGCCGGAATCGTTCCCCGCTGAAATGATCAAAGCAGACTTCGACGACGAGCACGGGCTTGAGCGGCTGCCATTCGCCCGAGCGGGTGCTCGACCATCGACTGGGTCCGCCCGGCGCGTTGCCGGTGAAACCCGGCGGCGCGATCAGCTTTTCCAGCTTCCTTGTGAGCGCCGGCTTTTCCGCCTGCTTGATCGTAGAGGTGAAGCCAACGTGATTGAGACGCCCCTTTTCATCATAGAGCCCGAGCAACAGCGAGCCTGCGACTGGCTTGCCTTCATTGTAGCGGAAGCCGCCGACGACGCAGTCCGCGCTGCGGTAGTTCTTGATTTTTTGCATCCCGCTGCGGTCTCCGGAGCGATATGGCAGGTCACGTCGCTTGGCGAGGATGCCATCGAGCGCAGTGCCAACGCGGTCGAGCCAGAGCTTGGCTTCGGTGAGCTTGCTTGTTGCAGGCGAGAAGCGGATTCGTTTGGTGCCGTGGAAGTATTTGGGAGCGAGAAGATCGAGCCTTCGCCGCCTCTCCTCGAGCGGCACAGCGACGAGCGATTTGCCGTCCGAGTCAACCAGGAGGTCGAACGCGATAATGAGTGCCGGCGTCTCCCGAGAGAGCTTGTCCACGCGGGTTCGCGCAGGATGAATGCGCTGGAGCAACGCGTCAAACGAGAATACGCCCTCGACAGGAACGACGATTTCGCTGTCGAGCACAAATCTTTCGGCCTTGACCCTGCGGATGTCCTCGGTCAGCTCCGGGAAATATCGGGTCAGCGGCTGTCCGGCCTTGGATTGCAAGTCGACCTTGTCGCCGTCGCGGAAGACCAGGCAGCGGAACCCGTCCCATTTTGGTTCATACTGCCATTCCGGCCCGCTCGGGATCTGATCGACCGATAGAGCCTCCATCGGGGGAAACGGCGGGCGTAGCGGGAGGGACATGGCCGGAGCTCGATCAATCCGGGTGCATAACGCAAACGGCCGGCGCTCCGGCCGGCCGTGATCGAAAATTTGTCCGTCTCGGATCAGGCCGCCTTGATCCAGTCCTCGAGCTTCTGTTTGGGCAGCGCGCCGATCTGCCGCGAGGTCATCTGACCGTCCTTGAAGATCATCAAGGTCGGAATGGACTGAATGCCGTATTTTGCAGCTGTCTTCGGGTTCTCGTCCACATTGAGCTTGACGATCTTCACCTTCCCGCCGAGCGAACCCGCGATCTCCTCGAGCGCGGGGGCAATCATCCGGCAGGGGCCGCACCACTCGGCCCAAAAGTCGACCACGACCGGGCTGCCTGCCTTCAACACCTCGGATTCGAAGGTGGTATCCGAAACCTTGCCGACGGCCATGGCGATTACCTCATCCCTGCTTGCCTGGTGGAGTGGACATGAACCTATGGAGCAGCCGCGCACGCGTCAAGGCAAGCTCACGGCGAGGTGACGCTTTCCAGGGCGTCCTCCATCATGAACGCGGGAATCTCCATCAGGTCGGGGATTTCTGTCCATAGCAGCGCAGCACGAACGGCCTTGTCAGGATAAAGATTGAATAATGCAGCGCGGTAGAGCGCGAGCTGTCCGATATAGGCGAAGGGGATTTTCTCAAGCGCGCGCGGGGCGGGGTGATTGGTCTTGAAGTCTGCGATCAGAATGGCTTCCGCAGTAACGGCAAGCCGGTCCACCTGGCCGGAAACCGCGATCATGCGACCGTTATGAGCAAAACGAGCAACGATCGGCAGCTCCGCGCGGCTTCCCGGAGCAAAGAGTTGAGCGAAGCGCGCATCCTCGAGCAGTTGGCGGACCTGCTCGATCATGGCCTCGCGCTCCAGCGGTGTGAAATCACTGGCTCGGCGAGCGAGATGGCGCATCGCGGCATCGCGGCGCGCCATCTGCGGAATGTCGGGAAGCGCTTGCAGGAGCCGATGCATCAGCACGCCGCGTGCAATCGCCTTGTCCCGCGCCCACTGGCTTCCGCGACTTGAGGAACGCACTGGAATGGCCGCCGCGTCAAAGGCGTGAGATGGAGATACTGCGGTCTGCGCGTCCGGCAGACCGGCCGCGTCGCGATCGAGCCAGCCTGGACGCGGGGCCTCGGCCATCGCCCCTGGCGCGCCTGCGGCGCTCGTCAAGCGCGGAGCTGGCGGCACCTTGTGATACCGCCATACCTTTCCTTCGCCGTCCTCGGCGATTTCCTCGCAACACAACGGTTGCAGGGCATTGGCTACCAGGTTCCACCAACAGCCGTCCGGTCGCCTGCGCTCGCCGTCCGCGCCGCATACGATCAACCGGGTGCTGGCCCGGGTCATCGCGACGTAGAGGAGGCGGCGATATTCGTCTTCAGCCTCGCCGCGCATCCGCTCACGCGCGGCGCTCATGGGTGCCGCATCGTTCGTCTTCTTGCCGGCCCAGACAATCGGCGCACCCGGCTTGTCTGGACTGAGGTTGAACAGCCGGTCCTGGCGTTGCGCCGGCCCGGTGGGAGGATTGGTGCTATCGGCGAGAATCACGACCGGCGCTTCGAGGCCCTTGGCGCCATGAACGGTCATGACCCGCACTTCGTCGCGGGTAATTTCCATGTCGCGCTTCACCTCGGTCTCGGCTGCCCGCAACCAAGCGATGAAGCCCTGGACCGAGGCGGTCTCCCGCCGCTCGTAGTCGAGGGCGAGATTGAGGAATTCCTGGATGGGATCGTCGGCTTCATGCCCGAGCCGAGCGAGGAATCGGCGCCGCCCTCCTTCGGCGCCGAGCACCCGTGCGTAAAAGGCGAACGGCATCTCGCTCGCTGCCCAGGGGGCGAGCCGATCGAGGCGATCGGAAAGCTCGGCGTGGCGGCTGTTGCTCTGCGCGCTGGCTTTCAGCGCCTCGCGCAATGAGCCCTTGCGGTTGCATGCGAGATGAAACAGCTCCTCCTCGCCGAGGCCGAGCAGGGGACTTTTGAGCACACTGGCAAGGGCAAGATCGTCCGCAGGCAGGAGCAGCGCGTCAGCCAAGGCCATCAGATCCATCACGGCAATGTGCTCGGTGAGCACCAGCCGGTCGGCGCCGGCAACCGGGACATGGGAGTCCTTCAGAGCCCGGATGACGGCTTCGAACAACGGTCCCCGCTGGCGCACCAGGACGAGCACGTCGCCCGCGCGCGCTCCCTCCTTCATCCATCGCTTGATGTGGCGTGCGATCTTGCTCGCCAGTCGAACCTGCGGGCTGGTTTCACTGATCCGGTCGAAAGGGGCGTCCCAGGCTTCGATCTCGCGTTTCTCGTCTGGCTTGATGGTATCCCAAATCTCGACAACCCCCGGGATTGCATCGGGCAGCGCGATGTGCGGCGGAACGCCGTCGGGATCGGATGTGACGCTGCGACGGATTCCCTCTGGCTCGAATACTTTGTCCACCGCGGCCAAGATGTTCGGCCCGGAACGCAGGGAGTGCTTGAACTCGCAATAGGTCAAAGGCAATCCGCTGGTCCGGTGCTTTTGCTGAAAACACGCGAGCATCTCGGCAAACGAGCGCGGCGCCGCGTCCTGAAACGAAAAGATCGACTGCTTCTCGTCTCCTACTGCGAAAATCGTCCGTCGCGCACTGCGCGCCCCTGAGCCGGCGAAGAACTCGCCGGTGAGTCGAGCGATGATCTCCCACTGTTTGGGGCTTGTATCCTGCGCCTCGTCGATCAGAACATGGTCGATGCCCTGATCGAGCTTGTAATGAACCCAGCCGGCCCGACCCTCGCCGAGAAGCGCCACAGTCCTGTCGATCAGGTCCTCATAATCGAGGAGTCCACGGCGGTCCTTGGCCGCCTGATACCGCGAGATCACGGCATCGGCGACGATCAGAAGCGCCGCGCTGCGCTCGCGGCAGAGCACCGCCTTGCGTCGCTCGAACAACGGCTTGAGGCGTATGCGCTCGGCATCGAGCGTTTGTGCGAGCTTTGGGTCGCTTCTTTCGAGAGTGCTGGTGATCAGGCGCTGTCGGCAAGCGAGATCCGAGGTGAAAAATACTTGTAAATAGCTGTAGGTGCGCTCCCACCCCGCTGCTTGGAGCGCCGCGGCGAGGCGGTTTGCCTGGTCCTGATCGCTCTTCAGCGAGCTCTGTCCGAGCCCGCGGGCCAGCCCACTCCATTCTGATGAGGGCGAGTGCGGCCCTTCGGTTATCTCGCGATCGATCCGATCAAGACTGTCCTCGAGTGTGATGCCTAGGACGCCGCACAATGCGCCGATTGCGGCATCGATGCTGCCGGCGTGATCGATCCAGGCGCGCACGAGATCACGTTTTCGGATCGCTTCCGCCACCACTTCCTTGAAAGTCTGCTCCGCCGCCATTCCCACGGCGGTCGCAAGAGCCCCGCCCAGCGCGGTTTCCGGAGCCCGCGCGGCATCGAGCAGCACTTCAAGACTGGTCTCGGCAAGAAGCTCACCTTGTGCAGTCTGATCGAGCACGTCGAATCGGGCCGCGACATTGGCTTCGAAGGGGAATTGATGGAGCAATCGCGTACAGAAGGCGTGGATGGTTTGAACCTTGAGGCCGCCTGGAGCGTCGAGCGCGAACGCAAACAATCGTCTGGCCCTCCTCCGTAACATCGGCTCCGGCGTGCGATCGGAAATTCGTCGGATAGCCTCGTCGAGGCTCGCATCGTCGAGCGCTGTCCAGCGGCGCAACTCGTCGAACACCCGGTTGGCCATATTGGCCGCCGCAGCCTTCGTGAAGGTGATGCAGAGGATCCTGGCCGGATCGACCCCGTCGAGCAGGAGCCGAATGACCCGTTGCGCCAGGACGTGGGTCTTGCCGGAACCGGCATTGGCGGCAACCCAGGCCGATGCGGCCGGGTCGGATGCCTGCATTTGAATGGTCCGGAGATCGTCGGGAAGAGTGCGGATCCTCCGGGGTGTGCCAGCCGCAGGATTCATTCTGGCGGTCCGATCTCTTCCTCGCCGCCGGCCGACCATTCCTTCACGCGCGCAAGGTGGTCGTACCTGCCGTAACGGCCCTTCCACGTGGGCAGGACCAGCGGCAGGTACGGCTGCTGCTCGTCCTCGAATCGGCAAACAACATTCTGCAAGCTTTGCAGCGCCCGATCGACGTAATCAGTCTCGGCATCGCTCGACCGGATCGATCTGGCCGCGCCGACGATCTCCCCGCCTTTGAGCGACACGTAGATCAACTCGGTAACCGGCGCTGGCGGGAGATCCGCAAAACCGCCCTGCCGCAGGATCGCGGCCTCAAGCGTCAGCTGCGGCGAGATGCCGGTGTGAACCTGTTTTTCTGTCGGTATCTGTCCGGTCTTGTAGTCGAGGATCGCATACGCGTCGGCCGAGAGCTTCTCGATGCGGTCAGCGCGTGCTCGTAACGCAAACACGCGCTCCCCGACCGGAAATTCGATACGGCCATCGATTTCCGCCCTGATCGCGCCTACCCTGCCGCGGCGCTCGATCTCCCAGGCGGCGAACCAATGCGCAATGCGCATGAAGCGCGGCCACCAGAACGCTCGCGCTTCCGGGTAGTCGGCGAGAGCGGCGAAATGTCTGGCTCCGATCTCGATCAGCGCACGCGCAGGGTCCGGCGGCAGTGCGCCCGCGTAGGCCCTTGTGAACTCGCTCAATGCGCCGTGGATGAGGATGCCGCGATCCGCGGCACCAGGGGGAGTGTCGACGGGGTCCAGCTCGCGCAAGCGCAGAATATGCTTGGCATAAATCGAGTAGGGGTCGCGCAACCAGGTTTCGATCTCGGTCACGGAGAGAGACGTCGGACGCGTTGCGCGCGGCGGCTTCGGCGCTGGCCGCTCGATGCGCTTCACCTCGCTTGGCTGATCGAGCCCGCGCGCCCAGCGGACATAGCTCGCTCCGTTTGCGCGCACCCGGCTCCACTCGTGCTCGCCCGCGACCGCCGCAAGGCGCTGGACGAAGCGCGAGGGCACTGTCGGAGCGCCCGCAAGCCGCGCGGGATAGGCGAGGACGACTTCCCGCGCTCCTAACGCTTGCGCGAAATCATGCGCCGACAGTGAAATTCTCCGCTCCGGCAGATCGAGGCCGAGCGTGTTGCGCATGGGTCGACTCAGCCAAGGATCAGACCGCGTCTCTGGTGGCCACACGCCTTCGACCAGGCCTCCGAGCACTACGCGGTCGGCGCTTTGGAGTCGGGCCTCGAGCGGGCCATAGATGCGTACAGGAACGTTCGGCAGCTCCGGCCGGCGCACCACCCGCTCGGAGATCACGGTCTTGAACAACGCCGGATAATCCAAAGAAGATAGCTCGAGATCCGCATCCTCGCTGAGCGCAGCGATATCGAGGAAAGGCTCATGCAGCTTCACGCCATCGTAACCGCTGAAGGCGGCGTACTCGCCTCCTTCCGTGCTGCTCAAGGCCGCGATGACCTGCTCGTGTCGTGCAGCGAGGTCGCGTAGCCGGCTCCTCCTGGCAGAAAGTGTTTCCAGCGGAGCCAGCGCCGCGCTCAATTCTTGAACGAGATCGACAGCAAGGCCGAGCTCCCATGACCTAAGCTCGGCACGGGGTTCGGACGGATGCAGCTCGGAAACCTCCCTGCGCCGCAGCTTTTCCAGCTCACCTCGGAACGTTGCCAGCGCCCGAGCCAGGCCCGCGGTTCCCGCTTGTGGTCGCGGGCCGCGCAGGATGGCCGCCTCCAACACTGCGACGGCGCGGCCAACGGCACCCTGTTTGTGCCCGAGCCGGAGCAGCGGATGCTTGAGCAGGGCAAGCGCGCCTACCGGGCGCAGGCCGCCCAGCGCGGCCTCCGCTGCCAACAACGCAAAGCGGCCGGCAGGGGTCGAGGGGAGCGGATCGCCTGCGGAATCGTCGGCTTGGATGTTCCATCGTGCGAGCGCCGCGAGCACACGACGGGCAAGCACACGATCGGGAGTAATCAACGCAGCGGTCTTCTTTTCCTCGACCGCTTGGCGCAGTGCAACCGCGATCGCGAGCGCCTCCTCCTCGGCATTTTCAGCTTCGACGAGAGATAACGATTGCAGCGCGTCGCGCAACGGAAAGTGGGACGCTGCCAGCTGCTGCCACCCGTGGGTCGTCGCGGCGGGCCGCAGCGCCTCTGAGACATAGCGCTCGCGCGGGGACGCAATACCGGTTCCGAGGCTTGCGACCTGATCCCGCCCGATGCCAATCCGCCGCAGCAGCGCGTGCATGGCGAATTGCGGATGCCCCAGCGCCGGCACGGCGTTGCCGTCTTCGCCACTGGCCGCAAGCATCCCCCATGATTCCTCGTCAACGGCAATGTCGAGCCCGGGAAGCACGACCGCTCCGTGGTCAAAGTTGGCGACGGCAGCGATCAACTCGGCCGTCGCCGGCATCGACCCGGTCGAACCTGCGGCGATGACCGGGGCACTGTCGTGCGTTGCAAGCCAATTGACCTCGGCCTTGATCAAAGCGTCGCGCCGGGCGCTCCCTTCGATGGCGCCGCGTTCGGCCAGAATCTGCGGCCATGCTGTCCGCGCGATCTTGAGGAATTCGAGCGTAAGCTGCCAATAGCGGTCGAGATCCTCGGGGACCAGCTTGTCGAGCCGCTCCCAAGGGACCTCGCGCGTCGTCATGTCGTCGATCAACCGCGCAAGATCGTCGGCAAGGGTGAGCGCCGATGTCGGGGTGTTGGCAACGAGAGCCGCTTCTCCGGCTGCCTCCGGGGCAAGGCGCGCGGCCCACTGCGCGATCAATCGCGCAAGCAACAATCGGCGCTCCAGCTCGCCGAGAGCGGGGGCAAGCTCAAGCTCCGCGGCGGCAAGATTCGCGCTCGCCGCCTGCGCGAACGCGATCTCGTCCTCATCGATGTCGCCGAGGGCGACGATACGAGGAAGGACTACAGTTCCTCGCCCCGCTACATCCAGAAAGATGTCGCGCGCGAGCCGGCACGCCCGGCGTGTCGGCAGATAGAGCGTGGCGGCGGCCAGTGCCAAGGGGTCGCGACTGGCTGGAAAACCCGGAACGAGCTCGCCCTCAAGCAACGCGCGAATAAGCGTAGGCAGGAACGGATCCGATGGACGGATGCTGAAGACGCGGGGGGTCGCCATGTCAAATTAGCTTGCCGAATCGCTGGACCGAAAGCTTGGCAAACAGCAAAATCGGTGTCGAGTTGGTCGCCGCTTGCGACTGTGATTAATGTGCCGACGAGCTCCCGCAAAGGTTTTCCATGAAAAACATCAACCCCGATCCGTTCACCACGCGGCCCGAGATCGAGGGGATCTTCGGGGTCGTTGCATCCACCCATTGGATCGCCACCGCTGCGGGAATGGCGACGTTGGAAAAAGGCGGGAATGCCTTCGACGCAGCGGTGGCTACCGCGTTCACGTTGCAGGTGGTCGAGCCGCATCTCAACGGGCCCGGCGGAGAGGTGCCGATCATTCTCAATGACGTGCGCAAGCTCAAGACCGAGGTGATTTGCGGCCAGGGGCCGGCGCCGGCAAGGGCCACTATCGCGCACTACCGCCACCTCGGGCTCGACCTGGTGCCTGGCACAGGGCTGCTCGCCGCCTGCGTGCCGGGGGCGTTCGACAGCTGGATGTTGCTGCTGCGCGATTATGGCACAATCCCACTGGCCGACGCCCTTGCTCCGGCGATCTACTATGCCAGTCATGGCCATCCCCTGGTGGAACGCGCCAGCGCGACCATTGCTAGCGTGGAGGGTCTCTTCCGGCAGCACTGGCCAACCTCTGCGGCGATCTATCTTCCGACCGGAAGCGTCCCGGCGCCCGGCACTCTGTTCACGAACCCGAGTGTGGCCGCGACCTATACGCGCGTGCTGCGGGAAGCGTCGCGGGCGGGAGCCGACCGCGTCGCTCAGATCGAAGCCGCGCGCAGATGCTGGTCGCAAGGGTTCATCGCGGAGGCCGTTGACCGGTTCTGCCGCAGCCAAGCGGTGATGGATACAAGCGGGGAGCCGCACCATGGGGTGCTCACGGGAGACGACATGGCGCGCTGGAGCGCGCATGTCGAGCCGCCGCTTGGCTACGATTACGGGCGCTATACCGTCTACAAGCCGGGGCCCTGGTCGCAGGGGCCCGTAATGCTGCAGCAGCTTGCCCTGCTCAAGGCTTTCAACATCCATGGCGCCGATCCGACCAGCGCAGAGCTCGTTCATCTTCTCGTGGAGTGCTCGAAGCTCGCCTATGCCGATCGAGAAAAATTCTACGGCGATCCCGAGTTCACTAAAGTACCGATGGCGACGCTGCTTTCGGATGCGTACAACGACGAGCGCCGCAAGCTCGTCAGCGAGCAGGCTTCGCTCGAGTTTCGTCCGGGATCGGTCGAGGGCTTCGGCGCAGTGGTGGAGTTGCGGCGCGAGGAAGGGCGGCGACGCGCTGCGGGAGCCGGCGAGCCCACCGTCGCCCGCACCGGCGAGATGCGCGGCGACACCGTGCATTTCGATATCGTAGACCAAGCCGGGAATATGGTTTCTGCTACGCCGTCGGGCGGGTGGCTGCAGTCCTCGCCTGTGATCCCCGAGCTCGGCTTTTGCCTCGGCACCCGGGCACAGATGTTCTGGCTGGTCGAAGGCCACCCTGCCGCCTTGGCCCCGGGAAAGCGCCCGCGCACCACCCTCTCACCCACGCTCGCGCTGCGCGATGGGGCGCCGTATCTGGCTTGGGGAACGCCCGGCGGCGATCAGCAGGATCAATGGGCGACGCAGATGCTCGTACGTCATGCCGATTGCGGCATGAACCTGCAGCAGGCCATCGATGCTCCCGCCTGGCATTCCGAGCATTTCCCCATCTCGTTCTGGCCGCGCACGGCCCGCCCCGGCGTCCTCGTGGTCGAAGGCAGGCTTCCCAAGCCGACGGTGCAGGAGCTGGAACGACGAGGTCATCTCGTCGAGATCGATGCCGACTGGTGCGAAGGCCGCCTCACCGCTGCATCGAGCGAGGGCCGCAAGCGACGTGCCGCTGCGAACCCGCGCGGAATGCAGGGCTATGCGGCGGGAAGGTGAAAGGCTGAGCCGCTCCCGCCGCGGTGGTAGCGAATGTTAAAAACTGCCGGTCAGTTGCTCGCGGTGCTTTCGTTACCCGCAAGCAGGTCGGCTAAAGCGTATCTCGGCCGCCGCCGATCGTAGCCCGAAGGCCAAGCGGCGGCCGCCGAGGACGGGATAATCGACTTCAGGCTTGCTGGGTCGGCGCGGTGCGGTTGCGCCGCTCGGCCATGAACTGATCGAACTGTTCCTTGTCCTTGGCCATGCGCAGCCGGCGGAGGAATTCGCGAAATTCGCGCTGCTCCTCCTCGAGACGCTCCAGCGTTTGCGCCCGGTAGTCGTCGAAAGCCCGGTTGCCGCTCGATGGCCTCGCCCAATCGCCTTGGCCGAAGCGCTCGAATTTGGCCCGCACCCGGTCCATCTTGTCCTGCCAGCGCTCGTAGCTATCTCCACCCCAGCAGGCCAGCTTTCTGTTCCAGAGCGTGTAGGCCAGGATCGCTAGTCCCACGGGCCACCAGAAAAGGAACCCGAGGATGGTGACCACGATCCATCCCGGATGCAGAGACCAGACGGCGGGTCTGTAGCGATAGTCCAGTTCCTCGCCTCTTGCAGCCGCGTAGTTCATTGGAAGGCTCCACGTGAATGTTAATTACATTTACATCAGTAATGCCGGCCGGGGTCCATGTCAATAGGGACAGAAAACCTGGTTAGCGTAACGTCATGGTGGCGGTACCGACAAACCAAGGCCACGCAGGTAAAGTAGAACCCCGGCTTCAAGCAGCTCCTCCGGCGACATCGGCAGGCTCCTGCGGCCAGCATCTCCTCGCCCGAACAGAGACGCGATCCCGTGGGATAACGCCCATATATGCAGCGCCATCATAAGCGCCGGGGGGCGTTGCTGCGCCGGCATCTCACCGATCAAGGTTTCCGCGGCTGTGCGCAGGATGCCAAAGGCGCGCTCGCTCGCCTCGCGCAACTCGGGGTTGGCATCGAGGGGAACGCCGGCTTCGAACATCGCGGAATAATAGGCGGGCTCGGAGCGCGCGAATTCCAGATAGGCTCGACCGATTCGCTCGAAGGCGGCGGAGGGATTTGGACGGCCTTCCGCCCAGGCGCGCTCGAGCACCTGCGCGAACTGAACGAAGCCGCGCCGCGCAACGTCGATGAGCAGATCGTCGCGATCGCGAAAATGCCGGTACGGCGCTGCTGGGCTCACCCCTGCCCAGCGTGCCGCCTCCGCGAAGGTGAACCCCGCTGGTCCCTTTTGCGCGATCAGATCGAGCGCCGCACGGATCAGCGCCTCCTTCAGGTTCCCATGGTGATATCCCCGCGGGCCGTCCCTGCTATCCCTCGACCATCTCATGTGAATAGTCTTTACATCCATGTCCCCCGCGCGTCGAGCCCAGGCCTCCAGAAGAAGATGTAGGTCTGCCTCAGGACGGAACGGGAGATACGCAAAGCGGTAGCAGACTTTCAGCTGCTCGTGTTAACTCGGCGGGTTCGCACGCGCGCACAGATGGGAGCATTGAATGAGGACCAGAGCCGCTTTGGTGGGATCGGTTGGAGTGATCATGTTGACCACTTCGCTTCATGCCGAGGCGACCATGAACGTGCAGATCACCGGGACGGAAGTTCAGAACTATTGCTATTTTGACGGCGCCGCCTATTCCCCGGGAGCGAGCATTTGTGACCCGCTTTTCGCCGGTCGGGTTTTGACCTGCCAGCCCAAGACCAACAAACTGGCCGTGCCCCCCGGCGCGGCAGCCAATACAGCTACGCTTACCTCGCCGGTCGCGGGCTGGTGGGGAGCCGAGGATCCGAAGTGCAACCGGAAATGAACGAGGCGGCTGCGCGGCGCTGCGCGTCCACGATTCGGCAGATCATGGGCGATGGCAGACAGCAGCGGCGAAGCGCGCATGCGCGAATCATTGAATCCGTGCAGCGCGGGTGATGCTACAGTAGCAGCTCACAGGCTCCAGCGAAGACCGCAGTTCTTGCAGGCGGATGGCGGCTGGTCTGACAGCAGCCGCGCTCGAAATTCGCGGTAGGCGGGACCGGTCCAGATTTCCCGCAGCGTCTGCTGGGTGGCATCGCCCAAGGTGTAGTTCTCATAGCCTCGCTGCGAGAATGGAGCGATACAGCATGGGAGCGCCCTGCCGTTCGCCGTGAAATACATCACGGTCCAGGGCCGCCGGCACATGGACCACGGTGAGCTGCCCTCGCCGCGCTTGAGGCTCATGCCCGGCTCGGATGCCGCGCCTGATGCGCTGAAGGTCATGCCCAGCGACCGCGCGAGCGAAGCCGCATGCTCGATATACGAGGACTGCTCGCGCGTGAGCCGCTCATACAGGGCCTGGTCAGGGCTGGCATGGCCGACGGCATCTTCCTCAAAGAACACCAGCCGCTGCAGATATATCTCTTTCACGCCGGTTTCGGCAGCGACGCGGACGAAATCGGGAAGCTCCGCGATGGTCTCGCGCAATCCCGTCAACCATGCCGATACGCGCGGCCTCTCGTACCCTTCCCGCTCCTGCAGGTCGCGGAATGCGCGCACATTCCTGAGGATGCGATTGAAGAAGTCCTTACCCCGGATCGCCCGGTATGATCTGGCATTGGACGCATCGAAGGAGACGCGCAGCTCGTCGAGACCGGCCTCGATCAGCGCGCGGCCGTTGCGGAGGTTCAGCACGGTGCCGTTGGTGTTGAACAGCACGTAAGTGCCGCGCCGTTTGAGATGCTGCACCATGCGCGGCAGCTCCTTCACCAGCATCGGCTCTCCCACGCCGTGCAGAACCGCGCGCGCAAGGTCTGGAATCTGCTCCACGATCAAAGTGAAGAGCTCCCAGCTCATGTCCGCTGGCGGCTCCAGCTCAGCATAGGTGCGCGGGCACGTGGTGCAGAGCAGATTGCAGCGGTTGGTGGTCTCGAGGTAAAGGCATACCGGCGCGTGCTCGGGGACTTGGTCGCGGGCGCGCACGCTCTCAAAATACCGCCGCGGATCAATGTCTGCTTTTGCTGCGGGGAGTTGGATGCCGCTGTGCCCGCTCATATGGCGACTCCCGCCAGAGCCTGCGCACCAAAACGGTCGGTCAAGTGGAGCTTGCAAAGCAGGGAATTCATCAATGCCGCTGTGTGAGGGGCAGGGTAAGACGCGAGCGCGGGATTGAATGCGCGGCGGCCGGTGAGCTCTGCCTGCAGCAGGCTCAGCGCATCGGCGTCGTCGACGTCGTACCACGGCGCAAGCATGTGCACGTTCAGCGACAGCTCCCGGGCGCGATCAATGGTCTGCGCCGCGACACGGCTGGTGCTCCACGCAATATCCTCGAACAGGCGCGCATGCGCCTGCTTAACACCCAGCAGATAATAACCGCCGTCGACAGCGGGTCCGAGCACGATCCGGTCGTCGCGCTGCGCTAGGACTTCGGCAGCCTCGATGAGCAGGGCCGTTGGCAAAGTAGGACTGTCGGAATTGAGAACAATGGCACCGCGATGCTGCCGATTGAGCAACTCACGCAGGGCGAGCTGCAAGCAATCCCCGAAATTGGGCAACCATGCCTCGAATGAAGCCATGTCGGGATCGACACGAGCCCGAAAGAACGCGGCGCTTCCAGGAGGCCCGAACGCCCAGTATCCCGCGATCGAGGTCGCGCGTGCCGCCGCCTGGATATTCCGGGCTATATCAATGAGAAATGCAGTGTTGAGGTCGGCTGCCTCGTCGTAATTCAGCGGCGGCACCAGCCGTGTCTTGGTGCGCCCCGGCGCCGAAGCCTTGGCCATTACGGCAATACCACAGGCTGCCGGACATGTAGCGCTGCGCGAGCGGTCTTCAGCCCGCTTCCCGCGTCCGTCAGACCTCCCTGCGGCGTCCTTCACGCGTCCCTCCTGCCGTTTCGCGAAAGCAGCGCCGGCATGGGCGGCAGCGTCGCGACCCTGTTTCAAACCCGCTCTACCCTGGCTTGCAACTCGATTCGAGCGAGAAAGATTGCGCCCGGCAGCACTCAAACACCCGTCTTCACGCAGTCGTGATCGCAGCGCCTGGGGAGACCGATGAGGACTTTCTCGTCCCGAGCGATGAACTCTCCTCCCGCGCCGCTCCAGGGAAGAGTGGAAATGAAATTCATCAGGCCTCCTGCCAAGCGAAGCCGCAACCGCTGCGAGTGGCCGATCTTATTGGCTACGCGTGCCCGGCGACAACGACGTGGCGATCGGCATCGTTCGCGAAGTCGCACGCACGCGGAACGGAGAAATTATGCCGATTGTTGCCATGTTGCCCAAGAACGGTCGGCACCCCGGCGGCGCCCCCCGCCCGACGGGTCTCGGGACCAGGGGCGACCCGGCTCCCAACGGCACGCCAGGCATATCTGTTCAGCATGAGCTCTTCACCGGGCTTCACAGCAACGACACGTGGATGTGTTGGTGCCCTGCTTGTGCGAGAAGGAGGGGCATCGTTAGTCTCCTCTAAACAACAAGTGCAGGAAGTATTTGCAATGCCTGTCGTTCACGTCGAATCAAATACCCGGCATGGGCTGAGACTGCACCCTCTGCCGGTGCGCACCATGCATTGGGTCAATGCCGCCGCCATGATCATCATGATCATGAGCGGCTGGAAGATCTACAATGACGAAGTGATCTTCGGCTGGCTGCACTTTCCGGATGCGATCACGCTGGGGACCTGGGCGCAGCATGCGTTGCAGTGGCACTTTTTCGGGATGTGGATTATTGCGCTCAATGGATTTGCTTATCTGCTCTATGGACTCGCCTCGGGCCGTTTCCGGAGCAGGCTTTTGCCCCTCTCTATCCGCGAGCTGATTACCACGATGCGCGATGCGCTGACGTTTAGGTTGCGGCATGACGATCTCACCCACTACAACGCCATCCAGAAGCTGCTCTATCTCGGGATCATTCTGGTTGGAATTCTCGTCGTTCTCTCGGGGCTATCGATCTGGAAGCCGGTCCAGCTCTCCGAGCTGGCATCCCTGTTCTACGACTTTCAGACTGCACGGCTCGTGCATTTCCTCTGCATGGTTGCGATCGTGCTGTTTTTGATCATTCACGTCTCTCTCTCGATGCTCGTTCCGCGGTCGCTTCTGGCCATGGTGACCGGCGGCCCCATCATTGAGGACGACCAGACGCGGCTCGAGGCTCGCCCGTCTGGGGCCGACGCAAGCTGAAGGAGCGTGCAATGCCCATGCGTCCCCCATCTCCGTCGATCTTTCGTCCAAGCGGCGGGGTGCCGCAAAGGGCCCTGCAGGAAAACGAAATCCTTGTCTGCGACATCAATCGTCGCAACCTGCTGCGCGGCAGCCTCAGCCTCGGCGCGCTGTCTTTGCTGACCGGCTGCGACGTGAAGGACCCCTCCGCGGTACGTTCGATGCTGCTGGCCGTTTCCGCGTGGAACGACCGGGTGCAGGAGTTTATCTTTCGGCCCAATCACCTTGCCCCGACATTTTCCGAGTCGCAGGTGGTCAAGCCTCCCCGTTTCAACGCCTATTACGACATTGAGGACGTAAAGCCGGTCAATGCGGCTACCTGGCGGCTTGAGTTGGCGGGCCGCATTGCGGACAAAAGACCTTGGCGCGGCAACGAGTTTGATGCCTTGCCGCAGCAGGAGCTCATTATCCGGCATATCTGCGTAGAGGGATGGGACTATATTGGCCAGTGGTCGGGCGTGAATTTCCGTACGTTTCTCGAACGCATCGGTGCCGATCTCACCGCGAAATACGTAGCCTTCAAATGTGCGGACGACTACACCGAAAGCCTGGACATGGCGAGTGCGCTCCACCCACAGACGATCCTCGCCACGAGATATGCGAAGGAGCCCATCACGGATCCTTTTGGATTTCCGCTACGCCTGCGGAACGCGACCAAGCTCGGCTTCAAGAATCCGAAATGGATCACCGCAATCGAGGTCACCAACGCGTTCCCGAGCACGTACTGGTCGGAACGCGGCTTCAACTGGTTCAGTGGGATCTGAGCGCTGACATTGCCACCGTCATGCGCCGGCTCAAACCCGGGCAGCCGAATCTTCGGCGGCCGCGGCTTGACCGGATTAGCCATCCTGGACGCTGTCCGGCTCAAGGTGCATTCGCGGGCGTGATGGAGCGATAGATACGCCATCGCTCCGGTGAGGTTTCCACCAGCTGGTAGATCCCGCTTGCGGCAAAAAGATCGCGTTGCCAGGCTCCATCCCTGGCAGTCAGCACGATGACGGTGCAGCCAAAACGCCGCGCCAAGTCACGAACATCCTTTGTGCTCCCGGTACCGGCGAAGGCGCGAACGAACAGCGCGCTGATCTCCTCGCGCTGCTCGGGCGGCAACGGCGCATAAGCCAGCGTCAACTCGTGCCCTGCAAAACAGGAGCTGCGGTTCGACAACACCGCCCATGACAGATTGACGGGCCACGGCGTCATGTCCGCCAGGAACAGCGGATTGTTGCCGACCCTCTCGCCCGGCTGGGAGTGCCGGCGAACCGCCTCCCACATGGCGGGCGTTTGCGCAAACGCGGGGCCAGGCTGGGGTGGGCGGTCGATCGTATTGCCAGCGATGATCCGCACTCCGTCGGGAAGCCCGAGCAGCAAGCCGCACAGCGTCGCACCTGCGGCAATACGCGCGCCGTTTGCGATCCATACCGACAGCCCTGCCGCGGCAAAAACGATGAGGATGACCGCTGCAGGAAGCACGGCGCGCAGAGCGAGGTCGTTGTTGTCGGCGATCGTGCTGACCAGCAGCCAGGACGCGCACAGCCCGGCAGCGGTAAGGGCGGCCAGCACCGCGACGTCCAGTTGTCGTTGCAAATCCAGCTTACGCGAGGCGAGAAATATCGTGAGGGCAACCAGCCCGGCGACATAGGTGGCCGGCATCTCCACGGGAAGGAGAATGAGCCAATACGCCGGGTAGTCCAGCAGCGGTCGCACGCGATCTGGAAACCAATCGCCCAGCACCGGGAAATGTCCCATCACGATGGGCGAGCCGCCGGCTCGTGCAGCGACGTCCGCAATCTGGTCGAGCACAAACGGAGCAGCGAGAACGACGCTCAGAGCTGCGGCGCCCGCAAGCGCGAGGGCGAGGCGCCAGCGCTCGGCCGCTGCGACCCGCAGGAGCAGCACCGGCGCGGTGACGGCCGCCGCGAGCAAAAACGTGATGCCCCCGATCCAGGTCGAGCTCTCGAAGCCTGCAACGACGACGAGCACCAATGTGACGAAAGCCAAGGCGCTTCTCTGCACCGCCAGGCGAGAGATCAGCAGTACAGCCATGACGGCGCACGAGGCGGACACGATATGCTGCGGCACCCAAGCCGACTGAAACAGCCATCCGGCGAATCCGGTAGGATACGCGAGCAGACCGTCCGTCCGCTGAACGCCCAGCACGGCACCCAATAGGAAGCGCAGCGATCCCGTAACGGCAAAGAGCAGCGCCCAGAGAGGCGCGGTGTTCCGGCCGAACCACAGCGCCAGCCCCATCATCAGGCTCAGGGACGAGAACGCCGAGAACCAGGTCAGCGCAATATCTGCTTCCCACCCGGTCAGGTGCAGCAGGGCGGCCAGCTGCGCCGCGCTGAAATACCATAGATAATAATAGGCCAATCGGCCTGCCTCGTTGAACTCTCCGAAGAAGGGGTTTGCCGGCGGCAATCCCAGCCGGGCTATGACGTCGATGATCGCGATCTTTGCATGGTCGTAAATGGGGGAGGCGACAACCACGCTCTCTCCCAGCCGCTCGGGAACAACCGCGGTGGCAGGAGCCAGGGCGAGGACCGCGGCGGCCATATAGGCCCAACTCGGGACGCTCGCCACGCGACCCGGTTCCTCGATCTTCCGAAAGAGACTCGCAACGCTTGCAATTGCAGCGACAACCGCGACGCCGGCTGCTGCGAGTGGGGAAAATCCAAAGCACAGAAACAGCGCCAGGCTTGCCGCGCTGTGCACCGCCCAGCCGAGCGCGGGCGCGAGCGGCAACGCGAGCGCGGACGGAAGAATGCGGCGGCCTATCGCGAGTCCCAATACTGTCCAGAACAGCAGTGCTGCCGCGGCGGCGGCGGTCGCGCTAAGTATCGAAGGCATCGGGCCGCAACCCGCAGGCCTGCAGTGGAGAATCGTTACGGCGCGTCATGTCCGGCCTGTAACGGAGCCGCGCGCGTGAAGGCGCTGCTCACCTGCCGCATGCATTCATCCCGTCGCGCAGCAGCTGGCCGTATCCAGGAATGCTGTCGCAGCGCTTGAGCAGGCGCAAAGCCGCCCAAAGACTCACCCCGTTGTTCGCCAGCACCGGCTTGCCGAGCTCGCGCTCGAGGCGCTCAGCCACGCTCATCGCAGGCCAGTTGCCGCCGGGCATGATGATCGCATCCGCCTCTGGATGGTCGGCGCGGCGGCCAAGCTCGTAGGCTTGCTCCGCGCCGACACGGCCGAGCTCAACCGAGGCGACGAATCCCGCTACTTCGCTGTGAACGACTTCGAAGCCATTCGCCTGCATGAACTCGACCATGGGCTTGTCCATGGTCTTGCTCCACGGCGCGCCGATGGCAATCGTCCTGGCACCCAGCTGTATCAGGGCATCGACGAATGCGGTCGCGGCCGTGGTGGCGGGCCGGCCTGAAGCATCCTCGATGCGCTTGATCAGCTCGCGGTCGTAGCCCTTGCCCTTGGCCAGAGTAGGAGCGGTCGCGGCGAACACGATGGCGTCGACCTCGGCATCGGCCAGCTTGCGGCTCTCCGCCTGGAGCTCGAGCGCGCAGCGCAACTGCTCCTGCGGAGTGATGTCGCGGTAGGCGACCCGCGCGGTGTGCAGGGAGATGCTCGGCGGCAATGCCGCTGAGAGCTCAGGCTCCTGCGTTGTATTGGAGGAGGGCGTCAACAACCCGAGCCGATGAGTCTTTTCGACCGGGGTCACGCCGATTGCCCTGTCACTGCGAGCCTTCCAGCCCCGCTGCCCTGATGACGGGATGAAATTTTTCTGCCTCTGCCTTGATGTAGCGCGCAAATTCCTCAGGGCTGGTGCTGCTTACGGCCTTCGAGCCCTGACGCGCGATTGCGTCTTTGACGTCGGGCATGGCCAGCACACGCACCACGCCGCCGTGCAATTTCCGGATGATCCACGGCGGCACGCCGGCCGGGGCGAGCAATCCGCTCCAGCCGATCACGATGACACTGGGATAGCCGAGCTCGACCACAGTCGGCGTGCGGGGAAACTGCTCGTCGCGCTTCTCACCGAAGGTGGCCAGCAGATCGAGCTTTCCCGTTTCGACCAGGTCCGTCACCCCGGCAGTGGTCGTAAATGCAAGCGCGATCTGTCCGGCCAGCAGGTCCGTAATCGATGGGGTCTGTCCCTTGTAAGGAACGTGCGTCATTCTTATTGCGGCCGCGCTCTGCAACAGCTCGCCCATGAGGTGGGTGAGATTGCCGATGCCGAATGACCCATAGTTGAGATCGCCGGGATGCGCTTTCGCGCGCTCGACCAAATCTTTGATCGACTTGATGCCCGACGCAGGATAGACTACGGCGCCCATCGGGTTGGCGGCGGTCTGGGTGATGGGAGCGAAGTCGCGGAAAGTGTCGTAGGGCAGCTTCTTATAGATGAATGCGTTGGTGGTGACCGCGCTCACCGGGGCATAGACCAGCGTGTATCCGTCGGACGGCGCCTTGGCCGCGGCTTCCATTCCAACGATGGCGTTGGCGCCCGGGCGATTCTCCACGATGCCCTGCTGCCCCCACAGCTCGCCCATCTTCTGGGCGAGGACGCGAGCCTGAAGATCGACCCCGGATCCCGCAGCTTGCGGCACGATGATCCGGAAGGGGCGGTTGGGATAATCGTCGGATGTCTGCGCGAGACCGCGCGTCGCGACTGCGAGCGCCGCCACCGCCACGAGTGCAACAAGCGGAGCGCGCCTGTTCATAACCCCTCCTTGCATTGCTCTTCAGCGGCGGATTGCGCTCAGCGCGATGCGGTCGGCGTGAGCGTGCGCTGATGACGCGCGGAGCATGTCCATGAGCTTTCGCACTGAAGGAAGGCTTTCAAGATGGTTTACGGCGTCGAGCGTCCCTGCGATTGCGGATGCGCTCAGCACCCCTTCGGCATAGGTGCGGAACTTACTCTCGATCTCGTTGTAGGAGAGCGGGTTTTCGGCAGATCCGCGCGGATGCTCGCAGCGCGCGCTCAGCATCGAGCCCTCGCTCTCGAGCTCGACCATCGCCTGCACCCCGGTCAGCGCCGGATCCGGACATATCTCGATCTGCTCGGTCGCGGCTCGGCGCATATTCGGGTCGTCGTAGCGGGCGGGCTCGAACTGCGCGAGCGTGAGCTCCTGGTCGTGCAGAATGACTGCCGCTGTGTAATGGCCGGAGATCAGCGCATCGAACTTGCCCTTGTATTGTGGAAGCTTGCCATGCAGATCGAATGCCGGCTGGCTCAATGCGATCCGGACCTTTTTCACCTTGGCGGGATCGATCCGGTGTTGCTCGATTAGATCGAACATCGCCGTGTTCATGCCTTGAATCGATGAGGCGGATGGCCACAGGCGCAATGCGATCTGCTGGAGCTCCCATCGCCTCCCGAGGTTTTCCGTCACGGCCGCAGGCTGCCCGCCGTTGCTGTAGACGCTGAAAAGTCCGCCATCCCCGGCAGTCAAAAACTCGCGCGTCGCGAGAAATCTCTGTTCAGCCAGCAGGGCCGCCATCAAGCCGGACAGGGCGCCGCGGCACTGATGGAATTTCACCGTCGGTGTTCCCCACGCGGCAAACGTACCCGCGGACTGGCTGCCGGCAAGGCCGAAAGCCTTGGCCATAGTGTTGGTGTCGAACCCTCGAAGCCGTCCCACGGCGGCTGCGGCGCCGAAGGGACCCAGCACTCCGGGGCCATGCCAGCCTCTGGCGCGGAACGCCGGATAGTCCACGCCGAGCCCGATCCGGGTCGTGACTTCGCATCCGGCGGCAATCGCGACCAAGAGGTCGCGGCCCGACAACCCATCGCGCTCTGCGATGGCCAAGGCGGGCGGGACCACCTCCGGCGTGACATGGGTCAGCGATGGCCGGTGCACGTCGCACATCGTGACTGCGGTAATGAGATAGCCATTGAGAATGGTCGCGCCGGCAAGTGACAGACCGTCACCGCCAATGACGCTGCTCTCCTCGGATTGCGCCAGCGCCGACGCTAGTGCAGCGACTTGCTCGGTCTCCTCGCCCCGGTGCCCCGCAACGGCGCATGCCAGCGCATCGAGCAGGACCTTCTTGCAGTGATCCCGCACTTCTGCGGGGAGGTCCTCGTGTTGCAGCGATGCGGCAAAGCCGGCAAGTTCTTCAGTGACGTTTCCCGACATGCGAATCTCCCTTGTGGGGACCAGCTCATTCCGCCTTGATGCCGGCGTCCTTGACCATCTGCTCCCACTTCCCGAGCTGCACCTTGATGTAATCCCCCAGCTCTCCGGGTGTGCTGGAAAAGCCCTCGAAGCCGACGTTCTTGAACCTGGCCTGGGCCTCCGGGCTGTCGATGACAGTGCGCAGTGCGCCGTTGAGCTTCGTCACTGTCGCCGGCGGCGTTCCGGCCGGCGCTACGAGCCCGGCCCAGGCATCGAGATTGAAGCCTTTTATTCCGGCCTCGTCCATGGTCGGCAGATCCGGATAGAGCGAGCTGCGGCGATTGCGGGATATTGCCAGTGGGCGCACGGTGCCGGCCTGCACATGCGGCATTGCAGTGGTGAAGTCGGCGAACATCATCGAGACACGTCCGGCGATGATGTCCTCGAGTGCCGGCCCGGTCGTCTTGTATGGCACATGCAGCATGCTGATCTCCGCCCATTTCGCCAGCGTGTAGCCACCGACGATGCCGGCGGTATTGCCGCTGGCGAACGACAGCTGGCCCGGATGTACCTTGGAATACTCGACCAACTCCTTGATCGAATGGATGGGCAGCTTCGAGTTCACGACAAGCATCAGCGTGAAGCTTCCCACACGCGTAATCGGCACGAAGTCCTTGATCGGGTCGTAGTTCAAGTTCTTGTGTATGAACGGGTCCGCTGACAACGGCGAGTTCGTCCCCATCAGGAGCGTATATCCGTCAGCCGGTTGATGGTGGACATATTGCGCCGCCAGTGCTCCATCCGCCCCCGGGCGGTCTTCCACGAGGATGGGTTGGCCGAGCACGGGGCCGAGCTTGTCGGCGATGATGCGGCAGAGCGTATCGCTGGCGCTCCCCGCGCCGAATACGTTAACGATCGTGATCGGCCTCGATGGATAATCGTCGGCGTAAAGCGAGCCGCCGAATAAAGCAGCTGCCGCGGCAACGAGAATGAAAGTAAGCTTTCTCATCACATCGCTCCTCCCTGGCGCTTGCAAATTATGATTCGGAGTGCCGTCCTGCACACTCACACGCCCTGAATGGAGCATAGCATATTTGCGCCGGATACGAGCGTCGCCCAATATGCCGGCAGGCTAAGCGAGCGTCGCGCCTGACCCACGGTCAGCGACTGCCCAATCTCGGACGCCGTGCCCGGCAGGACCTGTCGACCGCGCGAGAACGGCGCGATCAGGCCCGCGCAGAGTGCGTAAGCTTGTCCGCGCTGCGCTGCTTTTTGCCGCTCCTGCTCCGAGAATGCATTTTGGCTTAGCTTAGCCGGCGCATGCGCTTGCCGGCCCATTCAGTCGGCAAAAACGGTAACCGGCTTCGACCTGCCCGGCGGGTTATGCAGGATGTGGTTTCCATCACCGAGCAGGAGCTGAAGCGTGTGTCTTCCTGGAGGTAGCGTGCTCGTTGCTTCCGTCTGCCCTCCTCAGAAGTGGAGATGATGAAAGTCATTTCGGGGTCCGACCTTGGTCTTCGGCCCGGTCCAAACTCGCTGACATTGCCTCCTTCACGCGGTTGCGCGCACGGTCTTCGGTCGCATTCGCGACTCATGGCACAATAAAGTGATTCGGATATCGTGCCGGCGGTCTGCTACTAAATCTCCAGTCTTTCGAGGAGTCTTTATAGCTCGCAACTTCTGTCGGGGTCCGCACGCTTGGCAGCGCTGTGCGCCGTACCGTTGGGAGACCAGGTGGGCAGGCGAGTAGGTCGCATCGTTGGCTGGGTCGCCAGCCATTGGCACACAACATGGCGGCTCGGGCTCCCTCCGCGATCGCCGTCGGCATTATTTTTCGCAGCCGCGTGCGTGCTGACCGCCACTATGGTGCGCGTCGGCTTGGGATTGATCAGCCCAGATAGTGCGGTGTTCGCTCCATATTACTCCGCGACGCTGGTTGCCGCGCTGGTGGGCGGAGCTGAAGCGGGAATGGTTGCCGCAGCTCTAGGTGGGATCGCCGCTTATTGGCTTTTTGTGCCGCCGCATTGGGCGCTTGCCTCGTTCCGGCTCGAGCAACTCGTCAGCCTGGTGCTTTACGGCACTTCATCTGTGGTCATCGTCTGGGCCGCGCAAAGCTATCGAACCCTGCTTCAGCGTCTGCGGAGCGAGGAGGCGACCCGGCAGCTTCTCAATCTCGAATTGGTCCACCGGATCAAAAACATTCTGGCGGGGGTACAGGCCATTGTTGGTCAGGCATTGCGCAACCAGGACGATCTTTTGGAAACCGTGAGTGGTCGACTTGCAGCGTTGGGAGCGACGAACGAGCTGCTCGTACAATCCGAATGGCAAAGTGCACCGTTGCGAGAGATTCTTAGTCAGGAGTTTGCACCTTACGGTTCTTTTCGATTCGTATTGCGGGGTGATGACATCGAGTGCCCATATGCTATCGCGGTGCTAGTGGCTCTGATCATTCATGAGCTGACCACGAATGCAGTGAAATACGGTGCGCTTTCGACGCCCTCCGGGCAGGTTGACATCGCCTGGACCCTGGTGGCTCGGCGGCTCACGCTCGAGTGGGCCGAGCGCGGCGGGCCAAAACCACGGCCGCCGGCCCGCGAAGGGTTCGGAAGCAAGCTACTGCGATCAGGCGTGCAACAGTTTCAGGGGGCGGTGGAGCGACATTTCGAGCCGAGCGGGTTCCGGTGCAGAATCTCCCTGGCCATTCCGGAGGAGCGCAACCAGACCGCCCTGCTGCATGCATACCAGGCGTCTCGTACTCGGCGGGAAACACCGCTCTCTTCAGCAGATGTGAAGATATCCTGAGCTTGTTCGGCTATCGCAGCCGCGGATATGAGGGCGTAAGGCGGGTACCGCAGCCGCCTCGAGCTGCTCAGATCAGCGGCTAACCTTATGGTTAATTTCAAAGCACGCGCCTTTCTTCGGCTGACTGCAAACGAAGGCGCTTTTCCGCCAAAATTTTAGCGCAAAGCTCGGCTGAATCGTCCGGCGAACGCCTCGCCAGAAGACGTTCCTGGCGGGCTGGGGGGATTTCCAGAGTTGAGACGGGGCGGCCACTCGGCACTCGCTGTTGCACTGGCTTGCGCGGGCGTGCTCGTCGCAATCCGTTGCGCTGCGGCTCAGGTCGGGGCAACGCAGGAGGGAGCAACCGAGTTGCGGCTTGCTGCCGCAGATACGAGCGAGAAAACGAGCAAGACCAAGAAGGGTGGATCCCACAAGTCCCGCGAGCGAAAATCCAAGGAGACGAGGAGCAGGGAAAAGGGATCGAAGTCCCACAAGGCAGGCAACACCGCGGCATTTGACCGCCACAACATCCGCAAGAAAGAGCACGTTGAACAGTCGGCGGAGTCGCCGGAGCAGGCCTCGCCGCAGGAAAGCTCCGACCCCGATGTCGCGCTGGTAAGAAAAGCAATCGAGAGTGCGCGCAGAGGCGCCACCAGCAAGGCGACCGAGATCGAGGCTGGCATCTCCGATCCTGCTGCGCGCAAGCTGGTCGAATGGATGATCTTGCGCGGCTATGACAGCGGCGCCGGAAGCAGCCGTTATCTTTCCTTTATTTCCGCCAACCCTGGCTGGCCAAGTCTCACGATCTTCCACCGCTACGCGGAGGAGATGCTCTGGCACGAGGACCCAAAGCCGGCCCAGATCCTGCAGTTCTTCAAGGATTCTCCACCGCAAACCGCCAAAGGTCGCCTGCTCCTTGTCCGTGCGCTCATGGCGCAAGGCGATACCGAAGCTGCAAGGGCCCGGGTGCGCGAGGCGTGGCGCAACGATTCGATGTCCGCCGATGTGGAAAGCCAGGTTCTCAAGAGCTATTCCGAGTTTCTGAGCCGCGCCGACCACAAGGCGCGCATGGAGAAGCGGCTGTTTGTGGCCGATCACGAGGCCGCAATGCGAGCGGCCCACCGGCTTGGAGGCGCCGATCTTGCCATCGCACATGCGCGCATCGCGCTCAATCGAAAGGGCGGCAATGTAGCGAAGCTGCTCGAAGCGGTGCCGGCGGAAGCCCGCCAGGATCCCGGCTACATCTTCGCGCGCGTGCATGTTCTGCGCCATCAGAACAAAATCGCCGACGCCGCCAAGGCAATGCTGTCGGCTCCGCACGATCCTGCGCACGTCTATGATCCGGAGGAATGGTGGGTCGAGCGGCGGGTGCTGTCGCGCAATCTCCTCGACATCGGCGATGCCCGCTCCGCGTATCTGGTGGTTCGTGATGCTGCGGAGCCGACAAAGGAGAACTCCCGTGTCGAGCGCCACTTCATGGCGGGCTGGATCGCGCTGCGTTATCTCAACGACCCTGGCACGGCCGCAACGCATTTCGCCCGCATCCAGGATGTGAGCATTCATCCTACCTCGCTCGCGCGCTCCCACTACTGGCTCGGACGGACGATGGAAGCTTTGCACCGGTCGCATGAGGCACGCGCCGAGTACCAGGCAGCGGCCCGCGGCTCAGCCTCGTACTATGGACAGCTCGCGCGCGCCCGGCTCGGCTTGGGAGCGCTCGCGCTCGCGCCTGCGCCGCTGGTGCCTGCCAGCAAGGAGCGTGCGGAGCTCGTGCGCGCGGTGGAGATCCTATACGCGCTAAATGAGCGCTCGCTGACCGTCTCGTTGATGGCTGACATCGGCGAGAAGGTCGATGATGTCGGCGTGCTTTCGGCTCTTGGCGAGTTGGCGGAGCGTTATCATGACGCGCGCGGGATGCTGCAGCTTGGCAAGGCGGCGCTGGCCCGCGGTCTGCCGCTGGACCATTACGCATTTCCGACTGTCGGGGTTCCTCAGTATTCGGCGATCGGACCCGGCATCGACCGCGCACTGCTCTTTGGGATCATCCGTCAGGAGAGCGCGTTCGACCCCGCGGACCTGTCGAGCGCCCAGGCGATGGGGCTCATGCAGGTCACGCCATCCGCTGGACGCGATACCTGCCAGCGCTTCGGCTGCAGGTACGACGTCAAGCGCCTGAAGAACGACAGTCCTTACAATCTTCAAGTCGGAGCTGCCGAGCTTGGCGGGGTCATTCAGGAGTATGGCGGCAGCTACATCCTGGCGTTTGCCGCCTACAATGCCGGGCGCGGCCGCGTGCAGGAGTGGATTGCAAGCCACGGGGATCCGCGCGACTCCAAGGTCGATCCTGTCGATTGGGTCGAGCGCATCCCGTTCATGGAGACGCGCAACTACGTGCAGCGCGTGATGGAGAACGTGCAGGTCTACCGGACACGGTTCGGTGCGCATGCGCCGCTGACCATTCAAAGCGACCTGCGGGGCTACGCTGCGGCCAATTGAACAACTCCAAGTCAGCTAACTGAGCGAAGCGTAGTTTCGCTGCGTCCTCCGCGACGCTCTCCAAAACCCATAAGCGATGCTCGCCATTGGCTCGAGCCTATGAGCAATCCTGTCGCCGTCGGTTGCTCTCATGAGCCTCACGTGAGGCCGCCCCGGCGACAAGCCGCAATGCCTTTGGCGCCCGACTGATCGACGCAGCAAGGTAGGCATTAAAAAGCCATAGCAAGACCACGCCGACGCGTTGCTAGCGGCGAGCACCGGCGGATAGGCGGCTCGTCGGGCAACCGACATAGCGTCGGATGGCCGCAGGCCTTTCTTTGGCATACCGCACGATCCAGGCGCGGAGGAACTAGCCGACCCATGTCGAGTTTATTGAACGGCAATTTGCAGTGAGACGTTATCTCCAATCACGCTGCATCCTCCAAGCGAACGGACGGCCCCGAGGGCGTAGGAATGGCAATCTTCGGCCCACGAGCCAACCTGTTCATGAGCGCGGCATTCATTGGGGCGGTAGGCGTAGTCGCGTGCCTGCTGTTGGCCGTCTGGGCCGTTCCGGTGATCGGATACAACACCCAAGAGCGGTTTGCTCCGGAGCAGCCGATTCCATTCAGCCACAGGCATCACGTCAGCGGTCTCGGAATCGATTGCCGCTATTGCCACACCATGGTCGAGAAATCCTCCAGCGCGGGAATGCCATCGACCGCAATTTGCATGACTTGCCATTCGCAGGTCTGGACCAATGCCGCGATGCTTGCACCCGACCGTCAGAGCCTCGCAGACAATGTGCCCTTGCGCTGGGCGCGTGTCTATACACTGCCGGACTACGTCTTTTTCGACCACAGCATTCACATTGCAAAGGGCGTCGGATGCACTGAATGCCATGGTCCGATCGGCGACATGGCGCTGACCTGGAAGGCTACGACTCTCTACATGAGCTGGTGCCTGTCCTGTCATCGCGACCCTGCGCCTCACCTGCGCCCTCAGGGCGAAGTGTTCAACCCGCATTGGCGCAGGACGGCGTCGACTCCGTCGGGCGAGGCGCTGATGGCGCAGTATCACATCAAAACCGACCGTCTGTCCGATTGCGGAATATGTCACCGATGACGCAATCCGCGCGCACGTATTGGCGCGCCCTGGAGGAGCTGGCGGAGACGCCGGAGTTTGCCGCGATCGTTGAACGCGAAGTGCCGCGCTTCGGCGAGATCATCAACTCGCTCGACCGGCGGACTTTTCTGCAGCTGATGGCGGCTTCGATGGCGCTCGGCGGGCTGTCCGCATGCGGGCCCGAGCCAAATCCGCGGCAACTTCTTCCGTATGTGGAAGAGCCCGAAAACGTCATTCCAGGGCGGAATCGCTACTACGCCAGCGCGCATATTCAAGACGGCTACGCAACCGGCGTCCTGATCGCCCATCAGATGGCGCGGCCGATCAAGGTCGAGGGCAATCCGGATCACCCGGCGAGTCTCGGTGCGGCGAGCGCGATCATGCAGGCAAGCATTCTCCAGCTCTACGACCCGCGCCGCGCGCAGACCATTGTCGGAGCCGGACAAATCGCGACTTGGGAAAATTTTGTCAGCGCGCTCTACGAGCGCCGCGAGAGTCTGATGGCGAGCAACGGCAACGGTCTGCGCATCTTGACGGGTGCGGTCAGCTCGCCGTCATTGGTGGCGCAGATCTCCAGTTTGCAGCAGCAATTCCCGGCAATGCGCTGGCATCAGTGGGAGGCACTTCATCGCGACAACGAGCTCTCCTCTGCCACGACCAGCTTTGGACGGCCGGTCGAAAGAATCTTCGATCTCAGCTCGGCGGACAGACTCTTCGGTATTGGAAGCGATCTTATCTCCGCGACGCCGGGTTGGCTGGCCTATGCCCGGCATTTTGCGGCGGCGCGGCGGCCGGCCGAGACAGGCGGCAAAATGAGCCGGGTATACGCGATCGAGAGCACGCCGACGCTGCTCGGCGCCAAGGCGGATCATCGCATTCCCATGCGGCCGGGCGAGATCGCCGGCTCTTTGCGCTACCTAGCTGGTTTGCTGGAAGCCGGACCGCGGGAATGGTCGCTACAAGACAATCCCCATTCCCCCTGGTTGAAAGCTGCCGCGGAAGACTTGCAGCAGCACAGAGGCAGGGCGCTGGTGCATGCCGGACGCGAGCAGCCGGTCGAGGTTCATCTTTTGGCCGATGCGATCAACGGCGCGCTCGGCGCGTTCGGAAAGACTGTACATCTGATCGCTCCGGTCGATGCAAGCACCGCCCCCAAGCTCCAATCTCTCTCAGAGCTCATCGAGGACATGGGATCTGGAAAGGTGGATACGCTGCTCATATTCCGGTGCAACCCGGTTTACGATGCCCCTGCCGATCTGAACTTTGCTGCGGCGTTGCGCCGAATCCCGTTCTCGGCCAGCCTCGCGCTCTACGATGACGAGACCGCGCAGGCCTGCACCTGGCGCATCCCTTCCAGGCATGAGTATGAGGCTTGGAGCGACGCGCGCGCTTTCGACGGCACGGTGACAATTCAGCAACCGCAAACGCGCCCGCTCTATTACGGTCATTCGGCGCAAGAGATTCTGGCGGTGCTGCTCGGGAATGTCGCTGCCGATGATTACCAGCTGCTGCGCGACTACTGGAACAACCGGGCGCAACATGAAAGCCGCGGCGATTTTGAAATCTTTTGGCACGAAGCCGTGCGTGGCGGGATCGTCTCCGACACCGCAGAGCCGGAGCTAGCTCTCACGCCAAGTTCCGACATTGCCGAGCGGTTGTCCGCAAGCGTAACCGATCACGAGCAGCTCCAGGCGCTGTTTCGGGCGGACGAGGGAACCTGGGACGGGCGTTATGCGGATAACCCGTGGATTTTGGAGATGGCGCGCCCATTTACGCGATTGACCTGGGACAACGCAGCGCTGTTTGCCCCGAGCACGGCCAAGCGGCTCGGCCTCAAGACCAACGATGTCGTCGAGCTCTCGGTCGAACAAACAAAGCTGAAGGCGCCGGTATTTGTGCTGGCCGGGCAGGCGCGCGATTGCATCACGCTGCCGTTGGGCTGGGGTCGTGCCGCGGGTGGACTTGGCGCTGGCGTCGGCTTTGATGCCTACCAGCTGCGCCGGTCAACCGATCCGTGGATGAGCGGCATCATGTCGATCGCCAAGACGGGAGACGTCTACCGGCTCGCCACAACGCAAGCGCAGGACCGCATTCTCGGGCGTGATCTCATTCGCGAGGGAAATCTCGAGCAGCTCAACAGCAATCCCCAGGCAGTGGCAAAGAAGAAGGTAAAGGACGAGTCGCTTTATCCGCCCTATGACTACCCCGATCGTGCTTGGGGCATGTCGATCGATCTCAACTCGTGCATCGGCTGCCAAGCCTGCACGATCGCCTGTCAGGCGGAAAACAATGTGCCCATCGTCGGCAAGGACCAGGTCCTCGACGGGCGCGTCATGCATTGGCTGCGGATCGACCGTTACTATTCCGGCTCGGCCGACGCGCCGGACACTGCATTCGAGCCCATGCCGTGCATGCATTGCGAGAACGCACCGTGCGAGGTGGTTTGTCCCGTGCACGCGACCGTGCATGATCACGAAGGCCTCAACCTGATGGTCTACAACCGCTGCGTCGGCACGCGGTTTTGCTCGAACAACTGCCCCTACAAGGTGCGCCGCTTCAATTTCTACGCCTATGCCGCAGCGGCAGGTCGCCCCCCCGAATCATGGAATCCGGAAGTCTCGGTCCGCGGCCGCGGCGTAATGGAGAAATGCACGTACTGCATTCAACGCATTCGCACGAGCCAGATCGCGGCTGACAGAGAGGGTCGTGAGCTCCGCGACGGCGAGATAGTGACCGCCTGCCAGCAGAGCTGCCCGACGCAGGCCATCATCTTCGGCGACCGCAACGATCAGGACAGCGCAGTCGCGAAACGCAAGTCGACGCCGATCGACTACGTGCTGCTCGACGAGCTGAACACGCGACCGCGTACCAGCTACAGCGCACTGGTCCGAAACCCTAACCCGGCGATCAAGGGCAGCCAGTCGTGAGCGCTCACGGATAATCCCATGGCGACGACGCTGACAAGCGAGCTGCCAGCGAACGATCCGGTGATCGCGCCGGACGTCACTCTGGCCTCGTTGAGCGAGGAGGTGAGCAGCCGCGTGCTGATGAGCCGTCCACCCCGATGGTGGTGGGTGGGTTTTGGATTCGCCTTCATGTTGTTCACGCTGCTCGTCATTCAGATGGCGTGGCTCTTCGTTAATGGCATCGGCGTATGGGGCGTCGAGATCCCCGTGGCCTGGGGGTTTGCGATCGCCGAATATGTCTGGTGGATCGCACTGGCGAGCGGCGGAACCATCGTATCCGCGCTGTTCTTCCTGACGCGATCGCCTTTCCGCTCGGCAACCAACCGTATCGCCGAAAGCATGCTGCTGTCGGCCGCCCCTTGTGCCGGCCTTATGCCGATCATGCACCTCGG
Organism: Xanthobacteraceae bacterium; assembly: GCA_036557665.1. Taxonomy (GTDB): domain Bacteria; phylum Pseudomonadota; class Alphaproteobacteria; order Rhizobiales; family Xanthobacteraceae; genus VAZQ01. The sequence goes on along the minus strand of DATBHG010000024.1, from coordinate 49,945 downwards.
ACGGCCCGGTCTGTTCTACTGGCTCTTTCCCTATTCCAACGTGATGGGCGTGTGGCCGCAGGCGCGCAGCCCGCTGTGGTGGGATTTCATATGCCTGCTCTGCTACATCCTGATGTCGATCATGTATTATTACGCTGGCATCTTGCCGGATCTTGCGACCGTCCGCGATCTGGCAAAGAGCAGGGCGAAGCAGATCATTTACGGCGTTCTGGCGCTCGGCTGGCGCGGATCATCGCGCGAGTGGAAGAACCAGCGCGTCGTGTATGCCATCATGTCGGCGATCATGGCGCCGATGGTGGTCTCGGTGCACAGCGTGGTGGGGCTGGATTATGCGGGCGGGCTCACGCCCGGATGGCACGATACCCAGTTCCCGCCTTACTTCTTCTTCGGCGCCGTCATCTCGGGCACCGCCGTGATCATGATGCTCACGATCCTGGTGCGCTGGGGCTATAGCCTGCAGAACGTGCTTACCGAATATCATCTGAACGCGATGGCAAAGGTCATGCTCGTCGGCTGCCTGATGCTCGCGTACGCCTATGTCTGGGAAGCGTTCGGTCCGATGTATGGCAGTGACGTGGCAGAGAGAACCGAGCTCCTCGAGCGGATTTTCGGCTTCACTGCGCCGGCCTTCTGGTCCGAGAAGATCCTGACCGTCGTCATTCCGCAGCTGCTGTGGCTTCCGCTCGTTCGCCGCAACCAGATTCTCCTATTCCTGATTTCGGCCGGGATCATCGTGGGGATGTGGCAGGAGCGGTTTGTCTTCACGACGTCCAGCCTGGAGCACAATTATATTCCTTCCTACTGGGGTTTTTTCTATCCGACATTCTGGGACTGGGCGGCGCTCGCCGGGACGATCGGGCTCTTCCTCACGACGTTCTTCCTGTTCCTGCGCTTTGCACCAATCGTCTCTATTGCCGAAGTGCGTGAGGTGATCGAGCGGGAGACGTCCAAGTGAAAGATATTTTCGGCATCATTGCGGTGTTCGACACGCCGGATGCGGTCAGAGACGCGGCGGCACGACTGCGTCAGTCGGGGTTTCAAGCGTTCGAAGCGTACACTCCTTATCCCGTGGACGAATTGGGCGAGATCATCCATCCCGGACGCAATCTGTTCCTGCCGCTCCTGATATTCGCCGGCGCGCTTCTGGGCGCGGCCTGGGGATACTGGATCCAGTACTGGGATGAAGTGTTGAACTATCCGCTCAACGTCGGCGGGCGCCCGCATAACAGCTGGCCGGCATTTGTGGTCTCGACATTTGAGCTCATGCTGCTGGTCGCGATGACCGCCGGGTTTTTTGGGATGCTGGCGGCATCGCGTCTGCCCAAGCTGTATGATCGAATCGACGAGGCGAAAGTTTTGGCGCGCGCATCGAGCGATCGCTTCCTCATTTGCGTTCAAGCTGCCGACCCGAGATTCGACGCGGGCTCTATCCGCGAAGTTTTCGAGGAGCTCGGTGCCGAACGTGTGGAGGAGGTGCGCGCGTGACCTGGAAGTCAGGGGTCGCGCTAGTCGGTCTGACGGTCGCCTTGACGGGGTGTGACAACATGGCCAATCAGCCAAAACTCAACCCCTATGAGCTGCCTTACGGCTCTCAGGTGTCTTGGCCGGCAAGGCCGGCACCTCATACCGTCGCGCGCGACGATGCTTTTCGCGCGCCCGCTGCGCCGCCGGTCACAATGGCGCTCCTCGAGCGGGGGCAGGATCGGTTCAACATCAGTTGCGCGCCGTGTCACGGCCGGAATGGAGAGGGCAATGGAATTATCGTGCAGCGCGGTTTTCCGCGACCACCGTCGTATCACATCGAAAGATTGCGCAACGCGGCCAATCAGCACTTCTATGACGTGATCACGCACGGACACGGCATCATGTACTCGTACGCTGACCGGGTCGAGCCCGCGGATCGATGGGCGATCGTCGCCTACATCCGCGCATTGCAGGCGAGTGCGAGCGCAGCCCTCTCCGATGTGCCTTCCGACAAGCGCAACCCACTGCAATGAAACGTATGGCAAAATGGTTTGAGCTGATCGTCGCCGGCGCCTGTCTGCTGGGAGTCATCGGTTGCGTGGCCGGTGCAATCAACGAGTGGACGGCATTTCTCCGCGCATGGCTGTGCAGCTACGTTTTCTGGTTGGGGCTGCCGCTCGCAGGCGTCACGCTCGTACTCGTGCACGACCTCAGCGGCGGCGATTGGATGGGGACGGCGCGTCCATCGCTCGACGCGGCGATCACAACCATGCCGGTCGCGAGCCTTGCCGGCATTCCGGCCCTCATCGGGCTCAATTCGCTCTTTGGCTGGACGCATCCCACGTCCGGCCTTGGCAATGTCTTTTATCTCAATCCGACCGGCTTTTTCATCCGCTACGGCCTTTACGTCCTGATCTGGAATCTGCTGGCGGGCTTTGCGCTGTGGGGACCGCGGCATGGTAAACTGCCGATCTCGCCGGCGCTGTCCTGGTTAAGTGGCGTCGGGCTCGTTGCGCTGGCCTTCTCGGCCGCTTTTGCGGCCATCGACTGGATTCTGTCGCTCGAGCCGACGTTCTGGTCATCGGCTTTTCCCTATGCCCAGTCAGCGAGCTGGTTCAACACGGGCATGGCAATCGTGTTGCTGACCGTCTGCGTGATCGGTTGGCCGGCCGGCGAGCGCCGGGAGCATATGACCGACCTTGCGCAGATCCTGCTCGCGACGACGATCCTCTGGGCCTATGTCGAATTCGTCCAGTTCCTGATCATCTGGGAGGAAAACCTCAGAACCGAGATTCCTTGGTACCTCAAGCGCCTGCATTCCGTATGGCACCCGGCCATCTATGTTTCAGCCGGACTCGGATTCGTAGTGCCCTTCCTGGTGCTGCTGTGGGCGCCGAGCAAGCGCAATCGCGCTGTTGTGGGGACGACCTGCGCGCTGATCGTGATCAGCCGCCTGGCGAATACATGGCTTCTGGTGTTGCCGGAATTCACCGAGCCCACGCCGTTCTGGCTCGACGTTGCGGCGGTGCTGGTATTGGGCGGGGTCATGGTCCTGCTGTTTGCTTTGGCTTTGCGCTACGCGCATCGTTTCGCGCCAGCGCCTCGACCGATATGGACGGTCGATCATGGCTGATCCGGCTCGTCCCGCAAATCAAAGAGCCGATCGCGCGGGTTGGCAGCTCCTCGCTCTGGGCGGATTTCTGATTCTGCTCGTGTGGAGGCTCCTGGCGCCCCGCGGCGCGGCAGCTACCGCCCAGCCGATCTCGGCGCGCGCACCCGCAGCCACGAGTGAAGACAGCGCCCATGCAGTGCATGTCCGAGAACATCAGGAGGAGGCTCCGAAAACCGCATTCGAGCCGACCGACTGGGCGCTCGCACCGGTGGCACTGATTTACTTCGGAATACTTGTTCTTCTGGTGGTGTCCAGCTTCGTGATCATCGCCGCATATCCCACGTCCCTGCCGGACGTCAGCCGCAGGTTGCGCATCGCGCCGCCCGGCCCGCAGCTGCAGACTGATCCGCAAGCCGATCTGCGCCGGTTTCGGGCCGAGGAGGAGAGGCGTCTCAACACCTACTACTGGTTCGATAAGCGGAACGGCCTGGTGCACATCCCGATCGAGGAGGCGATGAAGAAGCTCGCGACAACGGGCGTGCCCGGCTTTCCAAAGCAACAACAATGAAACGGGCGTCCCGCGTTGCGATCGTCTCCCTTGGGGTTTGTGCCAGCATTGCGATCATCGCCCTCGCGCTTGGGCTGTCTCGGCCCGGTTTGCCGGACGCGAGCCTTGCTTCGCGCGACGTTTCGAGCTTTGCCTTTCAGCCAAACCCTGGCGCTCGATTGCCGCTCACCACGAGCTTGGTTGATGAAGCCGGCCGTGATGTCGCGCTAGGCAGCTTTTTCACCAGATCGCCCGTCGTCCTGGTGCTCGAATATCTGCGTTGCACATCCCTGTGCGGAGTAACTCTGCGCAACCTCGTCGACGCGCTCCATGGCCTCCCGCTCGAGCCCGGTCGCGACTACCAGCTCGTGGCGATCAGTATCGATCCGCGCGACACGCCGGCGGATGCAATGTCCGCCCGGGAGAAATACGTCGAGCTGCTCGGTCGCAGCGGGGGCGAGACCGGCATGCATTTCCTCACGGCGGCTTCCTCTGCCGGCGCGCGAGAGATCGCCGACAGGATCGGGTTTCCGTACAGGTACGACAGCCTGCTTGACGCCTACATTCATCCGGCCGGGTTCATCATCGCCGCCCCTGACGGCGTGATCAGCCGCTATGTCGAGGGCGTCGCCGTATCCCCACGAGATCTGATCGGCGCATTTGCCGATGCCGAAGAGGACAAATCGCAGGGGCCGCTCGCTCGCTTGTTGCTGCTTTGTCATGGGCTGAGCGCGCCGCTCGGGCGCTTCACGGTTCCGGTGCTGACGGCCTTCACGATCGCCGACATCGCAGCGGCGCTTGCCCTCATTGCAATATTCGCCGCGATCCGGCGACGGCGCCACAGCTGAGACCATGTATCACTGGATCCCGTTCTGGCCCGATGTAGCAGCCGAAAATGCGGTCGCGGTGAACGCTCTCTACGTGGCGGAGGCCGGGCTGTCCGCCCTGATCATGGTGACTGTGGTCGTCATGATGCTGACCTTTTGCGTCCGCTATCGCCGCGGGAGCGCCGCCTCGCGGGCCGGCCTCGTCGAGAAGACCTGGCACTTCGAGATCGCCTGGACCGTCGGCACTCTGGCAACCTTCCTCCTGCTCTTCGTTTGGGGTGCAGCGTTGTACATCTGGCTCTATCAGGCTCCGCGTGGCGACGAGGAGGTCTACGTCGTCGGCAAGCAATGGATGTGGAAAGTCGAGCATCCGGGCGGCCAGCGTGAGATCAATGCGCTGCATGTTCCCATCGACAAGACCATCAGGCTGGTATTGGCCGCGGAAGACGTCATTCACAGCTTCTTTGTTCCGGCATTCAGGGTCAAGCGCGACGTCGTGCCCGGTACGCTCGAGACGATGTGGTTCAAGCCGAGCAAGACCGGCGTCTTCAGGCTCGAGTGCACCCAGTTTTGTGGACTCCAGCATGCGACGATGGTGGGCGAGGTCGTCGTTATGACGGGGCCCGATTACGCGCGCTGGCTGACCGAGCAGGGCGTGCACAGATCGCTGGCGCGGCAAGGCGAGGAGGTATTTCGCGCGCATGGCTGCAGCGGCTGCCATGACAGCAACAGCACTGTTCATGCTCCCTCGCTCGTCGGTCTCTACGGCACGCTCGTGCACCTCCAGGACGGTTCGGTGCGGATTGCCGACGAAGCCTACATACGGGACTGTATCCTCACACCGCGAAGCTTCACAGTTGCCGGGTACCCGCCCGTCATGCCCGACTTTTCCGGGCAACTCGGTGACGACGAGTTGCTCAAGGTCATTGCCTACATCAAATCGATCGGTAAGACGGAGGCCGGCAGATGAGTGTCACAACGGCCGAGCGCGCCGCAGTACCTGAACCGGCCATATCTGTAGAGCCAAGCTATCTCACCGCCGAGAATACCGTCGCTTCATGGCTGCTGACGCGCGATCACAAGCGCATTGCGCTTCTCTTCTTTGCGTCGATCACCTTCTTCTTCTTTATCGGCGGAATTGCCGCCACGCTGATGCGGCTGAACCTGGCCACGCCGGAGGGCCTGCTGCAGCCCGCCGTGTACAACCGCATGTTCACGATGCACGGCATCATCATGGTCTGGTTCTTTCTGATTCCCTCCATTCCGACGACGTTCGGTAATTTCTTCATTCCGCTGATGATCGGGGCGCGCGACCTCGCCTTCCCGCGGGTCAACCTCGGCAGCTGGTACGTTTTCAATCTTTCCGGCCTGGTGGTGCTCTTTGCGCTGCTCATGGGAGGCGTCGATACCGGGTGGACGTTCTACGCGCCGCTGTCGACGGCTTACGCCAACGGTTACGTCTTTGCCGCGGCCATGGCGGTTTTCATCAACGGCTTCTCGTCGATCATGACGGCACTCAACTTCATCGTCACCATACACCGGATGCGCGCTCCGGGGATGACGTGGATGCGACTTCCTTTGTTCGTATGGGGCATCTACTCGGTGAGCGTCGTGATGCTGACCGCCACGCCGGTGCTGGCCATGGACACGTTCCTGCTCGCAGTCGAACGGTTCATAGGAGTAGGGATGTTCGATCCCGCGCACGGCGGCGATCCGGTGCTCTGGCAGCACATGTTCTGGTTCTACTCCCACCCCGCAGTGTACATAATGATACTGCCCGCCATGGGCGTCGTCAGCGAGATCATCCCCTGCTTCGCGCGCCGCCCAATCTTCGGCTATTCCGGGATGACGATCGCTCTGATGGCGATCGCGATCCTCAGCTTCTTCGTATGGGCCCACCACATGTTCGTGGCCGGGATCTCGATCTACTCCGGAGTGGTTTTTTCGCTGTTGACGTTCTTCGTGGCCGTCCCGTCGGCGATCAAGGTCTTCAACTGGACCGTCAGCTTGCACAAGGGCAGCATCGCCTTCGATGCGCCGATGCTTTATGCGCTCGGATTCATTCTGCTGTTCACGCTCGGCGGAGTCACCGGCCTGATGGTTGCGACCCTCGGGATCGATGTCCATGTACACGATACGTATTTTGTCATAGCTCATTTCCACTACATCATGGTGGGCGGCACGGTGAGTGCTTATTTCGGCGCGCTGCACTACTGGTGGCCCAAAATTACCGGCCGTCTGTACCCGGAGTCATGGGCGCGGTTCGCCGCCATCCTCACCTACGTCGGCTTCAATCTGACGTTCTTCCCGCAGTTCATCCTCGGGTACCTCGGCATGCCGCGGCGCTGGTACACCTATCCTCCCGAATGGCAGTCGTGGAATTTGCTCTCCTCCGCAGGTGCATCAATCCTTGCGGTGGCCTATGCGCTGCCGCTGCTCTATCTCGGATGGTCGCTGTTCTGGGGCCGCAAGGCGGGAGCGAACCCATGGCGCGCGACCGGCCTCGAATGGATCACCCCCTCGCCGCCGCCCCCGCACAACTTCGCGCGCACCCCGCGCGTGCTGGCGCCACCCTACTCCTACGATCCCGAGCACGGCGGCTTCGTCAGCCAGGAGGGCACCGCACATGCCGAGTAGCGCGGCCCTCCAGCCCGAGATCCAATATGCGAGCCTCGAGCAGCAAGGCGAGGCGGCCGAGCTCGGGATGTGGGCCTTTCTCGTCAACGAGACGCTGTTCTTCGGTGCTCTGATCTTCACCTATTTTCTGTATCGGACGTCCTACCCGCACGAGTTCGCCGCGGCTGCGAAGGACGCCGTGCTGTGGTGCGGCAGCGCCAACCTTCTGATCTTGCTGACCAGCAGCTTGACGATGGTGCTCGCCATCAACGCAGCCGCCCAGGGCGAGCGGCAGAGGATGATCTGGTGGCTGATTGCCACCGCAGCGCTCGGCTTCGCCTTCCTGGGCATCAAGGGGTACGAATATTTTCTGGACATTCGGGACAAGGTCGTTCCCGTCGTCAATTACCAGACAAAGTCCGGGGAGGGATCGCAAGGAGAATTGTTCTGGGTCTTTTATTGGGTCGCAACAGGGCTGCATGCGATCCACCTTGCGATCGGGATTGGGCTCGTTCTTTACATGCTGCTCTGGCGAATACCTCGGGGCGGGATAACCCCAGCCTACTATACGCCGCTCGAGGTCGTCGGGATCTACTGGAGCTTTGTCGACGCGGTGTGGATTTTTCTGTTTCCCTGCATCTACCTGGTGGGGCGCTCATGAGCATCGGGCCGGAGATTCACCCCAAACGCGCGCGCGCTTTGCCGTTCGTGGCCGTATGGATCGTCCTGATCGTCCTCGCTGGCGTGAGCTTGTGGACAGCATTCCTGGGCATGGGCTTTTGGGCGCCCGCGGCGCAATTCGGCATCGCTTTCGTCCAGGTCGCGATCTTGTTCATCCTGTTCATGCGTCTGAAGGGAGCGCCATCGTTGAAGTGGGTGTTCGCCGTGACTGGCTTCTTGTGGCTGTCGTTTCTGTATGGGCTGAGCATGACGGACTATGCCGATCGTAAGGGTTGGCCCTCGATCTACACTCCAAACCGGCCTGTTTTCGGCGATCAGCAAAACGATCCATGAAATGATCTCCCGCGAGAGATTTGCACGCCGCTGGTTGAGTGCGCGAGAGGATTTTCCCGCTTGCTTGAGCTCGTCACGATCGTCTTCTTTTCGCTGCATACAGCGGCGGAATGGGACGACAACCCCGCGCATGACGGCAAGCTCGAACCGGTAGGAAAATGCGATAGGTGCTCAGCGCACCAGCGTGAAAATGCGTCTCCATCGCACGGAGGTGGGCCAGTTCCACAGCTCCCAGACCGGGGTTCGCCCGGCGATGGAGAAGAACAGGATCTGCGCCCGCCCGACGAGGTTCTCCAGCGGGACATAGCCTACATCGGGGAAACGGCTGTCCTCGGAATTTTCCCGGTTGTCGCCCATCATGAAAAAACGGCCGGGTGGGACTGTATAAACGCCGGTGTTGTCGGCGAAGCCGTCGCGGGTGCATTGGAGCGTATTGTACGAGACTCCATTGGGAAGAGTCTCCCGCCACTGAACGACCCGAACCGGCGGAGCATCGGCCGGCGCCGGCCGGCAGGGGTTGTGCCCGCTGAAATCCGCGACGCGATGGCGCTCGACCGCCGTGCCGTTGATGTGGACGACCCCGTCGATCACCTGGATACGGTCGCCCGGCAGGCCGATGACGCGCTTGATGAAATCGTCGTCGCCGTGCCGGAACACGACGATGTCGCCGCGCGATGGCTCGGACGCGAATATTCGGCCGGAGAATATCGGCGGAGCGAACGGGAAGGAGTAGCGGCTATAGCCGTAGCTGAACTTCGAAACGAACAGATAGTCTCCGACGAGAAGCGTCGGCTCCATGGATCCGGACGGAATGTTGAACGGCTGAAACAAGAAACTCCGAATGAGCAGCGCGATCAGAACAGCTTCGAGGACGGCAGTCGCCGTCCCCCAGAGACGGCGCCCAGTGTTTTCTCCCTCATTTTTCATTGCCGGTCTTCGTATGTGAGTAAGCGAGGTGCGGACTGCTATCGCCGTTCATACATGCTTCATCGCTGGTGCCATATGCAATAGCCGTATCTCGCACCGGCACGGGTGAGCATTGACTCTGTGCCGGAACGCCCCGGTGCGGGCATGTACCTGCGCTGCGCGCCAGCCCGCTGCCTCGGGCAGCATGCTTAAATCGCGTCAATGCCTCGCTACAGCGGACCTACATGACATCTTCACCTTTATCGCTTTCTAGCTGATGATGAGCTCTGATCAGAAGCAAGGCCCTGGAGCCGCTGATGCCGAAAACTCCTGATTATTTCCATGGCAAGACGATCATCATCACCGGGGCCGCAAGCGGCATCGGTAGAGCCACGGCGCTCGTTTTTGCGCGAGAAGGCGCAAACGTCGTCTGTGCGGATATCAACGGGGATGGTGCACGGCAGGCCGCCGGCGAGGTCGGGGGCAGAGGCGGCAAGGCGCTCCCTCTGCGCACCGATGTCACGTCGCGCCGTGAGGTCGAGGACATGGTGCGGCACGCAATCGACGCGTTCGGTACTCTCCACTTTCAGTTCAACTCCGCGGGCGCGGCGCTGCGCCGCTCGAGCTTCCTGGACATCGACGAGAAGCTGCTCGAGGACACCTTCGCACTGAATGTGAAGGGGACCTTTCACTGCATGCAGGCCGTCCTTCCGCACATGCTGCGCAATCGCCACGGCGTAATCGTGAACATGGCCAGCATGGCGCACCGGCGTGGCGGGCCAGGCTCGTCGGTGCACTACGCCTCTGCCAAGGGTGCCGTGATGTCGATGACGCTCGGGGTGGCGCGGGAGTTCGCAACGGCCGGGATCCGGTGTCTGTCCATCTCGCCGGGGCCGATCCGAACGGCGTTCCAGGCCGCGGCACAGAGCTCGCCCGAGCTGTTGCAGCGTTTCCTCGACGACGTGCCGATGAAGCGGTTTGGCGAGCCGGAGGAGATCGCAGAGCTGGTGCTGTTCGTTTGCTCGGATGCCTGCGCCTTCATGACTGCGGACACCATCTATGTGAACGGCGGCGGCGGCTGGCGATGAGCGGTCACTTGCCTTCCAGGGCGTTGATCGGCTCCCAGTCCCGGTCGGGCGGCGACAGCGCCATTTGCTTCGCCCGGTGCATGAAGAGCGTCGCCGGCGGATCGTGGTCGGCAATGCTCGCCAATGCCTCCGCAGCTTCGCCAAAATCGCGGCCGCGCCAGAATGCGAGCGCCTTGCCGTAGATTCGCGCATCCAGCGACTGCGCTGGAGTCTGCTTGCCTGCTTCAGCGACCGGCTCGTATACGCGCAACGGCTGCTCACGGCCGATCACGCGGATCATGTCGATCTCGCGCCAAAAGAATTTTGCGCCGGTAAGCGTCATGGTCGTCTCGGAAGCAAGGATCGAGGTGCCGAAATATTTGTTGGCGCCTTCGAGCCGGGATGCAAGGTTCACGACATCGCCGATCACGGTATAGTTGAAACGGCGTCCAGAGCCGATATTGCCAACGAGCGCCTCGCCGGAGTTCAAGCCTATCCGATGGTGCAGCGCCTGCCCCTTGAAAGCAGCCGCTGTCGTGTTGAGCTCCGCCAAGCGGCGGCAACAGGCAAGCGCGGCCTGCACGGCTTGAGCGGCATGGTCCTCATCCGCCACGGGCGCTCCGAAGACGCCGACGATCGCATCGCCGATGTATTTGTCCACGAACCCGCCATGTTCCTCGATGATGTCCGTCATCGCCGCGAGATAGGCGTTCGTGAGGGCGACCAGATCACTGGGCGACATCTTCTCGCCGAAGGTAGAGAAGCCTTCGACATCGGAAAAGAACATCGTGACCGTGCGCGTTTCGCCTCCGAGCGAGGGCAATCTGCTCGATCTCATCATCTTCTCGACGACGGTGGGCGCAAGGTAAAGCGCAAAGCTCTGGCGTAGAAAGCGGCGGTCCTTATCGGTCACCCACAGGCGAAAGCCGATGGTGACGAATAGCGCCTCGAGACCCGCAAACAGCGATTCGAGCAGAGGCAGCACGATGGCGTGCTCGAATGCCGCGACAGCAGCAAGGCTCCAAATCGTCCCGAGCGCCAGGAACGACAACAGCGCGCCCGCTGGCGGGAGCATCAGTGCCGCCACAGCTGGAATTGCCGCAAAGGTCGTCGCTATGGCGCCGCTCTGAATCGATCCGGTCTCCACCAGCGCGTTGCGGCGTATGATGTTGTTGACCGCCGTGGCATGGATGTAAGGTCCCGGGATCGAGCGCGCTGTGAATGCGGCGGTGGCGGGGGGAGGCAGCACGCACCGCTCGGTGGCCGGCCGCTCCGGAGCGGTGGCGAACCGCTTGGAGGTGAACTTGCGATCCTCGGCCTCCTCGACCGAGCCCAGGATCACGGCCTTGCCGTTGAAATTCCGGCGGAAGAACTCCTGGTCTCCCTGCTCGGCGCAGGCAAGCAGGTCGGCAAGCGAGTAGGTGGGAATATCCTGTGAGCCGCCTTCGAAATTGAGCGTCAGCGTATTCGACACCCCGGCCGGGATTCGGTACCCCGCAAGGGAAAGGCTCGGCCCAGGGACAATTTGAGGTTGGGTGCCGAGGCTGCGGGCGGCGAGCTCGGCGGCAAAGGCGGTGATGGACTTGCCTCCGACTTCAAATGTCAGTGGCACTCGGCGCACGACGTCGTCGGGGTCGCCATACACATTGAGCGCACGGATATTGTTGAAGCCGACCGCAAACCGCTGCGCTCTGGTCGGCAGGATCGATTCCTCGCGCAGCTCGATTCCGCCCAGAACAAGCTTGCCGGCTCGCCCCCCGGTGTTGAGCGTGCGCAGAAACTCGCGATCGAAGCCGTGCAACCGCCCCCCCAATGGCTCGCCCTCGAACGGGATGGTGGAAAGCTCTATCGAGCGCTCGAACACCACGTCGGTGCCGATCACGCGGGCGCCACCCTCGATGACGGCGTTCAAGACGCGGGCGATCTCGGGCGTCCAGAGAAACGTCGCGGAGTCCTTGAAGGGCGCAGTGTTGTAGGTCTGCGCGTCGATGCCGATTACGACCGCAGGCGAGGAGGCGGGTTCGTACCGGTTGCCATAAACGCGCCAGCGCAGGGCAGTGAGCGCATCGACCGACCAGCCCTGCAGCAGATCGAAAGGAGGCAAAACGGCCAGAACGCCAGCGAGAAGCGCGATCGCAAACGCCGCGATCACATCGCGCGTACGTACCCGCTCCATTACGACGGTCTATTTGGGGAAGCTGAGGCGCAAGAGCCGGCCCAGTACGGGCGTGTTACCCGGCTTGGCATGCGCATCAATGTCGAACACTACTTCCTGCCCACCGTCGTTTTCGAGGCTTATTCTGTAAAGTCCTCCCGCCGCGAGCTGCCTTCCCCATTTCGCGAAATCATAAAAGCTGCCACGGACCAGATGGTCGCTTGCGACGTCCACAAGATAGCGTTCGCTCGCCTGATCGAGGCGCTCGATCAATAGCGTGCAGGGGCCCTTCAATTCCAGGATCGGCGAACGACCGTAAAGCGTGAGCTTCGACTCGACCGCCGATGTGACGCTGCGAACGACTCGGCCGGCGAACTGACCCGGCCTGTCGCCCCCCAGCGCCAGCTTGGCCGCATCGCAGGGCACCTTGCTGCGGAGAACCCTGCCCCCCTGCACCTCGCTCTGGTCGGCGCCGACCGTCACTGTACCGCCGGTGATCGTCTCGCGCACGCAGGAGCCCAGATAGCTCAACACGATACTGCCGCGAGTGCCGAGTTGAATGGTCTTTCCGGTCGCGACGTAGTCCATGAATTCCACCCCGGCCGGAGCGCCGCTCACCTCCTCTACCAGTGCGACCGGGACCATCGGACCCGCGAGCGCGGGTGACACGGCGGTCGCGAGCGCCAGGGCTGCAATTCCCAGGGCTGCAATTCGGAGCTTCATCATCGCGCCCAACCTGTGCTGGCAACAGTTTCACGGTGACCCCAGCCCCGGAGCTTATCCGGGGTTTGACCCGCGCATCCACATCTTGCAACGGAGTGGGTGACAGGCGCGACCGTGGCAACCGGGTTTGTTCGCCCTGATCGAAAACGGCCTACGATATACCGTGTGCCTGCGGCGTCCAATCCCATTCCTGGCTCTCCTCGGACCTGAGCTCGATTTGCCGCCGCACAATAATCAGCTCCGGGCGATTACCTGCGAAAGCCGCGATGTCTTGCCCCATCGCGGCGCCCCGTGAGACTAGACGATCGGCAGGACGGCATATGTGACGTGCATCACAGTTACCGGATTTCACCCATTGTTGTCGTCCTGCAAAGTCCGGGATATGCGTATTTATACGTGGCTGCCTACTCCTTGAGGCACAGTCTTGGGGCTCGTGCGCATCAAAGCAGGCTCATTTTCCTTCGTGGCGCGCTGGGAGGCCGAGGGCGCCCCCAAGACCTGCGCCAAGTTCGAATCGCTGCTTCCCTACCGCGAACGTATCATTCATGTGCGGTGGAGCGGCGAAGCTTGCTGGATCCCGCTCGGCACACTCGATCTTGGCCTGCCTTATGAAAATCAGACAAGCTACCCGGCCCCGGGCGAGATCCTGCTGCATCCCGGCGGATTGAGCGAGACCGAAATTCTCATCGCCTATGGCGGGGTGCACTTTGGCAGCAAGGTCGGCCAACTCGCGGGCAATCATTTCCTCACCATCACGGAAGGGCGGGAAAGATTACGGGCTCTTGGCGAGCATGTCCTCTGGCACGGTGCGCAAGACATTGTCTTCGAGAGTTTTTGAGGCTGAGCCGGGAGCGGGTTTCAAGCCCGTTTCTATGAGGTTACGCGCTGGCGGTGGCGGCGGCCTCGGGGGTGACCAACCGATAGCCGACACCGAGCTCGGTCAGCAGAATGCGTGGTTGGGTCGGATCGGCCTCGATCTTCTGGCGCAGCTTACGCATGAAGATGCGCAGATAATGCGTGTCGTTGAGGTGAGGCGCGCCCCAGATTTCCTTCAACAGGAACTGATGGGTGACCACGTTGCCGGCGTGCTGGGCAAGGAGCTGGAGGAGCCGGTATTCCTTCGGCGTAAGGACCACGCGCGCCCCATCCACCGTCACAATGCGCGCGGCCAGGTCGATGGAGAGCGGGCCAATGTTGATCACCGGCTCGCCGGTCGAGACGCGCGCGTAACGGCGCATGGCCGCGTGCGCCCGCGCCAGAAGCTCGGCCATCCCGAACGGCTTGACCACATAGTCGTCGGCGCCCTTCTCCAATAACCGCACCTTCTCCCCTTCGTGCGATCGCACCGAGAGCACGATCACGGGCACGGTCGACCAGCCCCGCAGGCGCTCCAGCACCTCGGACCCGTCCATGTCGGGAAGCCCGAGATCAAGGATCACCAGGTCGGGGGCGCGCAGCGTCGCGCAACGCAAAGCTTCGCCTCCGCTCTCGGCTTCCGCCACCGCGAATTCATCGAGCTCCAGGCCCGCACGCAGGAACCGGCGGATCTGCACCTCGTCATCCACAACCAGGGCAAGGGGTTTGGCTTCAGTCATCGAGACCTACCTCCGGCTGGCTCGTCGGGGTTGCAAACGGCAGATGTATGGCTACCGTCGTCCCTTGGCCGACACCCGCGCTCTGCGCCTCGATCTTTCCGCCATTCGCGCCCACGAAGGCCTGTGCGATCCATAGCCCAAGTCCGGAGCCCGACGTCATCGCGAGGTGGCGCTTCCCGCGGAAGAAGCGCTCGTAGATTTGCGTGCTTTCCTCCGCCGTCAAGCCGGCGCCGTGGTCGCGAACCGACAGGACGACGTTGCTGCCGTTGCGCTTCGCAGAAATTGTAATGGGCGAGCCGGCGGGAGAGTATTTGGCGGCGTTGTCCACCATCTGCACGAAGGCCTGCTCGACCAGGACAGGATCCACGTAAATAAGCGGCAGGTTGCTCTCCAGGTCGAGATGCACCTGATGTGCGGACAGGTGCCGCCGCCGCCGCTCGACGGCCGAGTTCACGATGTCCTGCGGCTCGATCCATTCCGCCCGCGGCGTGATCTGTTTGCGGCTCACCCGCGTAGCGTCGAGAAGGTTCTGGATGTCGTTGTTGAGACGCTCGGACTCGTCTCGTACCACCCCGGCAAGTGAATTGAGCCGGTCGTTCCCCGCAACCTCCGCCGACTGGCTAAGCACCGTTGCCGCGCCGAGGATCGAGGCGAGAGGTGTGCGCAGCTCGTGCGACACCGAGCCGATCAGGGCTTCGCGCAGCAGCTCGGTCTCTGAACGCATTTTTGCCTCGTTGAGGACGCGCGCCACATCGAGACGCTCGAGGGTCGCCGCTGCATCCGCCAGAGCCTCGTCAATCCGTTCCCGCACCTCCTCGATGTTTGCGGCCGGGACGCCGCCAAGGTCGATGGCGATGACGCCGAAGTCCGCGGCTTTCTCCGAGACGCGGCGCACGAGCCAGATGTCTCCGGTAGGATCGTCAACGATGGTGGAGGGGGTGCGGCCCTCCTGGACCTCGGTGATGGCGAGGTGGACGTGATTGCCGAGCGGGGGGGCTTCCGCTTCGCTCTGGCGCCGTCCTCCGGCCCCGAACAGTATCACCTTGCGCTGCACCAGATTGGCGAGGTGCTCCTCGATTGCCTGATGAATGTCCGCTGCGGAGGGGGCAACCGCGAGCCGGCGCGAGAAGGCGTAGAGGTCGCTCATCTCCTTCTCGCGCTTGCGAGCGAGCTCCGTCTGCTGCTTCATTGAGTTCGCAAGATGGCTGGTCACTCCTGCAACCACCATGAACAGCAGCAGAATGAGGAACTCGTTCGGACGGGCGACGAAGAAGCCGTAATACGGGCTGAAGAAGAAATATCCCGACAGCAGCACGCCGGCGATGGCCGCTACCAACGCTGGGATCAAGCCGAGATGCCAGCCCGCAAGCAGCACGGGCAGGAGATAAACGGCCGAACCGCGGCGGATCTCGAGAGAGGCTGCCAGAGCGTAGACAACCAGGGTCGCCGCCGCGACCATCAGCAGGGCTATGGCGCTGCCGCGCAGCTCACGTCGAATGCGGTCGAGCCGGACCGCCACTATCGTTTCCTTGCCAGCACGGGCATTCGTGAGAAGATAGTGCAGCGCACGCTTTCGGTCATGTCCTTGCAGAGATGATCTCGGATCCGGGCTCGGCTGCGCCTGCGCATTAGTCCCCGTTCGGAGCCCCATTTCAGGGCGAGGTAAGCCGAAAAAATCGCACTTTGTGTGATGCGGAGCACAGAATGCGCGGACGCGCTGGGCTACGGCTTGGGCTCGTGACAACACCAGTAGCGCGTGCGATGAAGAGCAAACCGAAACACCGTGGCGGCGTACCCGGACCGGCGCAATTCCGCTGCCAGGCCAAGGCATGCCTCGGCATGGCTGCGAGGGCCACGGAGTACTGGGTGGCCGCCTCGCTCACCGAGCTCGCAGAGGATTATCTCGAGCGCGCGAATCGCGCCGAAACCGCACTTGCTGTGCGTCCTCCCTATGCCCGCTCGACTTCCACGCAGGTGTCATTGTAGCAGGCACCCTTTGCGAGATCGGCCTTTTCCCCGGCTGATACCAGCGCATTGATGGTGGTGCCGGTCTCGCTTGTTGCGAGCCACGCGCCCTTCTCCGAAGCCACGACCCCGCGCCGCACCGCATCGGTGATCCGCAGCGGCAGGATGACGGAGCCGAGATCGTTCCATACGCGCACCGATTTTGCCCCATCAAGGGAGCGTACGCGCGCGTCCTCGGGGTGCATGAGCAGCGGCGAGGCCTCCCCGTTGGCAGTGTCGGGACCGAGCCAGGTCGATGTGATCCGTTGGTCCGACGCCGGCGAGACAAGGGCGAGCGGAAAGGACGAGACGCGCGGGCGGAAACGAGGAAGCCGCGCATCGCCCCCCCAGCGTTGCCCCAGCGTATCGGACGCGAGCTCGATCTTGCCCGACGGGGTAGCCGGCATGAGATTGTCGAAAAGCGCGAGCGGCCGGCCGTCAGGCGCCTTCATTTGAAGCGCTGCGCTGACCGAGATCTCGCTGGGCTTGACCCCATGCATGTAGGGATGTGCGCCGTCGACGGCATCGTCCATCAGCTCGCGATCGCTCGCCTTGAAGCAGGCATCCTCGAAGCCGAAGCGCGCCGCCAGCCGCCGGAAGATCTCGGTGTTGGGCAGGGACTCGCCGACCGGTGGGATCACAGGCTCGGCGCGCTGGAGCCAATGGTGGCCGTAGGAGGCATAGAGATCGGCGCATTCGAAATGGGTCGCCGCCGGCAGGACCACGTCGCAGAGCTGCATGCTCTCGGTCAGGGCGACGTCGATGCCGACGAGGAAGATGTCCTCCCGCATGAGTCCCCGGCGCATCCGATTCTGGTCGGGATGCACGACAATCGGGTTGTGGTTGTAGATGAAGATCGCGCGCAGCGGCGGATCGAGGTCGTCCCGCTCGAGGTGGCGGCCGATATCCAGGATGTTCAACGTACGCGTTGCGGCAGGAATGAGGTCGGTGCGCGTGAGCTTGTCCGGCGTCTTGGGGAAAGCGAAGCGGGCGCACAGCACGACGCCGCTCGTTGCGCTGAGCTTGCCCATGAGCGCCGGCAGGGCGATCGCCGCGCGAACCCCGCTGCCGCCGTTGCGGCTGCGTTCCAGGCCGTTCCCGGGGGCGATCACGAGCGGGTCGGCTTCGGCCAGCCAGCGCGCCAAGGTGCAAATATCGGCTACAGGAATGCCGCAGGCTTCTGCCGCCTTCTCCGCCGGCCACTGGCGGGCGAGCTGCATGAACTCGTCGTAGCCGTTCACATGATCGGCGATGAAGGTCGCGTCGTGGGCACCGAGTCGCTCCAGCTCGACGGCGAGCGCGAAACCCAAAACCACGTCGGTGCTGGGCCTGATCGCGAGATGCAGGTCCGCCTGCTCGGCGATCTTGCTGCGCAGGGGATCGACCACTACCAGCCGTCCGCCCCGGCGCCTGGCAGCGTGAACGTTGCGTACCAGGTGGACGTTGGTGACGGTGGCATTGTTGCCCCACACGACATTAAGCCTGGCCTGCGCCGCGGCTTCAGGCCCAATCCCGGGGACGGAGCCATACGTCCCCAGCCAGGCTTCGTTGCGCACCGCCCCGCACATCGAGCCACGAAAGAGCTGGCTGGCGCCGAGCTTGTGGAAGAAGCGCAGCGACATGCTGTCATAGGCGAGCATGCCGTGCGGGCCGGCATAGTTGAGCGGCATCACCGCCTCGCGGCCCCACCGCGCGATGACATCGCTGATGCGCTGATGGATGATGTCGAGCGCACTTTCCCAGCTGATGCGCTCGAACCGGTCGGCCCCCCGCCGTCCGACGCGCTTGAGCGGTGTGCGCAGGCGACGGGATCCGTGCACGAACTCGCCGCTGTGATGCGCGACTTTGTTACAGAGCACTCCGTCGGTATAGGGCAGCGCATCCGAGCCGCGCACCTTGATCACGCGGTCCGCGTCGACCGTGACCGTCAGACTGCAGGTGTCGGGGCAATCGAAGGTGCACACCCCCGCACGCTCAAAGCTCATGCGCTTCGCTCCTCGAATGAACGTGATAGTCTAGCACGCAGGACAGGACGGCGGCAGGCCTTCAGCGCGTCTGTTTCAGCGCATCTGCAT
Source organism: Xanthobacteraceae bacterium (assembly GCA_036557665.1). Classification (GTDB taxonomy): domain Bacteria; phylum Pseudomonadota; class Alphaproteobacteria; order Rhizobiales; family Xanthobacteraceae; genus VAZQ01. Next base: position 31,340 of record DATBHG010000024.1, on the reverse strand, counting down.
AGCGCGCATTGCCGTTGCGCAATTCGGGGCAGCCCTGCCCCCCATGACGCCAAGGACGCACATCCCGGCTACAACTACCGGAGGGAGCAATGGAAGCATTCATCTGCACCGCCTGCGGTACGCAATATCCGCCGAGCGATGCGCCGCCGGATCACTGCACGATCTGCGAAGAGGAGCGGCAATATATCCCGCCGCGCGGACAAACCTGGACGACGCTGAAAGCGTTGGCATCAGGGCATTTCAACTCCTATCGGCAGCACGAGCCAGGTGTAATCGGGATCGGAACCCAGCCCGCCTTTGCGATCGGCCAGCGCGCGCTTCTTGTGTGCACTCCGAACGGTAACATCCTCTGGGACTGCATTGCCATGCTCGATACTGCGACGATTGCCTTGATCAACGGGCTCGGCGGGCTCAAGGGGATCGGCATCTCCCACCCGCATTTTTACACGACGATGGTGGAATGGAGCCGCGCCTTTGGCGGCGTGCCGATCCATCTGCACGCCGCCGACAAGGGCTGGGTCATGCGTCCCGATCCTTCGGTCGAGTTATGGGAGGGCGACACGCTCGATGTCCTGCCGGACGTGACGCTCATCCGCTGCGGCGGTCATTTCCCCGGCGGCACCGTGCTGCATTGGGCCAAGGGCGCCGATGGCCGCGGCGTGCTCTGCTCCTCGGATATTGCGACAGTAACGACCGACCGCAAATTCCTGAGCTTCATGCGCAGCTATCCCAATCTCATCCCGCTCTCGGCAAGGCAGGTGGAAGGCATTGCCGCTGCGCTCGCACCATTTGCGTTCGATACGATCTATGGACACTATTTCGATCGCGTGATCCTGACCGAGGCAAAGCGCATCCTCGACGTTTCGGTCAAGCGCTACGTCGCCGCCCTCGACGGCGCTTATGAGAACGAGTGAGGGCGGGCGGTTCGCGTTGCGTAGGGGCAAGGCATCCCTCACCCCTACGAAGTCTGTCGTCAGTCTAAATCACATCTGCGTCCTGTGAAAGTCAGGAGTAGGTGGCGGACCCCAGACGCTGGTGTGACCCGGAGTCCAGCGCTTCGGCCGCTGCGGGGTGTCGTGGTGCCATGGCCGCGGCTCGAAATAGCCGAGCTCCTCGTCCTTCATCTGATCGAGCTCGCAATAGAATTCGACCACCTGCTCGTCCGGGTTGCGATGGTAGGTGGCGACGTTGTGCCCCGGCCCATGCCGCAGCGGCCCCCAGATGATCGGCACTTTCCTCTGTCCCATCACCTCGCATGAATTCTGCAGATGGATGAAGTCCTTGAGCTCGAACGCAATGTGGTGCAGCTGAACGTTCGGTCCGGTGAAGAAATTCACGCTATGATGGTCGGGATTGCAGCGCATGAAGCAGAAGAAATCGCCGATCCAGTCGGAGACCCGAAAACCGAGAACCTTTTCGTAGAACGCGACGGTGCGCTGGATATCCGGAGTGAAGAAGGCGACGTGGCCGAGCTTGAGCGGCCCGATGCCGGCGACCTGCTCGTGCTTGCACAGATAGCTCCACTCCGTGAACAGCTCGATTGTCGTGCCTTTGTCATCGGCAAAGGCGAGCGTCCGGCCTACGCCGGGAATGGAATCGTTGCGCAGCTCGCTGCGGATCCCCTCCTCTGTCAGGTCTTTTGCCATCTCGCCGAGATCGGCAGTGGGGGCGACCTCGAACGCCAGCTTGACGCAATGTGCCCGCTCCGACCTGTGCAGCGCGATCGCGAGCTGGCCAACCTTGGTGGCGAGAAAGGCGCGGTCCTTCTCGCGCTCCGCCAGGACCAAGCCCATGAATGTCTCGTAGTAAACGATCGCCTTGTCGAGATCGGGTGTCTCGAGCGTGGCATGCCCGATGCGTCGTGCTTTGATCATGGCGTGCTCCAGCTGCCCAACGCAGAGATTGCGGCTTCAGTATAGCTCATCCGCGCACAGCCGAAACAAAGCCGAGGCCCTCGACAAAGGACAGTCGTTGGGCGAAAGCTGCCGTTTTGTAGGGCGGAGGGAGCTGCAGGACATGGCCGTCTACAAGCTTGTGACCTATCGATCCCCGGAAGGGCCGCGTGCCGGTCTCGTCGTCGGCGAGAAGGTCTTCGATGCCGCACGGCTCACGGGCAAGGGGGCCTATGCCAGCGTGCTCGGAATTCTGGAGGACTGGCGCGCGGCACAGGGCGTCCTGAAGAAGGCAGCGGCCAATGCGGGCAAGAGCCGGGTCAAGGCCCTGCCGCTGGCTCGCACCAGGCTCCTTGCTCCGGTGCGCTGGCCGTCCGCCATCTACTGCGCGGGTGCCAATTATGCCGATCACGCAGCCGAGATGGCGCGCCACCTGAGCCGGCCGCCGGAACCGGACCCGCATACGCTCGGCCTGAAGGCATGGCACTTCCTGAAGGCCGGGCGCTCCCTCGCCGATCCCGGGGCAACGGTGAAGATCTCCGGCGTGTCCGGGGAGGTGGATTGGGAGGTCGAGCTTGCCGCCGTGATCGGTCGCCCGGCAAAGAACGTGCCGCAGGAAAAGGCGCTCTCCTATGTGGCAGGCTATACGGCCGCCAACGACCTCTCCGCACGGGACCGCGGCCGTCGCGCCAAGGTCAGCGAGACTTCGCCGTTCAGGGCGGATTGGACCAAGCACAAGACCTTCGAGGGCTCTTGTCCGCTGGGGCCCTGGATCGTGCCGGCAGCCGACATCGGCGACCCGCAGAGCCTTGGGCTCAAATTGTGGGTGAACGACGACCTCAAGCAGGATTCCAACACCAGGGACATGATCTTCACTCTTGCCGAGCAGATCGAGCGGCTCTCGGACGGCATGACCCTCTACCCCGGCGACCTGATCCTCACCGGGACCCCGGCCGGGGTCGGCTCGGCGCGAGGGGAATTTCTCAAGCCGGGTGACGTGGCCAAGATCTGGATCGAGAAAATCGGGACATTGACCACAAAGCTCGCGTGATCCACCCGACGATGGGCAAGGTTCAGCCAAGCTCGACCACCGTCATGTGCCAATGACGACCAGGCATGTGTTTTAGACGTGCCGGCCCAATCAACTTGCCACTAGTTGCTGTCCGGCACTTGTAATATAGAGAGAGACGGCGAAATTCGCCCTCGACAGCATGAGCGGCGCTTCGCCTGCAGTACGGGAAGCTCGAGGAGGCATGCCGGTATGGCCGAGCAGTTTGTCGGCAAAAAAGCCGAGTTCAAGGACGGAGACCGCCGCATCGTTTTCGCCGGCGACAACGAGATCGGCGTATTCCGGCATGAAGGACAGTTCTACGCCTACAGCAACTTCTGCCTGCATCAGGGCGGCCCCGCCTGCGAAGGCCTCACCATCGCCAAGGTCGAGGAGCGCATCCTGCCGGACAAGACTTCCCAAGGCCTCTATTTCTCAGAAAACGAAATGCATTTCGTCTGTCCGTGGCACGGCTACGAATACGACATGAAGACGGGGGAATGCGTCTCCGATCGGAAGCTCAAGCTGCGTAAATACAAAGTGGTCGAGAAAGGCGATGAGGTCTATGTCCTCACCTAGGAGCACCGCATCGAAGTCGTCACGCCGGTCTCCGGCTCGTTCGGAAGACGCTGCGCCGCAGCGCAAGGCAAGGCTGCACGCGATCGCATCCGACCACGCGCACGGGAGCGCAGCCGACGCCAAGCGGCTTGCGGCCGAGATGGAACGGGCGCTTGCCGAGGGCCGGCGCGATCTCATCAGCCCCGAAGCGCTGCAGGCGCTTATGGCGGCGGTGTGCAAGACCTATGCGGCGCAGGTGGAAGCGGGCGAGCAGTTGTTGCCCTTGCCGCCGCGCGGCGGCGCCACCGCAACCGACGTGATGGTGACAGCGAGCGGGCTGCTCAAGGCCGCAAACCTCGCAGTCTTCGAGCTCGGCATGTGGCAGAGCTGGACCGGCCGCTGAGATGGCGTGAGTGCGTCGATGAATCTCGGAAATGTCAGGAGATGAACCATGGAGCTCCTTGCTGAGCGCGGCCGACGCATCTCGGTCGATGAGCTGAATACGACAAGGCTGCTCGCGCATGCCCGCAAGCAGGCCGTGCAACGCAAGCTCGACGACCTCATCATCGTCGATGTGGATGCGCATCACTACGAGAACGAGCACTACAACGACATCCTGCCGTTCATGGAGAACGAGGTCTTCAAGCAGTACACCATGGGCGGGCGCGGCCAGACCGAGCGCGGCTCGATCGTGCCGACCAATGCCGGGTTCATCCAGGACATGGGCGGCCGGGTGACGCGCTATCCGCTGCGTCGCTCGGAGAGGACGGCCGACGGCAAGCACCGCGACGTGCAGCTGGGTGAACGCTGGATGGACGCGATGAGCGTCGATTATTCCTGCCTTTTCCCGACCGGCATGCTCAACATCGGAATGCACCCGCAGAAGGAGATGGAGGTCGACCTCTGCTGGGCGTACAACCGGTGGGTCACCGAGAAAGTGCTGCCCGAGGCGGGGGGACGCATGTACTCCATGCTGTGCCTGCCGTTCTCCGATCCGGCCGCCTGCGTGCGGCAGGTCGAGACTTTCGGCAGCCGCAAGGGCGTCACCGGCTTCATGGTGACCACGGTGCGGCACCTTCAGGTCAACGACAACGCCTACATGCGGCTCTACCGCATGCTGGAAGAGCGCGGGCTCGCGCTCGCCTTCCACTCCGGGCCGAACTGGAACGAGCCGGTGTTCCGCGCCTGCAACCGCTTCCTGTCGGTACACGCGCTCGGCTTCACGTTCTACAACATCCTGCACTGCACCAATTGGGTCATCAACGGCATGGGCGAGCGTTTCCCCAAGCTGCCGGTGATCTGGATCGAATCCGGGCTCGCCTGGGTGCCGTTCCTGATGCAGCGCCTGGACCATGAGTTCATGATGCGCCCATCGGAAGCTCCGCTGCTGAAGAAGAAGCCGAGCGAATACATGCGCGACATGTATTATTCCTCGCAGCCCATGGAAATCCAGGATCGCGAGGCGCTGGAGTGCACCTTCCGCATGATGAACGCCGAGACCCAGCTGTTGTATGCTTCGGACTATCCGCACTGGGACTTCGACCTGCCGTCGACCATCTACGACCTGCCGTTCCTCTCGGAAAAGGCCAAGCACAACATTCTCGGCGGCACGGCGGCGCGGTTGTTCAAGCTGCCGCCGCGCAACGAGAAGCAGCGGGAGAACCTCAAGCGCTTCGGCAATCTCGCTGCGGCCGCCTGAGAGCACAGGCCGGCGGCCGCAATCGGAGCTTGCAGGGCGGGTTTGCAACCCGCCCCTATGCTTTTCGAAACCTCCGTCGAGCTAAGAGAGTCGCCAAGCTGCCCCACGCAGGGCCGCGTCGCTGGCCTGAAGTGAGCGCCGGCAGAACGCGGTTGCCGGTTGGATTGCCCATGCGGACGACTTATCTCATGACCGGTATTTGACAAACCGCGCCCGCCGGCAGATGCCTGTGCGGCGCGGAAGCGAGAGGCGCGATTGTGAATACCGTCATGGTAACCCCTGCGGCGGTCGCGCCTGCCAAGGGCGCCGCGGCGGCTTCCCTCATGGAGGTGCGCCTGGATGCGATTCGCTACGCTGCGCGCGACACCAACATCTACGAGCTCACCCCGCTCGACGCAAAGGCGTTGCCGCCCTATGCGCCTGGCGCCCATATCGATGTGCACTTGCCGAACGGCATCGTGCGGCAATATTCGCTCATCCACGCGGTGCCAGATCCGACGCGTTACACGATCGCGGTGAAGCGCGATCCGGCGAGCCGCGGCGGCTCGCGCTATGTGCACGAGGAGCTGCGCGTCGGCAGCACGCTGCAGATCAGTGCCCCGCGCAACAATTTTCCTCTGGTGGAGAATGCATCGCACGTCATTCTGCTTGCCGGCGGCATCGGCATCACCCCGATCTGGTGCATGGTGCAGCGCCTCGCCCAGCTCGGCCGCTCGTGGCAGCTCCACTACGCCTGCCGCTCGCGCGCGGACATGGCGTTTCTGCAAGCGCTGGAGAAGATGAGCGCTTCGCAGTTCCACTTCGATGACGAGAGCGGCGGCAAATTTCTCGACGTCACCGGGATCGTGGCGGCGGCGCCCCAGGACACGCACCTCTATTGCTGCGGGCCGACGCCGATGCTCAAGACATTCGAGGCCGCAACTGCGAGCTGGCCGCGCGACCAGGTGCACGTAGAATATTTCACGCCCAAGGAGGTGCCGGCCAAGAGCGGAGGATTCGTGGTCGAGCTTGCCCGCTCGCGGCAGGAGCTCGTCGTCCCCGAGGGAAAGAGCATCCTGCAGGTCCTGCTCGATGCCGGAGTGGACGTGGACTATTCCTGCGAGCTCGGCATCTGCGGCGCTTGCGAGCAGCGGGTGATCTCCGGGATCCCCGAGCACCGCGACGCGATTCTCACCGAGGAGGAGCAGGCGTCGAACACCAAGGTGATGATCTGCTGCGCCGGCTGCAAGAGCGAACGGTTGGTGCTGGATCTCTGACTTTGCCGAAATCGTAGGGCGGATTAGATTAGATTAGCCGAGCGAAGCGAGGCGTAATCCGCCGCCAGGCCGCATGGACGTACGGCGGGTTACGCGGCCAAGTCGCTCAGGCGACTTGACCGCTAACCCGCCCTACTTCAGCAGCGGAATGCTCCTCGCATCCGGTCCCTTGGGGATGGATTGCAGATAGGCGTGAATGTCCGCGAGCTCCTCGTTGGAAAGGACCGCCTCGCTGTAGGGGGGCATGTTGCGGTCGGTCGTGCGAACGAACGCGGTGAAGGCTTCGAGTGCTAAGGGGTCCGGAGCCAGCTTGGCGCCGCTCGATGCGCCTTGGCCCTGAAAGCCGTGACACTGCCAGCAGCCGTGCTGGACAAAGGCGATCTTGCCTTTCTCCGCCGATGCCGCCAGCGCGGGCGGCGCTGACAAGCCGGCGGCCAGCATCGCCGCAGCGCCGATAATTTTCGCACAACGCATTTACGACCTCCTATGAGCGGTGCATCCAAGACATGGATGTGCGGATCGAGCGGTCATCCCGCCGACTGTGTCGGGGAGTGCCCCTTCCGCCGCATGACCGGGTCAAACTACCGCGGTTGAGTCCATACGTTGAGCAGCGCCGGCTGGCCGGACTTCACGACCGCGACCGCCTCCTTGATGGCAGGCCCGAGCTCCGCCGGATCCTTGATCGGGCCCTTTGCCCACCAGCCCATGGACTCCGCGAGCTTGTGGTACTCGATGTCCGGGTTCTGGATGCTGGTGCCGATCGGGCCCAGGTCCTTGCCCAGGTTCGCGACGCGATTGCGGAAGTTCGAGAGCTTCTGCAGGTGCATGACCTCCTGATGATAGCCGCGATTGTTGTGCATGACCGTGAGCAGGGGGATGCTGTGTCGCGCGGCGGTCCATAATACGCCGGGGGCGTACATCAGATCGCCGTCGGCCTGGATATTGACGGAGAAACGTCCGAGGTCGCGGTTGGCGAGCGCCGCACCGATCGCAGCCGGCGCCCCGTACCCCACCCCGTAGCCGCCCGACATCCCCAGCCAGTGATGATACTTCTCCATGCGCCAGAGCCGGTTGGGCCAAGTGTTGCCGATCCCGGAGGATGAGACCAGCGACCAGTCGAGATCCTTGATCTGCCCCCAGATCTCCATCGCCATGCGCGCGGTGCTGATGGGACTTGCATCCCAGGCGAGCGCCGCACTCTGCTTGAGGCGCTCTTGTCCTTCCGCAAAGGCCTTCTTCGCCGCCTCGCCGCGCTTCTCGATTGCCGCCGTGCGATCGTCGGGAATGGCGGCCCTGACCGCCTCGATCAACGCCGGCAGGGTCGCCTCCGCATCTGCCGCCATCTGCACGTCGACCGGCTGGAACCGCTGGAAGTCCTGATAGTTCGCCTTGGTCAACAGGTCGACCGAGCTGATGCTGATGAGCTTGGTGTCGGGCTTGATCTTCGGGCCGTTGGTCCCGATGCCGTGCTCGCCGTTGTCGAAATGGCTGTTCACCGTGCCCCAGTAATCGGTGAGCTCCATCCCGAGGATCGCGTCGGCATTGCCGATGACGGCCGGGGCTCGGCGCAGATGATGCTTGCTCGGGAAGTTCATCCGCCCGCCTTGATCCACAACCGCGGCCTGTAGAAGCTCCGCGAGCTGCACGATGAGCTGCATGCCGCTCTCGCTGCGCGCGGCGCGATCCACCACGATCACCGGATTCTGCGCGTTGGCAAGAAGCCGAGCCGCCTCCTTCACCGCGCCGGAATCGCCCTGCGGGGGCGAGGTCGGGACATGACGCGGGACGTAGAGCTTCTCGCCATTGCCCACGATCGGCTCCTGCTGGAGACCGGCATCGAGCGAGATTGCAACCGGCCCATAGGGCGGGGTGGTCGCGATCTTGTAGGCGCGAACGAACGACTGGGCGAAATGCTGCAGCGAGAACGGCGTGTCGTCCCATTTGGTGTAATCGCGCACCAGCGCGTTGATGTCCTGCGCCGAGTGGATGGTGGGCACCCCGGGCGGGCGGTGCGCGGCATCGAGATCGTTGCCGCCCACCACAATGACCGGCACGCGATCGCACCAGGCGTTGTAGATCGCCATGCTCGCATGCTGCATGCCGACAGTGCCGTGGCAGAGCGTCAGCAGCGGCTTGCCGGCGGCCTTGAAATAGCCGTGCCCCATGGCGACCGCGGATTCCTCGTGCGCGCAGGTGAGGAATTCCGGCATGGTATTGCGGCCATAGTTGATGAGTGACTCATGCAGCCCGCGGAAGCTGGAGGCGGGATTGGCCGGCAGATATTTGATGTTCAGCGTCTTGATGACATCGACCATGAAGTCCGAGCCCGCGACGCCGCCGATGCGCGGCAATTCCTTGGGCGTCCCGGTCTCGGCCGCGGCTACGCGCATGCTCGGAGCGAGGGCCGAGGGTGGACGGGGCGCTGACGCAGGCGAGGCGGCCACGCTCGCGGCACGCGCGCCGAGCGGGACGGTGGTCGCGGTGCCCGCAATGGCCACGCTTGTCAGGAACTTGCGCCGGTCCACGCTTCCGCTCGTATTGCTCGCTGCCGTGCATCGAATTTTCATGGGTTTCCTCTCGTCTTCGCTGCGCGGCCGCGCTGCGGCGCGCTATACAAACAAACGATCGGCCGCATTCTAGCGCTCTGCCGGCAACCGGGAAAGCAGCGCATCCAGCATTCGCCGGATTTCCCAGGCGCTCGTCTCGCCTCGTCATTGCGCGGGCTTGTCTTTCGTGCGGCCGACGCACGCGTCGCCCCGTGCGCGAGAGCAAGTTGTGAAATGACGGGTGAGCCCGGTGCCTCGCCGCTGCGAAAAGAAAGCAAGCCTGTCGTGGTCCCCAAAACGAAGCGCGGCGCCGGTGAGGCGCCGCCAACAAACACACACCACCCAGCAAGCGTCGGCTGCTAGGATAAATCCGTTAGCTTCATCCCGACCGGCGTTGAATGCCGGCCGGGTGTCGAGGCCTTGTTGTTACCTCGTCGCGGCGTCTAGTGGACGGATGTGCCCATCTGCAAACGCGCGATCTCGTCCTTCACTCTCAGCTTGCGACGCTTCAATGCCACGATCTGCAAATCATCGATCGATGGATGGGCCTGAGCCTCGTTGATCTCGGCTTCGAGGGCCCGGTGACGCTTTTCCAATTCGGCAAGATGAGCTTCGATGGACATGTGCTTGGGTTCTCCTCTGTCAGTTGCGACTGACCGTACACACGATACACCTTTTTCGCCCGGATTCGAAGCGCCTTTTTAACGATGCAAGGCAGCAATCCCCGCTGTGCTTAACTCCTTCGAGCGCGACTGACTTGAACGAAACGGGGTAAAAAGCGATACTTTTTGCGGGTGCTGACGGTGATCTGCTATCTCTGGTAGTTCATGACCAAAGATGAAGAGCGTGAGTTGCAGCAGCAGCTGGCGCGATTGCAGCAGGAGCATCGCGACCTCGATGCTGCCATTACCGCATTGCAGCATGCCGCCGGGTTCGACCAGTTGCAGGTTCAGCGGCTGAAGAAGCGCAAGCTGCAGCTGCGCGACCGCATCGCCCATATCGAGGACCAGCTCACACCGGACATCATTGCGTAGCGGCAGCGTCATCCCCGGGCTCGGCGTGACGGCAATCTGGAGCGCTATTGCTGCTCGATGCCGGCCTCGCGGATCACCTTGGTCCAGCGCTCAGTCTCTTCCTTCTTCAGCTTGGCCATGTCGGCAGGGCTGCCGCCTCCCGGCATAAGATGCAGTTGCCGGTAACGCGCCTTGACCTCCGGCTCCTCCAGCGCCGCATTAACGGCGCGGTTGAGCTTGGAGACGATCCCGACCGGCGTTTTCGGCGGCGCGCTGATGGCGTTCCAGGTATCCGAGGTGAATCCCGGCACTCCCGCCTCGATCACGGTGGGAATGTCCGGCAGGTCGTCAAGCCTGCGCTCGGTCGCGACCGCCAGGATTCTGGCCTTGCCCCCGGTATGCAGCTTGTAGGCGGTGGCAAGCTCGGTGAACATGCAGTCGACCTGGGACCCGATGAGATCGTTGAGCGCGGGGCCAGTGCCGCGATAGGGGATGTGGACCATCCTCGCGCCAGTGAGCTGCGAGAACTGCGCGCCGCTGAGATGCGACGTGGTGCCCGGGCCCTGGGAGGCGTAAGTCACCCGGCCAGGATTGGCCTTGGAGTAGGCGATGAATTCCGCTGCGGTCTTGACCGGAAAATCCTGCCGCACCAGCAGCAGGTTGGGAATCTTCGACATGAGGGCCACCGATTCCAGCGCCGCAGGGACGAAATTGAGCTTCTTGTAGAGGGCGACGTTGCTGGTAATCGGAGAGGGCTGGGAGGCTAGCAGCGTGTAGCCGTCGGGCTCCGCGGTGTAGACCGCCTCGGCGCCGATGTTGCCGCCCCCGCCGCCACGGTCCTCGATCACGAAGGGCTGCCCAAGCCTGTCCTGCAACTGCGCGGCAATGATGCGGGTGACGGTATCCACTCCGCCCCCCGCGGAGGTGCTCACGATGATTCGCACGGGGTGATGGGGGTAATCCGCAGCCGGATCCGGCTGCGCCGCGGCCCGCAGCGCGAGCAGGGAGGCGGCTGCGAGAAGGAGAGCAAGGCGTGGCATCGGCATCGTGCCGATGTACGCCGCCTCAGGCCGGCCGGCAACGTGACACGATGCATCGCCTCTCGCAGGCGATCGGCTGTCTTCGTCAAGCGCGGGCGGAACGGCCGCGCAGGGCTGCGGACCAGCGCAGCCGGGCCTGCCGCAGATTGTCGAGCGCCATCAGCGCGGCCGGGGTGATGACCAAGGTGAGTACGGTGGCGAAGCCGAGCCCGAAGACCATCGCGGTGGACAGATTGATCCACCATTGGGTTGCCGGCGCCCCGACGGTGATCTCGCGCGAGAGAAACTCGATGTTCACCCCGAACGCAATCGGCAGCACGCCGAGAATGGCCGTCGTGGCGGTGAGCACCACGGGCCGCGCCCGCTCGCGGCAGGTCTCGATGATCGCCTCGTAGGCGTCGATGCCTTCCCGGCGCAGGCGGTCGTAGGTGTCGATCAGCACGATGTTGTTGTTCACGATCACGCCTGCGTTGGCGATGACGCCGATGCCCGCCATCACCACCCCGAATGGCTGGCCCATGATCAGCAGCCCGAGCATCACCCCGAAAGTGGAGAGCACGACGGCGGTCAGCACCAGGCCGACCGACGTGAGCTTGTTGAACTGCGCCAGCAGGATTGCAAAGATGAGGAAGATCGCGGTCCCGAACGCCTTGAGGAGGAAAGCCGAGGCTTTGGAGCGCTCCTCGTCCTCGCCTTTGAGCCGGAAAGTTACGCCCGGTCCGAGGTCGGCGGCTTTGAGCTCGCGGGTGATGTCCTCCTGCACCTTGGCGGTGGGTACGCCCTCGGCGACATTGGCGGAGACGGTGTTCACGCGGTTGCTGTTGACCCGGTTGATGTAGCCCACCCGGGGTGCCGGCACGCGCTGCACGAAATTGCCGATCGGCACGTGTCCCATCGGGGTCTGCAGCCGCAGATCGTCGATCTGATCGAGGCTGCGCCGCTGCGGCGGGAAGCGCACCAGGATGTCCACCGATTTGTCGCTGTCCACCGGGCGATATTCCGTCGCCTTGAGCCCGTTGGTGACCAGCTGTATGGCGCTGCCGACTGCCCCCACGCTGGCATTGTATTTGGCCGCCTCGGACTTGTTGAACTCGATGCGCCAGTCGATGCCGGGCAGCGGCTGGCCGTCGTCGAGATCGCGAATGGCGCTGTTGCTTGAAAGTACGGCCGCGACCTTGCGCGCGGCTGCCGGCAGCACGGCCGGATCGACGGCGCTGAGCTGCACCTGGATCGGTTTGCCCGTGGGCGGCCCTGCGCGCGGCGCAGTCACCTCGATCAGGATGCCGGGGATATCCGCGGTCTTTTCGCGAATGGCATCCATGATCTGGTGCGCGGGCGGCCGGGTGCGCCAATGGGCGAACTCGAACTGGATCACCCCGATGGTGTCCTCGGTGAGCTCGCTCATGCCGCGCGGCTGCTCGCCGATGCGGGCGTAGACGGTCTTGAGCCCATCGAACTCGAGCACGCGCCGCTCCACCTCGCCGATGAGACGGTTCTTCTCCTCGAGCGAAAGGTTGCCGCGCGCGTGGACGATCACCTGGCCGTAGTCGGGCTCCACGCTGGGGAAGAACTCGACCCCGCGGTCGAATTTGCCGTAGGCGAGCTGCACCACCACCAGAAGGCCGGCCGCCAACGCAAGCGTCGTGCCGGGATGGCGCAGCGCAAGCCGAACCGTGCGCATGTAGATCCCGTTTTCTGCAGCGTGTTCGCCTGTGCGACCTGATCCATGCGCCGGATGCCGCGCGGCCTTGCCCAGGAGCGCGCCGAGCGTCGGAGTAAAGAACAGCGCCACCGCGAGCGAGGCCGAGAGGGTGGCGATGAGCGTGATCGGCAGATATTTCATGAACTGCCCCACCACTCCCGGCCAGAGCAAGAGCGGCGAGAACGCGGCGACGCGAGTGGCCGTCGCCGCGATCACCGGGCCCGCCATGCGCTTGGCGGCGAGCGCGTAGGCCTCGCGCGGCGGCATGCCTTCCGCCATGCGGCGCTCTGCGAACTCGGAGACGATGATCGCGTCGTCGACCAGCATGCCGACCGCGAGAATGAGCGAGAACAGCACCACGATGTTGATGGTCAACCCTGCAAGCTGCAGGCCGAGCACGCCCGCCAGAAACGAGGCGGGTATGGCGATGCCGATGAACACCGAGGCGCGAAACCCGAGCGCAAACAGAATGACGATGGCCACCAGAAGCACGCCGGTGGCCACCGAGTTCTGCAGGTCCCCCAGCATCTGGCGGATGATCTTCGACTTGTCCTGGGTGAAGGTGACATGCACCGCGCCGGGCCATGTCCTCTGCAGCTCTGCGACCACATATTTCACCGCGTCGACGGTCTCGATCAGGTTCGCGCCGGTGCGCTTGGAGACCTCGATGGTCATGGCGGGGCGCCCGTTCACCCGGGTGATCGAGGTCGGGTCCTTGAACGTCGGCTTGACCTCCGCGATGTCGCGCAGGGTGACCGAAGCCCCGGACGAAGCCACGACGGGAATGTTGAGGATGTCCTGCGGCTTCTCGAACAGCGACGGTACCTTGACCGCGAAACGGCCGGTCTCGCCTTCGAGCGCGCCCGCCGCAATCAGGGTGTTGAAGGACTGGGTGATGCTGCCGAGCTGCTCGATGGAGAGCCCATAGCTGCTGATCAGCGTCGGATCGAGGATGATCTCGACCGCCTCGTCGCGCGCTCCCCGCAGCTCGGCCGAGAGCACGCCGGGCGCCTGCTCGATGGCGTTCTTCGCGGCACGCGCAATGCGCAGCAGCGTGCGCTCCGGGACGTCGCCCGAGAGCCCTACGACCAGCACGGGGTAGAGCGAGAGGTTGACCTCGAGCACCTGCGGCTCGTCGACGTCGCGCGGCAGGTCGTGCTTGGCCTGATCCACTTTCGCGCGTACGTCCGCGAGCGCCGCGTTGGAGTCGAAGCCCGCTTCGAACTCGAGCAGAACGAAGCCGCCGCCTTCAAATGCGGTGGAACGCATCTCCTTGACGTTGCCGACCGACTTGAGCTGGGTCTCGACCGGGCGCAGCAGCAGGCGCTCGGAATCTTCCGGGCTGATGCCGCGCTGGGACAGCTGGACGTAGATCACCGGGATCCTGACGTCGGGCTCCGCCTCCTTGGCGATGGTGACGTAGGCGACGAGCCCCGCGCACAGCAGAAAGACGAGCGTCGCGACGGTGAGCCGCGCGTGGTCAATGGCGTAGTCTATGAGCCGCGACATCGCGCCCCCCGATCGTCATGGCCGCTCGTTACTTCGCGACCGCGGTCAGCTCATGCGCGCCGACGGCTTCCACCGTCTGGCCTTCACGCACGAAATCCTGGCCCTGCACGATGACGCGGCTGCCGTTGGTGAGCCCGGCGACCCACATCGCCGTCTGCTCGTCCTCGACCACCGTGACCGGGGCAAATGCGACCGTGCCGTCCGTTTCCACGGTTCGCACGCCGAGGTCGCCGTTCGAGCCGAAGGTGAGCGCCGAGCGCGGCATGCGCGCGGCCATCACCGCGGACTGCGGCACCATCACCTCGGCGGTGATCCCGTCGGGAATCTTGCCCTCCTTGTTCGGCAGCTCGATCTCGACCCGATAGGTGCGGGTGTTCGGGCTTGCAGTCTTGGCGACGAAGCGGATCTTGCCGCTTGCGGTCTCGCCCGTGACGAGCCGCACATCGGCGCGCTCGCCCGCTTTGATGCCGGCAAGCTTGCGCTCGGCCACTTCGACCACGGCGAGCATGGGATCGAGCGAAACAAGGACGGCGAGCTCCTTGCCGGCGAAGGAGAAGGCGGCCTGGCCGACTTCCACGCCGACGTCCTGGATGACTCCGGACCAAGGCGCGCGCACGACGCCGCGCTCGCGCTCCGCCTCGGCGGCGGCGAGCGCAGCCTCGGCTGAGCGCAGCTGCGTTTCGAGATCGACGAGCTGCAGGCGCGGGAGCGTCCCCGACATGATCAGGCCTCGTTTGGCCTCGAGCTCGGTGCGCTTCTGCGTCACCGCGGCTTCTGCCTGCACGACCTGTGCCTCGCGCGCCTCGTCGGAGAGGATGGCAATGATGTCGCCCTTCTGCACCTGGCTGCCTCGCTTGACGCGCAGATCCGTGAGCACGCCGGAACCGCGGGCCATGACCATGACGCGTTTCTCCGCCTCGGTCCTGCCGGAGATGGTGAGCGTGCGGCTGTGAGGAACGAGCGTGGCGCGCTCGACCGCGACGCGGAACAGCTTTTTTGCCGCGTTCGCCGCGGTGTGGAGCGCGGATTCCGGCGCCGCCGCCTCGTGCGGCCGCAATTGTCCCGACGCGATCCACAATCCGGCTGCCGCAACGATCCCGAGCGCGGTGAAATGTCGTGCTTTCATGCCCGGTTAGCCCCCACCGGCCGCCGTCGTTGCGGCGGCCGCACTTCCCCATGAGCCCGCACCTCACATCCACGCCGAAGGCGGCGGAAATACGGTTGGATTCGGCAGCCCCGGATTGCGTTTACGCATTGCAGGTTACCGGCGGTTTCGCAGGGGGCGCGGCACTGCCGCGCCCGATGCGACGTTCTCATGCGGCGAACGACTATCCAGCCGCAACCAGCGGGTTCACCACCGAGAGCCCGGCAAAACGGCTGAAATCGCGGTCGGCCGACCAAAGCTCGCGCACCGCGTGCGCGGCAGAGCGCCGCCCCGCGCGCATCATGGACCTGAGGCGATCGACCACGATCACCCGCCGCGCTCTCCATGGACCAACTCGCGGATCCTGTCCCAGGAAGCATCGCGGACGGCGGGCTTCAGTCCTTTGGCCTTGAAGCTGGCGCGGCGCAGCTCAACCGTCCCTAGCTGCTCCCGCATCGGTTGACGGCTGTAAAATCATGCTTTACAGCTGTACCTACGCACCATGATCGAGAGTTTCAAGCACAAAGGCCTGAGACAACTTTTCGAGAATGACGATCCCAGAGGAGTAAACCCGCAGCACGTACGAAAACTTAAGCAGATCCTGGCAGTGATGCACGCGGCGGAAAAAGTAGCCGATCTTGACTATGCGACATTCCGGCTGCATCCGCTCAAGGGCAGCCTCTCGGGCTTTTGGTCAATCGCGGTGCGCGCAAACTGGCGAATTATTTTCCGTTTCGAGGATGGGAGGGCTTTCGACGTTGACCTCGTGGATTACCATTGAAGGAGACAGCGCTATGCCCATGCAGATGAAAAACCCACCTCACCCCGGTGAATTGATCGGGGACAGTCTGGAGGAGCTCGGGGTATCGGTCAGCGCGGCCGCGCGCACCCTCGGTGTTACACGGCAGCAGCTCCATAATGTGATTGCGGGCCGCAGCGCCGTTACGCCGGAGATGGCGGTCAGGCTCGAGAAGGCACTCGGCAGTACCGCCGACACTTGGCTCAGGATGCAGATGAATTATGAGCTCGCGCGCATCAGACGGCGGGCGTCAGCTATTCGGGTAAAGCGAATAGAGCCCAAAATTGCCTGACATCAACAGGGCAGGCTTCGAAGCGGGTGACGGCGCCGTTCGCCGACGCTTCGGCCGGCTGCGCGGGCGCGGCGGGTTACGCAGCGATCTCGCCACATGTGAGATCGCCCGGTAACCCGCCCTGCATGCTGCTGCTATAATCGCGCATCACGTCGGGAGAGCGGGGACGATGGCGGGCAAGCCGGTCGCGATCATCATGGGAAGCCAGTCGGACTGGGCGACCATGAAGCACGCGGCCGATACGCTTTCGGAGCTCGGGATCGACTACGATGCGCTGATCGTCTCCGCCCACCGCACCCCGGAGCGGCTCTACCGATTTGCCAAGGGGGCGCGTCGCAAAGGGTTCAAGCTCATCATCGCCGGCGCGGGCGGCGCGGCGCATCTGCCGGGGATGACCGCGGCGCTCACGTCGCTCCCGGTGCTCGGCGTGCCGATGAGCACCCATGCGCTCGAGGGCAAGGACAGCCTCCTCTCCATCATGCAGATGCCGGCGGGCATTCCTGTGGGCACCTTGGCGATTGGCAAGCCGGGCGCGATCAACGCGGCGCTGCTTGCCGCGGCGGTGCTTTCTCTCTCCGATGCGGGACTGGCCGAGCGCCTCGACGCGTGGCGCGCGCGCCAGACCGAGGCCGTCGGCAAACGCCCCAAGGATTGAAGTAGTTGCCTCTCATTCCGGCCCGACCGTAGCGCTCATCCGGCGAGAGCCGAAACAGAGGAACAGAAGCCGCGGCACTGTATTCAAGCCGGCCGCGTTTTCCGGGCCGCGATTCGCTTGGCCGGGACGGCAGCCGACCGTGCGGTTTGTCTAACGCGTGCTATCCCCGAGTTGCCGCAGCGCGTGCTGGCACGCTGTCCGTAATGGCGGCAGGCTCTCGACGACGATTGTCCAGAGATCGCGCGGGTTGATCACGTCGTAGTCATGCCGCAGCCGATTCCCGAGGCCTCGTATGTTGTGCCATGGCTGATCCGGCATCAGCTGCGGCGCCAGCGCTCCAAGCTTCGCCGCCGCCTCAGCGATCCGGCTCAGACAGCGCTCCACCGCATCGACTACCAGCGTATTGGCTATGAAGCCACTCTCATCGAGGCCCGTTGTATAGCGATGGATAGCTTCGATATTGTCAATGATCTCCTCGATCCGCTCAGCGGGTCTTCTAGAAGGCAAGGACGCGATCCCGCTCGATGGCCCGCTGGACCCGTGGCAATGGCGATGGCTCCTCGATGACGTCAACCGCGCACCCGAGCATCTTGCTGAGGTGAGCTCGGAGCCGGTCCATGCGTTCGAGATGGGCAAAGCCGCGCGGCCCAGGCGTGAGCGTCGCCGCGAGATCGACATCGGATGCGCTGGTTGCCTCCTGCCGCGCGGTCGAGCCGATGATCGACAGCGATACCACTCCAAGCTCGACCAGCTCCGCTTGATGCCGCTTCAGCAAGGCGAGGACAGTCGAGCGGTCCATTGGCTTTCTCGCTATTTACAGCGAGGATAGCGCCCACGGGCGCGCTGTTCCAGGACTTGGTCGTGCGGGATTATTGAAGCGCGTCATCGGCTTGCAACCCGAATATAAATAAACAGGAAAAGCCCGAGCAGCTGCTCCTTGTGACGGTATGGAGCCCAGTTGTGATCATGGCGACTAAGGCGCAGAATGCAGTCGTCCCGACGCTTCACGGCAACTTGCCGCTGGTCATCGGCCATCGCGGCGCGGCCGGGCACCGGCCTGAGCATACGCTCGCGTCCTATGCGCTCGCCATCGACTACGGCGTGGATTTCATCGAGCCCGATCTAGTAGCCACCAAGGACGGCGTGCTGATTGCCAGGCACGAGAATGACATATCCGGCACGACCGACGTGGCGGAGAAATTCCCGCAGCGCCGGGCGGCCAAGACCATCGACGGGCAAAAGATCGCCGGCTTCTTCACCGAGGACTTTACGCTCGCTGAGATCAAGACGCTGCGCGCGCGCGAGCGGCTGCCGTTTCGCAGCCAGGCGTGGAACGGGGTGTACGAGATCCCGACCTTCCAGGAGGCGATCGATCTCGCCAGAAGCAGAAGCGCGGCGGATGGGCGGATCATCGGCGTCTACCCGGAGACCAAGCATCCCAGCTATTTCCGCTCGATCGGCCTTGCGCTCGAGCCGCTGCTGCTCAACGTGCTCGAGGCTAACGGCTATACCGATGCGCGCGCGCCGGTGTTCATCCAGTCCTTCGAGGTGCAGAACCTCAAGGAGCTGAGCAGGCACACGGGGGTGCGGCGCATTCAGCTGATGGAGGACGCAGCGTTGCAGCCCTACGACTTCGTCATGGCCGGCGATGCGCGCACCTACGGCGACCTCATGACGCCGCAGGCACTCGTCGGGATCGCCGGCTACGCCCACGGCATCGGGCCGTGGAAACGCAGCATCGTGCCGCAGCGCGCGGCCGGCGCGCTCGCGCCGCCGGCCAGCCTGGTGGCGGATGCGCATGCGGTCGGGCTGCTCGTGCACCCCTACACCTTTCGCGACGAGCCCGAGTTCCTCGCGCCCGACTATCAGCTCGATCCGGTGCGGGAATATCTGCATTTCTATCGCCTCGGCGTGGACGGCGTGTTCTCCGACTTCGGCGACACCGCCGTACGCGCCCGCGGCCTGCTCCATACCTCCCCGAACTTTGTAGGGGGGGGTAGCGGCGCTCCAATGAGCGCCGCGTAACCCACCACCACCGCGCGGTGGGTTACTCCCCCCTTCTCCCTTTCAGGGGGAGATATGGCGCATTGCCGGTGCGCGACTTCGATTATATCTCTTGCGGCGCATGCGCCGCTGACCGTGCCCGCGGGCGCGTGCCCCGGAGAGGCGCGCAATGGCGCTCAATCACGTCACCCTCGAAGACAAATACGACCTCGGCAAGAGCCGCATCTTCGTCACCGGGTTCCAGGCGCTGGTGCGGCTATGCCTGATGCAGAAGGAGCGCGACCGCCGCGCCGGGCTCAACACCGCGGGCTATGTCACGGGCTACCGCGGCTCGCCGCTCGGAACGCTGGACCAGCAGTTCATCCGGGCGCAGCGTCATCTCGACCGCTACGACGTCAAGTTCCAGGCCGGCATCAACGAGGATATCGCCGCGACCGCGCTGTGGGGCTCGCAGCAGGCGGAGCTGCGCGGGGAAGGCCGGTTCGACGGCGTGTTTGGCCTCTGGTACGGGAAGGGTCCGGGCGTCGATCGCACCGGTGACGTCTTCCGCCACGCCAATTTTGCCGGCACGTCGAAGCATGGCGGCGTGCTCGCGCTGATGGGCGACGATCACACCGCCGAATCCTCCACCACCGCGCACCAGTCCGAGTATCACTTCATCGATGTGATGATCCCCATCCTGAACCCCGCCGGGGTGCAGGAGATCGTGGATTACGGCCTCTACGGCTGGGCCATGTCGCGCTTCTGCGGCAGCTGGGTCGCGCTCAAGTCGATGCACGAGACGGTGGAATCGACCGCGGTGATCGACGGCAGCCTGGAGCGCGTCGACGTCGTCATCCCGCAGGACTTCGCCATGCCTGAGGGCGGGCTCAACATTCGCCTGCGCGACAGCATCCTCGGGCAGGAAGCGCGCCTCCACGACTACAAGCGCGATGCCATGCTCGCCTTCGTGCGCGCCAACAAGCTCAACCAATACATCACCTCGGGCGGGCGCAGGCCGCGCATCGGCATCATCACCGTGGGCAAGAGCTATCTCGACGTGCGCCAGGCGCTTGACGAGCTCGGTCTCGACGAGGTGCGCTGCAACGACCTCGGTATCCGCCTCTACAAGATCGGCTGTCCCTGGCCCATCAGCAAATCCGACCTGCAGCAGTTCGCCGAGGGGCTCGAGCTCATCATCGTGGTCGAGGAGAAGCGCTCGCTCATCGAAGTGCAGGTGCGCGAGGAGCTTTACGGCACCGCCAACCAGCCCGTTTGCATCGGCAAGAGAGACGAGCAGGGCAACTGGCTGTTCCCGGTCAAGGGAGCGCTCGATCCCAACGAGGTCGCAATCTGCATCGGCGAGCGCGTCCTGCAACGCGTGGGGCGGAACGCGGAGATCGCGGCCCACGTCGCGCGACTGAAAGAGGCCCAGTCCATCCTGGCGAAGAGCGAGGACATCGCGGTGCGGACACCCTATTTCTGCTCGGGCTGCCCGCATAACTCATCGACCGTGGTGCCCGAGGGGATGCGCGCCTATGCGGGGATCGGCTGCCATTACATGGCGCAGTGGATGGACCGCTCGACGCTGGGCTACACCCAGATGGGCGGCGAGGGCGCCAACTGGATCGGCGAGGCGCCGTTCAGCAACCGCCCGCACGTGTTTCAGAATCTCGGCGACGGCACCTACAATCACTCCGGCTACATGGCGATTCGCGCCGCGATCGCCGCGGGCGTGAACATCACCTACAAGATTCTGTTCAACGATGCCGTCGCCATGACCGGCGGGCAGTCCAACGACGGCGGGCTCACGGTGCCGCAGATCGCGCGGCAGGTGGCGGCCGAGGGCGCCAGGCGGGTCGCAGTCGTCACCGACGAGCCGTGGAAATACGCCAAGGACGAGGAGTGGCCGCGCGGTCTTACCATCCATCACCGCGACGATCTGATTGCCGTCCAGCAGGAGCTCGCGGCCATTCCCGGCGTAAGCGTGCTGGTATACGACCAGACCTGCGCGGCGGAGAAGCGCCGGCGCAGGAAGCGCGGACGGTTTCCCGACCCGGACAAGCGCGTGATCATCAACGAGCTCGTGTGCGAGGGCTGCGGTGATTGCGGGGTCAAATCGAACTGCGTCTCGGTTCAGCCCCTGGAGACCGAATGGGGGCGCAAGCGCACCATCGATCAGTCGAGCTGTAACAAGGATTTCTCCTGCGTGAAGGGCTTCTGCCCGTCATTCGTCACGGTGAGCGGCGCCAAGCTCCAGCGCGGCACCCCTTCTGCTCCCCTCCCCCTTGTGGGGAGGGGTTTGGGGTGGGGGTCCAGAGCCACTGCCGAAGTTAACGTCTGCTCCCCCCTCCCCAGCCCTCCCCCACAAGGGGGGAGGGAGCAGGCGGAGTCTGGGGCGAAGCCTGCGCACCCCACTCCCACGGTCGAGTTTGCCCCATTGCCGGAGCCGAAGCGGTCGCGGATCGACAAGACCTACGACATCATCGTCACCGGGGTGGGCGGCACCGGGATCGTCACCGTCGGCGGCATTCTCGGCATGGCCGCGCATCTCGAGGGCAAGGGCGTGGGTGTGCTCGACATGGCCGGCCTCGCGCAGAAGGGCGGCGCAGTGCACAGCCACATGCGCATTGCCCAGCGTCCCGAGGACATCCACGCCATCCGCATTGCCGCCGGCGCCGCCGACTTGGTGCTCGGCGGCGACATCGTCGTTGCCGGCAACAAGAAGGTGCTCGCCGCGGTGAAGCACGGCTCGACCGAGATGGTGGTCAACGTCGCCGAGTTTCTGCCCGGGGACTTCACCCGCAATCCCGATTTCTCCCTCCCCACCGAGCGGCTCAAGCGCGCGATCATCGCCGATGCCGGGTGCGACAAGACACATTTCGTCGATGCCTCGCGCGCGGCAACCGCGCTGTTCGGCAGCACCGTGGGTGCCAATATCTTTTTGGTGGGCTACGCCTATCAGCTCGGCGCCGTGCCGCTTGCAGCCGAATCGATCGAGCAGGCGATCGAGCTCAACGGCGAGGCGGTGGACATGAACAAGCAGGCGTTCCGCTGGGGGCGGCGCGCCGCTGCCGATCCCGCCGCGGTCGCGAGCCTGCTCGAGCCCGCCGAGGCCGCGACCGGCGCCCGCAAGCTTTCCCAATCGCTCGATGAGATGACTGCCAGGCGAGAGGCCTTTCTTACGGACTATCAGAATGCAGCCTATGCCAGGCGCTATCGGGACTGGGTCGAGCGGGTCAAAGCCGCCGAGGCGGCACGTGCCCCAGGCAAGAGCGGGCTCGCGGAGGCGGTCGCGCGCTATCTTTTCAAGCTGATGGCCTACAAGGACGAGTACGAGGTGGCGCGGCTCTATTCCGACGGCGCGTTCATCAAACAGGTGCAGAGCGAGCTCGGCGGCGAGCAGCTGCGCCTGACCGTGCATCTTGCGCCGCCGCTGCTTGCGCCGATGAACAAGGCGACGGGCGAGCCGAAAAAGCTCGCCTTCGGGCCGTGGATTTTCCTGGTCTTCAAGTGGCTCGCGCGCTGCCGGTTCCTGCGCGGTACGGTGCTCGATCCGTTCGGCTACACGCCGGAGCGCAGGACCGAGCGCGGGCTGGTGACCGAGTATGAGAGCATGCTCGAGGAAGTGCTGGCGAAGCTCGACCCCGGCAACCACCACGTCGCGGTCGGGCTTGCGGCCATCCCGGAGAAGGTTCGCGGCTTCGGCCACGTGAAGATGCGCCACCTCAAGGCCGCCAAGGCGGATGAAGCCGCGCTGCTCGAGCAGCTCCGCGCGGGTCCTGCGCCGCTCCTGCGCGCCGCGGAGTAGGCAGCTGATTTCGTAGCCCGGATTGCGCGCCTTCGCGCAATCCGGGAAGGTATCCCCGGACTGCAAGAGCAATCCGGGCTACGCCCTGAACCATGCGGGATCTGGAATGGCTGAAAAAGAATATGACCGCGCGAGCGAGGACCTCGGCAACATCGTAAATCTCGGCCACGTCAACGTCTGCATCAGCGATCAGCACCTCGCGACGCACTACTACATCACCGGGCTGGGGCTCACCCGCGACCCCTTCCTCAATACCGGGGCGGGGAACATGTGGGTCAATGTCGGGGTAAGCCAGTTCCACCTGCCGATGGGCAAGCCCGATGTCCTGCGCGGCGTCACCGGATTGGTGGTGCCCGATCGCGCCGCACTGCTCGATCGGCTGGCGCAGATGCGCAAGCCGCTTGCGGGGACGCGGTTCGATTTCCGCGAGAGCAACGACTGCGTCGAGACCGTCTGTCCCTGGGGCAACCGCATCAACCTGCATGCGCCCGACGAGGCGCGCTTCGGCCGCATCGCGCTCGGCATGCCGTACATCCGCTTTGATGTGCGCCTCGGCACGGCATCGCGCATCGCGCGCTTCTACCGCGAGGTCATGGGCGCGCTCGTCAGCGTCGCGGAGAACGGCAGCGGGCCATCGGCTCGCGTCAAGGTGGGCGAGAAGCAGTACTGGGAGTTCTGCGAGACCGATACGCCCGAGCAGCCGTACGACCGCCACCACGTGCAGATCTACATCGGCGATTTCTCCGCGCCTCACCGCAAGCTCGAGGCCCTGGGCCTGATCACGCTCGAGGTGAGCCAGCACGAATATCGCTTCAAGGACATCGTCGATGTCGACAGCCGCGAGGTGCTGTTCACGGTCGAGCACGAGGTGCGCAGCCAGACCCATCCGCTCTACGGCCGGCCGCTTATCAACCGCAACCCTGCGCTGACCAACCGCAACTACCGGCCGGGCCACGACAGCATGTCCTGGGCGATGTGAATAATCTCTCGGTGCAGAGGGCGAGGCATGCCTCGCCCCTCCGAAACGTTCTGCGCCCGGCCGCATGTTGGCCGCATGCAGGGGCGGGTTTCAAACCCGCCCCTACGCCGTCATACTGGACCGGATGGCGACACCTGCTCGACGCGCGCTGGTGATCGGCGGCTCGCTCGGCGGGCTCCTCGCCGCGCATCTCCTGCGCAGCAAAGGCTGGGATGTCATGGTGTTCGAGCGCAACCCGGAGGATCTCACCGGGCGCGGCGCAGGGCTGAGCACGCATCCGCAGCTTCTCGAGGTCCTCGGCTGCATCGGGATCGACTTCGATGCGAGCATGGGGGTGAGGCTCGACCGCATCGTCGTCCTCGCTGCGAACGGGCGCGTGCTGGTCGAGGAAGGCACCTCACGCTTGATGAGCTCGTGGGGCAGGCTCCATCGCGCGCTGCGCGATCCGCTGCCGGCTGCAAGCTACCGCCTCGGCATGTCGCTCGTGCGCGTCGAGCAGGACGCGCGTGCCGCGACCGCCGTGTTTGCCAATGGCGAGCGCGCCCAAGGCGAGCTGCTCGTCGGCGCCGACGGTGTGCGCTCCACGGTGCGCGAGCAGCTTCTCCCCGGCGTGGCGCCGCAATATGCGGGCTACGTCGCCTGGCGCGCCATGCTGGACGAGAAGGAGATGCCCGCCGTTATTCGCGCGCAGATCTTCGAGCGCTACACGTTCTGCCTGCCGGAAGGCGAGCTCTTCCTCGCCTACCCCGTACCGGGCCGCAACAACGAGACCGAGGTCGGCCGGCGCGCCTACAATATCGTGTGGTACCGGCCGACTCATCCTGATGCCCTCGTCGACCTTTGCACCGATGCGAGCGGGAAAGACCACGGCGCCGCCATTCCCCCGCCGCTCATTCGCGCCGACGTCGTTGCCGCAATCAAGGCGACCGCGCGGGAGCTGGTCGCTCCGCAGCTCGCTGAAATCTTCGCCCGCGCGCAACCGTTCTTTCAGCCGATCTTCGATCTCGAAAGCCCGCGCAGCGTGTTCGGCCGGGTCGCGCTTCTGGGCGATGCCGCCTTTGTCGCGCGCCCGCATGTCGGGGCGGGCGTAACCAAGGCGGCGCTCGAGGCTGCAAGCCTCGCGGAGGCGGTGCGGGGCGAGGACGTAGCCGCCGGGCTTTTGCGCTTTGCACGGGAGCAGCAGCCGTTCGGGCGCGGACTCGTCGCTGAGGGCCGGCGCGAAGGCGCCTATCTGTCGGCCCAGCGCAAGCCGCCGGCGGAACGCAGCGCGGCGGAGCGCAACCCTACGGTCGCGCAAGTGCTGCACGCCCACAATACCCGCAGCGAAAGCCTGCGCGCCATACTCGCCGCCGCGCGAAAGGAGGCGCGGGAGGCGACCGGATCTTCGGTGTCATCCCGGCCAAGCGAGCCCGGCTCTGCCGGGATCGCGCGAGCCGGGATCCAGTAAGCGACGGCCGGCCCGAATGCCGAACTACGCCGGTTACTGGATTCCGGCTCTCGCACGCCGGGCAAGGCCCGGCGCGCTCGGCCGGAATGACAGGGATGGGAATTGCGGCAGCTCGCGACCGAGTTTTATGCTCCGCGGCAGAGAATATTTCGTTTGCTAACGCCCGGGTTTGCTTGCCAAAAGCCGAATCCGGGTTAGGTCAAGGCCAATGGCACGCCTGCTCGAATTCACGCTCAACGGCCGCCCGCGCGCCGATGCGGTGGCGGACAACCTGCTGCTGCTCGACTACCTGCGTGAGGTAGCAGGCCTCACCGGCACCAAGACGGGCTGCGACGGCGGCGAATGCGGCGCCTGCACCGTGCTGGTGGATGATCGCCCGCGCCTCTCCTGCCTCACTCTGGCGGCGACCATGCAAGGCCGGCGCGTGGACACCATCGAGTCGCTTGCACATGACGGCCGGCTCTCGGCAGTGCAGCGCGGCTTTCACGAGAAGCTCGGCTCCCAGTGCGGCTACTGCACGCCGGGTTTCATCATGGCTTCCGCCGGGCTCCTGCGCCACAATCCCTCGCCCGACGAGGATGAGATCCGCGCGGCACTGGGCAGCAACATCTGCCGCTGCACCGGCTATGTGAAAATCATCGAGGCGGTCAAATACGCGGCCGCGCTGCACGCCGCCGGAGCGTCGCCGTGAACGAGATCGTGCCCGCGCGCAATATCGGCTCCTACGTGCCGATGATCGATGGGCCAGACAAGGTCTCGGGCCGGGCCAAATACACCGCCGATCTGATCGCGCCCGGCATGCTGGCTGGCCGCATCTATCGCAGCCCCTATTCCCACGCCGAGATTCTGGACGTGGACACCGCCGAGGCGCTTCGCCTTCCCGGGGTGAAGGCGATCGTCACCGGCGCCGACTGCGAGCGGACCTTCGGCGTCCTTCCCGTTGCGCGCAGCGAGCACCCGCTGGCACGCGACAAGGTGCGTTACCGCGGCGAGCCGGTGGCCGCCGTCGCGGCGGTCGATGACGCCACGGCCAAGCGCGCGATCGCGCTGATCCGGCTCAGGGTGCGCGAATTGCCCGCCTATTACACCTCGCAGGCGGCGTTGGCGACGAGCGCCTGCAACATCCACGTGCACCGCCCGGGCAATGTGGAGCGCGATGTGCTGTTCGAGCTCGGCAGCGTCGAGCAGGGCTTTGCCGAGGCCGATCTCGTGCGCGAGGCGAGCTACAACTGCGCCGAGGTGTGTCAGAACCAGATGGAGATGCACGCCGCCGTTGCCGATTACGACCGCGAGCGCGACCGCCTGACCGTGCATGCCAGCACCCAGGTACCCTATTACGTCCATCTCATGCTGGCGCAGATCCTCGACATGGACATGTCGCGCATCCGCGTGATCAAGCCGCATGTGGGCGGCGGCTTCGGCTGCCGCACCGAGGCACTCAACGTCGAGCTGATCGCCGCATTGCTGGCGAGGCGCGCCGGCGGATGCGTGCGCCTGGTGACCAACCGCGAGGAGACGTTCGTCACCCACCGCGGCCGCCCCGAGACCGACATCCGGCTCAAGCTCGGCATGCGCAGAGACGGGCGCATCACCGCGGTCGAATGCGAATGCTATCAGCGCGGCGGCGCCCATTCCGGCTATGGCGTGGTCACCATCCTCTATGCGGGATCGATGCTCTACGCCATCTACGACCTGCACAACGTCAGATATATCGGCAAGCGCGTGCTCACCAACACCCCGCCCTGCGGCGCTTTCCGCGGCCACGGCACCGTCGATATCCGCTTCGCGTTCGAGAGCCTGCTCGATGCCATGGCGCACGAGCTTGCGCTCGACCCGATCGCGGTGCGGCGCGCCAATTATCTCACCGCGCCGACGTTCACCGACAATGACCTGATGGTGAACAGCTATGGGCTGCCCCAATGCGTCGACTGGGTGGAGCAGGCGAGCGGCTGGAAAGCGCGCAGGGGCAAGCTGGGCAAAGGCAAGGGGCTCGGATTTGCCTGCTCGCATTACATCAGCGGCGCCTCCAAGCCGGTGAACTGGACCGGCGAGCCGCACGCCACGGTGAAGATCAAGCTCGATTTCGACGGCTCCATCGTCGTGCTTTCGGGCGCGGCCGACATCGGGCAGGGCTCGACGACGCTCCTGGCGCAGACCGTGGGCGAGGTCCTCGGCCTCGACCTTTCCCGGCTCCGCGTCGTCACCGGCGACAGCGAGGTGGTGCCCAAGGACAACGGCTCCTATTCCTCGCGCGTGACCTTCATGGTGGGCAACGCCGCGCTCGACGCGGCGCAGAGCCTCAAGCGCGTGCTGGTCGCGGCTGCGGCGCGCAAGCTCGAGGCCAGGCCCGAGGAGATCGAATGCCTCGGCGAGGTCTATCGCGCCGGCGCGCAGGACAAAGGCCTGACCTTCAACGAGGTCGTGAGCGAGGCGCTCAAGGACACCGGCACCATCACCGTGACCGGCAACTACTCCACCATCCCGGCATCCCACGGCGGCAAGAAATACCGCGGCGCCGCCATCGGCGGCACCATGGGCTACAGCTATTCCGCCCAGGTGGTCGAGGTCAGCGTCGATGCGGACACCGGCGTGGTGAGCGTCGAAAAGGTCTGGGTGGCGCACGACTGCGGCAAGGCGCTCAACCGCCTCACCGTGGAAGGCCAGGTGCAGGGCTCGGTGTGGATGGGCATGGGTCAGGCCATGAGCGAGGAAACCGCCTATCACGAAGGGCTGCTGGTCACCGGCAACATGCTGGACTACCGCGTGCCCACGATCCAGGACTCCCCGCCGATCGAAGTCGGCATCGTCGAGAGCAACGACCCGCACGGGCCGTTCGGCGCCAAGGAAGCGGGCGAGGGATCGCTTGCCGCGTTTCTGCCGGCATTGACCAATGCCATCGCTGATGCCGTCGGCGTGCGCTTCAACGAGCTGCCGGTCACGCCCGACCGGGTATTCGGCGCGCTCGAAAAGCGCCGGCGCGGCAAGGGCAACGGCGGCGCCGCCAGCGTATGACGCGTCGCAAAGCGATCGGAACGCACCGCCATGGACGCGCTGCCTGAGTTCGCGCTCATCCGCCCGCGCACGCTGGCCGACGTCATCCGGGCACGCGCCGAAAATCCCGACAGCCGGCTGCTCGGCGGCGGCACCGATCTGGTGGTCAATATCCGGCGCGGCATCGTCGCGCCAGAGGTGCTCATCGACGTCAACGAGGTGCCGGAGCTCCGCGCGATCAAGGCCGACGCCGAGGCCATCGAGATCGGCGCGGCGGTCACGCTCGCCGAGCTTGCCGCGCACCCGCAGGTGGTGCGGCACTATCCCGTGCTGGCGCAGGCGGCGGGCTGCATCGCCGGGCCGACCCACCGCAACATGGGCACGGTCGGCGGCAATCTCTGCCTCGATACCCGCTGCCTGTTCTATAACCAGAGCGAATGGTGGCGCGCCGCCAACAACCATTGCCTCAAGACCACGGGCGACATCTGTCACGTCGCGCCCAAGAGCCGCGGGGTCTGCTTCGCCACCTACAGCGGCGATCTCGCGCCCGCCTTGCTCACGCTCGGGGCCGAAGTGGATGTCGCCGGCCCGCACGGCAGGCGCTCGCTGGCGTTGAGCGCGCTCTATATCGGCTATTCGCGGCAGGACCAGCCCATCAGCGAGTCGTTGGGCGACGGCAAATATTATCTCGCGCTGAGGCCGGGCGAGCTCGTCACGGCGGTGCGGGCGCGCAATACGAAAGGCCTGCGCTCGGCCTACGACAAGATCCGCATCCGCCGCTCGATCGAATACCCCGTGACCGGCGTGGCGGTGGCGCTGCGGCGCGAGGGCGACATCCTCGCCGAGCTGCGCATCGCCTTCACCGGCACCAACCCGCGGCCGGTGCTGCTGGCCGGCACAGCGGCGCTCACCGGCGGTGCGCTCGACGCGCGTGTGCTCAAGGGCCTTGACGATCTCGTGCGCGACCAAATCATGTCGATGAAGACGACGTTCACGCCCGGACACTATCGCCGGCGCGTGGCCGGCGTGCTGGCGCGGAGGCTGGTCACCAAGCTGTTCGCGGATTGACGGAGCGGCGGCCTCGATCTGCTTGTCGCGATGCAGATGTGCGCGATGCGCGCCGGGGCGACCAACGATGGGCCAGCGTCAGGTCGGGAGGGACACCATGCGAGCGACAATATTCGCAGCCGCGCTGTGCCTGCTGATGGCGAGCCCCGCCGCGGCCGTTCGACCCGACGAATGCGAGCAGCAGCGAGCCGTGTTTCCCAAGGACTGGAACGACGTGAGCAAGGAGAAGCCGCTCTTCGTCTGCTCGTCGCACTATTCCGGCGCGTTCAAGGTCACGCTCGGAGCGGCCGACGACAAGGGGCGGCGCCTCATGAGCCTGGTGCCGCTCCGGGGGAGCGCAGAGGATGGCAAGCAGGACAAGTCGAAAGATGTCTTTCGCATCTGGCTCGATGGGGAGCAGGCTCGTCGGCTGGAGCAGGGAAAGTATTTCGCCACCATCACCCGGCAGCGGAAATCGTGCTGGATCCGCGGAGCGCTGTCAGGACCGGACGACGGCAAGGAGGACTCGGTCTTCTTCATGGACAACGCGAATCCCAAAGCCGATGGGCCCGACGCGGGCTCGTTCTACAATAAGGCTCCGCGCTTCAGCGTCTTTCAGGGTGATTCCTATGAATGCGAGGCGGTCAAGTAGCGCCGCGCGGTCGCTGCGATCAGACCATCGGCTCGCCCGCATTTGGAGAACCGCGATGATCGCTCGGCGGAGCGTGCTGATCGGAGCCTCGATTGCGGCGGCGTTCGCGGCTGCCGGCGTGCGCGCCGCCGATCCGTCAGCCGTATCGTTCGTGAAAGCGATCTACGCGCACTACCAGGGCAAGGATGCAAATGGCCTCGCGCTCGAGAGCGACGCGGCGGTGCGGCGCTATTTCGCGCCCGGGCTGGCGGCGTTGATCATCAAGGACCGCCGGGACGCGCATGGCGAGGTGGGGAAGCTCGATAGCGATCCCTTCGTCGACGCGCAGGATTGGGAAATCACTGGCCTCGACATCGCGGTCACCGAGACTGCCGCCGACAAGGCGCGCGCCACCGTCACCTTCAACAGCTTGGGCAGAGCCGCGACCGTCATCCTCGACCTGGTCAAGCTCAAGGGTGGGTGGCGGATCGCCGAGATCACCTGGGACGGCAAGGCGACACTGAGCGGCCTCCTGACCGGCGAGTGAGCCGACCGCCGCCCCGGGGCCTCCCCATTGCTCCGAGACCGGGCGCGGCCGGATGCTCACTCCTCCGGCTCGGTCGTGAACAGCAGCGGATAGCCCTTGCTGCGGCCGGCGTCGGTCGCGCGCGTAGCCTTGGTCTCGGCGATGTCTTTGGCGTAGACGGCGACGACGCAGACGCCGCGCCGATGCGCCGTGATCATCACCCGATAGGCCTGATCCTCGTTCATGCGGAATTCTGCCTTGAGCACGGTGACGACGAACTCGCGCGGCGTGTAGTCGTCGTTGATCAGGATGACCTTGTGCAGGCGCGGCCGTTCGGTCTTGGTCCGTACCTTGGTCCGCGGTCTGGTGACGGTGTCGATCATTCGGCGACGCTTCCTGGCGGCCCCGTGGAGCTCTCGGAATGCGGAAGACTATCGTCTCGCAGCCCTTTATGGAACCGGGTGTTTTGCCATCGCTCGTCGTGCCTGTGCCGCGCCACAATTCCTGCCCGATCATGGCAGGCGTTCCCTAACTCGAATGTGAAGGGCGGCTGATGTTCCCGCTTTGCGTGAAGCGCGTTGCGTGTCACCATCGCGATCGACGCGGGAGGGCCGCAATGCGCTGGAGTGTCTCGATCGGAGCGGTGCTGCTTGCGGGGACGATGGCCGGTGGCGACGTTGCCGGCGTGGCCGCGCCGGCCGCCGACAATCGTCTGGAAGCCGAGGAGAAGCCCTCGGTCGATGTCGAGCTGATTCTCGCCGTGGATGTTTCC
>DATBHG010000023.1:0-83937 GCA_036557665.1 Xanthobacteraceae bacterium | reverse complement strand
TGCGCTAGTTCCGCCGCGTATGCTGGGTGGGAGCCTTTCCTTTGAGCGGCTCGACTTGCACCTTGGCGCTCAGCATCTCGTTGCCTCGCCGGAAGCGAACATCGATCTGGCTGCCGACAGGCGTGAGCCCGATCAGATTGCGGAATTGTGACGAGCTCTTGATCGCGACGCTGTTCGCAGCGAGCACGATGTCGCCCTTGGATAACCCGGCCTGCGCGGCGGGCGATTGTGGCTCGACCGCCTCTATCAACGCGCCCTCGGATTCCATCGGCCGGCTGGGCTCCACCGGCGTGACGTTGCGCAGGGTGACGCCGATGCGGCCGCGTTTGACCTCGCCGGAAGCTATCAGCTGAGCCATCACGAGCCGTGCCATGTTGATCGGAACGGCAAAGCTGATCCCGACATTGCCCCCGGTCTTCGAGAGGATTGCAGTATTGATGCCTACCAAACGTCCATCGAGGGTCACCAAGGCACCGCCCGAATTGCCGGGATTGATCGCCGCATCGGTCTGGACGAAATCCTCGTATCCCTCGATGCCCAGGTCCGCGCGCCCCAAGGCAGAGACGATTCCGGATGTAACCGTCTGTCCCAATCCAAACGGGTTGCCGATCGCCAGGACGAAATCCCCGACCTCGAGCGAGTTGCTGTCGCCGAGTGGAACGGCGATGATATTTTCCGCCTTGATGTGCAGTAGCGCGATGTCGGTCCCCTGGTCGCGCCCGACCAGCTGCGCCCTGAAGCGTCGATTGTCCTTGGTCGTGACCTCTATGTTTGAAGCGCCCTTGACCACGTGATCATTGGTGAGGACATAGCCGCGAGCGGCGTCGACGATCACTCCCGATCCGGCAGCCTGGGTCTCCCTTCGCACTCCGCGTTCGGGGATATCGAAGAGATCCCGCATGACCGGATCCCGCATCATGGCGTTGTCGACCACCTCCACCTTTTTGGTCGCGATGTTTACGACCCCCGGGGTTACCGCGCGCACGATCGGCGCCAGGGACGGCTTTTCGCCCGGCGGAATGGTGCCCGCGCGTGCCGGGCCGCCGAGAACGGAAACTGCAACCGCAGTGGCGATCAATGTTCTCGTCTGCATCGATCAAATCCCAGTTGTCCGAGCTCGTCTATCCGGCACCCCAGCGCAAGAATGAGCGCCAAGGCCGTGGGGCGGATTGCGCATGCCGTCGGGGTGGGGCGCGCCGTTCGTTGTGATCCCGCGGGGAGCCTGCCGCCCGCCCAGGCTCCTGTTGTCCTCGACCTATGTGGCAAGTTCATGGGAGCCGGGCAGCCCTCCGCTTATACGCCGACAGCTTCCCCGGCATACGACATCCGTTGAGTAAACGATTGATTACCGATGATAGCTGCAGCCGATCAATCCGGCTTTTGCGCTCGGATCAGTCGGTAATGGCGCCGCGGCTGGCTGTGGAGACCAGCTTCACATATTTCGCCAGCACCCCCTTGGTGTAGCGAGGCTTTGGGAGCTTCCATGCTTTTCTGCGCCGCGCCAGCTCCTTTGCCGGTACGTTCAATTGAATGAGACGCTTCTTGGCGTCAATCGTAACCGAATCGCCTTCCTGCACCAGCGCAATCACCCCTCCGTCATACGCTTCCGGCGCAACGTGACCGACGACCATTCCCCACGTTCCACCGGAAAATCGCCCGTCCGTGAGAAGCCCGACTGATGCGCCCAGACCCTGGCCGATAAGGGCCGAGGTCGGCGCCAGCATCTCCTGCATGCCGGGGCCACCTTTTGGCCCCTCATAACGAATGACCACTACGTCGCCGGCCTTGATCTTTTTGGCGAGTATTGCCTTGAGGCATTCCGGCTCGGAATCGAAGACGCGTGCAGGCCCGGTGATCGATGTCTGCTTCAAGCCGGTAATCTTGGCGACGCAGCCTTCGGGTGAAAGGTTTCCCTTCAGGATGGTGAGATGACCTTGCTTGTAGAGCGGGTCGGACCAGGGACGGATCACGTCCTGATCCTGCCGCGGCTCCTCGGGAACGTCGCTCAACATCTCGGCCAGCGTCTTGCCGTGGATGGTCATGCACTCGCCGTGCAGGACGCCATTGACCAGCAGGAGCTTGAGCACCTGCGGCACTCCGCCGGCGGCATGAAAATCCGTCGCGACATAGGGACCCGAGGGCTTGAGATTGCACAGCACCGGGACCCTGCGCCGTATGCGCTCGAAATCGTCGATATTCCATTTCACGCCCGCGGCATTCGCAATGGCCAGATAGTGCAGCACAGCGTTGGTTGAGCCGCCCGTCGCCATCACCAGGGCAACCGCATTCTCGATCGATTTTCTGGTGATGATGTCGCGGGGCCTCAGGGCGTTGCGGACAGCCTGGAACAGGACGCGCGCGGATTCTGCCGCGGAGTCCGCCTTCTCGGGATCCGGCGAGGCCATTTGCGAGGAGCCGAGAAGACTGATGCCGAGCGCTTCGAACGAGGACGACATCGTGTTGGCAGTATACTGGCCGCCGCAGGCTCCCACCGACGGGCAGGCATTCTTCTCGATCCCGACGAAGTCCTCCTGCGACATCTTGCCGGCCGTGAACGCTCCCACCGCCTCGAATGGACTCACGATGGTCAGCTTCTGTCCCTTCCAGAAGCCCGGTTTGATGGTGCCGGCATAGACGAAGATACCCGGGACGTTCATGCGCGCGATTGCCATGATGCTTCCCGGCATGTTCTTGTCGCAGCCCCCGACCGCAACCACGCCGTCCATGCACTGCCCGTTGACAGCAACTTCGATGGAATCGGCGATGACCTCGCGCGACACGAGGGAATATTTCATGCCTTCGGTACCCATTGCGATACCGTCGGTCACGGTCGGGAAGCCGAAGACCTGCGGCATCGCTCCGGCTTCTTTGAGCGCGGCGATCACGCGGTCAACGAGGGGCTGAATGCCTGCGTTGCAGGGATTCATGGTGGAGTGGCCGTTGGCCACGCCGACGATCGGTTTTTCGAAATCGCCGTCATGAAAGCCCACGGCGCGCAACATGGCGCGGTTAGGCGAGCGCGCCACACCCCCGGTGATGATTTGAGAACGGCGATTGAGCTTTGTCACCTCGATCTCTCTCCTTCATTCGCCGGCCCGAGCGGTCCCTCAGAAGTCAAACTCCGCGAGTGCACACTTCCCGTATTCCGCGCACGAGCCGACGGGCGCCGACAAGGAAAATATGCCTGAAATCACGTTGGCGGCAATCGCTTCAAGGCCGCTCATCACCTTCGGGACGGTCATTTCGGCGGCACGTTGTCGCTGCACAGGGCGGGCTCAAAGCAGGGGGTTGTGCTAAGGCTCCGAGCTCGATGGGCAAAGAGAATGACCGGTCCGCCGGCCGATCGGCTATTATCCAGGACGGCAAGTTAAAGGCCGGCCGGGCCAAGGCGCATGAGACAACAAGTGGGCGCATGAAACGCAGCAGGTTGCGCGATCTCGGCATTGCTATCGGGCGACTCTCACCCGGCCGAAACAACGCGATTACGGATGTTGCCGGCGTGCGCGTCGGCTACTCCACGCTTTGCGTCGACAAACCTCACGTCCTGCGTACGGGTGTGACGGTTGTTTGGCCACAGCCGGACATCTTTCGTTCCGCGGTGTTTGCCGGATCCTGCTGCTTCAACGGCTACGGCGAGCTGACCGGCGCTCTGTGGCTCGCCGAGCAGGGATTGCTCACGAGCCCGATTGCCCTGACCAACACGTGCTGCGTGGGCGCCGTCCGTGATGCCCTTTGTGCGTATGCGGTGAATTCCGACGTACGCGACCCCACGCTCTTGCCCGTCGTCACGGAAACTGATGACTGCTGGCTGAGCGAATCTGAAACGTTTCCCATCACGCGCGAGCAAGTGTTCGCAGCGCTCGAGGGCGCGACGGGCGGTCGCATCGCCGAAGGCAATGTAGGAGGCGGGACCGGCTCCATCTGCCACGAGCTCAAAGGAGGTACCGGAACGGCGTCGCGAGTGGTGCGGCAGGGCAAGGCCAGCTGGATCGTCGGAGCGCTGGTCCAGGCGAATTATGGATTGCGCTCCCAGCTGACGGTCGGCGGCATGCCCGTCGGGCGCGAGCTTAAGGACATTCCATCGGCCTATGACGAGCCCGACGACAAGGGATCGATCATCGTGGTGCTCGCGACCACGGCGCCCCTTCTCGGCAAGCAGTGCGAGCGCGTGGCGAGGCGCGCTGCCCTCGGGCTCGGCCGGGTAGGCTCGATCGGTGCCAACAGCAGCGGAGATATCTTCCTTTGCTTCTCGGTGCATAACCGCGTACCGCAAAGGCGCTCAGTGCATCGCATCGAGATGCTCGATCCATGCTCCATGGACGGCCTGTTCGCGGCTGCGGTAGAGGCGACCGAAGAAGCCATTCTCAACGCGCTCACCGCGGCGGAGACCACGGTCGGGAGAGATGGCCGCACCGCGCACGCATTGCCCCTTGACGCACTGACTCGAATCCTCGCACCTCTTCGGTTCCGGTGAGCTGTTTGCTGCAGATGAGGCGCGTCATTGCGCCACATGAGCGAACGGCGTCGGGAGCGTGCGTGTGTTGTGTCTGGATGCGGCCGCTACCCCGTGCACGCGAGGGTCCGTAAGGGCATGGATATGAATTTCTGGCTGATTCAGGCCTTTAACGGCATTTCATACGGCGCGCTCCTGTTTCTGCTGGGAAGTGGTCTCTCTCTGATCTTTGGCGTGATGCGCATAGTCAATCTGTCGCACGGCTCGTATTTCCTTCTGGGTGGCTACGTTGCGCTGTCGGTGATTTGGACCACGGGATCGTGGGTCCTGGCATTGCCCGTCGCGGCTGTGGCGATTGCCGTGCTGGGCCTTTGCATGGAGCGGGTGTTCTTGCGGCCTCTCGGGTTCGATCCGCTGCGCCAGGTCTTGTTGACCGTGGGCTTTGCTTTCCTCTTCCAGCAGGCTGCGCTGGACATCTGGTCCGGGAACAATTTCGATATCAACCCGCCTGATGTCCTGACCAGGAGCGTCGTCATCGGAGGGCTCTATCTGCCGCTTTATCGGATCTTCATGATTGCGATGGCGCTTACCATCGGCCTCGTCCTGTGGCTGGTCATGGAAAAGACCCGCATGGGCGCTGCCGTGCGCGCCACGGTGGACGACGCGCAGATGGCCCGGGGCATCGGGATCGACACCTCGCGCATCTCCATGCTGGTGTTTGCGCTCGGTGCGTTCCTTGCGGCATTGGGCGGAGTGATCGGAGGGGCTTTCCTCGGCGTTTACCCCGGGCTTGATTTTGAAATCCTGCCGCTTGCCTTCGCGGTGGTGATCATCGGGGGCATGGGGAGCCTGGGCGGGGCGGCAATCGGGGCATTGCTGGTTGGATTGGCGGATAATTTCGGGAAAGCCTTGTTTCCCGAGATTTCCTACTTCACTCTTTATGCGCCGATGGCGGTCATTCTGGCGGTAAAGCCGACCGGGCTGTTCGGAAGGGAATAAAGAGCATCGATGAGAAGCGAGCAAGCCAAGGCCCTGGCGGTCGTCGCTGCCGTCGTCGCGCTCGCAATCGTCGTTCCGATGACGACGTCCTTCGTGATCCTGCTGGTCACCCGGGCGTTGGCGTTCTCCATCCTGGTCATGAGCCTCGACATCCTGCTCGGCTTCACCGGCCTCGCCTCCCTTGGCCAGGCCGCCTATCTCGGGATCGGTGCCTATGTGACCGCGATCTTGGCGACAAAATACCAGGTCGGGTTGGGATTCGATTTCTGGCTGGTGGTTATCCTCGGCATGCTCAGCGGGGCGGCGGCAGCGGCGTTCTTCGGCTTGCTCGCAGTGCGCGCAACCGGGGTGTACTTCCTGATGATCACGCTGGCGCTGGGCCAATGCGTATGGGGGTTGGCCTATCGCTGGAACTCGTTGACCGGGGGCGACAACGGGATCAATCTGAGCGCGCGGCCGAAGTTTTGGATAGACCTCTCCCAGGACGTTACGTTTTTCTACCTGGTGCTCGGGTTTTTCGCGATGTCGCTGTTGGCAATGTTCGTTATGGTACGCTCTCCATTCGGAGCGAGCCTGCTTGGAATTCGCGAGCGCGAGCTCCGCATGCGTATCCTCGGTTACAATACGTGGCTGCACAAATACATCGCCTTTGTGATTGCAGGCGCTTTCGGCGGGCTCGCGGGTGTGTTGTGGGCACATACGGCCGGCATCGTGAGCCCGGAGAACGTCGTCCTGACCACCTCGGTCGACGCGTTGTTGATGGCAGTTCTCGGGGGCGCCGGAACGCTGGTCGGCGGGGTGATCGGGTGCTTCATCGTATTCGGGATGCGCGAGTATCTCAGCACCCTGGTCCCATGGTGGCAGTATGCCCTGGGTGCAGTATACGTTCTTACCATTCTCTACCTTCCAGGCGGGTTGATGGGTATTCCGGAGCGAATTCGCCAATATCGCAGTGCGAGCCGTCCATCCGCCAAGAAGCTCGCAATCGTTTCCAGCTAAGACCAACAGTCACCAGGGAGACAGAAGATGGATCGCACCACGATAGGCAGATTTTGGCCGAGCCTGGGGGGCGCGTTCGCGCTTCTCATCAGCTCGAATGCGGGCGTAGGCGCTGAGGAGCTGCGCATCGGCTTTCTCGCGCCGACGACCGGAATCTTCGCCCAGGTCGGGAAGGACATGGTAGATGGCTTTCAGATGTATCTCGATGAAGCCAAGAACGACTTCGGCGGGGCGCAGGTGAAGTTCATCGTCGAGGACACGCAGGGCAAGCCCGATACCGCCGTCACCAAGGCGAGAAAGCTCGTCCTGCAGGACAAGGTACAGACGTTCGTCGGCGGGCTGCTGGCCTCGGCAGGCTACGCGCTCGCTCCGGTCAGCACCAGCGAGGCGATCTACATCATTCCCGTCGCGGCGTCCGATGATCTCACTCAACGGGATGCGGCCAAGTTTCCCTATCTCATCAGGACCGGCTGGACGAGCTCCCAGCCGAGCCATCCTTTCGGGCAATGGGCCTGCGATCAGGGTTACAAGAAGATCGTCGCCATCGGCGCGGACTACGCTTTTGGCTACGAGGTGGTCGGTGGATTCCAGAAGGGGTTCGAGAATTGCGGCGGCAAGATCATCCAGAAAATCTGGCCGCCGATCGGCACCAAGGACTTCGGACCGTACATCCCGACCCTCAAGCAGGACGCGGACGCGATCTTCACACTGATGGTCGGGCCGATGTCGCTGCAGTTCCCCAAGCAGCTGGCCGCGGCCGGCAACAAGAAGCCGGTGCTGGGCGGAGGCACCAGCTACGACGAGTTCGTGCTGCCGGCGATGGGCGACGAAGTGATAGGACACGTATCGGCCCTGCAATACAGCGCAGCGCTGGACACGCCCAAGAACGCGGAGTTCGTGAAGAAGTACCGGGCCAAGTTCGGCAAGGTGCCGTCGTACTATTCGGAAACGAACTACACCACCGCTCTCATGATCGACGATGTCATCAAGCGCAACAACGGCAAGTGGCCAGGCGGACCGGAATTCATCAAACAGCTCAGTGCGATGAAATTCGACACCGTGCGCGGGCCTGTGACCTTCGACGACCTGCGCAATCCGGTGCAGAACATCTACATCAAGAAGGTCGAGAAGAAGAAGATGTTCGGTTATGACAAGGATGAGTTGTGGAATACGGTCATCAAGACTTATCCGAACGTCAGCCAGTTCGGTCAATTCGACAGGCAAGCGTTCCTGAAGCAGCCGGTGTACAGTCGCGACTTTCCGCCCTGCAAGTTCTGCGAATAGCGACGCGTTCCATATCTGCCCCTGCAAGGGGGAGGCCGCCAGCAAATTTGCTTCACTCGCGAAGCAAATGCTGGCGGGTGGGCTTGGGTCGTCGGCGTGCCGTTCCGTCATAGCGGGTCGGCAGTCGCCATTCATTCGGCTCGCCTTGCTCGCCGACCCCCTCCTTTCTGGGGAAGGTATCATAGAGGCTCGCTGCGCTGCGTGGTCGCACACATGCAACAGCCGACGGTAGACGAGGATAAAAGGCTGCACCGTGGCGGCGTGCCGGTGCTCGAGCTCGACGGCCTGTCCAAGAGCTTCGGAGGCTTGCGCGCAGTCAACGACGTTACGCTCAGGATCATGCGCGGAGACCGCAAGGCCATTATCGGCCCGAACGGTGCTGGCAAGACCACGCTGTTCAATCTGATAACGGGGATCTTTCCTGCCTCGTCGGGAAAGGTTTTGTTGTTCGGCGAGGACGTTACGCGCTGGCCCAGTCATCGCCGCACCGCGCTGGGCATGGCGCGAACTTTCCAGGTCACCCATCTCTTCCCCCGGCTCACCGTGCTCGACAACGTACTGCTCGCGATTCAGGGCTTGCGCAGATCGAAATTCGTGATGTGGCGGGTGCTCTCCTCGTACGGCGAGATGTACGACAAGGCTCATGCGCTGCTGACCCGCTCCGGCTTTCTGGAACGAAAGGATATTCAGGTTCGGTTTCTTTCCCACGGCGAGCAGCGCCAGCTCGAGATCGTTCTCGGGCTAGCCAGCGACCCGAAGATCCTGTTGCTGGACGAGCCTGCCGCGGGACTCTCCTCGGGCGAGTCCACCGAGATGACGGACTTTCTCCGCGGGCTTGACCGCGATCTCGCGATCCTTCTGATCGAGCACGACATGGATGTCGTGTTCGACGTCGCCGATGAGATTTCAGTGCTGCATTTCGGCGAGGTTCTGGAAACCGGCCCGCCCGCGCAAATCCATGGCAGCAAGCGGGTCCAGGACATCTACCTTGGCTCGGGTTGATGCATGCCGATCCTGCAAGTGGAGGACATTCACACCTATTACGGCGACGCCTACGTGCTCCAGGGCGTCGAGCTCAACATGGAGCAGGGGCAGATCCTCGGGGTGCTCGGGCGCAACGGTATGGGCAAGAGCACGCTGGTCAATTCGATCGTCGGGTTCAATCCGCCGCGGCGGGGGAGGGTTGTTTTCAAAGGTGCCGATATCACGCATGCCGCCTCGTTCGAGACGGTGCGCAGCGGCATGGGCCTCGTACCGCAGGGCCGGCGCGTATTTCCTACCCTGAGCGTGCAGGAAAATCTCGAGGTGGCGGAGCGCAGTGTCGCGCGCCACGGCTGGAACCTGCGCCGTGTCTATGGGCTGTTCCCGCGTCTGGAGGAACGCCGCAGCCAGCGCGCAAGGACCCTCTCCGGCGGAGAGCAGCAGATGCTGGCAATTGGTCGCGCGCTCATGACCAACCCCGATTGCCTGATCATGGACGAGCCTTCCGAGGGTCTCGCTCCCATCATCATTCAGGGCCTGTGGGAGGCGATCGCAAAGCTCAAGCAGCAGGGCCTTTCCATTCTGCTGGTCGAGCAGAACGCGCATCTTGCGCTCAAGCTCGTCGATTACGTGCACGTGATGAGCAAGGGCCGAATGGTCTACTCTGCGTCGCCGCAGGAGCTCGCCCGCAACGAGGACGTGAAATCGAGCTTTCTCGGTATCTGAGCAGGGTGTCCCGCAGTGTGGGGCCGAGATACTGGCGCCGGCAAAGCCCGCGACGCTGCATCTCGGGCACTACGAGCTCGACGAATTCCTGCAAATTGCCCGGGGCTGAGAAGCCGCGCGCCAGCACGAAGCCGCCGTTCGCGCCGCTTTTTTTCGCAATGCCGCTCCTCGAGCTGATCAGCGATCGCTTGGCGAGCAAAGCAGATGCTGTCGACCTTTCCTTTGAGGGGAAGGTATGGAAACCGTTGCTCACTCGACCGCGACCTTGGGCAAAAGCCCGGCGACGTAGACGTCGTCCGGGGTGAGCGCGGGATCCACCTTCTGGAACCGCGCGATCAGCTTGATGGTGTCGGCCATCTTGTCGCGCTCGATGAAGCCGAGCCCGTCCTTGCGCGAGCGGTCGGTGAG
This sequence comes from Xanthobacteraceae bacterium, assembly GCA_036557665.1. Classification (GTDB taxonomy): domain Bacteria; phylum Pseudomonadota; class Alphaproteobacteria; order Rhizobiales; family Xanthobacteraceae; genus VAZQ01. Next base: position 74,087 of record DATBHG010000023.1, on the reverse strand, counting down.
AATGAGCGGTAGCGCCACCTCCCACTGCGCCAGTGCGATGTCGCGGCTGCTCTCGGGATAGTTCTTGACGAACGCGTCGGCCGCAGCCTGTGGATTTCTGATTGCCGAGGCGTAACCCTGCATGGTCGCCAGCGCCATGTGACGCACCATGTCGGGCCGTTTGGCGATACTCTCGTCGCTGGCAATCACCCCGAGCGAATAGTAGTTGATGCCGTAGTCGCTGAACACGAAGCGGCCGACCTCGAGCCCCGTCTTGTTTGCGGCGCTGCGGATTGCGGGCTCCTCGTTCACGAAGCCCACGATCGAGTCCACGGTCTTGGCGACCAGGCTCGCATATTTCGCCGAGGGCGACATGTTGACTATTTCCATCCTCTTATTGTCGAAACCGGCATTGGCCGCGAAGATCGGGAGGAAGTTCACGGTCGCCTCGCCCGCTGTGGCGCCGACCGTGCGGCCTTCCAGGTCCTTCGGTTTGGCGATGCCGTTGCCCTTGATGAAGAAGATCGCGTCGGGAGAGCGCTCGTAAAGCGATGCGACCTGCTTGATCTTGAGGCCGTTGCTGCGCCCGACGATGACCGAGGCGGCATCGGCTATGCCGATGTCGGCGGTACCGGTGGAGACACGCTTCGCGGTATCGCCCGAGCCGTAGCCTCGCTGCACCTCGACGTCGAGGTTCGCAGCACGGTAGAGGCCCTGCTCCTTGGCTGCGAAAACGCCGAAATTGTTGCCGTTGGCGATCCACTGCAGCGAAAAGATGATCTTCTCCTGTGCGCTCGCGGCGGCATGTGCGGTGACGATCAGCGCGCCGGCGAGAGTGATGGTGCGTAATTTCTTCATGAGTGTTCCTCTGGCGCCTGCAGGAGGCTCGTCATGACGAGCAGGAGGCGCCTGCTACACATACTCCAGACCGATGAGACGGCCAATGCGATCGACAAGCTGCATGAACGGCAGCGACACGCGGATCGCCGGCTCGCGGGGCCGCGGCAGCGCAACAGCGACGATGTCGAGGATGCGCGCGGGGCGCGCGCCCAGCACGATTACCCGGTCGGAGAGGTAGACGGCCTCGGGGATGCTGTGGGTGATCAGAAGATTGGTTTTGCGCCGCTCGCTCCAGATGCGCATGAGCTCGGTGTTGAGCTGATTGCGCGTCATGATGTCGAGTGCGCTGAAAGGCTCGTCGAGCAAGAGGATGGCGGGGTCGTGCACCAGCGCGCGGGCGATGCCGACGCGCTGCTGCATGCCCCCGGAAAGCTCGCGCGGATAGCGCGAGGCGAACTCGGCAAGCCCAACCAATTCGAGCAGCTCTCGCGCGCGCTTGCGGCTCGCAGCGCGATCAAGGCCGAGAATCTCGGTAGGCAGGAGCACGTTGTCAAGCGCGCTCCGCCATTGCATCAGCGCGGGGATCTGGAAGACGAGCCCGATCTTGCGCTGGGGTCCAGAGACAGGAACCCCGTCGACCGCAACCGCACCCATCGTCGGCGGAGTGAGCCCCGCGACGATGCGCATCAGCGTCGTCTTGCCGCAACCGCTAGGGCCGAGCACAGAAACAAACTCTCCGGGCTCGACCCGAAAGGTCAGCCGATCGAGAGCGGGGATCTCCCCGTCCACGGTCACATAGGTCTTGCACAGACCGGCAGCCTCTATGGCGGCGGTGCGCGGCATCAAAGACCGCCTCCGCAGCGCGGATTGCGCTGGCGCGATCCGCGCATTGTTTCCCGGATCCTCGTGCATTCATCCGGGCTCCGAGAGCGGGTTCGCATGACCGCAGTCTTTACATTGAATGGCTTGCAGCCGGGCTCGCTGAGGAGGGGGCATGCCATGGGATGAGCATGCGCTCGAGCATCTCGATTACGGCGTAGAGCGCAATGCCCGCGGCAGAGAGAAGAAAGATGGCGGCGAAAGCGAGCGGGGTGTCGAGCTCCTGATTGGCGACAATGATGAGATAGCCAAGTCCACGGTTGCCGCCCACGAACTCGCCGATGATCGCCCCGATGATGGCCAGCGTCACCGCAATCTTCATGCCGCTGAACAGCTCTGGCAGGGCCGAAGGGATGCGAAACTTCCAGAAGGTCTGCCACCGGCTCGCCTGCAGCGAGCTGCCCAAATCGAGAAGCTCGGGTTGCACCGAGGCAAGCCCTGAGGCGCCGTTGACCACGATGGGGAAGAAGGCGACCAGGAATGCCACCAGCACCTTGGGAAAGAGGCCGTAGCCGAACCAGATGAGGAGGAGGGGGGCGATCGCCACCTTCGGCACGAGCTGCGCGAGGAGCAGGAGGGGCATGACCACATCACGCAACTTTGGGATCACCACAATGACGGCCGCGCACACTATCCCGAATACCACGGCGAGCAGGAAGCCGGCGGTGGTCTCATAGAGCGTGGTCCAGGTATGGATGAGGTAGAGGTCGCGCTTCTCATAGAGCCGCCAGGCAACTTGGCTGGGCGCCGGAATGAGGAAGGAGGGAATGTGCAGCGCACGACAGAGGACTTCCCAAGCCGCGATCAGCGCAGCCACCGTCATGATCAACGTCAGAGCGCGGTGCAAGGGAGCAGGCAGCATGTCTCGCTGGGGTACCCAAAAATGCTTTACGTTTTTGGGGACCGTGGCTCACCCATAGGAGCGAGCTGTACAGGGGTCAGCTTGCCGCATAGGCGACGACCTTGAGCGGCGTCGGATTGAAGCCGTTGCAGGGGTTCCTGTCCTGGGGGCAATTCGAGATTGCGACGAACAGATCCATGTCCGCGCGAAACTCGACGTAGTCGCCAGGCTTGGAGTCCGGCTCCTCGATCTCGTAGCGTCCATCCTCGTATTGCACCACCTTCATGAAGGGGCAGAACGCCCCGGGAATATCCTTCTGGGTGATGCCCAGTGGCTTGGCGGCGAGCGCGAGGTTCTCGCGGCAATTGCGGGTGCCGTGCATGCCGTAACGCCGGAAATTCGCCGGCTCGTTGCAGCAGCCGCCGGAGGCGTGATGGGTGCCTACCGTGTCGTCCACGATGGTGAGCATCTCGTTGCCTTCGTCGGAATAGAGCACGTGGCCGACAGTCAGTTTCCAGCGCTTCTGGATGAGCCGCGAGTTATTGCAGGAGAGCTTCTCCGTCGGGTCCTTCAGCTTGAAGCAGACCATGTCGGGCACTTGCTTGCCTTCGACGTCGATGATGCGCAGTCGCTGCCCCTTGCGCAGCTCAATGCCGAGATATTCCTTGGGCGGGATGACCTGCTCTTTGATGATGGTTGCAGACGGCCTTGTTGCGGTGATGGTGGTCATGCCTGATTCCCTCTCGTTGCCGGGAGAGAGCATGACACAGCAGGTGCAGCGAGCAAAGCGCGCGAGGCTATGCATGGTGGCGTCAGAGCGGCCCGGCACCCACCTCGCTCCATTCCTTCCGGGGGCGAAGGCGTTGCATCGGCCGTGCGCCGTGTGATGAGGCGGAAAGACACATCGGTATGCTCGAAAGCATCAGCGCAGTCACGCTCGCCACCCACGACATGGGGCGCGCCGTGCATTTTTACCGTATGCTGGGATTCGCGTTGCTCTACGCAGGCGAGGACGCGGAGTTTACCAGCTTCCGGGCGGGAACAAGCTATCTCAATCTGATAGCGCAGCCGCCCGAGCGGCGCTGGTCATGGTGGGGACGGGTGATCTTCTACGATTCCGATGTCGATGCGCTGCATAGCCGAGCAATTGCTGCCGGTTACCGCCCGGACACCGAGCCTCGGGATGCCGAGTGGGGTGAGCGCTTTTTTCACATCACCGATCCGGACGGGCACGAGCTCAGCTTTGCCTGGCCCCTGCGGTGATTTTGCTTATCACCGCGTCAACGGCTTCGTCACGGCGGCGCATGAGGCCACCTGCAGTCGTGGTTGAAAACCGCCTACTTGGCGGCGGCGAGCTCTCGAAGGAGCGGGTTCCAGAGCCTCTGCTGGGCGTGCACGAAGGCGATTACCTCAGCGGGTGTCATCGGCTGCACGTAGCCCCCGCGCAGCGCAAGTTGCTTTTTCACCTCCGGCTCCCCGAGCACGTTGCGCAGGTCCTCCGCGACCCTGCCGACGATGCTGTCGGGCGTGTGCACCGGCGCAGCGAGCCCCTGCCACCCCACGGCCTCGAAGCCGGGAAGCGCCTCCGCAACCGCGGGCAGATCGGGGAAGTCGGGCAGGCGTTGCGGAGAGCCGACCGCGATCGCTTTGATCGCGCCGCCCTGGATGGCGCCCGCGAGTCCCGGATAGCCTTCGATGATCACTGTCCGCATACGCGGCAAGAAGATCAAGCGTGCAGGGACGAGGCTTCAAACCCGCCCGAGCGACTAGCCGAAGCAGACGAGCACGGCGATCGCAACCACGCAGTTCCCCGCCAGGAATATGAGGGAGTGCGCAATGTGCTGCAATCGCATGTGTGCATTTGATCGCGGTGCGTGGCGTTAAGCCCCTGTAGCCTCGTTACGGTTAATGCTTGGTTGCCGACTTGGTTGCAGAGGCGGACTTGGGGTCGCGCTGGGCGCTGAAGCGGCCACCCCCGGCCGCATGCTGCTCAGGGCCAAGGCGCGAGCAAAACCCGCGATGTCCGGGAAACACCGGTCCCGGATCGCGCGGGCGGAATCCGGCCTGCGTGCTGGAGCGGGTTTGCAAGCGCCGTCACAATGGCGCATCGTTTTCAACGGAGCAGCTACTAGCCGCGATGAGAAGTCCGGCTCGTGCCCGAGCGCGCAATTCATGGCGCAGGATGCCCGCCGCGACGATCGATCAGTGTCGCGTAGCGCCTCTTGGCCGCGGCGCACTCATTCTATTCTCCTCACCCGCATCATCGTTCTGCGGTGAACTCAATCGACAACGCGCCTGCGTACCGCCAGGAATAATTCGGGCGGTAACATGCCGTACACAATTGTCGACGGGATTGCCGGGGATAGGCCTTAGGTCCGGCCCAAGCCATCGGAAATCATTTGCTTCGCTCACCACGATCCAGGAGCGATCGGTATCGAGACGGAGCCGTTCTTTGGTGAGGGACGGAAATCTTCGCCGCTTTGAATCCCCGGATTGCGCAAGAGCGCGCGATCCGGACCCCCAGATTGTCATGAACCAACTGCTCGCCTTGCAAGGCCGCGCGTCCGCAGCGCACCATGTGCAGCCGGCGGACACGAAGCCGGGATGCGCTGCGCGTGCTGCCCCTGCGCCCGGGTCGCAGGCCTTGCCGTCGCGCCCCACTCCGGCCACTTGCAAAATGCAGCACCATGGGGCATTTACAGCAGGCGGCGGACCTTGGGGCCGCCGCAAGCGCTTCCCGGAGGAGTGTAGCTCAATGGCTAGAGCACCGGTCTCCAAAACCGGGGGTTGCGGGTTCGAGTCCCTCCACTCCTGCCACGCTTAGCGCTGTTTGGTCGAATAGATTGAACCGATCCAATGAATTGAGCCGCTCACCGAGGTGAGCGGCAGCAGACCATGGCGAAGATCAGCCCTTTCAAGTTCATGCAGGAAGTGCGTGCCGAGACCCAGAAGGTCACTTGGCCGACACGGCGCGAGACCCTCGTCACCACCGCAATGGTGTTCGTCATGGTCGCCATTGCGTCGGTGTTCTTTCTAGTCGCGGACCAGATCATGCGGGTGCTGGTGACGTTCCTGCTCGGGATCGCCGGATGAGGGGGCAGGTGATGGCGGAAAAGCAGTGGTATATCGTGCAGGCTTACTCGAACTTCGAGCGAAAGGTCGCCGAATCCATCCGCGAGCAGGCGAAGCAGCGCCACCTCGATCACCTGTTCGAGGAAGTGATGGTGCCGACGGAGAAGGTGGTTGAAGTGCGCCGCGGCCAGAAGATCGATGCGGAGCGCAAGTTCTTTCCGGGCTACGTGCTGGTCAAGATGGACCTTACCGACGAAGCCTATCATCTCATCAAGAACACGCCGAAGGTGACCGGCTTTCTCGGGGCTGACAAGAAGCCCAAGCCGATCTCGGAGGCGGAAGCCCAGCGCATCCTGCACCAGGTGCAGGAGGGCATCGAGCGCCCGAAGCCCTCGGTCTCCTTCGAAGTGGGCGAGCAGGTGCGCGTCTCCGAAGGCCCGTTTGCCTCCTTCAACGGCGTGGTCGAGGAGGTGGACGAGGGGCGCTCGCGGCTGAAGGTTGCCGTCTCCATCTTTGGGCGGCCCACCCGGGTCGAGCTCGAAATGGGACAGGTGGAAAAACTCTGATGTCAGATGTCAGATGTCAGCGTAGCTCATCCGATCTCTGACATCTGACATCTGACCTCTGACCTCTGAAGCGGAGCGTTCATGGCCAAGAAAATCACGGGTTACATCAAGCTGCAGGTGCCGGCGGGATCCGCAAATCCTTCTCCGCCGATCGGACCCGCGCTCGGTCAGCGCGGCCTCGCCATCATGGAGTTCTGCAAGCAGTTCAACGCGCAGACCCAGAACATGGAGAAGGGCTCGCCCATCCCCGTGGTAATTACGGTCTACGCCGACCGCTCGTTCAGCTTCGAGATGCGGACGCCTCCGGTATCGTATTTCATCAAGAAGGCGGCCAAGCTCGAAAGCGGCTCGAAAACGCCGGGCCGGGAAATGGCCGGCGCCGTCACCAAAGCCCAGGTGAAGGAAATTGCAGAGAAGAAAATGAAGGACCTCAATTGCGACAGCATCGACTCTGCTATGCGCATGGTGGAGGGCTCGGCCCGTTCCATGGGCATCGAGGTAAGGGAGTAGACATCATGGCGCAGCTTGGAAAGCGCACGAAGGCCGTGCGGCAGGGGATCGACCGCACCAAGCTCTATCCGCTGGAAGACGCGGTTAAGATGGTCAAGGAGCGGGCAAAGGCGAAGTTCGACGAGACCGTCGAGGTCGCGATGAATCTCGGTGTCGATCCGCGTCATGCCGACCAGATGGTGCGCGGGGTCGTCAACCTTCCAAACGGGTCTGGCCGCACCATGCGGGTGGCGGTGTTTGCACGCGGCGCCAAGGCCGATGAAGCCAAAGCTGCCGGCGCCGATGTGGTCGGCGCGGAAGACCTGGTGGAAAAAGTGCAGGCGGGCGAGATCAATTTCGACCGCTGCATTGCAACGCCCGATCTGATGCCGCTGGTCGGCCGGCTCGGCAAGGTGCTTGGGCCGCGCGGAATGATGCCGAACCCGAAGGTCGGCACGGTGACCATGGACGTGACCAGCGCGGTCAAGGGAGCTAAGGGCGGCTCGGTCGAGTTCCGCGTCGAGAAGGCGGGAATTGTCCAGGCGGGCGTGGGCAAAGCATCCTTCGAGGCCGACAAGCTCGTAGCCAACATCAAGGCGTTTGCGGATGCGGTGCAGAAGGCAAAGCCTGCCGGGGCCAAAGGCACTTACGTGCAGCGCGTCGCAGTTTCCTCGTCCATGGGGCCGGGTGTGAAGGTCGAGCCGTCATCCTTGCTTACTTGACAGATGCGTGGCGGGTTAAATTGGCAACGATCTCGCTTTGCGAGATCGTTCGCGTAACCGGCCCCAAATGCGCCGCCGCCACCCTGCTACGATTCAGAGCTATCCGAGCGCCGCGTCGATCTTGTCGTAGTACCGCCTCACGAGCTCGACGTTGCTCGGGAACTGGATCGGCTGCGTGGATTTGAGGGCCTCGCGAAGCTCGTCGATCAACTGCCTCTTCTCCGGATCGGGGATGGTCTGATCGGCCGTCACGTCGTCGATCTCTTTCTTGATCGCGCTCTGCGGGTCGGTGAAACTCTTCGTCTGCGGGTCGATGGCGCCCATGACCATGGATATGTTCGCGGCGACCGCCTCGTATTCTGCAAAATCCTTGAAGCCATGCTTCTTGGTGACCGCCTCGAGATCGGCTTCAAAGACCGCATTGGATTGGTCCTTTGCGGCCGCCGCTTGCATCTTCTCTACAACCGCGGACATGTCCTTTTGTGCGGCGATGAAGCCTTGGACATGCCTCTCGGTGAGCTGGATCTGAGCGGCGCTGATCTGCGCCGAGGCGGCGCCGGCAAAGCAAACGACAAACGCAGCAGCGATGGTGCTGCGAAGGATCTGGTACATGGCGTGACCCCCGGTTTGCGAATCGCAGGCTCCGGTACAATTTTGGCGTGGCCAAATTTGGACTTGCACCGACTGCTGCCGTGCTCGGCCGCTCAGCCGCGAGGGTAGCGTCGGCAGTGACGGGTTGAGGGATGCCACGAAGGTCCCCCTCGATCGCCCGCGGGATCCATTGCTGAGCGGATCAGGATCTGGCCAGGCTCTCGGTGCTTGGCTGAGGAAGTTGAGCTAACGCTTTGATATGCCTTCAAGTCTGCCTAAAGCTCCCTGCCGGACCGTGGGGGAGCCCAAAAACCCTGAATTTCATAACGATTCCACTTGGCAAGCGGCGCCCGAGACGTTACATAGGCCTTGGGCGTGCCGGCCCGGAGTGGCGGCGCGCTTTCGTGCGCTTTTCGGAAAGATCGTGATTGGGCGCTCTGCTTCTTCCTCCACCAGCGGCGATCTGGAAGAAGTGCGGGGTGGCGTATTTTGCGAAAGCCCCATGCCAGCTCAGCGATTTTTCAAAATGCCTGCGGTCTGAACACATGCTGAGGTCGAGCCTCGGCCAAGCGCAAGGTTAAGAGCTTCCAGTGGATCGAGCGGCCAAGAAAGAACTCGTCACCGCGCTGAACGGCGTGTTCCGGGATACCAGAGTGGTAGTGGTTGCGCATTACTCCGGCCTCAAAGTCACTCAGATGCAGACGTTGCGCAAGCAAATGAAGGTTGCGGGCGCGCAGGTCAGGGTCGCAAAGAACCGACTGGTCAAGCTTGCTGCGGAAGGCACCGACGCGGCGGCGATCATGCCGTTGCTCAAGGGGCCGACCCTGATCGCCTATTCCGGTGATCCGATCGCCGCCCCCAAGGCCGCTGCCGATTTCGCCAAAGGACACGAGAAATTCGTCATCCTTGGCGGCGCAATGGGCAAGACCGCGCTCGATGCGAACGGCGTGAAGGCGCTGGCCGCGTTGCCCTCGCTCGACGAATTGCGCGCAAAGATCATCGGCCTCGTTCAAGCGCCGGGAACGAAGATCGCCCAACTGGTCAATGCTCCGGCGGCCAAGGTGGCGCGGGTCGTGCAGGCCTATGCCAGCAAAGGCGCGGAGCAATGAACGACCGGAAACTGTCCCCGCCCTCGAACCCATAAGGAAGTCCCATGGCCGATCTGCAAAAACTCGTGGATGATCTCTCCCAGCTCACCGTGCTCGAGGCGGCCGATCTCGCCAAAATGCTGGAGGAGAAGTGGGGCGTATCCGCCGCCGCTGCGGTGGCGGTAGCTGCCGCCCCGGGCGCGGGGGCCGGCGCTGCGCCTGTGGAGGAGAAGACCGAATTCACCGTCATGCTGACCTCGCACGGGGAGAAGAAGATCGAGGTCATCAAAGAAGTGCGCGCGCTCACCGGTCTGGGGCTCAAAGAGGCCAAGGAGCTGGTCGAGGCCGCACCAAAGCCGGTGAAAGAGGGGGTCAGCAAGGACGAAGCCGAGAAGGTCAAAGCTCAGCTCGAGAAGGCGGGAGCCAAGGTGGAGTTGAAGTAGGATCGCAGTTGAACGACGGTTTCGGACCGTATTCGGCGCGTGAGACGGCACGCCGCCCGGGACGCGGGCAGCTCAACGAGGTCCTTCCAAGCTCAAGGTGCCTGGAAGGCGATTTGCGCATCTAACGGCAGAGAGACACAGCGGTTCGGCACGCGCCGAGTCGCAGACAAGGAAAGCGCGGGCAGCCAACGCCTGTCCTGATGGCCGCGATTGATTGCGGCTTTCCGGAGAGGTCGTTCGCCCATGAGACGAAAGAGACAAAGATGGTGGCGCAGACATTCATAGGTCGCAAGCGCGTTCGCAAGTTTTTCGGAAAAATTCACGAAGTGGCGGAGATGCCGAACCTCATCGAGGTTCAGAAGGCGTCCTATGATCAATTTCTCCTGGTCAAGGAGCCCGTCGGCGGGCGGCCGGATGAAGGGCTGCAAGCAGTCTTCAAGTCCGTCTTCCCGATCTCTGATTTCTCCGGGACCTCGATGCTCGAATTCGTCAAGTACGAATTCGAGCCTCCGAAATATGACGTAGACGAGTGCCGCCAGCGCGGCATGACCTATGCCGCGCCGCTCAAAGTCACCTTGCGCCTGATCGTATTCGATGTGGACGAGGAGACGGGTGCGAAGTCGGTCAAAGACATCAAAGAGCAAGACGTCTACATGGGCGATATTCCGCTCATGACCAACAACGGCACGTTCGTGGTCAACGGTACCGAGCGCGTGATCGTCTCGCAGATGCATCGCTCGCCCGGCGTTTTCTTCGACCACGACAAAGGCAAGACGCACTCGTCGGGCAAGCTGCTGTTTGCTGCGCGCGTTATTCCCTATCGCGGCTCCTGGCTCGACATCGAGTTCGATGCCAAGGACATCGTTTACGCCCGCATCGACCGGCGCCGGAAGATTCCGGTCACCTCATTGCTATATGCCTTGGGGCTGGACGGCGAGGAGGTGCTCAACACCTTCTATCGTAAGGTGGTCTACAAGCGGCAGAAGGAAGGCTGGCGCGTTCCCTTCGATGCCAATCGTTTCCGCGGCTACAAGGCGGTGAACGATCTGGTGGACGCAGACAGTGGGAAGGTGGTGCTGGAGGCGGGCAAGAAGCTGACGGTGCGCCAGGCTCGACAGTTGTCAGAGAAAGGGCTGCGCGCCCTGCGGATGACCGATAGCGAGCTGCTTGGGCGTTATCTTGCCGAGGATCTGGTGAACCCGGGCACGGGAGAAATCTACGCTGAAGCAGGCGAGGAGATCACCGAAAAGAACCTGAAAATCCTGAACGAAGCGGGGTACAAAGAGCTGCCCTTGCTCGATATCGACCATGTCAATGTCGGCGCGTATATCCGCAATACGCTCGCCGTCGATAAGAACATGACGCGCGAGGACGCACTGTTCGACATCTATCGCGTGATGCGCCCGGGAGAGCCGCCGACAATCGATACGGCACAGAACATGTTCAACTCCCTGTTCTTCGATGCGGAGCGGTATGACCTCTCCGCGGTCGGCCGGGTGAAGATGAACATGCGGCTCGATCTGGATGCACCGGACACCATGCGGGTGCTGCGTAAGGAGGACATCATCGCGGTCATCCGCACGCTGCTCGACCTGCGCGACGGCAAAGGCGAGATCGACGACATCGACCATCTCGGCAATCGCCGCGTCCGCTCGGTCGGCGAGCTCATGGAGAACCAGTATCGCATCGGGCTGCTGCGCATGGAGCGTGCCATCAAGGAGCGCATGTCCTCGGTCGATATCGACACCGTGATGCCGCAGGACCTGATCAATGCCAAGCCGGCTGCAGCGGCCGTGCGCGAGTTTTTCGGCTCCTCGCAGCTCTCGCAATTCATGGATCAGACGAATCCGCTCTCCGAGATTACCCACAAGCGCAGGCTCTCGGCGCTCGGCCCTGGCGGACTCACGCGCGAGCGGGCAGGCTTCGAGGTGCGGGACGTGCATCCGACGCATTACGGGCGCATCTGTCCGATCGAGACGCCGGAAGGGCCAAACATCGGCCTGATCAACTCGCTCGCGACCTACGCGCGCGTCAACAAGTACGGCTTCGTCGAGACCCCTTATCGCAAGGTCAAGGACGGCCGCGTCACGGACGAGGTGCAATATCTCTCCGCCATGGAGGAGGCACGCTACACGGTCGCGCAGGCGAATGCGCCGATCGATGCGCGCGGGCGCTTCACCGAGGACATGATCGTATGCCGCCACGCCGGCGACGTTTCGCTGGTGCCGGCCGCGAAGGTCGATTTCATGGACGTTTCGCCGAAACAGCTGGTCTCGGTTGCAGCCGCTCTCATTCCCTTCCTGGAGAATGACGACGCCAACCGGGCGTTGATGGGCTCCAACATGCAGCGCCAGGCGGTTCCGCTGGTGCGTGCCGAGGCGCCGTTTGTCGGAACGGGCATGGAAGGGGTCGTTGCTCGCGACTCGGGAGCTTCGATCGGGGCGCGCCGGACCGGAATCGTGGACCAGGTCGATTCCACACGTATCGTCGTACGCGCCACCGAGGAGTCGGATCCGACCAAGCCTGGGGTCGATATCTATCGGCTGCAGAAGTTTCAGCGGTCGAACCAGAATACCTGCATCAACCAGCGTCCGCTGGTGAAGGTGGGCGATCAGGTGAAAAAGGGCGACATCATCGCGGATGGGCCGTCAACCGAGCTGGGCGAGCTTGCACTCGGGCGCAATGTCCTCGTCGCCTTCATGCCCTGGAACGGCTACAACTTCGAAGACTCGATCCTCCTGTCCGAGCGTATCGTCAAGGATGACGTGTTCTCCTCGATCCACATCGAGGAGTTCGAGGTGATGGCGCGGGACACCAAGCTGGGTCCTGAGGAGATCACCCGTGACATTCCCAACGTGTCCGAGGAGGCGCTCAAGAACCTGGACGAAGCCGGAATTGTCTACATCGGTGCGGAGGTGCGTGCGGGCGACATCCTGTGCGGAAAGATCACGCCCAAGGGTGAAAGCCCGATGACGCCGGAGGAGAAGCTCCTGCGGGCAATTTTCGGAGAGAAGGCCTCCGACGTGCGCGACACTTCGTTGCGCGTGCCGCCCGGGGTGCAGGGAACCGTGGTTGAGGTGCGGGTGTTCAATCGCCACGGGGTGGACAAGGACGAGCGTGCCCTTGCGATCGAGCGCGAGGAGATCGAGCGGCTCGCCAAGGACCGTGACGACGAGCAGGCCATCCTCGACCGCAACGTGTATGGGCGGCTCGCGGAAATGCTTGAAGGCCGCCAGGGGATCGCCGGGCCCAAGGGGTTCAAGAAGGATTCCAAGATCACGCGCGCCGTGCTCGAGGAATACCCGCGCTCGCAATGGTGGCAGTTCGCCTCCCCGAATGACAAGTTGATGGCGGAGCTCGAGGCGATCCGCAAGCAGTACGACGAATCCAAGAAGGGGCTCGAGCAGCGCTTCCTGGATAAGGTCGAGAAGCTGCAGCGCGGCGACGAGCTTCCTCCCGGCGTCATGAAGATGGTCAAGGTCTTCGTCGCGGTGAAACGCAAGATTCAGCCCGGCGACAAGATGGCCGGCCGGCACGGCAACAAGGGTGTCGTCTCGAAGATCGTGCCGCTCGAGGACATGCCTTTCCTGGAGGACGGCACTCCGGTGGACATCGTTCTCAATCCGCTCGGCGTCCCGAGCCGGATGAACGTGGGCCAGATCCTGGAGACCCATCTGGGGTGGGCCTGCGCCGGTCTTGGGCTGCGGATCGGGCAGGCCGTCGATGCCTACAACTCCAAGCACGACACCAAGCCGCTGAAAGAGATGCTGCGGAAGGTCTACGGCGAGGACGAGACGATCAAATCCCTGGGCGAGAAGGATCTCATCGAGTTGGGTCAGAACCTTCGCCATGGAGTGCCGATTGCAACGCCGGTGTTCGATGGAGCGAAGGAGAGCGACATCGAGCACATGCTCGATCTTGCGGGGCTCGATCATTCCGGCCAGGTGACGCTCTTCGACGGACGCACGGGCGAGGCTTTCGACCGCAAGGTCACCGTCGGATACATCTACATGTTGAAGCTCCATCACCTCGTGGACGACAAGATTCACGCGCGGTCGATTGGGCCCTACAGTCTGGTCACCCAGCAGCCGCTCGGCGGAAAGGCGCAGTTCGGCGGTCAGCGCTTCGGCGAAATGGAGGTGTGGGCGCTGGAGGCATACGGCGCCGCGTACACGCTGCAGGAGATGCTGACGGTGAAATCCGACGACGTCGCCGGGCGCACCAAGGTGTACGAGGCGATCGTGCGTGGCGACGACACGTTCGAGGCGGGAATTCCCGAATCCTTCAACGTGCTCGTAAAGGAGATGCGTTCGCTGAGTCTCAATGTCGATCTGCATAACTCGAAGCAGCAGCGACAGGCTCCGGGCAGCGATGCGGCGGAAGCAGCCGAGTAGAGATCCCGACGTGCGGCGCCCGGCTCTGCAAATCGCGATCGGGCGCAACGGAGGCTGCCCGGTCTACCAATGCCTGGCGCCGACGCTGATGCTCTGCGCGGCGCCCCAACGCGAGTTTTTGGGCTGCTAAGGCGGCCGAGGAGAAGATGATGAACCAAGAGATCATGAACCTTTTCAGCCCGCAGGTGCCGGCTCAGGTCTTTGATCAGATCCGGATCTCCATCGCGAGCCCGGAAAAGATTTTGTCGTGGTCCTACGGCGAGATCAAAAAGCCGGAGACCATCAACTATCGCACCTTCAAGCCGGAGCGAGACGGCCTTTTCTGCGCGCGTATCTTTGGCCCGATCAAGGATTATGAGTGCCTGTGCGGCAAGTACAAGCGGATGAAGTACAAAGGGATCATCTGCGAGAAGTGCTCTGTCGAGGTCACGCTCTCGCGCGTGCGGCGCGAGCGCATGGGTCACATCGAGCTCGCCGCGCCGGTTGCTCACATCTGGTTCCTGAAGTCGCTTCCTTCCCGCATCGGGCTCCTGCTCGACATGACGCTCAAGGCGCTCGAGCGCATTCTCTATTTCGAGAGCTACGTCGTGCTGGAGCCTGGGCTCACCCCGCTCGAGGACCGCCAACTCCTGAGCGAGGACGAGTATCTCAAGGCGCAGGAGGAATACGGGGCGGACAGCTTTACCGCGGCGATCGGGGCGGAAGCCATTCGCGAGATGCTCAAGGCGCTCGATCTTGACAAGATGCAGGCCGATCTGCGCGCAGAAGTCGCGAGCTCGGATTCGGACATCAAGAAGAAGAAGGCGGCCAAGCGGCTGAAGATCGTCGAGGCGTTCCAGCAGTCGGGCAACCGGCCGGAATGGATGATTCTCACCCAGGTCCCGGTGATCCCGCCGGATCTGCGGCCGCTGGTGCCGCTCGACGGTGGCCGGTTCGCCACATCCGACCTCAACGACCTCTATCGGCGCGTCATCAACCGTAACAACCGATTGAAGCGGCTCATCGAGTTGCGAGCGCCGGATATCATCATCCGCAATGAGAAGCGGATGCTGCAGGAGGCGGTCGATGCGCTTTTCGACAATGGCCGCCGCGGCCGGGTGATCACCGGGGCGAACAAGCGCCCGCTGAAATCGCTCGCCGACATGCTCAAGGGCAAGCAGGGCCGGTTCCGGCAAAACCTGCTCGGGAAACGCGTCGATTACTCCGGCCGGTCCGTCATCGTCGTCGGTCCCGAGCTCAAGCTGCACCAGTGCGGACTGCCGAAAAAAATGGCCCTCGAGCTGTTCAAGCCGTTCATCTATTCGCGCCTCGACGCCAAGGGGCTGTCGACTACGGTCAAGCAGGCGAAGAAGCTCGTTGAAAAGGAGAAACCGGAAGTCTGGGACATCCTGGACGAGGTCATCCGCGAGCATCCGGTTCTGCTCAATCGGGCTCCGACACTGCATCGCCTCGGCATTCAGGCATTCGAGCCGGTTCTGATCGAGGGCAAGGCCATTCAGCTCCATCCCCTCGTATGCGCGGCCTTCAATGCCGATTTCGACGGCGATCAGATGGCTGTGCACGTGCCTTTATCGCTCGAGGCCCAGCTGGAAGCGCGCGTGCTGATGATGTCGACGAACAACATCCTGCATCCTGCGAACGGCTCGCCCATCATCGTGCCGTCCCAGGACATCGTGCTCGGGCTTTACTACCTCTCGATCATGCGCGAGGGCGAGGAGAAGCAAAAGCCGCCGAAGTCCTTCGGCGATATCGCGGAGATCGAGCACGCGCTCCACAGCAAGGTGATCGATCTGCATACCAAGATCAAATACCGCTGGACTGGAGCGGACGAGAAGGGCAAGCCCATTCGCAAATGGTACGATACGACGCCCGGCCGCGTGATGCTCGGCCAAGTGCTTCCCCGCCACTCCAAGATTTCGTTCGATGTCGTCAACCGGCTCATGACGAAGCGCGAAATCTCGAGCATGATCGATCAGGTTTACCGCCATTGCGGTCAGAAGGAGACTGTCATTTTCTGCGATCGCATCATGGCGCTGGGTTTCCATCATGCCTTCAAGGCAGGCATCTCGTTCGGCAAGGACGACATGGTGGTGCCGAGCAGCAAGTGGAAGATCATCGAGCGCACGCGCGCGTTCGCTCAGGAGTTCGAGCAGCAGTACAATGACGGCCTGATCACGCAAGGCGAGAAGTACAACAAGGTCGTGGATGCCTGGTCCAAGGCCACCGACCAGATCGCCGATGAGATGATGCATCAGATCTCGGCAGTCGAGCGGGTCGAGCGCGGCCGGTCGGCAGAGGTCAATTCGATCTACATGATGTCCCATTCCGGCGCGCGCGGGTCGCCCGCGCAGATGCGGCAGCTCGCCGGTATGCGCGGGTTGATGGCGAAGCCCTCGGGAGAGATCATCGAGAGCCCGATCATCAGCAATTTCAAGGAAGGGCTCTCGGTCCTGGAATACTTCAACTCCACCCACGGTGCGCGCAAAGGTCTTGCCGATACGGCGCTGAAGACCGCCAACTCGGGCTACCTCACGCGCCGCCTGGTCGACGTCGCCCAGGACTGCATCATCACTGGCGAGGACTGTGGCACCAGTGCCGGGATCAAGGTGCGCGCCATCATAGACGCCGGAACCGTCGTCGCCTCGCTTGCCAGCCGTATCCTCGGTCGCACCGCGGCAGAGGATGTGCGCGACCCGTCCACGCACAAGGTGCTTGCGAAGGCCGGCACGCTCCTCGAGGAGCCGCAGGTGGAAGCCATCGTGGCCGCGGGCGTGCAGGAGCTGCGGATACGCTCGGTGCTCACCTGCGAAACGACGTCCGGAGTCTGCGGGAAGTGCTATGGGCGCGATCTGGCGCGAGGCACGCCGGTCAATCACGGCGAGGCGGTAGGCGTCATTGCCGCGCAATCGATCGGCGAGCCCGGCACGCAGCTGACGATGCGGACATTCCACATCGGCGGCGCCGCACAGATTTCCGAGCAGTCGATCATCGAGTCGAACTTCGACGGCAAGATCAAGATCAAGAACAAGAACGCCGTGAAGAACTCGGATGGGCAAACGGTCGCGATGGTGCGCAACATGATCGTGGCCGTCCTCGACCCGGACGGAACCGAGCGGGCGGCGCATCGCATTCAGTACGGGGCAAGGCTGCTGGTCAATGACGGCGAGATGATCAAGCGCGGACAGCGCATTGCCGAGTGGGACCCTTACACGCGGCCGATCCTCACCGAAGTCGACGGCATCATCGGGTTCGAGGACCTGGTTGAAGGCCAATCCATGTCGGAAACGCTCGACGAGTCGACCGGTATCGCCAAACGCGTGGTCATCGACTGGCGTGCCAATCGCGGGACTGACCTGCGCCCGGCCATTGTTGTCAAGGACAAGAACGGCAAGATCGTTAAGCTGCCGCGCGGCGGCGACGCGCGATATCAGTTGGCCGTCGACGCGGTGATCTCCACCGATCCCGGGGCGCAAGTGAAGGCGGGCGATGTCATCGCCCGCATCCCGACCGAAAGCGCGAAGACGCGCGACATCACCGGCGGGTTACCGCGGGTTGCCGAGCTGTTCGAGGCGCGGCGTCCGAAGGAGGCCGCGATAATCGCGGAAACTTCCGGCACGGTGCGCTTCGGCCGCGATTACAAGAACAAGCGCCGCATCATCATCGAGCCTGGCACCGAGGGTGAGGAGCCGAGAGAATATCTCATTCCCAAGGGCAAGCACATCCATCTGCAGGACGGTGACTTGATCGAGAAGGGCGACGCGATCGTCGAGGGCAATCCGGCGCCACATGATATTCTGGCGATCAAGGGTGTCGAGGAGCTTGCGGCCTATCTGGTCAACGAGATTCAGGACGTCTACCGGCTGCAAGGTGTTGCCATCAACGACAAGCATATCGAGGTGATCGTCCGCCAGATGCTGCAGAAGGTCGAGGTGCAGGACGCAGGCGAGACCGAGCTCATCGAGGGCGAGCAGATCGACAAGGTCGAGCTCGAGGAGGTCAACGCGCGCGCCAAGGAGGAGGGCAAGAAGGAGGCCGTTGCCTATCCCGTGCTCCTTGGCATTACCAAAGCTTCGCTGCAGACGCGGTCGTTCATCTCTGCCGCCTCGTTCCAGGAGACCACCCGCGTGCTGACCGAGGCCGCGGTAAACGGAAAGGTCGACACTCTGGAGGGGCTCAAGGAGAACGTCATCGTAGGCCGTCTTATTCCGGCGGGAACGGGTGCGATGATGAACATGCTCCGCGAGGTCGCAGGCAAGCGCGATACCCTCATTCTGCAGGAGCGCGAGAAGGAGGCGGCGGCCAATGCCGCTGCCGCCGAGGCACCGGAGCCGGCGCAGTTGCCTGCGGCGGAGTAGCCCCCGGATCGATCATGAAAGTGTGAGGCCGTCCCAGGGCGGCCTCACGCTTTTTGCGCATTCGCCGTATACCCTCGGAAAGAGAAGTTTTTAACCCAATTCCCCGAGAATATCCGGCCGGAACGACTGCTGCCGATTCTTGGCGATAGTTGCCCAAGTGTCGCACTCGCAATGGCTTGTTACGGCTATATTTCCCGCCGAAGGAACCAAGCTCCGCAAAAAGCCATTTTGTACCGCTGATTTATGCGGGGTTGCGCCGCCCTTCATGCGAGTCCGCCGCGAAGGCCATGGAAACGCTGCTCGTCAAGATTTTCGCGACTGCGCTTACCCTTAGCCAGGTGACGACGGCGCCGGACGCGATTACGACCCACTTTGATCGGGAAACGGACCAGCCCAGAGTGGCGGCGCTGTTGCGGGCGGGCTGCACGCATATGCGCAAGGCCTTCGACATCGAGGACATCAACCTCGACGACCTCATCACCACCGCCATGGACGATCCGCAGGCCATGGGCGAGAGCAAGGCCTTTCGCGGCATCAATTTTGCCGACCTGCTCACCGCATATCGGCAGTTCTGCAAGAACGAGCAGGTGCCCGCGCCCGCGGTCGACCTCGGCGATGTGATCGATTTCTATAACAAGGCGCTCACCGATCTGCCGGATCATACCAAGCTCAAGGGGCTCAAGCTCCCCGGCGCGAGCGTGGTGCTCGACCGCAAGGGCGAGCGTTTTGCGGAGGTCTTCGAGGAGAACCAGCGCCGTGTCTGGGTGGTGCTCGCGGATATTCCCGCGCAGGTGCAGAAGGCTTTCGTCGCCGCCGAGGACAAGCGCTTCTATGAGCACAACGGCATCGACGAGCGCGGCCTGATCCGCGCCTTCATCGCCAATCTGGCGCATTCCGGCCGCCCGCAGGGGGGCTCGACCATCACGCAACAGGTGGTGAAAAATCAGCTGGTCGGGGAGGATCTCACCTACGAGCGCAAGATGCGCGAGATGGTGGTCGCCTCGCGGGTGGAGCACACGCTGAGCAAGGCGGAGATTCTCGAGCTCTATCTCAACTCGGTCTATCTGGGGCGCGGCGCATGGGGGATCGAGCTTGCGGCGCGCAGCTATTTTGGCAAGCCGGCCAAGGACCTCACCTTGGAGGAGGGTGCGCTGCTCGCCGGCCTGGTGAAGGGCCCGAACTATTTCTCTCCCGACCGGCATCCCGGTCGCGCGCAGGAGCGTTTGGCCTATGTGTTGAGCCGGCTCCGCGAGGACGGGGTGATTTCCGCCGAGCAGGGCCGAGGCTTGCCCCCACTGCCGACGATGGTGGCGTACGAGCGGCCGCACCGCGATCTCGGCTTTCACTTTGTCGATCAGGTTGCGCGCGAGGCGAAGGCGGTGGCGGGGATCGAGGCGATCACGGCCAATTCCTACACCGTGCGCTCGACGATAAATCCGCCACTGCAACGGGCAGTAGAGGAGGCGCTGCAGGAGGGGCTGTGGCGCTATGAGCGCAACGCCGGAAGACTGCAATTCCGCGGCCCGGAGGCGAGCTTGGCCAAGGCCGTTCAGCGGATCGAGGCGGAGAGGAAAGCGGGCGACAAGAAACCGGCCTGGCAGGAAGCGCTCGCGAATGCGCGGCTGCCGCTTTACGACGTCCACTGGGATTCGGCGGTCATAGTGCAGAAGCCGACGGGTAAGAAGGGGGAAACGTGGCGGGTTGGGCTTGGGGACGGGCGGGTGCTGCCGCTGTCGCTCGACAACGCGGTCGCCCAACGCAAGCTTGCGCTCTACGATGTGATATTCGTCCGGGTTGTCGAGGGCGGAGGCAAGAGCAAGGGGGCAACACGGGCCGAGCTGCGGGTGCGGCCCGTCGTTCAGGGCACCGTGGTGGTGCTGGAGAACAAAACCGGTCGCATCCTCGCCATGGCGGGAGGGTTCTCCTATCCGCTGAGCCAACTCAACCGCGCGACGCAGGCGATGCGTCAGCCCGGCTCTGCCATCAAGCCGCTGAGCTACCTCGCCGCCCTGGGCCGTGGGCTGCAGCCCAATACGCTTATCGCTGATGATCCGATTACGCTGCCTCCCATCGGCACCGGGCGCGTTCGCGAGCAGGATTATTGGGCGCCAAAGAATTATGACGGCTTCGGCGGGGGGATTCTGACGCTGCGCAGCGCGCTGGAGAACTCGCGCAATCTCGCCACCGTGCACCTTCTCTTTGGCGGCATCGAGGACAGTCCCGAGGCGAGTCTCGATCGACTATGCCGGCTTGCGCTGGAGGCGCGGATTTATCACGAATGCGTACACTACTATCCGTTCGTGCTCGGCGCCCAGCCCGTACGGCCGGTGGATCTCGCGGCGTTCTACGCTGCCATCGCGAATGAGGGCATGCGCCCAGAGCCGTATGTCATCGAGTCCATCGAGCGTAATGGACTGATCGTGTATCGACACGATCCGAAGTCGTCATCTGCGATGATCGGCTCGGTCGATCATGCCGCCTTCTATCAGCTCAAGACAATGATGCAGGGGGTTTTGGCGCGCGGGACGGCGCGCTCAGCCGCCTACCTTTCGCCTTACGTCGCGGGAAAAACCGGCACCTCGGATAACGAGAATGATGCCTGGTTCGTCGGCTTCACCAACGACGTCACCATCGCGGTCTGGCTTGGCTACGACAACTCGGTCGGCAAGCGCCGGACCCTGGGGGGAGGGGCGACCGGGGGGCACGTGGCGGTTCCAATCTTCGAGTCCGTGATCCCGGCGGTCTGGGCCCATGTTGCGCAGAAGGCCGCCCTCGCTCCGCCTTCCGCGGAAGCGAAGCGGCAGCTCGCGTGCGGGTCGGTCGCTCCCGAAACAGGCGGAATCCAACGAGACAACGCGCGGACGGTTACCGAGTGCTTTCGTGTCGACCGTACCGGCCATGTCATCGACACGCAGTATCAGCTCGTTTCGCGCGATGACGCCTCTTACGGCCGCGACGGCGGCTATTACGGCGTCGCCCCGAACCCAAACCCGTTCTTCGGATTCAATCCGTACTACGATCAGCGCGGTGGAAATCAAGGATACTACGACAATTACGGGCGCTACGTTCCCGCACCGCGCGAGGCCCGGCCGCCCGGGTCGGCTTACCAGCAGCGTGATCCGCGAGCGCAGGCTGCTCCGCAGTACCAGGCCCCGCGCGAGTTCAATCCCTTCAACTTCTTCTTCGGGGGCAATCGTTGGCGCTACAATTGAAACGAAGATCCATGCACGGCTTGAGGCTTTTCGCACTTCTCGCCTGTGCGGGGGCGCTTGCCGCAGGCGCGCGCGCGCAGAACGCGCCGTCGGAATTCACCCTTCAGGAGATTACTTCCGTTGCCGCGCTCGCGCCCGAGCAGCTCAAGCCCAAGACAATCGAATTCATTGATCATCCGAGCGAGGAGCTCGTCGATCCCGATGCGGGCCTTATCCGCTTCGAGGATTGGGCCCAGACACGACCCTTGGAGAAGCAACTCCTCAGCCCGTTTCCCAGCTTTACCGAGCCGATGATCGAGACGACCGTCGATGGGGTGCGCAAGCGTGTCAAGGAAAAGCTGCACATGTATGTGGCCGAGGCGCGCTTTTTGCTGGGACGCCCACCGGGCTCGCTTGATCTCGCAAGCTATATAAGCCTGCCATTTATCGAGCGCATCGATCCCGCCATCAAGCATCAGCTGATCACCTCAGCCGAGGCGGTGTCTCCAAAGGACCCACGTGCCGCTCCCAATCAACATCCGCTACGCCGCTGGTGCGATGCCAGGCCGGTCACGATCTGCATTCGCTCCCGGTATCAATTCGAAGGCAAGCTGCCGCTCGGCATTCAAATCGCCAATAAGATCAGAGACAGCTCGAAAACAAAGATCGCCGATCATCTCGAGTTCGAGAGCGAGCTCACGCTGCGATCTCCCGCGGAAGTGACCGAGCTGGGCCTCGCGAATCTGACCGGGCTCGACACGCCATCGGTCGGGGCAATCGAGCAGAATATCTATTATGTCAATCAGGTGATGCAGTTCGGCAAGTTGATTGCCGTGTTCCAGCAGCATCCCGCGAATGCCAACCAGACCATCGTGACGGTTTTTCTTGCGCTCGGAGTGGAGACGAACATCTTCATGAAGAAAAAGGAGTTCAGCAACGTTCCGGTCCTGCGTAACCTGGTTCCGGCACAGGTGCTCGCGGGCAAGAGCTCGTTCAACTCGGGCAAGTCCATCAGCGCGGGGCTGCCCATCTACGCGCGCAATCAGGTGAAGGCGATCGCCGGCATCCTCGATCGCAGCTGAAGTGCCCGCCTTACGGAGAGCCGCACGCTCGCGCACGGCTGGCGTTCGTAATGGTGTTGCGCGAGTAAGAGTTTCCAAAGGAACCTTAACCGGCACGTAAAGTTCCATAGCTGGAACTTGGGGATTTTTCTCAAATTTGCCGTCTTTGGCAGATCACTCCTCGCAGGTATCGAGGTGGTCTCTCCATCACGCAACTCGCGTCGATGGTCTGACTTGGATGACGAGGGGAGGCCGGTTGCGCGGGGCAACGCGGCCAAACACCGACGCCGTTACCCCTGCGGTGCCGGAGATGGTGGGCTGTCTACGCTATCGCTTGAATTTGGCGGCGGTCGGCTCGACCGCTGCGCCGAACGGTTTGTTGCGCCCGTCCTGGCGCCACGGCGAACCTTGCCTGCGGCCCGGTGCCCAGGATCGGAAGCGAGCGCTCGCAGTCTCGACTGGTTCAACTTCTTTCTCGCGGACATTCAGACGGGCTTTGGTCCGTTCGTGGCGATCTATCTTACCGCTCATGCATGGACCCAGTTCGATATCGGCCTCGTGCTTACCGCTGGAGGATTGGTCGCCCTGGCCGGCCAGATGCCCGGCGGTGCGCTGGTGGATGCGGCGCGATCCGCGCGCCTCCTCGGCGGCCTTGCGGTCGCGGCGATTTGCCTGAGCGCCCTTGCCATTGCGATTTGGCCGGTCTTCCCGGTGGTCTTTGCTTCGCGGATCCTGCATGCGGCAGCGAGCTGCGTCATCGGACCCATAGTTGCAGCCATCAGCCTCGGGCTTGTCGGCCATGCTGCGCTCGGCGCTCGGCTCGGCCGCAATGCGCGCTTTGCCTCGGTCGGCAATGGCGTTGCTGCGGCGGGAATGGGCCTATGCGGGCTGCTCGTATCCAATCAGGCGGTCTTCTTCTTGACTGCGCTGCTGGTCGCTCCGGCTATTGTCGCACTTGCCTGCATTCGTCCCAACGACCTTACCGCCGTCAAACCTGATCCGAATCTGATCGAGCATCGGCCGCGAATGATCGCCATTCTGAGAAACCGGCGTCTGCTCCTCTTCGCGGGCTGCGTTTTGCTGTTCCAGCTGGCGAATGCCGCCATGCTGCCGCTCATGGGCAGCTTGTTGACAATGCGATCGAGCCAATGGGCCTCCACCTGGATCGGAGCCTGTATTGTCGTACCACAGCTCGTGGTGGCCGGGTTTGCTCCCCTCGTCGGACGGCTTGCAGACTCCTGGGGAAGGCGTCCCTTACTGTACCTGTGTTTTGCAGCGGTGACGGCTCGCGGGGTGTCCTTTGCAGTGCTGGGCAGCCCATACCTGATCGTCACCGTGCAAGCGCTTGACGGTATATCGGCCGCAATCCTTGGAGTTGCCATTCCGCTCATCGTTTCCGACATCATGCGGGGCACCGGCCGATTCAACCTCGGGCTCGGCATCGTAGGAAGCGCGGTCGGGATTGGCGCAGCGCTGAGTACGACACTTGCAGGCTACGCCGTTGATCATTTTGGCAGCAGCACCGCCTTCCTGGGCCTCGCGTCAATTGCCCTTTGCGGCTCCGCAGCGATCTGGTTGCTGCCGGAGACCCGACCGCAAGCGTCGCGCTGCCACTAGCCCCCGGCCAGGGTGGCCAGTTGGCTTCGCCTCGCGCGCTTTTGATTGAGTGCCCGCAGGCCTGCTGCGGGTTCCCGCCGTACCCAGGTGCGCCTAATGGCGAATGTACCTTCCGGAACCCGTCTTTCGGCTGAGAGCTCCGGCACAATCCCGAGTTCCTTTGAAACCCTCCCCCTCCTCGTGCGTTGGGTGGTGTGCACTGCTGTCTCGGGGAGCTGTCATCCGAATGAAAGATCTATGTCGGTTCGCTGCCCGCCCGCTGGCCTTTCTGGGTCGCTACGTCGTGGCACGGCCGTTCGCGCATGCAACCATTGTCGGGGCGGTCGCCGCCGCCGTGACCTGCTCGGTCGGAGCCCAATACGGCATCAAGCTTCTGGTCGATGCATTGAGCAAGGGACCAGGTGGGCCGACCGCCGCTGCTTACGTCTGGGCAGCCTTCGTCATCCTGGTCGCTCTCATTGCAGCGGATAACCTGCTCTGGCGGGTGGCGAGCTGGATCGCCAGCTCGGCCTTTGTGGGGGTGACGGGGGATCTGCGGCGGGATCTGTTCCGGCATCTAACCAGCCATGCCCCAAGCTTCTTTACCGACCGCATGCCGGGGACTTTGACCAGTCGTATCACCGCGACTTCGAATGCGGTCTTTACGCTCGAGAACATGTTCGTCTGGAATGTCATGCCCCCGTGCGCGGCCACGGTAGTGGCCATCATTTTCATCGCGAGCGTGAGCCTGGCGATGGCAGGTGCGTTGACCGTGCTCGCCGGCATCTTGGTGATCATGCTCTTTCGCCTGGCTGCTGCCGGCAGGCCGCTGCACCACGATTTTGCCGATAAGGCCGCCGCCGTCGACGGCGAGATGGTCGATATCATCTCGAACATTTCTCTGGTCTGGTCATTTTGCGGATTGGGGCGCGAGCACGGCCGCATCGACAGCACCATCGCGAGGGAAATGGCCGCGCGACGGCGCAGCCTCAGATATCTCGAGAAGCTGAGGCTGCTGCACGCGGCGGTGACGGTCGTGCTCACGATTGCGCTGTTGGCCTGGGCGCTGGTGCTCTGGCAGAGCGGCATAGGCACGTCAGGCGACGTAATCCTGGTTTGCACCCTCGGTCTTTCTATCCTGCACGCGACCCGAGATTTGGCAGTAGCGCTTGTGGACGTGACGCAGCACGTGGCGCGGCTTTCTGAGGCGCTTTCCACGCTGCTTGTGCCGCACCGGCTGCGAGACCGGCCGCAGGCAAGGCCGTTGGTACCCGCCGGCACCGGTGTCGCTTTCCACGACGTGTCGTTCACCTACCCGGACGGCAGGCGAGTCTTCACGGATTTCAGCCTGCACGTCGACGCCGGACAGCGCGTAGGCCTGGTCGGGCCGTCCGGCTGTGGCAAGTCCACGCTCTTTCTCTTGCTGCAGCGGTTTTACGATCTGCAGCGTGGCCGTATTGTCATTGGCGGCGAGAACATAGCGGAAGTAGCGCAGGAGAGCTTGCGGGCAGCAATCGCCGTGGTCCCGCAGGATACATCGCTGTTTCACCGCTCGATCCTCGAAAACATCCGCTATGGGCGCCCCGGGGCGTCGGATGCCGAAGTGTCCGAGGCGATTGCCGCGGCAAATTGTGCCGGATTTATCGAAAATCTGCCCGACGGGCTTGCGACTGTTGTCGGCGATCGAGGCCTCAAGCTTTCCCCCGGCCAGCGCCAGCGCCTCGGCATTGCTCGCGCTTTCCTCAAGAACGCACCTATCCTGTTGCTGGATGAGGCAACGTCCGCCCTGGACAGCGAATCGGAGGAAGCCGTGCGCGAAGCTTTGGACCGGTTGATGGGCGGTCGCACCGTTATTGCGATCGCTCATAGGCTGTCGAGTCTGCGCAGCTTCGATCGGATCGTGGTGCTCCAGGCAGGACAGGTCTGTGAAGACGGGCCGCCGCAGGTACTGGTTGGTCGCAAGGGCGTTTACTGCAATCTGATCCAGCGCGAGGTCGCCCGCCTGGCAAAGCACGCCGCGTAAACGACTGCCGAGCCGGTCGCAAAGTCCGGATTTTGGCGCCGTTGTCTTGACTTCGCCCGAGGTCGCCGATACATAGCGCCCACTTTTCGGCAGGCGGTGAGCTTCGCTTGCTCGGAACGGCATGCCTGAGGCGCTAACGCTTTGAGAATACCTGCATTTCTCAAGCGCCGCCGGGCCTCCATGAGCCTCGAGAATTGAAGCTCAGACGCTGCCTCTGACGCAACGTCAGATCGAAAGGCATGACCGCCCCGCGTCGCGGGAGCGGTCCAATGTGACGGGCGAGCGCCGAACGCATCCGCGCGCAAGGCGCTCTTCCGTTTTGCGTGTTGGAAGATTGAGAGTGACGGCCTCAAGGAGCCAGAGCAGAGAAGAAGATGCCGACGATCAACCAGCTCATTCGTAAGCCGCGTGTGATGCAGCATGCAAAGAAGAAGGTGCCTGCGCTCCAGCAGTGTCCGCAGCGACGCGGCGTGTGCACCCGCGTCTATACCACCACGCCCAAGAAGCCCAATTCGGCACTGCGGAAGGTGGCCAAGGTCCGGCTGACGAATGGGTTCGAGGTCATCGGCTACATCCCCGGCGAAGGCCATAACCTGCAGGAGCACTCGGTCGTGATGATCCGAGGCGGTCGCGTGAAAGATCTGCCGGGAGTGCGCTACCATATCCTGCGCGGCGTGCTCGATACCCAGGGCGTCAAGAACCGAAAGCAGCGGCGCTCGAAATACGGAGCAAAACGGCCGAAGTAACTATCGGATCCGCAAGCGCATAAACCTCACCAAGGTCGATCCAATGTCCCGCCGCCATAGCGCCGAGAAACGCGAGATAAACCCGGACCCCAAATACGGGAACGAGGTAGTCTCCAAATTCATGAATTCGATCATGCGTGCCGGCAAGAAGTCGGTGGCAGAGACGATCGTCTACGGTGCGTTTGATCTCATCGAGGGGAAGACGAAGCAGAACCCGATCTCCGTTTTCGAGCAAGCGCTGGAGAACGTGATGCCTTCGATTGAAGTTCGCTCCCGCCGGGTTGGGGGAGCGACGTATCAGGTGCCGGTAGAGGTGCGCTCGACCCGGCGGCAGGCGCTGGGCATTCGCTGGATCATCTCGGCGGCGCGGGATCGCAATGAAAAGACCATGACCGAGCGACTTTCGGCTGAATTGCTCGACGCCTCCAACAGCCGCGGGAGTGCGGTGAAGAAGCGCGAGGACACACACCGCATGGCGGAGGCCAATCGGGCATTTTCGCATTACCGCTGGTGAGGGTCGAGATCGAGATCGAGGAAATAGACTCGCATGCCCCGCAGCCATCCCATTGAGGACTACCGTAACTTCGGCATCATGGCCCACATAGATGCCGGCAAGACGACCACGACCGAGCGGATCCTCTACTATACCGGCAAGAGCCATAAGATCGGGGAGGTGCACGAGGGCGCCGCCACCATGGATTGGATGGAGCAGGAGCAGGAGCGCGGCATCACCATCACTTCGGCGGCAACGACTGCCTTCTGGAACAAAAAACGGCTCAACATCATCGACACTCCCGGCCATGTCGACTTCACCATCGAAGTGGAGCGCAGCCTGCGTGTGCTCGATGGCGCGGTTTGCGTGCTCGACAGCAACCAGGGTGTAGAGCCACAAACCGAGACCGTCTGGCGCCAGGGAGACAAATACAACGTCCCACGCATTGTTTTCTGTAACAAGATGGACAAGGTCGGAGCGGATTTCTTTCAGTGCCTGAAGGATATCGTCGATCGCCTCGGCGCCAAGCCCGTTGCCATCCAGCTCCCGATCGGCGCCGAGCAGCAGTTCAAGGGAATCATCGACCTCGTACGCATGAAGGGTGTCGTGTGGAACGACGAGTCGCTTGGCGCGAATTATCACGACATCGACATTCCCGCCGAGTTGCTCGACCAGGCCAAGGAATATCGCGAGAAGATGATCGAGGCGGCGGTCGAGCTCGATGACGAGGCCATGACCGCTTATCTGGAAGGCAGGGAGCCGGACGAGGCGACGCTCAAGCGACTGATCCGCAAGGGCGTTCTTGTGGGTGCATTCTTTCCGGTGCTCGCCGGCTCGGCCTTCAAGAACAAGGGCGTGCAGCCGCTCCTCGATGCCGTGGTCGATTATCTGCCCTCGCCCCTCGACGTGCCGCCGATCAAGGGCGTGGACCCCAAAGGAAACGAGATCGTCCGCAGGCCGTCCGATACCGAGCCGCTGGCGATGCTTGCGTTCAAGATCATGGATGACCCGTTCGTCGGGACGATTACGTTTTCGCGTATCTACTCCGGCCGCCTCGAAAGCGGCACCGGGGTGCTCAATTCCACCAAAGAGCGTCGGGAACGCATCGGCCGGATGCTCCTGATGCATGCGAACAATCGCGAGGACATCAAGGAGGCTTTCGCCGGAGATATCGTGGCGCTCGCCGGCCTCAGGGACGTGCGCACCGGGGATACGCTGTGCGATGCGCAAAATCCGGTCATTCTGGAGAAGATGGAATTCCCCGACCCGGTGATCGAGATTGCCATCGAGCCAAAGTCCAAGGCGGATCAGGAGAAGCTCGGCGTTGCACTTGCCAAGCTGGTTGCGGAGGATCCCTCATTTCGCGTGGCAACCGACCAGGAATCCGGTCAGACGATCATCAAGGGCATGGGAGAGCTTCATCTCGATATCAAGGTCGATATTCTCAAGCGCACCTACAAGGTGGAGGCCAATATCGGTGCGCCGCAGGTTGCCTACCGCGAGAAGATCACCAAGCCGGTCACCGTCGACCATACGCACAAGAAGCAAACCGGAGGCGCCGGTCAGTTCGCCCGGGTGAAGATCATTGCCGAGCCGTCGCCACCGGCGGCCGGCTTCGAGTTCGAGAACGACGTCGTCGGCGGAACGGTGCCCAAGGAATACATCCCAGGCGTCGAGAAGGGTCTGCAATCGGTGCTGGGCTCAGGCGTGCTGGCGGGCTTTCCGGTGGTCGACCTCAAGGTCAGCCTGGTCGATGGCGCTTATCACGACGTCGATTCCTCGGCGCTCGCGTTCGAGATCTGCGCCCGGGCTGCCTTGCGCGAAGCGCTGCAAAAGGGCTCGCCGGTGCTGCTCGAGCCGATCATGAAAGTCGAGGTGGTAACTCCGGAGGATTACACCGGCTCGGTAATCGGCGATCTCAACTCACGGCGTGGGCACATACAGGGGCAGGACATGCGCGGCAACGCCAACGTGATCAATGCCATGGTGCCGCTCGCGAACATGTTCGGCTACGTGAGCAATCTGCGCTCCATGTCTCAGGGCCGCGCCACTTTCACCATGCAATTCGACCACTATGAACAGGTTCCCTCGGCGGTTGCCGCCGAGATCCAGGCCAAGTTCGCCTGATATTCGACACGCGGAGCTCACAAGAGGACCGAAACGGAGAGTCCGATGGCCAAGCAGAAATTCGAACGTAACAAGCCGCATTGCAACGTGGGGACCATCGGTCACGTGGACCATGGCAAGACCACGCTTACCGCGGCGATGACCAAGGTTTCGGCGGACAAGGGTTGGACGCCCAACTTCGTCAGCTATGACCAGGTCGCCAAGGCATCGGAATCGCAGGGCCGGCGCGATTCGACCAAGATCTTGACCATCGCGACAAGTCACGTCGAGTACGCCACTGAAAAGCGGCACTATGCACACGTCGACTGCCCCGGCCACGCCGACTACGTGAAGAACATGATCACCGGCGCAGCGCAGATGGACGGCGCGATCCTGGTGGTCTCGGCGGCGGATGGACCGATGCCGCAGACACGCGAGCACATCCTGCTCGCCCGCCAGGTTGGCGTTCCGTATATCGTGGTTTTCCTCAACAAGGTCGACGTGGTGGACGACCCGGAGCTTCTGGACCTGGTCGAGCTCGAGGTGCGCGAGCTTTTGACCAAGTACCAGTTCCCCGGAGACAAGGCGCCGGTGATTCGCGGCGCGGCCATCAAGGCTCTCAACGGCGAGAAGGGCGAATTCGCGGACCAAGCGATCCTCAAGCTCTATGAAGCGCTCGATACCTGCGTGCCGCTGCCAGAGCGCCCGATCGATCAGCCCTTCCTGATGCCGATCGAGGACGTGTTCTCCATTTCCGGCCGCGGCACCGTGGTCACCGGGCGTATCGAGCGCGGCAAGATCAAGGTAGGCGAGGAGGTGGAGATTGTCGGGCTGCGCGACACGCAGAAGTCGGTTGTCACCGGAGTCGAGATGTTCCGCAAGCTCCTGGACGAGGGAGTGGCGGGCGACAACGTCGGCTGCCTGCTGCGCGGCATCGACAAGGATGCGGTGGAGCGCGGGCAGGTTCTGTGCAAGCCGGGCTCGGTGAAGCCGCATAAGAAGTTCAAGGCGGAGGCGTATATCCTCACCAAGGAGGAAGGTGGCCGCCACACGCCATTCTTCAACAATTATCGCCCCCAGTTTTATTTCCGCACCACCGACGTGACCGGGCAGGTCACCTTGCCGGCAGGCACGGAGATGATCATGCCGGGCGATAATGCCGCAATGGATGTCGAGTTGATCACGCCCATAGCCATGGAAGAGAAGCAACGCTTCGCCATCCGCGAAGGCGGCAAGACCGTCGGCGCAGGCGTGGTTGTCAGCATCACCGAATAACAGCCGACGAGGACGGACGCCGCAGGACGGATCGGACCGCGAGAACCGCCAGCCCCTGCAACCGGAGCAAACATGAACGGCCAAAATATCCGTATCCGGCTCAAGGCGTTCGACCATCGGATCCTCGATGCTTCGACGCGCGAGATCGTTGCGACCGCCAAGCGCACCGGCGCGCAGGTGCGCGGTCCGATACCCCTGCCGACGAGGATCGAGAAGTTCACGGTTAATCGTTCACCGCATGTGGACAAGAAAAGCCGCGAACAGTTCGAGATGCGCACGCACAAGCGTCTTCTGGACATTGTCGATCCCACTCCGCAAACGGTGGATGCGCTCATGAAGCTCGACCTTGCAGCCGGCGTGGATGTCGAGATCAAGCTCTAGGCGAACGAGCACAGGATCAGCATAGGACAAGCCGCATGCGTTCCGGGGTAATCGCGCAGAAGGTCGGGATGACTCGGGTCTTTACCGATGCCGGCGAGCACGTCCCGGTGACGGTGCTGCGCCTCGCCAACTGCCAGGTTGTGGGCCACCGCAGCAAGGACAAGGACGGCTATGTCGCGCTGCAGCTTGGAGCCGGCAGCCGCAAGCTCAACCGCATCGACAAGGCGCAGCGCGGCCATTTCGCTCGCGCCAGTGTCGAGCCGAAGCGCAAGCTTGCGGAATTCCGCGTGGAGGAGGGCGATCTCATCCCGATCGGAGCAGAGATTACCGCCGACCATTTCCTGGTCGGCCAATTTGTCGACGTGACGGGGGTCTCGATCGGCAAGGGGTTTGCAGGTCCGATGAAGCGGTGGAACTTCGGCGGACTGCGTGCGTCTCACGGCGTTTCCATCTCCCATCGCTCGCATGGATCGACCGGAGGGCGCCAGGATCCCGGCAAGACCTTCAAGAACAAGAAGATGGCCGGCCATCTCGGTGTCGAGCGGGTCACCACGCTGAACCTCAAGGTGGTGCAAACGGACGTCGAGCGCGGTCTCATCCTCGTCGAAGGCGCAGTGCCGGGACACAAGGGTGGCTGGATCACGCTGCGCGACGCAGTGAAAAAGAGACTGCCAGCGGATCTGCCCAAGCCCGGCAAGTTCCGACTTCCTCAAACCGAGGGGACAGTCCTCACCGAGCAGCTGCAAGAGGGCAGCGGCGCGGCGGAGAAGGAAGGCGCCTGAGATGGAGCTCAATGTAACAACGCTGGACGGCTCGCCGGCAGGTACGGTCGATGTGCCCGACGCTATCTTCGGGCTCACCCCGCGGCCCGACATCCTTCATCGCTGCGTTCGCTGGCAGCTGGCCAATCGGCAGCGTGGCACGCACGATGTAAAGAACCGCAGCGAGATCAATCGAACCGGCAAGAAGATGTACCGGCAGAAGGGTACCGGTTCCGCGCGTCACGGTCCTGCAAAGGTCAACCTGTTCCGTGGTGGGGGGCGCGCCTTCGGTCCAACACCGCGAAGCCATGCCATTGGTCTTCCCAAGAAGGTGAGGGCACTCGCGCTGCGACATGCACTATCCGCCAAAGCGACCGACGGCGGGATTGTCGTGATCGATCAGGCCAACCTCAAGGAGGGCAAGACCAAGGCTCTGCACGCGAGCTTGAAAAAGCTCGGGCTCGCGAGCGCCCTCATCATCGACGGGGCTTCGGTCGATCCGAATTTTGCTCTGGCTGTTCGTAACATTCGCGATATCGACGTGCTGCCGGTGCAAGGCATCAATGTCTACGACGTTTTGCGCTGTCGCACCCTGGTGCTGACCAGGGCGGCGCTGCAGGCGCTGGAGGCGCGGCTCAAATGAGCACCACAGATCCCCGCTACTACGATCTGATCCTTTCGCCGGTGATTACCGAGAAGGCGACCATTGCGTCGGACCACAACCAGGTGATGTTCAGAGTGCCGAGCCACGCTACCAAGCCGCAGATCAAGGAAGCGGTAGAGAAGCTCTTTGATGTGAAGGTCAAACGCGTCAATACCCACGTTCGCAAAGGCAAGCTCAAGGCGTTCAGGGGAAAGGTCGGAGAGCAATCGGCATCGAAGCGCGCCATCGTGACCCTGGAAGAGGGCCATCGAATCGATGTGACCACTGGTCTGTGACGGAAACCGCGCCATGGCACTAAAGTCCTACAACCCCGTCACGCCGAGCCAGCGTCAGCTCGTTCTGGTCGATCGGAGTGCGCTCTACCGCGGCGCGCCGATCAAGACCCTGACCGAAGGCAAGAATTCGAGCGGTGGGCGCAACAACAGAGGCCGCGTCACCGTGCGCTTTCGCGGTGGGGGACACAAAAAGGCGTATCGCACCATTGATTTCAAGCGGCGCAAGCTCGATGTGCCGGCAACTGTCGAGCGGATCGAGTACGATCCAAATCGGACCGCTTTCATCGCACTGATCAAGTATCAGGACGGGGAGCTTGCCTACATCCTGGCGCCGCAGCGGTTATCGCCGGGTGACTCGGTCATAGCCGGCGAGCACGTCGACGTTAAACCGGGAAATGCGATGCCGGCGGGCAACATCCCGATCGGGACCATCGTTCACAACGTGGAGATCAAGATCGGCAAAGGCGGACAGATCGCGCGCTCGGCCGGCACCTATGCGCAAATAGTCGGACGCGACGGCGACTACGTGGCATTGCGCCTCAATTCAGCCGAGCAGCGGCGTGTGCATGGCCGGTGCATGGCGACCATCGGCGCGGTTTCCAACCCCGACAACATGAATATCTCGATCGGCAAGGCCGGCCGCACGCGGTGGATGGGGCGCATGCCGCACAACCGTGGCGTATCGATGAATCCGATCGATCACCCTCACGGCGGCGGCGAGGGCCGCACCTCGGGCGGCCGGCACCCCGTCACCCCATGGGGTTTCCCGACCAAGGGAAAAAAGACACGCAAGAACAAGTCCACGACCAAATTCATCATCGCGAGCCGTCATGCGCGCAAGAAGTAGGAGATGAGCTGGGCACCATGGCACGATCTGTTTGGAAAGGTCCGTTTGTCGATGGCTATCTGCTGAAGAAAGCGGAAGCCTCGCGTGCATCCGGTCGTCACGAGATGATCCGTATCTGGAGTCGTCGCTCGACCATTCTGCCGCAATTCGTCGGCCTGACATTCGGGGTGTACAACGGGCAAAAGCACATTCCGGTCCTGGTGACCGAGGAAATGGTTGGGCACAAGTTCGGGGAATTCTCGCCCACCCGCACCTTTTACGGGCACTCGTCGGATCGCAAGGCAAAACGCTCATCAGGTCCTGCGGCTCCGGGCGCGGCTGCTGCCGCGCCGAGCGCGACATCTGCGCCGGCCAGCGGTGGCGGGAGTTGAGGGTTGGAGATCGGCGCATGAGCAAGAAGACGCGCGAGCGTGCGCTCGCGGACAACGAGGCCAAAGCGGTCGCCCGCATGCTCAGGGTAAGCCCGCAGAAGCTCAATCTGCTGGCGCAGCTCATTCGCGGCAAGAAGGTGTCTGTTGCGCTCGCCGATCTCGAGTTTTCGCGCAAGCGCATGGCGCGGGACGTTCGCAAGTGCCTGGAGTCCGCGATCGCGAATGCCGAGAACAATCATGATCTGGATGTGGATGAGCTTGTTGTCGCTCAAGCGCATGTGGGCAAGGCGCTCGTCATTAAACGGTTTCATCCTCGTGGCCGCGGCCGCATGGGGCGGATCCTGAAACCGTTCGCCAATCTCACCATCGTCGTGCGCGAGAGGCTGCCGGCGACAACAGCGGCCGAGGCCTCATAAAGGAGCGCACGCATGGGTCAAAAGGTTAATCCAGTCGGGTTGCGGCTCGGCATAAACCGCACCTGGGACTCGCGCTGGTACTCGGGCAAGAGCGAATACGGACAGCTGCTGCATGAGGACATGAAGATCCGCGATGAGCTGATGAAGGACCTCAAGCAGGCGGCAGTATCGAAGATCGTGATCGAGCGGCCGCACAAGAAGTGCCGCGTCACGGTACAGTCCGCCCGGCCAGGCGTGGTGATCGGCAAGAAGGGCGCCGATATCGAGAAGCTGCGCAGAAAGGTCGCCAACCTCACCAAATCCGACGTGGTGATCAATATTGTCGAGATCAGGAAACCGGAGCTGGATGCTCAGCTGGTTGCGGAATCGATTGCGCAGCAGCTGGAACGGCGGGTCGCTTTCCGGCGGGCCATGAAGCGCGCCGTCCAGTCGGCGATGCGGCTCGGTGCCGGCGGAATTCGGATCAACTGCTCCGGCCGGCTGGGCGGGGCGGAGATCGCCCGCATGGAGTGGTATCGCGAAGGGCGCGTCCCGCTGCACACGTTGCGCGCCGATGTGGATTACGGGTTCGCAACCGCGTTCACGACCTACGGTACCTGCGGTGTCAAGGTATGGATTTTCAAGGGCGAGATCATGGAGCACGACCCGATGGCGCAGGACAAGAAGCTCGCCGAAGGCGATGTCGGCAGGCCGCGCCGGGATGCCTCCTGAACGGCCGGTGCAATCGCAATAGAGAAGGCGCAAAGCCATGCTGCAACCGATGCGCACCAAGTTCCGCAAGGCGCACAAGGGCCGCATCAAGGGGGTTGCGACCTCCGGGGTCGAGCTCGCCTTCGGACATTTCGGCCTCAAGGCGCTCGAGCCCGAGCGTGTCACCGCGCGCCAGATCGAGGCAGCGCGACGCGCGCTTACGCGCCACATGAAGCGCGCCGGACGGGTATGGATCCGGATCTATCCGGATGTGCCGGTATCGAAAAAGCCGCTGGAAGTGCGCATGGGCTCCGGCAAGGGAGCCCCCGAATTCTGGGTGGCACGTGTGAAGCCGGGCCGCATCCTGTTCGAGATCGACGGCGTGCCGCAGGCGCTGGCGCGCGAAGCGCTCGGGCTGGCGGCAGCAAAGCTGCCGATCAAGACGCGTTTCATCGAGCGGATTGCCGAGTAGTCGGAGAGCACAGCAATGAAAGCCGGCGACCTTCGCGCGATGACCGTCGATCAGCTCGATGACGAGCTCCTCAAGCTCAAGAAGGAGCAATTTAATCTGCGCTTCCAGCGTGCAACCGGGCAGCTGGAGAACACCGCGCGGGTCCGCCAGGTGCGCCGCGATATTGCTCGGATCAGGACCATCGCCACGCAGAAGCGGGCGCCGGAGCCGGGCAGCGGCGCGGCAAAGGCAAGGCCGGAGTAACAGCAATGCCGAAGCGGACTTTGCAGGGAGTTGTGGTCAGCGACAAGCAGGACAAGACCGTCGTCGTGCGGGTCGAGCGCCGGTTCACCCATCCCGTCATGAAGAAGACCGTGCGACGCGCCAAGAAGTACTACGCCCATGACGAACGCAACGAGCATCATGTGGGCGACGTCGTCTGGATCGAGGAGCGCCGGCCGCTCTCGCGGCTCAAGCGCTGGGAAGTGATACAGAGCGAAAAGAAGAAAGTCGGATGACGGCAGCACGCGCCGGGAAACGGATGAGGGTAGCGTCATGATTCAGATGCAGAGCAACCTCGACGTCGCTGACAATTCCGGCGCCCGCCGTGTCATGTGTATCAAGGTGCTGGGCGGCTCGAAACGCAAATACGCCACCATTGGCGATGTCATCGTTGTTTCGGTGAAGGAGGCCATCCCGCGCGGGCGCGTGAAAAAGGGCGAGGTGATGAAGGCGGTGGTGGTACGCATCGCCAAGGATATCAAACGGCCGGACGGATCGGTGATCCGGTTCGATCGGAACGCCGCGGTGCTGATCAATCCGCAGATGGAGCCGGTCGGCACGCGCATATTTGGGCCGGTTCCGCGCGAGCTGCGTGCCAAGAATCACATGAAAATCATCTCGCTTGCCCCCGAGGTGCTGTGATGTCCGCGAGAATCCGCAAGGGGGACAAGGTGGTGGTGTTGACGGGGCGGGACAAGGGACGCACCGGGGAGGTCATCGAGGTCCGTCCACAGGACGGACGCGCCCTGGTGCGCGGCGTCAACATGGTCAAGCGCCACCAAAAGCAGAGCGCGCGGGAGCAGGGTGGAATCGTCTCCAAGGAGGCGACCGTTCATCTGTCCAACATCGCGCTCGCCGATCCAAAGGACGGCAAGCCTACCCGCATCGGATTCCGGTTCATTGGCGAAGGCGATCAGCGCCGAAAGGTGCGCTTTGCAAAGCGTTCGGGAGTGGAAGTTGATGGCTGACGAAAAGCCCAAGGCGAAAACCGCCAAGCCAAAAGCAGGCAAGACGGACAAATCTCCAGGCCCGGACAAGGCGGAAAAGCCGAAACAGGCCGCGGCCGCTCCGAAGCCTGACCGCGGCGCCACGAAACCCGCCGCGGACAAGGCTCCCAAGCCGCAACAGCCCGAGGAACGCGTGACGCCTCGGCTCAAGGTCCTGTTCGAGGAGGTTGTGCGCAAGCGGCTCGCCGAGCAGTTCGGCTATAAGAACCCGATGCAAGTGCCCGTGGTCGAGAAGATCGTGATCAACATGGGCATCGGCGAGGGCGTCACCGATCGCAAGAAGGTCGAGGCCGCCGCCAGCGATCTCGGGTTGATTGCCGGGCAGAAGGCCGTGATCACCAAGGCGAGGAAGTCGATTGCCACGTTCAAGGTGCGCGACGGCCAACCTATCGGCTGCAAGGTGACGTTGCGCAAGGCGCGCATGTACGAGTTCATGGACCGGCTGATCAACGTGGCCTTGCCGCGCGTGCGGGACTTTCGCGGTCTCTCGCCCAAGAGCTTCGACGGAGGCGGCAACTTCAGCCTGGGGATAAAGGAGCACATCATCTTTCCCGAGATCGATTACGACAAGGCCGCCGACATCTGGGGAATGGATGTTACGGTTTGTACCAGTGCCAAGTCGGACAACGAGGCGCGCGCCTTGCTCACCGCGTTCAACTTCCCGTTCCGGCAGTGAGGCCCCCGGCCGGAATGCGGAAATCCAGGAGAATTTGATGGCCAAGACCAGCGCGATTGAAAAGAACAGAAGGCGGCAGCGGCTCAGCAAAAGACACGCGGGCCGCCGTTCACGCCTCAAAGCCATTGCGCGCGACAAGAGCAAGCCCATGGAGGAGCGGTTTGCGGCGACGCTCAAGCTCGCTGAGATGCCTCGCAACTCCTCGGCGACGCGAGTGCGCAATCGCTGCGAGGTGACCGGCCGCCCACGCGGGTTCTACCGCAAGCACAAGCTGTCGCGCATTGCTTTGCGGGAGCTGGGTTCCAGGGGGCTGATTCCCGGTCTCGTGAAGTCGAGCTGGTAGGAGGATCGAGCAATGGCGATGAACGATCCGTTGGGGGACATGATTGCGCGTATTCACAACGCGCAGATGCGGAATAAGTCGAAAGTCTCAACTCCGGCATCCCGGCTGCGCTTGAGCGTGCTCGACGTGCTGAAGACCGAAGGGTTCATTCGCGGCTATGCGTCTGTAGAGCACTCCAATGGCCGCAAGGAGCTGGAGATCGAGCTCAAATATTTCGATGGAGAGCCGGTCATACGGGAGATATCCCGGGTATCAAAGCCCGGCCGGCGCGTCTATGCGTCGGTAAAGGCGCTGCCCCGGGTGAACAACGGCTTGGGCGTTGCGATCCTTTCCACGCCCAAGGGGGTAATGGCCGACCACGATGCCCGCGACAAGAATGTCGGGGGAGAGATTCTGTGTACGGTATTTTGAGGCATTAGCGCGCATGTCCCGTGTCGGAAAGAAGCCGGTTGCAATCCCTTCGGGCGTTACTGCCAGCGTGGAGGGACAGGCGATCAAAGTGAAGGGCCCGAAGGGCACGCTCGCCGTGACCTTGCACGACGACGTTGCCGCCAAGGTGGAAGGGAGCGAGATCAGGGTGAATCCCGTCGTCGACACCAAACGTGCGCGTGCGATGTGGGGCACGTATCGCTCGCTGTTGGCCAATGTGATCACCGGAGTGACCAGCGGGTTTGAGCAGCGGCTCGAGATCACCGGCGTTGGCTACCGTGCGGCGGTGCAGGGCAAGAACCTGCAGGTCCAGCTCGGTTACAGCCACGATATCGTATTCCCCATTCCGGAGGGCATCACCATCGCGACGCCGCGGCCGACCGAGGTCGTCGTCAGCGGCATCGACGGCCAGAAGGTGGGGCACGTCGCGGCGCAAATCCGCGCGTTTCGCAAACCGGAGCCCTACAAGGGCAAAGGCGTGAAATACGCCGGCGAATATGTATTCCGCAAGGAAGGCAAGAAGAAGTAAGGGGAGCATGCGATGGCGACAGTCGCGGATCGGACCCAACGGCGAACCGCAAAGGTGCGCCGCAACGTGCGTCGCGCGGCAGGCAATCGCCTGCGGCTGTCCGTTTTTCGTTCGTCAAAGCATATCTACGCGCAGGTGATCGATGACGCCAAGGGCGAGACCGTGGCTTCGGCGTCCTCGATCGAGAAGGAGACGCGCGGCAGCCTGAAAACCGGAGCGAACATCGAGGCTGCCAAGGCGGTTGGAAAACGGATCGCGGACCGGGCAGTCGCCAAGGGAGTCAAGGAGGTCGTGTTCGACCGGGGCGGGTATCTGTATCACGGCCGTGTGAAGGCGCTGGCGAGCGCCGCCCGAGAAGGTGGGCTCAATTTCTGACGACGAAAAACGAAAGGCGAGGGCAAACCAGAGAACCGGGGGGCTCGTCATCAAGATCGCGAAGCAAACCCGATCTGCTGTATGCCTTTCATGAAATCGAGATCGAACGGATTGGAATAGAACATGGCACGTGAACCTCGCGAGCGCAGAGAGCGTGAAGAGCGCGAGAGCGAATTCACCGACAAGCTCGTCCACATCAATCGAGTGGCGAAGGTCGTCAAGGGCGGACGCCGGTTCGGCTTTGCTGCCCTCGTAGTAGTGGGCGACGCGAAGGGTCGGGTCGGATTTGGCCATGGCAAAGCGCGCGAAGTGCCGGAAGCGATCCGCAAGGCCACCGATGCGGCCAAACGTGGTCTCATCCGCGTGCCGTTGCGGGAAGGCCGCACGTTGCACCATGATGTTGCCGGGCGGCATGGCGCCGGCCGCGTATTTCTGCGCGCCGCACCCCCGGGGACCGGAATCATAGCCGGTGGACCGATGCGCGCAGTATTCGAGACCCTGGGGATGCAGGACGTGGTCGCCAAGTCGCTCGGCTCCTCCAACCCCTATAACATGGTGCGGGCGACGTTCGACGCTCTCAAGCGGCAGGACTCCCCGCGTTCGGTAGCGTCGCGACGAAACATCAAGGTCTCTACGTTGCAGGCGCGCCGGCGTGAGCCGGGAGAGACCGAGCAGACGGCCGATTGACCGGTGCAGGACGCCAGGAGAGCAAGGTGAGCAAAACCCGCAAGCTGCTCAAGATCGAGCAGACCGGCAGTCCGATACGCCGGCACCATTCGCAGCGCGAGACTCTTATCGGGCTCGGCCTCAATCGCATTGGCCGGGTGGCACACGTGCCCGATACGCCGGAGACGCGTGGGATGCTGCTCAAGGTCAAGCATCTGGTCCGGGTCTTGGAGAGCGGGCAATGAAGCTCCACGAGCTATGTGATCGACCGGGGGCGCGCAAGAAGCGTCTGCGCATCGGCCGCGGCATCGGCTCGGGCATGGGCAAGACCGGCGGGCGCGGCGGCAAAGGTCAGACCGCGCGCGCAGGGGTCCGTGTCAAGGGCTTCGAAGGCGGCCAGATGCCTCTGCACCGCCGGGTGCCAAAGCGTGGCTTCCGGCAGGTGGCATTTGCGCGCAGGCTCAACGAGGTCAACCTGGACAGGGTGCAGGCCGCAATCGACACCGGGAAGCTCGACGCATCGGCAATGGTCGATGCCGGGGCTTTGGTAAAAGCCGGAGTGCTCCGGCGTGCCAAGGACGGCGTAAGGCTGCTCGGTTCCGGCGAGATCAAGACAAAAGTGGCATTTTCGGTCTGGGGCGCGTCCAAGTCGGCGGTGGCGGCAGTGGAGCGGGCCGGCGGCTCAGTGACGATCTTGGCGCCGAAGCCGGGGACAGGCGAACAGGGGCATTGATCGCTATATCCCCCGAGGGCGCACAATCGGAGCCTCAAGACCATGGTCTCTGCAGCAGAACAACTTGCGGCCAACCTCAATTTTTCGGCGCTCGCCAAAGCGGAGGAATTGAAGAAGCGCATCTGGTTCACAGTCGGTGCGCTGCTTGTCTATCGCTTCGGAACCTACATTCCGCTGCCGGGGATCGATCCGTCCGCCTGGGACCAGATTTTCCGCTCTCAGGCCGGCGGCATTCTCGGGATGTTCAACATGTTCTCCGGTGGCGGGATCCACCGGATGGCGATCTTCGCATTGAACATCATGCCTTACATTTCCGCCTCGATCATCATCCAGCTGATGACAACGGTGTCGCCCACGCTCGAGCAGCTCAAGAAGGAAGGAGAGCAGGGCCGCAAGGTGATGAATCAGTACACGCGGTATTTGACGGTGCTGCTTGCTGCGTTCCAGTCCTACGGGATCTCTGTCGGTCTGGAGGGCGCGGGTAACGTGGTCAGCGATCCGGGCTGGTTCTTCCGGATCACTACCGTGGTCACCTTGACGGGGGGGACCATCTTTCTGATGTGGCTCGGCGAGCAGATCACCTCGCGCGGGATCGGTAACGGCATCTCTCTCATCATTCTTTCCGGTATCGTGGCGCAATTGCCTTCCGCTCTCGCTGGCACCCTCGAGCTCGGCCGTCAGGGTGCCCTGTCCACAGG
Source organism: Xanthobacteraceae bacterium (assembly GCA_036557665.1). GTDB lineage: Bacteria > Pseudomonadota > Alphaproteobacteria > Rhizobiales > Xanthobacteraceae > VAZQ01. Next base: position 32,743 of record DATBHG010000023.1, on the reverse strand, counting down.
CCTGATCCTGGTTGTTCTGGTGATGGCGGTGGTGGTGATTGCGTTCATTGTATTCATGGAGCGCGCCCAACGGAGGCTCCTGATTCAATATCCCAAGCGCCAGGTAGGCAATCGCATGTTCGAGGGTCAATCCTCGCACCTGCCGCTAAAGCTCAATACGTCGGGCGTCATCCCTCCGATCTTTGCGTCTTCTTTGCTGCTGTTGCCCACGACGGTCGCGAACTTCAACGCGGGGAAGGGACCGGAGTGGTTCGTCACGATCACCACCCAGCTCGCTCATGGACGTCCGCTGTTCCTAATTCTCTATGTGGCTCTGATCATATTCTTTGCATTCTTCTATACGGCAATCGTGTTCAACCCGACTGAAACCGCCGACAATCTGAAGAAACACGGCGGGTTCATTCCCGGTATTCGCCCTGGCGAGCGCACGGCTGAATACATCGATTACGTGCTTTCGCGCATTACGGTGATCGGCGCAGCATACCTTGCAGTGGTTTGTCTTCTGCCGGAGATGCTGATCTCGTACGCCTCGGTGCCCTTCTATTTCGGGGGGACTTCGCTTTTGATCGTGGTGAGCGTCACCATGGATACTGTGGCGCAGATCCAGGGCTACCTGCTTGCGCATCAGTACGAAGGATTGATCAAGCGTTCGAAGCTGCGGGGGCGGCGTAGATGAGGTTGATACTGCTCGGCCCCCCTGGGGCCGGCAAAGGGACTCAAGCCAAGCATATCGTGGCGAGGCATGGAGTCGTGCAGTTGTCCTCGGGCGACATCTTGCGCGCCGCCGTGAAGGCGGCCACTCCGACCGGATTGCGCGTGAAGGACATCATGGCGCGCGGCGAGCTCGTGCCGGACGACCTCGTGGTAGCCATCATCTCGGCGCGCATCGATCAGCCGGACGCGCGCAACGGCTTCATCCTCGACGGCTTTCCCCGGACAGTGCCGCAGGCGCATGCGCTGGAGCGGATGCTCAAGGAGAAGCGTCTCAAGCTGGATGCCGTGATTGAGCTCAAGGTCGACGAGAACATCCTCCTCCCGCGCATCAAGAAGCGGGTAGCCGAGACCAAGGCACGGGGCGCTGCGCTGCGTTCGGACGATGATCCAGACGTGCTCGCACGGCGTCTGCGGGCCTATCGTGAGCACACGGCCCCCCTCATCGCATTTTACCGGCAGCAGGGTAGGCTGCGGGAGATCGACGGCATGGCCCCTGTGGCGGAAGTTACGGCCGCCATCGACCGGGTTCTCAGCGCCGTTCCGGCGAGCTGATCCGGCCGAAACTATCCCCGCAAGAAGCCGGCCTGCCTTTCCGCCGCGGTCGGCTCGGATAGTGGCGAAAAAGTTGAGCTTAAGGACGAATTGAACGTTGTGGTTGCGGCCATGCAGCCAAAAGGTTTTGAAAAGCGGGCGAGGACGGGCCGGCCCGCGCCGGCCAAGGTGTAAGTTGTAAAATGCCGTAGCCAAGGTTGACGAAACGCACTGCAATCCATTAATAACCCGCATCCAAAGCGAACGGCCGATCGATACCGGGCCCCGGGGGACGGGGAAGGGTGTCGCGTTATTGCTTGCGGTCGGGCCTTGTGGACAGGCCGATTCTGATCAGGCCGACAAAAGGAGTGCAGGACAGTGGCCCGCATCGCCGGTGTCAATATACCTACCAACAAGCGTGTTGTGATCGCATTGCAGTACATCCATGGCATTGGGCCGACGAAGGCGGGCGAAATCATGGAAAAGGTCGGGATTCCCGAGGCCCGGCGTGTGTCGCAGTTGACCGACCAGGAGGTCCTGCAGATTCGCGAAGTGATCGATCGTGATTATATGGTGGAGGGCGACTTGCGGCGCGACGTCGCCATGAACATCAAGCGCCTGATGGACCTCGGATGTTACCGAGGGTTGCGGCATCGTCGAGGACTGCCCGTACGCGGACAGCGTACCCACACCAATGCACGTACCCGCAAGGGTCCGGCCAAGCCGATCGCAGGCAAGAAGAAGTAAGTGGTCCAATTCCGCGTGCACCCGGCAACAGCTTGGCTGCTTCACCGTAACTGAGTGTTTTGAGCCTGCGGCAAACGCCGCACTCTTTGAGGACGAAGCATGGGGAAAGAACCCACCCGCGTTCGCCGACGCGAACGCAAGAACATAGCTTCCGGAGTCGCGCATGTGAACGCGACCTTCAATAATACCATGATCACTATCACGGACGCTCAAGGAAATACCATCGCATGGTCATCGGCCGGCACCATGGGGTTCAAGGGCTCGCGAAAGTCGACGCCCTATGCGGCGCAGGTGGCTGCAGAGGACGCGGCCAAGAAGGCTCAGGAGCACGGGATGCGCACCCTGGAGGTCGAGGTGGCGGGACCAGGCTCGGGTCGTGAATCTGCACTGCGCTCGCTACAGTCGGCCGGTTTCACAATTACCTCCATCCGCGACGTGACGCCGATACCTCATAACGGCTGCCGTCCACGCAAGAGGCGCAGAGTATGACAGACGATGTTCTCACCAGACGGGCTGCGGAACAGCCCGACGCTGCCCGAAATTTCCACGCTGCGGAGTGGGAGAGTAGGCCCGCTGCCCCGCCGCGCAATGCTATGGGTGCCAACGTGACCATTCAGAAAAACTGGCAGGAACTGATACGCCCGAACAAGCTGCAGGTGATGCCTGGCACTGACTCCAAGCGCGAGGCAATCCTGGTGGCAGAGCCGCTCGAGCGCGGTTTTGGCGTGACGCTGGGAAACGCGCTGCGCCGCGTCCTGCTGTCCTCCCTGCAAGGCGCCGCGGTGCAGTCGGTGCACATCGACGGCGTCTTGCATGAGTTCTCGTCGATCCCCGGCGTGCGCGAGGATGTGACCGACATCGTCCTCAACATCAAGGACATCGCCATCCGCATGCAGGCGGACGGACCCAAGCGCATGGTTGTGAAAAAGCAGGGGCCGGGGACCGTAACGGCCGGCGACATCCAGACCGTGGGCGACGTCGTCGTCCTCAACCCGGAGCTCGTTCTGTGCACGCTGGACGAGGGTGCCGAGATCCGCATGGAATTCACGGTGAATACCGGCAAGGGCTATGTTCCCACCGAGAGGAACCGGCCCGAGGATGCGCCCATTGGGCTCATTCCGGTTGACAGCCTCTACTCGCCCGTGCGCAAGGTCTCCTATCGCGTCGAGAACACGCGTGAGGGTCAGATTCTCGACTACGACAAGCTGACAATGCAGATCGAGACCAACGGCGCGCTTAGCCCGGACGATGCCGTGGCCTATGCCGCCCGCATTCTGCAGGACCAGCTCAATGTATTCGTGAACTTCGAGGAGCCGCGCAGCAAGGAGCTGGTGTCCGAGCTGGCGCACGAATCAATCCCGTTCAATCCGGCCTTCCTCAAAAAAGTCGACGAGCTCGAGCTGTCGGTGCGCTCGGCCAACTGCCTCAAGAACGACAACATCGTCTATATCGGCGATCTAGTTCAGAAGAGCGAAGCCGAGATGCTGCGCACTCCCAACTTTGGTCGAAAGTCGCTCAACGAGATCAAGGAAGTGCTGGCCCAGATGGGGCTGCATCTCGGCATGGAAGTGCCGGGCTGGCCTCCCGACAACATCGACGAGCTGGCCAAGCGCTTCGAGGATCACAACTACTGAGGACAGATGTCAGAGATCGGATGTCAGACATTCACGTCTGTCATCTGTGATCTGGCATCCGATATCTGAAATGCGCCACCACAACGCCCATCGCAAGCTCAACCGCAAACCCGAGCACCGCCGTGCCATGTTCGCGAACATGGCCGCGGCCCTGATCAAGCACGAGCAGATCATAACGACCTTGCCGAAGGCGAAGGACCTCCGCCCCATCGTCGAGAAGCTGGTGACGCTCGGCAAGCGCGGTGATTTGCACGCGCGCCGTCAGGCCATTGCCCAAATCCGCAGCGTTCCGATGGTCAAAAAGCTGTTCGAGGTCCTGGGGCCGCGCTACAAGGAACGCAACGGCGGCTATACCCGTGTCCTCAAAGCGGGATTTCGTTACGGCGATTCGGCCCCGGTTGCGGTGATCGAGCTCGTCGATCGCGACGCCAACGCCAAGGGAATGGACTCGGGACCCACCACAGGGAAGTCCGAGGCGGAGAGTGCGGCCCCGGCGTAAGGGCTAGATCCTTTGCGAGTGGACTTGGCCGAACGTCGCCCGCCGGGTTGCGCGGACCGGGGTCGATCAGATTGTAACGAGCGTATGCCCTCTCGCCGAGATTTATGGCGGCATCGAATTGAAATCGGTTCGGCGAGCGCGGTAATGACCGTCGACGGCCTGGTTGCCGAGGGAGTGCCCCGGTTTTCCAGTGATGCCGACAGCGGCAGGGTCAGGCGAATGGGTCCAGCAGCTCGATCGAATGGAATTTCCTGAAATCGCGGTCATTGGAGTAAAGAGTGCGCACGCCGTGCTGGAACAGGATTGCAGCGACATGCGCGTCGGGGACCAGGTTCCCGCGTACGGGTATCTCGCCCGCCACGTGCTTGTAGGCGTCCAGGAAGCCGTCCAGCTCAGATATGGCACGTACGTGAGGTAGAAAGACGAGCACGGAGATATTCCCGAGGGCCTCGTTCGGCGACAGTGGTGCTGAGAAAATGCGCGGATGTGTCGCGATGCGCAGATATGACATTAGTGTAAGCCAAGTCAGGCACAATACCTCCGGACCGGCGGCGCAAGACTCGACGAAATCCCGAGCGCGGACGTGGCGCTCATGCGACCGGTCCGACGCGTAGAGAAGCACGTTCACGTCGATGGAATAGCTCACCGCCGGTCCGCATCGAGGGCCGCGTAGACGGCTTCCTTATCGCCCAAGTCCACCAGAGCCTTCATCGGTCGAGAGACCCAGCGGAACGCTGGTCGAGTGCGCGATGACCGGCGACGGGCGAGCGCTTCAGCAAGCAGCTCGGAGACAACCGCCCCGATGGACCGGCCTTCCTGCTCGTGAATGGTCTTCACCTCTCGCAGAATAGGGTCGTCAATATCCAAAGTCGTGCGCATGATGTTTGATGATATGAAGTAGAACGTCTGATGTCAACGCCCGGATCTTGCGGCGCTGTAAAGCCTGCGCCCTTCATTTGCCGCAGCGGCGCGCGTATATCTGGGCATCCATCAACCCGGGATTCGCCATGATTTCCAGCGTCAAGACGCTTGCGGCCGTGCTCCTGCTCATCGCCGGCGCGGCTCTGCCCGGCGCGCTCGCGCAGGAGCGCCGGGTGCCGTCCTCACCCGCCGAAGTGCGTCTGTCCTACGCGCCCATCGTGCAGCGCGTCGCTCCCGCCGTAGTCAATGTCTACGCGGCGAAGACGGTGAGCGCGCGTAACCCGCTCTTCGACGACCCGATCTTCCGGCGCTTCTTCGGGATGCCCGGCGGCTCTCCGGAGCAGATCCAGCGCTCGCTTGGCTCTGGCGTGCTGATCGACTCGTCCGGGCTCGTCGTCACCAACAATCACGTCATCGAAGGGGCCGACCAAGTCAAGGTCTCGCTTTCGGACAAACGCGAGTTCGAGGCGGAGATGGTGCTGAAGGATGCTCGCTCCGATCTCGCGATCCTGCGGATCAAGGCGCACAACGAGCGCTTTCCCGCGTTGGAGTTCGCGGATTCCGACGCCCTGGAGGTGGGCGATATCGTGCTCGCGATCGGCAATCCATTCGCCGTCGGGCAGACGGTGACCCACGGTATCGTGTCCGCGGTTGCGCGCACCCAGGTGGGCATCACCGATTATCAGTTCTTCATCCAGACCGATGCCGCGATTAATCCTGGAAACTCGGGCGGTGCGCTCGTGGACATGACCGGCCGCGTGGTCGGCATCAATACCGCCATTTTCTCCCGCTCGGGCGGCTCGCAGGGCATTGGTTTTGCCATCCCGGCAAACATGGTTCGAGTGGTAGTTGCCTCCGCGAGAAGCGGCGGAACCACCGTCAAGCGACCTTGGCTCGGCGCGCGGCTTCAGGCCGTTACTCCGGAGATCGCCGAGACCCTCGGCCTCAAGCGCCCGACGGGCGCGCTGGTCGCGAGCGTGACCCCCGCCGGTCCAGCCGGGCGGGCGGGCCTGCGATCCAGCGATCTTATCGTCAGCATCGACGGCCAAGGAATCGAGGATTCCAATGCTTTCGAGTATCGCTTCGCGACCAAGCCCATTGGCGGCAGTGCCCGACTCGGGGTCATGCGTGCAGGCAAGGAGCTCGCTCTGACTGTTGCGCTCGAGACGCCACCCGACACTCCTCACGATGAGCTGGTCATTGCCTCGCCGTCCCCCTTCCAAGGCATCAAGGTATCCAACCTGTCGCCGGCGCTCGCGGACGATCTTCGGCTCGATCCTGCCGCGGAAGGCGTGGTGATCGTGGACATCGCCAGCGGCTCTCCGGCGCAGAGCTTGTTCCAGCGCGGCGATCTCGTGCTGGCGGTGAACAATACCAAGATTGCGAAGACCCGCGACCTCGAGCGAATCGCCGGTCAACGCAATCGGCTCTGGCGTATCACCATCAGGCGTGGCGGACAGGAGACGACGATCGAGCTATGGGGATGACAGCGCGCGCGGGACGCGGGGGGCCCAACCTCTTCGCGGCAGCGGGACTTTCAGAAGACGCGCCGCGCCCGTTGGCGGACAAGCTGCGGCCGGGCAGCCTTGCGGAGGTGGTCGGCCAGGAGCACCTGCTGGGGCCGGATGGCGCACTTACGCGTTTTCTCGATTCTCGCAGCCTCGGTTCCCTGATCTTCTGGGGGCCGCCGGGGACCGGCAAGACGACGGTCGCGCGGCTCCTCGCGCACGCGACCGACCTGCATTTCGAGCAGATATCGGCCATCTTTTCCGGGGTCGGCGACCTGAAGAAGGTGTTCGAGGCGGCGAGCGAGCGGCGCGAGATCGGACGCGGGACGCTGCTGTTTGTCGACGAGATCCACCGGTTCAATCGGGCGCAGCAGGACTCGTTTCTGCCAGTCATGGAGGACGGCACCATCGTGCTGGTCGGTGCCACCACCGAGAATCCTTCCTTCGAGCTCATAGCGCCGCTTCTCTCGCGTGCGCGCGTGCTGGTTTTCAAGCCGCTCGACGCAGTCGCGCTTGAACGCCTGCTGGCCCGTGCGGAGAGGACCGAGGAAAGGACGCTTCCCCTTGACACAGACGCCCGGCGATCGCTGATCCGCATGGCCGACGGCGATGGGCGCGCGGCACTCACGCTTGCCGAGGAGGTCTGGCGCGCCGCGCGCTCGGGTGAGACGTTCGATGCCGCCCAGCTCCAGGAGATAGTGCAGCGACGGGCGCCGATCTACGACAAGCAGCAGGACGGTCACTACAATCTCATCAGCGCCCTGCACAAGTCTGTGCGCGGCTCCGACCCGGATGCGGCGCTGTATTACCTCTGCCGCATGCTCGATGCCGGCGAGGATCCGCTCTACATCGCCCGGCGCGTCGTCCGCATGGCGGTCGAGGACATAGGGCTTGCCGATCCCCAGGCGCTGGTCGTCACTAATGCGGCGAAGGACGCCTACGATTTTTTAGGCTCTCCCGAAGGAGAGCTGGCGATTGCGGAGGCGGTGATCTACGTGGCGACCGCGCCCAAGTCGAATGCGGCTTACGTCGCCTACGAGCGCGCCATGCGCACTGCCAAAGAGGCGGGCTCTCTCCTGCCCCCGAAACACATTCTCAATGCGCCGACCGGACTGATGCGCGCGCAAGACTATGGCAAGGACTATCAGTACGACCACGAGGCCCCGGAGGCGTTTTCCGGTCAGGACTATTTCCCCGAGCAGCTGGGGCGCCAGAAATTCTATGACCCGACGGCGCGCGGTTTCGAGCGTGAGATTGCCCAACGGCTGGAGCTGTGGGCGCGCCTTCGCAAGGAGCGAGGCAATGTCTGAGCGATAGGCGAGCTATATTATTCGCGAAACGGAGATGTAGGCCGATGAATAAGCGTCTAGATCAGGTGCTAACGCGCGTGAGGTCGCTGTCCGATGATCAACAAAGAGAAATAGCGGATCTCTTGCTCGATTTTCTGGACCGGGAGGACTTACAGCTCACACGGAAGCAAATCGTGGAGATAGAGCGCTGCCTCTCGGATGATGAGCCATACGCAGCTGACGCCGAGGTGCGCGCGGTATTTCAGCGCGACACTAAATGAGACTTCGCTACAAGGCGCGCGCACTCAGACATGTTCAAGCCATTCACGATTACATTGCAAGAAATGATCCTGCTGCCGCGCTAAGAGTAGTGCGGCGGATCGAGTACGCGATTAGTCGGCTTGCCATACTTCCATTTTCAGGCCGCCCAGGGTCGTTGCAGGAACGCGGATTCTGATCGTTGCCCGGATTGCCCTACGTCGTGATCTATCGCACACGTGAGACAGAAGTGGATATCATCGCGGTGCTGCATACGTCACGTAGACGACGTAGTTGACATAGGTGGAGGCGAATTGAGGAATCTGGATGTGGGAGAGTCAGCACGTCGGCAAAACAGTATCGCTGCTCGCCCAGGCGGTCCCTCGACGAAAGTTGAGACTGTCACCGTCACCGCCGATGAGGCCGGCATGCGGGTCGACCGCTTTCTCGAGGCGCGCTTTCCCGGGCTGTCGTTCTCGCACATCCAGCGGATCATCCGAAAGGGTGAGCTGCGCGTGAATGGCAGGCGCGCGCAGCCGAAACAAAGGCTGCAGAGCGGGGAGGCGGTGCGCATTCCACCGCTGCGGCTCGAGCAGAGTGCGTCAAACAAATCGGCGGGCGCAGCCGACAACAAGAACCGCGAGTTTCTCAGATCCATCACGCTCTATGAGGACGCGGACGTCCTGGTGCTCGACAAGCCCATGGGTCTGGCGGTGCAGGGCGGGTCGGGAACAAGGCGGCACCTCGACGGCATGCTCGATGCCTTGCGGGACCCGCGGGGACAGCGCCCGCGCCTGGTGCATCGGCTCGACAAGGATACCGCCGGCTGTCTGCTTGTTGCCAAGACCCGCTTTGCCGCTTCCGCCCTGGCCAAGACATTTCGCTCCCGCTCGGCACGCAAGATCTATTGGGCCCTGGTCGCCGGGGTACCCAAACCGCGACAGGGCCGCATCTCGACCTTCCTCGCCAAGGAGGAGCGCGAGGACGAGTCGTTCATGCGGGTCGCCCGGCATGGCGAGGAGGGCGCAAGTCACGCGGTGACCTATTACGCCGTGGTCGAGACTGCCGCGCGGCAGCTTGCGTGGGTGTCGCTCAAGCCGGTAACCGGCCGCACCCATCAACTGCGGGCGCACATGGCCCATATCGGTCACCCGATCGTGGGCGATCCGAAATACTTCCACAAGGAGAACTGGGAGCTTCCCGGAGGCATGCAGAACCGGCTGCATCTCATGGCGCGCCGGATCGTGGTGCCGCACCCCCGCGGCGGGACGATTGACGCGACCGCGGCTCTGCCGCCGCACATGCGCCAGTCCTGGAGCCTGCTCGGCCTCGATGCGACGCGCTACGACCCCATCCTCGAAGCGCCGGAAGAGTAGACTGCGGAGATCACGGAATGCGCTCGCTCATCCCGGGCGGTGACGGACGGAGGGTGCGGGTTGCGCGCCGGAGGGTCACCGCAGGCTGGCGTTGATCTTCTCCAGCATTGCGGAACCGGGACAGAGCTCTTTTTCCGAAAGGCTGTTGAGCGGCGCCTCGACGGTGTTGAAATGCCGGTGCAGGTCCTCCGGATCGGGATCGACGTAGAGGAGCCCGGTCACCACCTGGCCGATCTCGGCATGGCGTTGCAGGAAGGTCATGGCGCCGACGCGATCATGCGGGTCGTAGTCGGCGGCGATCTTCTTGAGGACCAGCTTTGAGCCATCGTGTTGCTCGACCACCTGGATGGCGCCCGGCTCATAGCTCACCGCGATCGGGGCGCGCCCGGTGATGAAATCCAGCCGGTTCACGGCTTCATTGTGCTCGCGGACATAATCGAAGCTCTTGGTCGATCCCGCATGATTGTTGAAGGCCACGCAAGGCGAGATCACGTCGAGGAATGCCGCACCCTTGTGCTCGATCGCAGCCTTGATCAACGGCACGAGCTGCTCCTTGTCGCCGGAAAACGAGCGTGCGACGAAGCTCGCGCCTACTTCCAGGGCCATCGCCGCGAGGTCGACAGCGTTGTCGGTGTTGATCAGGCCGCGCTTGGATTTGGAGCCGCGGTCCGCGGTGGCGGAGAACTGGCCCTTGGTGAGTCCGTACACGCCGTTGTTCTCCACGACATAGACCATGTTCACGCCGCGGCGCAGCGCATGCACGAACTGGCCGACCCCGATCGAGGCCGAATCCCCGTCGCCCGAGATACCGAGATAGATGAGGTCGCGGTTGGCGAGATTTGCACCCGTGAGCACCGAGGGCATGCGCCCGTGCACGGAGTTGAAACCATGGGAGCTGCCGAGGAAATAGGTCGGGGTCTTGGACGAGCAGCCTATCCCCGAGAGCTTGGCCACACGATGCGGCTCGATGGCGAGCTCAAAGCATGCCTCGATAATCGCGCCCGAGATGGAGTCGTGTCCGCAACCTGCGCACAGCGTGGATATGGAGCCCTCGTAATCGCGATGGGTGTATCCGAGGGCATTCTTCGGCAATGCCGGGTGATGGAACTTGGGTTTGGTGATGTAGGTCATGCGGCGAGCTCCATACCTCCCCCTGAAAGGGGGAGGTCGGCGAGCCCCGACTTGGCCGGGGCAAGCCGGGTGGGGGTTTCCATCGCGGGGAGATGATCGCGGAAATGGCGCGCCCGGCACAGACCCCCGCTCGATTTCCTTTGCTTCCCAAGCAAAGCAAAGGCAATCGACCTCCCCCTTTCACGAGGAGGTATGCCAACCGACATCACGACACCACCTTGCGCAGCGGCGTCACCTTCAGGGCGTCGAGATGCTCCCCTATCGCGCGGGCAATGAAGCGTGCGGTGATCGGGGTGCCGTCATAATGCAATATCGGCACCAGGCGGACAGGGTCGATGCTGCATTCGTTGACAATGAGCGAGCGCAGCTGAGCATCGCGATTCTGCTCGACCACGAAAACAAAATCGTGATCGGCGACAAAGCTGGTGACGCTCGAGTGGAAGGGAAACGCGCGCACCCGGAGACGGTTGAGTGAGTGGCCTCGCGCCTCGATCAGACCGATGGCCTCGTCCATGGCTGGCGATGTCGAGCCGTAATAGACGACGCCGTACTTTGTCGGCCGCGCGGAATTGGCCTGCAGCGGCCGTGGCACGAGGTCCTTCGCCGTCTCGAACTTGCGCAGGAGCCGCTGCATGTTGTCGGCGTAAGCGGCGCCTTCCTCGGTGTAACGGGCGTAGCGGTCGCGCGATGTGCCGCGGGTAAAGAACGAGCCTTTGCTTCGATGGGTGCCCGGGTAGGTGCGATAGGGGATTCCGTCCCCGTCGACGTCGAGATAACGGCCGAATTCCTTGCCAGCCTCCAGATCGGCCGCGCTCATGACTTTGCCGCGGTCGTATTTGCGGCTGTCGTTCCAGCTGAGCGGCCGGCACAGCCGGTGGTTCATGCCGATGTCCAGATCGAGCATGACGAACACCGGAGTCTGCAACCGGTCTGCAAGGTCGAACGCGTCGGCCGCGAGCTCGAAAGCCTCGGCCGGATCTTCCGGAAAGAGAAGGACGTGCTTTGTGTCGCCGTGCGAGGCGTAGGCGCAGGAGATCAGATCGCACTGCTGGGTGCGCGTCGGCATCCCGGTCGAGGGTCCCGCACGCTGCACGTCGAAGATCACCGCGGGGATCTCGGCGAAATAGGCAAGGCCCAGGAATTCCTGCATCAGGGAAATGCCGGGGCCGGACGTGGCGGTGAAGGCGCGGGCCCCATTCCACCCGGCGCCGATCACGATGCCGATGGATGCAAGCTCGTCCTCGGCTTGAATGATCGCGACCTTGTTCTGTTTCGTCGCCGGGTCGATGCGCAGGCGGCGGCAATGGCCCGTAAACGCGTCGGCGAGCGAGGAGGAGGGGGTGATGGGATACCAGGCGCACACGCTGGCGCCGCCGTAAACCGCGCCGAGCGCCGCCGCCGAGTTGCCTTCGATGAAGATGCGGTCGCCCACCGTATTGGCGCGCTGAAGGCGCAGTCCGATAGGACAGGTCATGTTCATCAGCGCCCAGTCGCGTCCCAGGTGCAGGGCATGCACGTTGGCGCCGATCAGCTGCTCTTTGGACTTGAATTGCTCGCCTATGAGCTGCTCGAGGACTTTGGCGTCCATGTCGAGCAGCGCCGAGAGCGCGCCGACATAGACGATGTTTTTAAACAGCTGGCGTTGGCGTGCGTCGGTGTATTCGCGATTGCAAATGGCCGTGAGCGGCGCGCCGATCACGGTGATGTCGTCGCGGAATTTCGACCTCGGCATCGGCTTGGTAGAGTCGTAGAACAGATATCCGCCGGGCTCGATCCCGGCGACATCCCGGTCCCAGGTCTGCGGATTCATCGCGACCATGAGATCGGTACCGCCGCGCGCGCCGAGGTGACCGGAACCCGACACACGCACCTCGTACCAGGTGGGCAGGCCCTGGATGTTGGAGGGAAATATGTTGCGCGGTGCCACGGGGATTCCCATGCGCAGAATCGCGCGAGCGAACAGCTCGTTGGCGCTCGCAGAGCCCGAGCCGTTGACGTTCGCAAAGCGAACGACGAAATCGTTTACGCTGCTGAGCGGGCGGCTACTCGGCATAGGTCATCCGGATGCGTCATGTCGATGAGATATTTCTTCATGTCCCAGGCACCGGTCGGGCAGCGCTCGGCGCATAACCCACAGTGCAGGCATACGTCCTCGTCCTTCACCATTACGCGGCCGGTCTTGAGATCGTTGGCGACGTAGAGATCCTGGGTCGCATTCCCCGCCGGCGCCTTGAGCCGCGTGCGCAGGTCTGCCTCTTCCCCATTCTGGGTGAAGGTGATGCAGTCCATCGGGCAAATATCGACGCAGGCATCGCATTCGATGCAGAGCGAGGAGGTGAAGACCGTCTGAACGTCACAATTGAGGCAGCGATAGGCCTCCTTGAGAGCGAGATCCGGGTCGTAGCCGAGCTCGACCTCCGCCTTGATGTCGCGCAGCGCGACGACCTTGTCGCGCAGCGGTACGCGGTAACGCCGGTCGGGAGCAATGTCGTTATCGTAGCTCCATTCGTGGATGCCCATCTTCTGGCTGATGATCTCTACCATCGGCGCGGGGCGGTCATGGAGGTCGAGACCGGAGCACAGTTTGTCGATGGAGAGCGCTGCATCATGACCATGGGCAACGGCCCAGATGATGTTCTTGGGTCCGAACGCCGCATCGCCGCCGAAGAACACTCTCGGATGTGCCGAGGCCATGGTCCTCGGATCGACTTTGGGCATGTCCCAGCGATCGAATTCGATTCCGATATCGCGCTCGATCCATGGGAACGCATTCTCCTGGCCGACGGCGACCAGCACGTCGTCGCAGGCCAGGTGCTGATCAGGCTCGCCGGCCGGCACCAGCGTGCGCCGGCCCTTGCCATCGTATTCGGCCCTGACCTTCTCGAACAGCACTCCGGTCAGCCGCCCATTGGCGTGCGTGAACTCTTTCGGCACGAGGTAATTGAGGATCGGGATATCCTCGTGCATGGCGTCTTCCTTCTCCCACGGAGACGCCTTCATCTCCTCAAAACCCGAGCGCACGACCACCTTCACATCCTGCCCGCCCAGCCGGCGCGAGGAACGACAGCAGTCCATGGCGGTATTGCCGCCGCCCAGCACGATCACGCGCTTGCCGATCCTGTCGACATGTCCGAACGAGACGGACGAGAGCCAATCGATTCCGATATGGATGTTGGCTGCAGCCTCCTCGCGCCCCGGAATTTCAAGATTGCGCCCGCGCGGGGCGCCAGATCCGACAAAGATTGCATCCCAGTTTTCCGCGAGCAGGGATTTCAAGCTGTCGATTCGCTTACCCCCGCAAAACTCGAGGCCGAGATTGAGGATGTAGTCGCACTCCTCGTCGATGATGGATTCCGGCAGCCGGAATCGCGGAATCTGCGTGCGGATCATGCCGCCGGCCTTGGGGTCCTGGTCGAATATCACGCAGTGATAGCCGAGCGGCGCGAGATCGCGCGCAACCGTCAGCGATGCCGGTCCGCCGCCGACCAGCGCAATACGCTTTCCGTTGCGTGTGGCAGCCGGGCGCGGCAATCGGGCGCGGATATCGTCCTTGAAGTCGGCTGCGACGCGTTTGAGGCGGCAGATCGCAACCGGATCCTTTTCCACCCGCCCACGGCGGCAGGCCGGCTCGCATGGCCGGTCGCAGGTTCTTCCAAGAATTCCGGGAAAGACGTTCGATTTCCAATTGACCATGTAGGCGTCGCTGTAGCGGCCAGCCGCGATCAATCGGATGTATTCTGGTACCGGGGTGTGCGCCGGACAGGCCCACTGGCAATCCACAACCTTGTGGAAGTAGTTCGGTGCCGAAATATCGGTAGGTTTCATCTACTCCTCTGTACTCAGCCCGGACGCGGTGCCCCTCGCATCGCCGTGCGGCCCCCGCGCCGGGCCATATCGCCGGCCTGTGGCAGCATTGCGGGACCCTCGAAAAAACGCGGCCGCGTCTTCCTGGGGAACCCGGATGCCGTCTTCCGAATCCGGCGCGGATACTAGTGGACCCTCCGCCAGAATTCCACCCGCTCACTGATTTACAACAGATTTTGACCGCGCATGGTTTCATGCACGCCCGGAAAGAGGGCGGTCGTCAGGATTTGCTCCGCTCGAAGCGAAAAGGTTGCCGGGCGGGGGCCTGCTCCTTCTCGACCGTGGTGGGGATCCGCGCGGGCCGCTCCCGGCCGCTCCGCGTCCAGCCAAGGCTGGGCTGAGATTCGCCCTTCCAGGGCGAGATATTGCCCCCCATGTTGGCCGTATGCGCGACCTCTTTGAGCAGATCCCGCCGCCGGACACGGGGGATCCTACGGAGACGGCCCGCCGTGCCATGCGACCCCAGCTGCGGCGGCGCTTTTATGAGCGCACGGGGGTCGCAATCACCGGCGATCAATTTCGTGTCACTGTGGACGATCGCCCCGTTCGGACACCGGCGCGGAACCTGCTCGCGGCGCCTGCCTTCGGTTTGGCGGAGGCCTTGGCGGACGAGTGGGCCGGACAAGGTGAATTCGTCGATCCAGCCAAAATGCCGCTGACCCGGCTCGCGAGCACAATTATCGACGGCGTTTCGCGGGCGGCATCAGGGGTCACAGCGGAGGTGGAGAAGTATCTCGCCTCCGATCTCGTGCTCTATCGCGCCGACCATCCCGAGGCTCTGGCCGAAAGGCAGGCTGCCGCCTGGGATCCGGTCCTCGATTGGGCCGACAGATCGCTCGGGGCACAGTTTGCACTGGGACGAGGGCTGATTCATGTCCCCCAGCCCCCAGCGGCGCTCGCGGCGCTGCGGCCCGTCATTCCGCGCGATCCGTGGCGGCTGGGAGCGGTGCATTCGATCACGACTCTGACCGGATCGGCGCTGATCGCGCTGGCGGTCGCGGAAGGCGCCATGCCGGTTGCCGAGGCTTGGTCGGCAGCCAATGTGGACGAGGACTGGAACATGGAAATGTGGGGAGCGGACGCGCTTGCACTGGAGCGCCGGGCGGCCCGCTTTACCGAGATGGAAGCAGCGGCTGGTGTCCTCGGGAAGCTCCCCTCCCGGTAATGGGCGCTCGATCATCCAACCGCAATGCGATCTAGCTGCAGCCCGACCGGCGCGACGACCATTGCTCGATAGGGAACGGCGCAAGCGCGCGCGTGAGGCTCACTTCTTTTTCAGGTTGCCGTAGGCAACGATTGTGTTGCCTTGCACGCTGCCGAACCATCCGACGGCAAGCTGGTCGCCTTGACGCGCGACAGTGATGGTCCCGTCCGGGCAGCGGCCGCCTTTGTCGGCCTGACCTTTGGTTATGACCTCTACAAAAAAGGCATAGGACTTGGTCGAGCCCACCCGGGTAAGCCGGCCGGCGCAGTCGAGATCCGGGTATTTCGTTTCCGCACCATGCGCGTTGATCGTGATATCGAAGCGGTAAGGTTGGCTCCCGACCTGATTGAGCTCGCCGCTCCAGCTGCCGTTGATGGTCGCGGCGCTCGGCTCGGTCGTTCTCTTCGGTTTTGCTTTGCTCGACGATTGCTCTTGGTCCTCCGGCCCGGGAGGAAATTGCGCAGTCGCTGGTCCGCCCGCGACGGCAAGCAGGACACACGCGACAGCACAGTAGCGACACGCCTTCAACATCTGTAGCTCTCCCCTCTGACACTTCGAGGCACAGAAAAAGAATCCTACAGGGGCGAGGAATTTGCCCCGCACCTGCCTCACTTGTAGGCGCAAAGCTTACCCTCAAATCTCGATGCGTGCTATGGATTTTTCCGTCGCACGCAGACGCGGGTCCGCAATGAAAGAGATCCTGGAAAAGCTGGAGGAGCGGCGAGAAGGGGCGCGCGCCGGCGGCGGCAAAGCGCGCGTCGCCGCGCAACACAAGCGCGGCAAGCTCACCGCGCGCGAGCGCCTCGATCTTCTCACCGACAAAGGGTCCTTCGAGGAGTTCGACATGTTCGTCGAGCACCGCTCCGCCGAGTTCGGGATGGAGAAGAGCAAGATTCCGGGAGACGGCGTGGTCACTGGCTGGGGCACCATAAATGGCCGCACGGTATTTGCTTTCGCCAAGGACTTCACGGTCTTCGGCGGCTCTCTCTCCGAGGCGCATGCGCAGAAGATCATGAAGATTCAGGACATGGCGCTGAAAGCGCGTGCTCCCATCATCGGCTTGTTCGACGCAGGAGGGGCGCGCATCCAGGAAGGCGTGGCGGCGCTTGGAGGGTATGGCGAGGTGTTCAAACGCAACGTGCTTGCCTCAGGCGTGATCCCGCAGATTTCAGTGATCATGGGTCCTTGCGCCGGCGGCGACGTGTATTCCCCTGCGATGACCGATTTCATCTTCATGGTGCGCGACACCAGCTACATGTTTGTGACGGGGCCGGACGTGGTGAAGACCGTCACGAATGAGGTGGTCACGGCAGAGGAGCTTGGGGGAGCTTCGATCCATACGGACAAATCGGGGATTGCGGATGGCGCCTATGAGAATGATCTGGAGTGCCTGTTGCAGATGCGCCGGTTCCTGGACTTTCTTCCCGCCAATAACGACGCCGGCGTGCCGGAATGGCCGTCGTTCGACGCCATCGAGCGTCAGGAAAAGTCCCTCGATACTCTGGTCCCGCATAATCCCAACAAGCCGTATGACATCAAAGAGCTGATTCTCAAGGTCGCTGACGAGGGAGACTTCTTTGAGCTGCAGGAGGCCTTCGCCGGGAACATCGTGATCGGCTTCGGGCGCATCTCCGGGCGCACCGTCGGGTTTGTTGCGAACCAGCCGATGGTTCTCGCCGGCGTGCTCGATATCGACGCCTCCCGCAAGGCTGCCCGCTTTGTCCGCTTCTGCGACGCGTTCGGGATTCCCATCATCACCTTTGTCGACGTACCGGGGTTCCTTCCCGGCACCAACCAGGAATACGGCGGGCTGATCAAGCATGGAGCCAAGCTGCTCTTTGCTTATAGCCAGTGCACCGTGCCCCTTGTTACTGTGATCACTCGCAAGGCCTTTGGCGGCGCCTATGACGTCATGGCATCAAAACACATCGGCGGGGACGTGAATTACGCCTGGCCGACGGCGCAAATCGCGGTGATGGGTGCAAAGGGGGCAGTGGAAATCATTTTTCGCGCTGATCTGGGGGACCAGGAGAAGATTGCTGCTCGCACCCGGGAATACGAGGATCGGTTCCTGTCGCCGTTCGTAGCCGCCGAGCGGGGCTATATCGATGACGTGATCATGCCGCACGCAACCCGGCGGCGCATAGCCCGGGCGCTCTCGATGCTGCGGGAAAAGCGGGTGGAGATGCCGTCGCGGCGACACGATAACCTGCCGCTTTGAATGAACCAGCCCGCCGCCTGGAAAGTGACAGTCAACCCCGCTCCGTTCCGGCAGCAGGTCCCTGCAAGGAGTTGGTGCGCGACCGCTGTTCCGCCAGCTGGAGCCAGGATTGAGCCAAATTCAACCAGAATGGTTTGTCGCGATCATCCTCTGCAGTGCGCGCCTTGCGCAGGCAGTCTTCTGCATTTGTTCGATACTGTTCATTGGAACCCATGGGTAAGCGCTCCCCATTACGCAACAAAGGGGAAACCCAACTTCGCGAAGTGGGCAATCTGATGGCTCTCCATGACCCGTGAGTGCGTCGTAGCGCATAGCTCCGATCTGCACATCGAGGACGAGTACATGGGACGGCGGTATCAGAGTGATCCAACCGCTGCCCTCACGTCCGTCCTGAAAGCGGCGGAGCGGCATCGGGCCGACGTGGTTGTGCTTGCGGGCGATACCTTCGACAGCCACCGCATACCCGGCGCTGTTCTCGACCGGGCGGCCCGCATCATTGCCGGTGTGGGCCTGCCGCTCGTGCTGCTGCCCGGCAACCACGACCCGCTGATTGCGGGCTCGGTCTATTCCTCACGCGCCCTGGCTGATTGCGCAAACCTGCACATCGTCGGCGATACTGATGACGAGCGCGTGTTGCTCCCCGACTTCGATCTTGAAATCTGGGGACGCCCGCATCGCGATTATGCCGACATGATCCCCTTCGAGCGACCGCGTCCGCGCTGCACCCGCTGGCAGATTGCTGTTGCTCATGGCCATTACGAGCCGAAGCCCGACCGGGCCGCTCGGTTGCGACCGTCATGGCTCATCGGAGATGCCGAGCTTGCCGCCACCGGTGCGGATTACATCGCGCTCGGTCACTGGAACCGAGCCGTGCAGGTCGGCCCCGCGGCCTATTATTCCGGCTCACCCGAATACGCAGCCACGCTGAATTTGGTGCGTCTCTGCGCATCCGGTCAGGTCCAAGTTACACGCGCGGAGCTTGGGTCGCCGCCTCGCCGAGGCTCAGCGGCGTAGGCTGAGCGAATTTGCCCGCACGTGCCGACAATCAGCTGTGCGCATCTTGCCGGCTGGGGCAAATTCCTTATGATAGCTGCTCAAGGTTCTCGGCTAAAGGATCGATGTTATGACCGCGAGCGACGTTTTTCCCGGCCAGCCCGAGTCTTCTTATGAATCTGCTAGCTCGCTTTCCGACGAGGAGGTTTTCTTCTTCGACGTTTCCGACGATGCGCTCGAGCGGACTGCCATGGGCTATGGCGCAGCCGCATATACAGGCTTTTACGGACCCTGGTCGCCCTGTACCAGCGTTGGCCTGCCGTGCGGATAGGGCGAGGATACCATCCTCTTTATAAAGATGCTGCCGCCCGAATCGAAGCCCTGGTGGTGCACGGTCAGGTAAGCGGGCCAGGGTAAACGGGCAGGGTAAACGGGCCAAGTAAGCGGCTTACGCGCTACTCCCACATCAGGACGTTCGGAAGGGAAGCGTCGACCCGGCGCAGACATGTGTAGCCGATGCCGGCCAGTCCGCGGAACAGTCCCAGATTGAACTGCTTGCCTCCCACGGTCCATCGGTAGTCGCCGGTCGATTCCGCGGCTCGCAGAACGGCGATGAGGCGTTGCGACCCCAGCTCCTGCAGATCGCTCCGTCCAAGCATATCGCCGGCCTCGCAGAAGAATTCGATGTTGCCGAGCGTGCCGCAGCACAACGTATCCACTTCACCCGGCCAGCTTCGTTGCGCGCCGGCAAGCGCCTTGGCGATATCGGCCGCCGCCAGGCGGCTTTCCATCCCTCCCTTTTTGCTCGCACCGAGGCGCGCGAGACCGATGCCGACGGCGCCATGGCACCATTTGCAGGGCCATGCCGGCTCTCCGGCATCGCGACGATCCGGCCAGTTGCCGTGTGCGGCGTCATAGCTTGAATTCTCGAATGCGATGCATTCGGATGCCGCGTCCGCGAGCTCTTGGCGGCCGGTCGATGCCGCCAATGCCGCCAGCGCGTAGGCAAATCCCGCCGCGCCGTGCGACATGCCATTGAGCGGTAATGGACCACAGCCCGGCACGCTCCAACTCCGGCGGCCGTGCCGGCCGGCGCGGCGTTGCACAAGCAGGTGCTCGCCACATCTTGTTGCGCGCTTCAGCACTTCGTCGGATTGCGTGTCGCGATGGAGGCGAAGCAGTCCGAGGATCGCACCGGCACTTCCGCCGATAACGTCCAACTGCTTGTCCGCTGCAATAAGATCATCCGTGAACAGCTCCGCCGCGACCTGGGCGTCGGCCAACAAGCCCTGGTCGCGGAGACAACTCGACATCGCGGTCAGGGCATAGACGATCGAGCCCAAGCCGGTGGCGGCGCCGATGCCGAGGGAGCGCGCTATGCGCGCGGAATTCCGGCTTCTCAGGCTCTTGCGCAGATGTGCGACTGCGGCCAGCGCCAGCTCATGCGAAGCCTTGTTGTCCGTCACGCAGGAGTGGGCAGCGAGAAACAGCGCGATGCCGCAGAGACCGTTGTAAAGATCGTGGCCCAGCGCCACGAGCTGACACACCTCGGAGTCTCCCAGCCAATCGAGACCCACCCAGGCAGCGGCCGGCCCCCGGCGGATTGCATGGCGCGCCAGCTCTGCCGCGACCGAGTGGGCCTCGGCAAGGAGCCTCTCCTTGGCCGGCGCGGTCGGCCCGTCCGTTCGGAAGAGTCGCTTGCGCGCTGCATCGACCGGCGTTGGTCGAGACCGCAACAGCGTTGCTGCGCTTTGTCGAACGGCCTCGGCCTGCCAGGCGATGTCCTGCGCATCGAGGCTGCGCACGCGCGCTTGGGCGCGGCCCATGCCCGAGCCGGTTTGCGTATGGGCCAGGACGCCGCTCGAATCGCGGAGCTCGCTCCCATCGCTCTCAAGCATGAAATGCGGCACATTCAATGCGACGAGCGCGGCGCGCTCGGAGCGCTGAAAGTGCCAGGCCGGATCGCCGGCTGCATCCCAGTCTGCAAGCCTCGCCAGGAAGTCCGCTTGCGCGGACCAGAGTGCGCCGTCCTGCATGTTGCGATGATCTCGAAGGCGCTGCAGCAGCATGTAGTAGAAGCGGGTAGGGCGGACGACCTTGCGCACCACGACGTCTGCAAATCCGTCGAACAGGCCGCCTTGCGCCGAATCCCTGGTGTGCTGCAGCAGGAAGCTCGCGTAATCCTCGAAGCCCGCGACGAGCTCGTCGATGTGGTCGCCGAGCGTGGCATAATGGCCGTTGAGATGCGGCAGATTCGGAATTGCGTTTGCGATTTCTTTTGCTTTCGCGGGCCGCATCCGGTCGGAATTGATGTCGTTCCACGTGAGCCGCGTTCGCGAGGTCGGCTGCGCTGCCACGCCGCCGATGGTGAAGATCTCGTCCTCTGAGGATTTTCCATAGGCGGGAAGCAACCCGACCGCCATGACAGAGTTGGCGACGATCTCGCTCGCGGCCTGCAGGGCCTGGGCTTCGATATCGCCGGTCTGGCGCTCCTCGGCGGATGCCTGAAGGATCAGCTCCAGATCGATCGGCACCGGATGCTCGCCGGCGGCGATCATGTTCTCGTGATGCATGTCGGTCGCTGCGAAGCAGTGGAAGAGCGCAAGCCAGGCCCCGGCACGCCGAAAGAATCGCGCGCAACCCTGCGCATCGCCACACCCTGCGTGCTCGATGAGCTCCGCCCATCCGTAGCCGGTTCGGGCCAGGGCCCGGACCGCCTTGAGCCTGACCGGAGCGCCGGCCGCGTTGAGTCGCTCGACCAGGGCATGCCAGGCGGTTTCGACACGCAGGTCCTTGGGCTTGTACACAAGACGGGCGCCGTCGGCGAAGCTGACAATGCGGACCGAGCGGCCGCCATTGTGCAGATCGGAAATCTCGCCTTGGATGCCGGTAACCAGGCTCGATCTGCCGGAGCGAAGCAGATATCGCCGGATCATTTCCAGATCGGCATCGAGGCGCAGGATCAATTCGCGCGAGCCCTCGATCCATTGCCGCGTGATGGAGGCGATGAGGCGCAAGAGGACTGGCTTGTCCTCGAACAGAATCCGAAACCCGGCAGCTTTCATCGCAGCCGTGAACCGGTCGTAGAACGATCTCCCGCCGTTCCGTTCCCGGTCCACCGTACCCGTTGCCGATTGCCTGGATTTGCGGCCCTCGTTGAAACGCTCGTAAATTGCCGGTGCAGCAAGGCCGGACAGCTGTTTCAGCAGCAGAAACCGCAGGCACGCGATCGCGGATGGGTCGAGATTGTTCAGGGCCCGCGCATCGATCGAGGCCCGCAGCAGCGCCTCGGCCTCGTCCACCAGCGGAGCGAGCAGGTCCTCGAACGGCTGCGCCTCTCCGGCCGCAGCAGGGGATCCGGCATTCCGGGTTGGGGCTCGCAGCGCCGCATCGATCCAGATTGCGTCCTCGAGCCACGCAGGCGGCGGGGTGCAAGGACTGCGGCGAACGGTGGCGAATTTCGCGAGCGCATGAGCAATCGACAATCGATCCCGCTCGAGCCGGCGAGCGAATATGGCCCAGTCGCCGCTGGCGCAGGCTCGACACCAGGCAGCAAGCCGGCGAGCCGCGGCATCAGCATCGCTCTTTTGCCCCGGCAACGCCTCGAATTCATCCGAGAGAAGCTCGTCGATGAACGAGGCACGCAGCATCAAGCGTGAGAAAAAGGCTTCCATCGTGGTTGTCTTGGGATCGGCAACCCGGCCGCAGAGAGGAGCAGCGCGGCGGCCGGTGCAATCTCCTGCCGCGCGCTCACCGGCGATTTTGGATCTTCTCCGCCCTGGCGGAATCCCACCACCATACGGTGGGAAAGGCCGGCTCGGCATATTTGGGTAGCGGATCGCGCCGGGCAAAACGGTCCCACCGCGCGGTTCGGAGCCTGTCGATGGCGTATTGCGGCACCACGTAGTGGTTCCATAACAGCACACGGTCGAGCGCCCGGGTCGCTGCAACGAGCTCGCCGCGATCTCTGGCGAAGATCACCCGATCGATCAGGTAATCGATCGCCGGATTTTTGATGCCGACATAGTTGTGCGATCCCCGAGCATCGGCCGCAGCCGAGCCCCAGAAGTCCCGCTGCTCGTTCCCGGGCGACAGCGATTCCGGCCAGATGGCGACAATAATATCGAAATCCCAATCGCGCAGTCGATTTTGGTATTGGGCATGGTCGACCGTTCGCACGGTGACGCCGATGCCGAGGTGCTCGAGGGAAGGCTGGAAGAAGAGAAAGATGCGCTCCATGCTCGGATCGTCGGTCAGCATCTCGACGCTGAACGGCTCCCCGCTCCTTGTATCGACGAGCTTGAGGTCGCGAATCTCGTAGCCCGCCTCTTTCAACAGCTGCGTCGATTGCCGCAGATTCGCGCGCATATTTTCGCGATTGCCGCCGATCGGATTCGCATATGGCCTGGTGAATGCTTCCGCCGGTACCTTGTCACGGACCTTTTCCAGAATCTCGAGCTCCGCGCCTTCGGGCAGCCCCGAGCAGGCAAGCTCCGTACCGGCGAAAAAGCTCGCAGTCCGGTTGTGCTGACCGAAGAAGAGCT
Source organism: Xanthobacteraceae bacterium (assembly GCA_036557665.1). Lineage (GTDB taxonomy): Bacteria > Pseudomonadota > Alphaproteobacteria > Rhizobiales > Xanthobacteraceae > VAZQ01. The sequence goes on along the minus strand of DATBHG010000023.1, from coordinate 9,309 downwards.
GCTTGTTCATCTCCTCGAAGTCGAAGGCAAAATTGAAAGCGAGCCGCACCTGGACGCTCTTGAACTTGTCTCGCCGAATATTGAAGGCAAACGCTTGCATGATTCCCAGGCTGCGCTGCGGAAACTCCTCGCGTACCACGAGCTTGTCCTTGACCGCGGGGAAATCGTAGCCCGTCACCCAGTTCTTGATGCTCAACTCATAGTGCAGGTCCAGTTGATCGGCCTTGAAAGCCTCGAATGCTATCGTCGCGTCGCGAAAATACTCGAAGCGCAGCTCGGCGAAATTGTCGCGTCCGATATTGACGTTGATATCCTTGCCCCAGTAGTCGCTCACCCGCTCGTAAACGACCGTGCGGCCGGCCACGAAGCTCTTGATTCTGTACGCGCCGTTGCCGAGCGGCGGCTCGAGCGTCGTCGCGCCGATGTCACGCTTCCTGCCGGCCTCATCGGTTCCTTCCCACCAATGCTTGGGCAGTATCTTGAGCTGACCGACGATGAGCGGCAGCTCGCGGTTTCCCGGACTGTCGAAGGTGAAGGTGATCTCGCGCTCTCCGGTCTGTTGCATTGCGGCGACGTGATGATAGTAGGCCGCATAGCCGGGGCTGTGCTTCCTGAACGCCTCCATGGAAAAGATCACGTCCTCGACGGTGATCGGCTTGCCGTCGTGATGGCGTGCGCCCGGGCGCAGACGAAACGTGGCCGCCGCAAAGTCGTCGGGATGGCGGACGGCTTCGGCGATCAGACCGTAATAGGTGCCGACCTCGTCGAGCGACAGCGCCATCAAATCATTGCAGATGCTCCCGGCGTACGCTGCAAACGAGCCCTTCACCCCGGCAACGGCCTGGTTGAAATTGTCGAAGGTCCCCAGCGCCATCATCCGCACCGCGCCGAGCTTCGGCGCGTCAGGATTGACGTAGTCGAAACGCTGGAAGCCGGCTGGGTATTTGAGCTCTCCCAACAACGACAGGCCGTGCCGCCATTTCAGGCCCGGGTCGCCCGCCTCGGCGGCGGCTCGGGGCACAAACATCGGAACGGCAGGTTTGCCGATGATGGGGAATAACGCCGCCCGTACGCCGGCGCGCACCAGGAGCCTGCGGGTCAGAAGCACGAGCACCTCCAGAGGCGAAGTCTGGATTCATGGCGTATATCGCAGCCTGACCCAGTTTAGGACCCCCCGCTCGGCGCGGGAAATGGGCCGGCGCGAGCCCGGCCATCACTTTTTGGACAGGGCGCGAAGGGGCGCCGCATGCCGGAGCAATACGCTCTGGCCAAGCTTTGTTCAGCGTATTGCGTGGTCACGCGCGATTGGACGGCGACGAGCGCGGCAGTTGCGCAGCCCGCATGAGCCGGGATGCACGATCTTTAAGGCGGTAAGGAAGGCTTCGATGGCGCGCGATAAGAACCGCCGAGCGATTGCGCCACTGGCTGTCTGTTGAAGCCCGGCGGGCATCCATCGCGCACGCCTCTAGGCGGCGAAATGTTCAGTCGAAAAGACGATCATGCTATCTGTTCTCTGCGACGCCAGGACTTCCTCTCGGAGATTGATGCAATGGCTGTTCCACAGCCCGTATCGGCACCGCTCACCCGCGCTGCGATTTTCCTGGTCCTGACGGTAAATCCGGGTCCGGATAATCGCGCGGCCGTGCGATCGTTTTGCGCAGACCTGCCGGCGTTGATTCGCGCGGTGGAGTTTCGCAACCTCGAAGCCGGTCTTTCCTGCGTGATGGGGATCGGATCCGACGCATGGGACCGGCTGTTCGGAGATCCGCGTCCAGCCGAGCTCCACCCGTTCCGGGAGATCCGGGCCGGACCGCGCCATGCGGTCTCGACGCCAGGGGACCTGCTGTTCCATATCCGTGCCAAGCGGATGGACCTCTGCTTCGAGATGGCCGCGCAGATCATGGCGCGCCTGGGCGACGCGGTGTCGGCGGTCGATGAGGTCCACGGCTTTCGCTACTTCGATGACCGCGATCTCCTGGGATTCGTCGACGGCACCGAGAATCCTCGCGGCGAGGCGGTAATCGACGCCGCGCTCATCGGCGAGGAGGATGCCGCGTTTGCCGGTGGCAGCTATGTGATCGTGCAGAAATATCTCCACGACCTGGACGGATGGAACGCGCTGTCCACGGAGGCGCAGGAGCGCATCATCGGCCGCACCAAGGTGTCCGACATCGAGCTGGACGACTCGATAAAGCCGGCGTCGGCGCACAACGCGCTCACCACGATCACCGAGAACGGAAAAGAGTTTCAGATCGTGCGCGACAACATGCCATTTGGCCGAGTCGGCACGGGTGAGTTTGGCACCTACTTCATTGGCTATTGTCGCACGCCACGGGTGACCGAGCGGATGATCGAGAACATGTTCGTCGGCCGCCCGCCTGGCAATTATGATCGGCTGCTTGACTTCAGCCGCGCGGTGACCGGAACCCTGATGTTCGTGCCGTCCGCGACTTTCCTGGAATCCGTGAGCGACGACGCCCCGACGGCAGCGATACCCGCTGCGGGGCCGGCGCTCGAGCCCGAGCCGTCTACGGCCCCGGCGCCCGACGGTTCGCTCGGGGTAGGCTCTCTCAAAGGAGAAAAACGACATGAATAATCTTCACCGCGAGCTTGCCCCGATTTCGGATGCGGCGTGGGCGGATATCGAGGAGGAGACGGCGCGCACCCTTAAGCGCTTCCTCGCCGGACGGCGGGTAGTTGACGTCCACGGGCCGGGCGGTGTCGGCCTTTCCGCCGCCGGCACGGGGCACCTTACGGCGATCACCGGGCCGGGCGAGGGCATCCTCGCGAGGCAGCGCGAGGTCAAGGCGCTGGTCGAGTTGCGGGTCCCGTTCGAGCTCGATCGCCAGCAGATTGACGACGTGGAGCGGGGCGCGGGCGACTCCGACTGGCAACCGGCGAAGGACGCCGCGCAAAAGATCGCCTATGCCGAGGACCGCGCCATCTTCGAGGGCTATTCCGCGGCGGGTATCGCCGGCATCCGGCAGGGCACCAGCAATCCAGTCATGACGCTCCCGGCCGATGTTCGCCACTATCCCGTTGCCATCGCGCAAGCCTTGCACCAGTTGCGCCTCGCCGGCGTGAACGGCCCCTATTCGGTGCTGCTCGGCGCCGATGCCTATACTGCTCTCGCCGAGACCAGCGACAACGGGTATCCGGTGCTGGAGCATGTCAAAAAGCTCGTCAAAGACGAGATCATTTGGACCCCGGCCATCGCCGGGGCCTTCGTGCTCACCACCCGCGGCGGCGATTTCGCCCTGCACATTGGGCAGGACGTCTCAATCGGTTATTTGAGCCATACCGACAGTGCCGTTCAACTCTACCTCCAGGAGACGCTGACATTTCTGCTCCTGACGACCGAGGCCGCCGTCGCGCTGGGCCCTCCCGCAAAGTAGTCGCGGAGAGCGAGCTGAAGTCATTCGCCTTTTCCAGGGGTTCGTCTCAGCGGTCAGCTTTTGGTGTGGCGGGCTGAGGCAAGGGAAATCGGCGAGCAGATCGTAGGACGCTTGCGCTCACTTTTCCGCTGCCACTCATCGGCCGCGCCGGCGAGGTGATTGAGAGTAGATCTCTATGCAAGCTGTTGAGATGCGGTCATCGTCTGATCCTGCTTTGGAGCGCCGGACCAGGCTCACGCGAGGGCTCGGGGGCAAAGGACCCAAAAGCGATGTCACCGATCAACAGTTCTGCGGCGTTTAGGCCCTATTTCGTAAATCGAAAATTCTTGCTCTAATCGCGTCATCGAAAGTCAGCATCCAGCCTGGTGCTGAGGCTTAGGCGGGCAATGCGGCGACGAAATTTCATTAAGGGAATTGCCGGTTTGGCGGCCGCATGGCCGTCCGCGGCGCGGGCTCAGAAGGGCGATCAGATCCGGCATATAGGGCTTCTCCTGCCCGCACCCACGGATGATCCGGATTATCAGCCATGGGTCGGTGCGTTCCGGCAAGCGCTGCAGGAAATGGGCTGGATCGACGGCCGCAACATGCGCATCGAAACCCGCTGGGCGACTGCCCGTCCCGCCGAAATCCGCAGACAGGCGGCTGAGTTGGCAGCAACTGCGCCGGACGTCATTCTGGCGCCTGGTACGTCGACTGTAGGTCCATTGATGCAGGCGACGCGCACCGTGCCGATCGTGTTCCCGATTATAGCCGATCCGGTCGCAGGCGGCCTGGTCGACAGCTTGGCGCGCCCGGGCGGCAATGCCACGGGTTTCATGCTTTTCGAATACAGCATCAGCGGAAAATGGCTGGAGCTGCTCAAGCAGATCGCGCCGAACGTGACGCGAGTGGCCGTCCTTGGCGATCCCGACACACCCACCGGCCCTGCGCAGTTCGGCGTCATTCAGGCGGTGGCGCCATTGCTCAGGGTGGAGGTGAGCTCATTCAACAAGCGCGATCCGCATGAGATCGAGCGCGCCCTCGACGTCTTCGCGCGCGGGGCCAATGGCGGCCTGATCGTGACCGCGGGCGGGCCGGCCCTGGTCAATCGCGATCTGGTTATCACGCTTGCCGCGCAACACAAGCTCCCCGCGATGTACTTCGATCGCGCCTTTGTTGTCGCGGGCGGCCTGATTTCGTATGGGCCTGATCGGATCGACCTCTATCGGCGCGCGGCCGGCTACGTCGACCGCATTCTCAAGGGCGAGAAACCAGCCGATATGCCGGTGCAGGCGCCGACGAAGTATCAGCTTGTTATTAATATCAAGACAGCCAAGGCATTGGGCCTCGACGTGCCGGTGCATCTACAGCAAATCGCGGACGAGGTGATCGAATAGATGTGCCAGCTGCAAGCTGGTGCGATCCAGCGAGAGGTGACCGTTCCGGAACAGCTCGTGCCGACCTCGATGTGCAAGCGGCCCGCAGCGTGAGCATGCTGGGATTGCTGAGCAATCCCCCCCGTCACTGAGACGTCCGAGACGTGCCGCGAGCCGAACGGAAACATACGCCGGCTCGGCCTTATAGACAACCGGAGCAAAGATTGGCCAAGGTGGGGTGAGCGTGAGCCTCTCGCACACGGCATGGATCACATGCGGCAGAGGCCGGTTGCCTTGGCCGTGCGGGTCGGCCGCATGAGCTCCTCGCTTGCAGCGGATGAGCTGCCGGCTCGAGCGCAATGATCGCGGCCGCAAAGCCCACTCCGAGACCAAACATCAATGCCCCGGGAATGCGGACCCGGTCGTGCTCGGCGACCGGCTCGAATTTCACAGCCACGATCTTTTGGATTGTCGATGGCTCATTGCTCTTCTCCAGTCCGGGAAGGGGCAGCGCAACTATTCAGCAGCCTCGAGGGCAGGCGTCCTGGAAAGAGCCCCGAAGCGCCGCTCGCGGGACGAGAAATCGGCGATCGCCGCGTGCAGATCATCGGCGCCGAAATCGGGCCACAGCGTTTCCAGAAAGCAGAGCTCGGCATAGGCGCACTCCCATAGCAGAAAATCGGAGAGCCTTTTTTCGCCGCCCGAGCGGATGAGAAGATCGACATCGGCGCCGTTTCCCGCACCTTGCCGGGCGAGCAGGCGCCGGAATGCATCGCGCGATGGAGAATCGTCCCCGAGCCATACAGTGGCGGCATTCGCGATGCCGGCGCGCGACGAGTAATCGAATGCGATCTGCAGATGCAGGCGTTCGCCGCCAGCGGACGCCGCCTCTGCGCTCGCGATCTCCTCGCGCAAGTCCCGGCGCAGCCGGTCGCGGCGGCCAATGACGGTCAGACGCGTTCCGCTTGCCAGAAGCTGCCGCAGCTCTGTCTGCAGATAATGGCGCAGCAGCGTCATGAGGGCGCGTACCTCGTGCGCGGGCCGCCGCCAGTTGTCGGATGAGAACGCAAACAATGTGAGCTGGGTGACCCCGAGATCTGGCGCTGCTTCCACGACGCGCCGTGCCGCAGCGATACCCGCCCGGTGCCCGGCCGAGCGCGGCAGGCCGCGGCGTACCGCCCAGCGGCCGTTGCCGTCCATGATGATGGCGACGTGAAAATCTGGTTTATCATTAAGAGTACTTTGCATCAGAAAGCATCCTCGCAAAAAAATTTCAGGCCGGTTTCAGCCGCCGCAGATTGGACGGTGCGGGAGTCGTGCGGGCGGCGTTCGCGGCGTCACGCACGACCCGCTCCAGGACCTTCAGATAGTCGAGATAGCGGCGGCGCCCTTCGGAGGTGATCCGGCAGACGGTCTGGGGGCGGTTGCGATCGTACCGCTTCTCGATGGCGACAAGGCCCGCTTCTTCCAGCACCTGAAGATGCCGGCTGAGATTCCCGTCGGTGAGCGCGCACATTTCTTTGAGGTTGCCGAACACGAGTCCCTGGGGATGGCCGATGAGCGAGGTGAGCACGCTCAGGCGAGCCTTTTCGTGAATCAGCCGATCGAGCCCGTCATAGGCGAAACGCCCGGCGCGTTCGGTCCGCCGGCTAGGCATCGCGCTCTTCCCCGCTGCGATAGAGAATGGCGGCCACGAGGAGCTGCCCGGCGCCGAAAGGGAGCGCCATGGCGTAAGGCGAGAACGCCTGCGCCTCGTTGGCCAAGGCAAGCGTGATCAGGCCAGTGCCAAGATACCAGACACCGACGGCGAGGATGGCTCGCGGCAGCGACCGGCAGGAGGCAAACACGCCGAGGCTGAAGATGATCTGCCAGAGACCCGGGAGCATCCAGAGCGATTGCGGGGCAAATCGAAACAGCACGAAGGTCAGCAGCGCTCCCGCAATCCCCGCCGGAATGAATTGCTCGGTTGCCGCATGGATCATCTCGTCGGCGAGACCGGAGTGAATCCGTCGCGACCGGGCGACCATCTCGCTGCCGATCAGCGCAACCGAGACGCCGGCCGCCACGATCCAGAGAACGATGTAATCGAGGAGGGCAGCAGCGGGCTCGGGAAGCCAGACGGCCTGAATGCCGCCCGCCGCGAGCGCAAGCAGTCCGGTCGCCGCAACCGTGAGCGGGCCGTAGCCCTGGAACTCGGCCCCGCGCGCCATCTGGCTGCGGATCGCGGTGATATCGGAAAGCGCCTTGTCGAGATCGATCATGCTGCCACCCCGCAAGCTTTGCAGTGCAAAGTACACGTAATTGCAAACCAGTCAATCCCTGGTGCCCGCTGCCTGATGCCGTAAACCTCGCGGACGGTTAAACGAGCGCAAGATTGCCGGCCATGATCCCGAGGCGCATGGGAAATGGCGCCACGGCCCAATCGGAACGTGGGCTGGTAGTAAACAACAGGAAAACTACCGGGCGGTTTACCCGCCAATGCGCTGGCGCCGCTCCCACTTGTTTGCTCAAACCGAGATCACGATGCCGTCTACCTGACGGCGTTCATCGACACCGGATCAGAGGAGCCGCCGCCATGAGCGCGTTTGCGACCAAGTGTTTGCCGGTCACGCGCGACGTTGTCGCGGCTGATGGATGCGACGTCCGCATTCTATTGCAGCTTGCAGGCGGTGGGATGGCTCACTTCGAGCTCGGACCAGGGAGTATCTCGAAAGCGGTCACTCACAGAACCGTCGAGGAAATCTGGTTTTTTATCGCGGGCACCGGACAGATGTGGAGAAAGCAGGGAGACGACGCGAAGATTACCGACGTCTCTCGAGGTGTTTGCCTCACCATTCCCCTGGGAGCTCATTTCCAGCTCCGATCGCTCGGACATGAGCCATTGGCGGCTGTCGCAGTCACGATGCCGCCTTGGCCCGGGGAAAATGAGGCGATAGTGGTGGCGGGGATATGGGCTCCAACCGAATGATATCGGCGCACCCAGCGCCTTCTTGCCCGGTACAGCGGAGATTGCGCGCAGGGATCAGTTGCTCGCGCCGACGGTCCCGACGTGGAGAGGGCGGTGATGTTGCACACCGCCAGAATCGCAGTCAGAATCTCCATTGCACCTCATGGCAGATGGCTGTGCCGCAGCGGCGCTGACCATGCACAGATGGGTCGCCGGATGGCACACGTCCGACATGCAGTCGGAGTTGACCCGACAGCTTGCGCCGACGCGGCCGCCGCCAGAGGTTTTTGGCGTGCACCGATCGTTGGGGGCGCGGCACAGCACGGGGCTTGGGTCGGGATTCGCACCAAAGCTCATGCTGGCGGGCTGTGCCGCGGCAGCGCTTATCATGCACAAATGGGTCGCCGGATGGCACACCAGTGACTTGCAATCGGAGTTTTCGCGGCAACTTGCGCCCACGTTGCCGGCTGTCTGTGCCAAAGCGCTCCTGCTGCCGCCGGTTATCATGCCTGTAACGCAAACAGCCGCGACGACCAGGAATCGCCATTGCCTGCTGGCCGTGCCTCTCGATGCGATCGCGTTGTCCAGGCCCAGAAGGTAGGTTGATCGATGCTGCATTTAGTTTCCGAAGCAAAGCGTAAAGGCACCGGAGCCAGACTACAAGAGCCGCGCTCATCCCGGTGTGATCTAGATCACAAAAGGCTACCGACGATGGTGCGAGAACGGGTCGGCGGTTTTCTTGCCGTGGCCTGCGCTCGGAGAGTTGAACCTCGCTCAGCAGTCGTGCCGCGACAAAGGCGACAAAGGCCAAGGCAGGAAACGCCAGTCTGTGATGGCCGTCACAGCGAGGCGGGCCATACGCGCCTACAGTCGTCGCACCTGCTCATCGACGAAACGAGCGTGCGATGACCTCGACCAATACCGATAGCACCAACGCGGGCACCGAACTGGAATTGACTGAGGCCTAATGCGACCCGTTGCTGGACAGCGAGTACGGTGACCGGCGGCGTTGGCCAGCTCAACGCCGGCATGCATTTCAAGCAAGTAAGTCTGTACTGCCGTTGAAAGGCGAGGTTGCGCTCTCGCGGCATTCGGCTCGCGACCATGAGGCTCAGCAAAGCGTCGGAGGGCGCGCGAACCCGAGCGAGCGGGGTAGTACGCCGCGACAGTGAAGATACAACGACTAACCACCACTACTTGCCAAGCCTGGCTCCATTGTTCTCCCTATGGTCAAGTCCCGAGGATCAGGAGCAATTCCTGGGTTCGCTTCACGTCAGCGTCGATCAGAGTGAGCTTGCGAGTTGTATTTGCGGTAGCCTGATGAGAAGGGTCGGATTGCTGTCGGAACGCGATAAATTCTTGCTCCAGTAAGTCGAGGGCTTCCAGCAACAATGTCTTTTCGAGCGATCGATATGCACTTACCGCTTTGCTTGGATACTCTGGCATACTTTTGTCTCCCAAACGGTAGTCCGGTCTTGTCGGTCCCGCAAGCTGCTCCTTCTTTGAGGTGTTTTCTTGCGTGCGTTAAGAACAATATTGCCAAGGTAAACGTGAGGTTGTCGATCACTCGTTAGCCTGCGCCGCATGGAGCTTCCCCCCAATTGCTGAGGAG
>DATBHG010000022.1:0-8196 GCA_036557665.1 Xanthobacteraceae bacterium | reverse complement strand
GCGACCTCTGCCAATATGGCGACGCGCGTTCGAACGCGTCGCAGGAGGGAGCATGCCCAGGCGCTCCAGTCGCCGCAGGACCGAGCGGCGGGATTTGCCGGCTGCGGTATCGATGCCGTTCGCGGCATGGGTCGTCGTGATCGCGGCCGTATGCCTGTTCCTGGTCTACGTCATATTGCAACCTGTCCTCCACCTGTGAGCCGGTTCAGCCAGGTCACCGCAGGCCGACAGGGTCAGTACTCGTGCCAACGCCATCGAAACGGCCCGGCTGAGCAGCCGTTGCAGCGGCAGGTCCAATGGAGCGGGTCGGGTCTCAAGACCGTGGCAGTGGAAGCGTTCTCGCACAGGCACCGCGTCGTCGCGTGACGGGGCGCCGCAAAGGCGCCCTGCAACGGTGGGCGTTCTTGCGCTATTGCGCAGACAAGACCCCGACCACCGCGTTGTTGATGTCAACGATCAGCACGCTTGGCCCGTCAATCAGGTAGCGAGTCCCCCGCAGTTCCGGAAGCTTTGCAGCCAGATCTTCCGGCACCGGCTTCAGATCGCGCAGCCCGATGCGGGCGGGTATCTCAGCACCGATCATGGCGTAGTGATCCTGGTTTCCGGGGCTGAGCGCCAGGCTGCCGCCCTGACCGGTCAACCGCTGATGGATCTCGCGCCTTCGATCGTCGGTCAGAAACTTGAGCCGGAATGCTGCGATTGGGAGTTGATCGCTGGCCGCATTGCGGGCGGAGTATTTCGAGGGGGTGGTCTCTGTATCGACCGGCGCACCTGCGACGGCGAGAGACCCGTTGACGAACGGCCCCGCTTTCGCGCCGGTTTCCGCTCCCTTTGTGCCTGGTTGCTGGGTACCAGCCCGATCGGACGGGCTGTGGCCCGCCGCCGGCGGCCCTTGGTCCACCTTCTTCTGTTCCGGTGTCGTCTGCTGCTCGACCTTCTCCTGCGCCGACACGAAGCCGATAGTCGCTCCAAGCGCGAGGACCATGGCGGCAGCGCGAACTCCAAGCTTGTTCACGAGCGGGCCTGCTTCTCGAATCGTTGGGCCCCTTCCGGGCACGCGGGATGGCGGTCCCACTCCCGGGGGTGGAGGCAAAACGCGGCCTATGAGCCGATGGTTCCTCGGCCCCATCAATGGCTTTTCGCCCCAGCGGGCCGGGAGCCGCGGGGCAGCAAGAAAGGGACCGCTGAGAGCCTTCTTTGGCTGACACAAGCCGAACAAACTTTCACCACGGAAAGGTAGACCATGCCCACCAAGCGGATGACTGTCACAGAGATCGGGCTGCCGCCGCATGGATCAGACCATGGCGTCGGTTGGCGTCGGACGGTCCGCCTGGGAGAGGGAGTTCTCATGGGACAACTGTTCAAGGGACGACCGTTCAAAATATTGACGCCATCGGTTTGGCTGCTCTTATGGGGGGCCCTGGCAGTCCAATCCGCCACCGCTCAAGTTGGACGTTATCCTCCCGACGATGAAGCGTGGGACGGAACCTCCTACAGGGCCCTGGTTGAGCGGGTTGAGACCAATGGTCTGCCGCTGCCGACGCTATCGAATTCAGCGACGAGAGCGGTCTTCGAGCGGATGGTCAATGTCGACAATATCCCGCTGCGCATGGGACTGAATCGGGCTCTCTCCACGACCATACGCTTCCAGAGGTTGGACAGCGCTCTGCAACCGATTCATAAGCTTGTAGTCCTTTATTTGAATGAGACGCAAAAGGGGAAGCCATATGCCACGGAACTGGCCAGGCTGAAGGTCTACGAGTGCAAGGTGTCCGCAGCGTTGCTTGACCTCAGTGAGCCGTATCTGGCGACCCTTGCAAAGGACAAGAGATATCAAGTCCATGTCGCGTATCTCGACCAGGTGAAAAGCGACGCTCGTCAACTCTATGCCGATCTCGTGCAAGGCATGACTGAAGCGCGCCTGCATTCCAAGTCCGACATTTTCGAGATGATCGAGGCGGCTCTGGACGGACTGCCGTCCTACCAACCGCTCTTCACCGACCAGGACAGGCGGGATCTTGTCCAGAAGCTTACGCAGCAGATTTCGATGACGACCGATCAGGGGCTGAAAACGGCCCTTACCCAGCTGCGCGATGCGATCCAACATCGCCAGATTCGAACGTGAGGCGTGAGGAGTTCCGCATCCAGGGCCCGTCCTCGCGTTCCGGTGTGGAACACTGCCCTCTTCAGGGTATGAGGTGCTGCCGCAGGGCCTCCGCGACGGCTTGGGTTCGGTTGCGTGCGCCGAGCTTGCTCTGCGCCTTTTTCAGGTGGCTGCGGACCGTTTCTTCGCCAAGGCCGAGAGCTTCGGCAACGTCGCGGAACTGCGCCCCGGTCGAAACCAAACGCAACACTGCCAGTTCGCGGGGGGTGAGGCGGACGTGCGGGCCGATTGAGCTTGGATCGGGAACGGCGAGCTCCTCCAGGCGCTGTGCCGCAAAGCTGGCAGCGGCGCCAATCATGATCCGCATCGGTCGCGTCACAACGTTGGACAACTCCTTGCGCGACCAGAACGCCACCACCCACCGGCCGCCAACCGGACAACTCAACCCGTCGCGCATCCCGTGTTTGAGAGCCAGGTCGTACGTCCAATTGTCGATCCCAATCGGTTGAAACATCCGCCTGGCTTCGGTCCATGTATGCATTCCCATGCTGGTTGCCGCGAGGAACAGCAGCGGACGGAATTTGCCTCGGGCGAGAGCGTCGTATTCTTCCCACCACCCTTCGGGAACGCTCTTGTGCAGGAAGGCCAGTTTTCCCAGCTGGATGGACGGCCAATCGCCCGATTTCAGGGGAAACCGCGCTGCACCCAGGACTGCCAGCGGCAGGTACCGCGTCGTCACCGCGTGCAGTCCCTCCAGCACCTCGTCGGGAGAGCGCAGCTCGGCGACACGGTCGGCGTAGCCGATGAGCCCGGTCTGCAGGTCCGCAAAGGCGGGGGGTCGGCTAGGTTCGAACTTGAGGACGGTCATCGGCTCCTCCTTGATGCATCGCCAGGCGCCATGGACGCATCAGCAGCAAAGGGGGGCCATCCGTGAAACTACCCGATTGCAGCGAGGGTTAACGGGCCGCGTTGCGCAATTGCGTCAACGTGAGGCCACGCGAACGCTGAATTGCAGGCAGTCCGAAATCGCAGGGTGCGCAACCGCACGACCGGGGCCAAGATGGAGAGCAACAACCCTGACGCTCGGTCACGCGACCCGGAGAGGCCCCAGATGCGCACCCTTCTCGCCATCGTGATCGTCCTGGGGGGCGTGATCGGCGCGGATGCGACGGCAGATGCCGCCGGCAAGCGCCCGACAAAGCAGCAGGGCCATGGACCGCAGCCGCGCCCCGATGCGAAGGAGCAAGTGGAGTGCGCGGGTGCGCGGCATGAGGACCCGACGGGGTCTTTCGCAGGCTATCCTTGCTGGGCGCGCGAGTCATTTGCTCGGGGCAGCCAAGGCAACCGCCAATGATCGGGCTCGTGTCGATCGGCGGTTGATCCGCTCGCGCCGCTCACGGGAATCCATGGCCGGGATGACAGGTCGAAAGTTGCGTTCGAAGGTATCACCGGTCCAGCGAGAGCACCACGCGGAAGCCGATGTTGTAGTTGTGCGTCGTGATTGGCACGGGGGCCCTCATTGCGGACCTGACCCGGCGGGATGCTGCGGCCCAGCTGCCACCGCGAACTGCGCCCATTTCGCAATTCCCAGGGTGCGCGAATGCCGATCCGTCGGTTGGAATTTCCGATGCATTCGGTGTCCAGCAGTCCTCGACCCACTCCCAGACGTTGCCGTGCATGTCGAAAATGCCCCACGGGTTGGGCTTGAGGCTTCCCACGGGAAGAGGCCCGTAGGTTCCCGTGTCGCTGCGACAGGCGTCGCGCCAACCGAAGCGCGAGCCGAGATCGGCGAACCTGGCGTACGCGCATAGTGCGGTCTCGTCATCACCGAAGCTGTAGCTGCTCCGCGTGCCCGCGCGTGCGGCATATTCCCACTCGGATTCGGTTGGCAACCGGTAGGGTTTGCCCGTGCGGCGTCGCAGCCATGCCGCATAAGCGCGAGCCTCATGCCAACTGACGCAGACCACCGGCTGCGACCCGGTAACATCGAAACCTGGCTCGCGAAACGTTCGCTCCGGCGGACCCCAGATGAGGCTGGTGCGGTCGAACGCGACGATCTCCTTGCAGTGGTCGCCGGCAACGGTCCCGGTCTCGGAAACGAAGGCGGAAAACTGATCGACCGTCACCTCGAATCTGCCGATCCCGAATCGCTTCGATATGACCACGCGTCGCGGCAATCCTTCGACGTCCTCACGGCCGCGCTCCCCCTCGGGGGAGCCCATCATGAATTCGCCGGCAGGCAGCGCGACCATGTCGGGGCATTCCTCGCAATCCTTGAAGGTTGGACGCGACTGAGGCAGGCCGGGAGTGTGCTCGGCAACGCTGACATGACCCGGATTCGCGTGCAGGACCGGCCAGGCGAACAGGTAGATCGCCAATCCTGCAACAGATGAGGCACCGGCGGCAGCGGCAAGCCACAGGCGAAGTTTCTGCAACCGCCCTGTCGCCGCGCGCTGCGGCGTGTCACGCTGGGGCGGCGGTCCTTCGGGTGGAGGCGCCGCTGGTCGAGTCGACTGGCTTTCCGAGGTTTCCGCCGTTACTGCTGCGTCGAGGAGGTAGCCCCGCCGCGACACCGTCTTGATCAGGCTGTGATCGTTGTCGCCGAGCTTCTCGCGCAACTCCCGAATGCACTGCGTGATCGAGGCATCGGATACGATAACGTCGGGCCATACGGCCTCGAAGAGCTCGGATTTGGGCACCAGCCGCCCCGCATTCTCCGCGAGGTAGCGCAGCACCTCGAATGCCTTGGGGCGCAGCGCGATATCCTGGTCGCCCACGCGCGCGCATGCGCGCGCCAGATCGAGTGTGAACCGGTCGAACCGCAGAGCCCGATGGATGAGCTGGTTCATTCGACGCCCGCAGCGAGACTGATCACCGTTCTACAAGAAAATTCTACTCCAGAAATCACTTCTGTCTGTCATCGCTCCACGAAACCCTGGGCCACGGCCCTTCGCCCGCGCCGCAGCGAGCGTGATCGCTGTTCGATAAGAGAATTTTGCTCGAAAGATCACTCTTCTATCACGGTTCGATGAGGACTGGGGCGACCCGTTGCTCCTAATTTCAAGACCGTGGCCTTGCGCCAGCCGTGGGTCAACCTGACGGCTTCCCGCGGCGGTGTCGCAAGCGGTCCGGCGATCAGCCCTGGGGGACCCCCGATGAAAGCAATATCCCTTGCTTGCCTGATAGTGCTGCCAGCTTTGTCGTGGCCCGCTTCGGCTCTCGCCACCGGGTCGTCGGCCGGGTACGGCGGCGGCGGCCCGTCCTCACGCTTCGACCCGATTGTCAGTCGGTACAACCAGTCGGGTGAGCTGTTTCGAATTCAAGGTCGCTGCCAGTCGGCCTGCACGCTGTTTCTCGGCATCAGGAACGTCTGCATCGAGCGTGGCGCGACGCTGCTGTTTCACGCCGGCCATGCCATGAACACGCAAAAGATCCTGCCATGGGCCACGGAACACATGCTGAACAGCTACAACGCCCGGCTGCGCAGCTACCTCGTCTCGCACCACTACATGGATACCATTGCATTTCATGCCATTTCGGGCCGCGACATGATTCAAAGGTTCGGCTACCGGGCATGCCCGCGAAGGTGAACAAGCCATGTGCATTCGGGACGCGGCCGCCGGCCCAAGTTCCGAGGATCTCCCACGAAGCTCGGATCGGCGGCATCTTGTATTACATGGGTCGCGGAACTCGGCGGTCGTCTCGTGCTCGAGTGCGGCTGCGCCGACGCCGGGACGGCGGCCATAACGAGCGCGCACGAAGACAAAACGGGCGGCCCTGTACAACCGGCGCCGCCGAGATTCGCCGATCCGTTGAAGAGGTTGGTACCGCCTCCTGGGATCGAACCAAGCCGGGTTGAAAATCTGCATTAGATATCAATGATATCCGCATCCGATCATAGACGCGGACAACGCGGATTGTTGCCCGATCAGATGCCAGGAGCGAAGACATGCAACGCAAGCAACTGACTGACCAGTTAGTCACATCGTTCGCAGCGAAGCGCAAGCGATACGTCGTCTATGACAGCATCGTGCGAGCACTCGGCGTTCGCGTCAGCCCCAAGGGGCGAAAGACGTTCATCGTCGTTGGGCGTTTCAACGGCTCGACACATCCCAGCAGGCGCAAGCTCGGCGTTGTCGGCAAGCTCACAATCGAGCAGGCACGCGAACGTGCACTGAGGTTCGACGCACGCCCGAGCGACAAGTTCGCCACAGTGGCGGAGGCGTACTTCAAGCACATCGCTAAGCAGCGACGCGCTTACGAGGTGGAGCGCTGCATCCGTCGTGATCTGCTCCCAGACTGGGAGAACAAGGCGATAGGGTCAATCACCAAGCGCGATGTGGTCGAGGCAGTCGATGCAGTGAAGACGCGAGGCAAGATCAGCGCTGCACATCACGTCCTCGGCTATGCGCGCTCCGTCTTCGAGTTCGCTATCGCCAACGACATGATCGTGCACAACCCATGCGACCGCATCAAGCCCAGCAAATTGATCGGCCGCAAAGCCATCCGAAAACGCGTGCTCAGCGATGAAGAGCTGAGCCCCCTGTGGCATGCAGCGGAACGCGCAGGCGACTACGGTCGGCTCGTGCAGCTCCTGATTGTCACAGGACAGCGGCGCGGCGACGTCGCCAACGCACCTCGCGACGAGTTCGACACAAGCGCGAAGCTATGGACTATCCCAGCCGAACGCTTCAAGTCGGACGTGCCGCACATCGTCCCTCTATCGCAGCTCGCGCTCGATATCCTCGCAAAGCTGCCACAGGAAGGCGGCCTGTTCCATATCACGGGCTTTAGCAGGGAGAAGAGTCGGCTCGACAAGTTCGTGCACACTGAGCTGCGCAAGGTCAACATCAAAGCGAAGCTCACACCTTGGACTCTGCATGACCTGCGACGCACAGTGCGAACGCGCCTCTCCGCCATCACGACATACGAGGTTGCAGAGCTGGTCATAGGGCACGGCAAGAAGGGCCTCGCTCGCATCTACGACCAGCACGAATACCTCGATGAGATGCGCGAAGCGCTGGACAACTGGGCAACACGTCTACAGCGCATCGTCTCGCCTGACACGAAGGGGGTTTCTGCACCATAATGATCCGTATACAGATCAACGGAGAAAGTCATGAAGCTGTACCTCACCGCAGATGGACACAACGTCAAGCGCGTGCACCTCTCACGGCGCGATGCAATCGAAGACGCGAGCGACAACGCGCTCACGTTCGTCGAAGTCGATGCCGAGCTCTACGTCGAGTCGTTCGCGTTCGATCAAGGTCTCGTTGACGTTCGCCTGTTCGGCAAGACCCAGCAGACGCACCTCGCTGGGGTTTCCATTGAGACGAGTCGCAAATCGTCTCAATAAAGACAGGTCAACCAATGGAGGACGACATGACGACCAAACCCGACATCACAGCCGCTGACATCGCGAAGGAGCTGAAGGTCTCGCCGCGCGAAGCTCGCATGAAGCTGCGGGCGGCAGGCATCCGCGCTCCGTACAAGCCCAGCGACGTTGCGAAGATGCGCGCTGTGATCCATGGAGACAAAGTCTCCAACGTCAAGCCCAAGGCTGACACAAAGCCGACCAAGCCGAAGAAGGGCGAGGCGACCACCCACTAGGCTGTGTGTCAGCATGACGACTGACGAAGGGCGAGTGCACAAGCGCTCGCCCATCGTTTTACTGCCATAGTTGCACACTCAAGAGCCCTCAACAGCGCTCGCGAGCTGCGATCAACGCTCGATTGCGTCGAAAAAGGCGCCTAGGAACGTGCCTGGAGGGCCTCGCTCGCGTCGCGTGTAGCGTGACAGGTTCGAACTCGGGCGCTGCTGTACGGCGAAATTTGGCGCCCTTCAGCTAGAGCATTTTCCACATGATGTGGATCACCTCGCGTATCCGGCATGCCTAAAGTAGTTGGCACACTGCTCGGGTGCAAACGACTTGAGGGGCTTGCCGATGAGCTGATGAGCTTGAGCAATGCCTCGACCGTTCGCGTGGCGCCTTTGCGCAGCGCCGCCTTCAGCCTGGAGAAGGCCTGCTCGATCGGATTGAGGTCCGGGGAGTAGGCAGGCAGATAGCGCACGTGTGCGCCGACGGCCTCGAT
>DATBHG010000021.1:0-28349 GCA_036557665.1 Xanthobacteraceae bacterium | reverse complement strand
CGCAGCGGCACTGCGCGACCCGGCAATGACCAAAAATATCGCCGAGCTTGCCCGCAAGCTCGCCGGACCCGGCGCAGACGCGCAGCGCTTCGAGGCCGCATGCCGGCTCGTCGCCGCGCAAATGGACCTGCAGCACATCCGCATGGCTCGGGTCCCTCTACTTGCCCGCGCGCTCAAGGACCGCACCGCTGTCGGCGGCCTTGCGACTCTCGACATCTACGAGCGTGACGCGCGCTCCCGGCGCAAATCCGCGGCGCGGAAATTCGGCTCTGTGCGTCCCCGCGGTTGTGCGGCGGGTGACCAGCAAGCCGATGCCGACAGCCATTATGCAGAGGTCGATTTCACCGCCGCGCTGCGCAGGCTTTCCGGGCCACAGACGGCAGGAGCAATGCTGCGGCACCCGCCGCCGCGTCGCCGCGTGCGCCGCAGCGCTGTCTACCTGCGGTTTGGTCAACGACCCACCGCAACCGTTTTAGGATTTTCCGCAAACGAAGCCAGGAAACCCAACAAAAACAACGGTCCAAGCTGAATGACGGAAAGCGATACCCGGGCGTGCGAATCCTGGCGTGCGAATCCTGGCGTGGTTGACAACATTGATGCTCGTGCTCCTCCGCCCGCTTATCCCTGTTTCACGTGAAACATTGGTGGCTCGCGTTGTTGTGGAGGCTGCCGTAGAACGTACCTGAGAGGAGCGCATGCGCCCGTTGTTCGACGTGATAGTTGTGGGCGGAGGGCACGCCGGTTGCGAGGCCGCAGCCGCGGCCGCGCGCATGGGCGCCCAGACCGTCGTGGTTACTCACCGGTTTGCCACCATCGGCGCCATGTCGTGCAACCCGGCCATCGGCGGGCTGGGCAAAGGCCACCTCGTGCGCGAGATCGACGCGCTCGACGGCCTGATGGGCCGGGTCGCCGATCTTGGCGGCATCCAGTTCCGCCTCCTCAACCGTCGCAAGGGCCCTGCGGTACGAGGGCCGCGCGCCCAGGCAGACCGCAGGCTCTACGCCGAGGCCATGCAGCAGGCGATCCGGGAGGCGGCAAATCTGACCGTGATCGAAGCCGAGGTCGATGATCTCGCGATGGCAGGCGGCGAGGTGGCAGGGGTAACGCTTGCGGATGGCCGTACCTTCGGCGCAGGCGCCGTAGTCATTACCACGGGAACATTCCTCCGCGGCCTGATCCATGTCGGGGAGCGGCAAATCCCGGCGGGGCGGGTAGGGGAGGCTCCGGCACTGGGCCTGTCGCAAACCTTCGAGCGCCTCGGGTTTACCCTCGCGCGACTGAAGACCGGCACGCCGCCCCGGCTCGATGGGCGCAGTATCGACTGGGCCGCGATCGAGATGCAGGCGGGCGACGAGCCGCCGGAGCCCTTCTCGGTCATGACCGAAGGGCTCCCCAACCCGCAGATCCAGTGCGGACTGACGCGCACCACCGAAGCGACCCATGCGGTCATCCGCGCCAACGTCCACCGCTCGCCGATGTATTCCGGCCAGATCGCAAGCCGCGGCCCGCGCTATTGCCCCTCGATCGAGGACAAGATTGTGCGCTTTGGCGATCGCCAAGGGCATCAGATTTTCCTCGAGCCCGAGGGGCTCGAGGACACCACGGTCTACCCCAACGGCATCTCCACCTCGCTGCCGGAAGAGGTCCAGCTCGCGTTTGTGGCCACCATTCCCGGGCTCGAGCGCGCCCGCATGATCCGGCCCGGATACGCTATCGAGTACGACCACGTCGATCCGCGCGAGCTTGCCCCGACGCTGGAGGCCAAGCGCCTGCCGCGGCTGTTTCTCGCGGGGCAGATCAACGGCACGACCGGCTACGAGGAGGCGGCGGCGCAGGGTCTCCTCGCCGGCCTCAATGCCGCCGCCCGCGCGGCCGGAAAAGGCGAGATCACATTCGATCGGGCGGAGAGCTATCTCGGGGTGATGGTCGACGACCTCGTCACCCGCGGGGTCACCGAGCCCTACCGGATGTTCACCTCACGAGCGGAATATCGCCTTACGCTGCGCGCCGATAATGCCGATCAGCGGCTGACGGGGCGCGGGATCGCGCTGGGGTGCGTAAGCTCCGCTCGCGCCGCCAGGCACGCCCGGAAAATGACGGCGCTGGCTGCGGCGCGGCAATACGCCCGTTCCGTGACGCTGACGCCGACCCAGGCGCAGCGTTACGGCCTGACGCTGAATCAGGACGGCCAGCGGCGGACCGCGTTCGAGCTTCTGTCCCACCCGGCGATCGGGGTGGGGCAGCTCGCCCCTATCTGGCCCGCTCTCGGGGGGCTCCCGATCAAAATTGCGGAGCAGTTGGAGATCGACGCAAAATACGAGGTCTACCTGTCGCGGCAGACGGCTGATATCGCGGCCTATCGCCGTGACGAAGGCTTGGTGCTCCCGGACCAGATCGATTACGCTGCCATTCGAGGCCTCTCCAACGAGGTCAGACAGAAGCTCCAGGCGCTGCGCCCGCGCACTATCGGCCAGGCTGGGCGCATTGACGGGATCACCCCGGCTGCGCTGACGCTGCTCCTCGCCCATCTCAAACGCGGTGATCGAGGGTCGCAGGCAGGTGCTGCCTCCGCAGCCTGATGTCCTGAGCCTACAGGGGCGCTTGTTGCGGCGGCGAGACACTCCAGGCCCTCTTCCTGGTGACCGTGCGAGAGCATTTGAGCTGACCCCCGTTTCACGTGAAACAGCCGAGCGGCTGGAAGCCTTCGTAGCCCTTCTGTTGGAGTGGCAGCGAACCACAAACCTCATCGCACCTTCCACGATTCCCCGCCTGTGGACCCGCCACATCGCCGACTCTCTCCAGCTCCTCGATCTTGCGCCCGGGGCGCGCGCCTGGATCGATCTGGGCTCGGGCGGCGGATTCCCTGGGGTCCCCATCGCCTGCGCTCTCACGGACACTCCTGGCGCGACGATCCACCTGGTCGAAAGCAATACCAGAAAAGCGGCATTCCTCCGCGAAGCGGCGCGGCGCACCGCAGCACCCCTCCTGGTTCATTTAGAACGAATAGAGAACTTCGCGCCGCATTTTGACAATCCGGTAGATGTGGTTTGCGCCCGTGCGCTCGCTCCCCTCGATAACCTCATTAACCTTTCGTTTCCCCTCTTGGGGAAAACAGGTACGATGGGCTTGTTCCCGAAAGGGCGAGATGCAGGGGTGGAGCTCAGGGAGGCCTCGAATCGGTGGGCGATGCATGCCACGATGGCGGCAAGCCGCACCGATTCCGCTGCCCGCATCATCATCGCCCGCAATGTGGAGCGCCGGACAGGAGCACGGTAGAATTGCAGCCGATTCGGACCCTGCGCAGCGAGTGCGCTCCGGACAGCGCCCATGACTGACATCGCGGAAGCAGCAGCGCACGCCGAGCCGGTCGCGACCCGCATCCCCAATCCGGCCCCGCCGCGGGTGATCGCCATCGCCAACCAAAAAGGCGGCGTCGGAAAAACGACGACCGCCATCAATCTCGGCACGGCGCTCGCGGCAATCGGCGAGCATGTGCTCATCATCGATCTCGATCCGCAAGGCAACGCGTCCACCGGACTTGGCATCGATCGCCGCAACCGCCGGCATTCCACCTACGAGTTGTTGATGGGCGAAGCCTCGGTGCGCGATACCGTGATGCCGACCGCCGTGCCGCGGCTGTCCATCGCCCCCTCGACGCTCGATCTCTCGGGTGTCGAGCTCGAGGTCAGCCAGGCACGGGACCGCGCGTTGCGACTGCGCAATGCGCTTGCGCCGCTGCGCAGCGCCGCGCCCGCGGACAATTCTGATAGTTATGTCCTGATCGATTGTCCGCCGTCGCTAAATCTTCTGACAATCAACGCGATGGCCGCGGCGGACGCAGTCCTGGTCCCCCTGCAGTGCGAGTTCTTCGCCTTGGAAGGTCTCTCGCAACTGATACAGACGGTTGCCGGCGTGAAGGCCGCGCTCAATCCCGATCTTGTCATCCACGGCATCGTGCTCACGATGCACGATGCGCGCAACAATCTGTCCAACCAGGTGGTCGATGACGTTCGCCGGAACAGCGGCGAGAAGGTCTACAGCACCATCATCCCGCGCAACGTTCGAGTGTCGGAGGCACCGTCTTACGGCAAGCCGGTGTTGGTCTATGATCTCAAATGCGTCGGGAGCGAAGCGTATCTCCGGCTCGCAACCGAGATCATTCAGCGCGAGAAGGAGCTCATCGCCTTGCGCGCAGGAAAACCGCTCGCCGGCGAGCCGCCGCAGCATCCCGAACCTGCATCGTGAGATGACAGTCCGCACATGAGGGGACGAATCCGCAATGGCAGATGAGAGCCGATCCCGACTCGGCCGCGGCCTTGCGGCGCTGATGGGAGACGTCGTCACCGAGACGAAACCGGACGAAAGGCCTCGCGAGCATCGTCGCGTCCCTATCGAGTATCTCAAGCCCAATCCTCGCAATCCGCGCCGCCGTTTCAGCGATTCCGATCTGAACGAGCTCGCTCAGTCGATCAAACAACGCGGCGTGATCCAGCCGGTGCTGGTGCGGCCCATTGCCCAGGCCAACGACGCCTACGAGATCATCGCCGGCGAGCGCCGTTGGCGCGCCGCGCAGCGCGCCGGTCTGCATGAAATCCCGATCGTGCCATTGGAAGCGACGGATGCCGAGGCGCTGGAGCTTGCCATCATCGAGAACGTGCAGCGCACGGATCTGAATGCGCTGGAGGAGGCCGCCGGCTACCAGCGGCTCGCGAGCGAGTACGCCCACAGCCACGAGGCGATCGCACAGATGGTGGGCAAGAGCCGCGCTCATGTGAGCAACACGATGCGACTGTTGAAATTACCCGACGCAGTGAAGGCCTACATCAGCGCCGGAGAGATCTCTGCGGGAGCAGCCCGCATGCTGGTCGCTGCGCCGGACCCGGAAGGCATGGCCCGGCAGATCGTCGAGCGCGGGCTCAACGTCCGCCAGGTCGAAGCGCTCGCCAAGGAACGCGCGCGCAAGCCCGCGAAGTCTTCAGCAAACGGAGCAAACAAGAGCGTGGACACTGTCGCGCTCGAGCAGCGCCTGTCTGATGCGCTCGGTCTTACGGTCACTGTCGCGGAGCGTGGCAACGGTGGAGTGCTGCACATTCACTATCGCAGCCTCGATCAGCTCGACGACGTAGTGCGCCGCCTGCAGCGCAATTAGCGCCCACAAGTCGGGTCGCGCTCTTGCTCGGAGCAAGCGGTCAACAATCTCGATCGGCTCCCTCTCGCCGTTCTTGACAGGAAGAGGGAAACGCTCGGTGTGTATCGCGGCGCGTGGCAGCGATTCACGCGCGTCCCGGACGGCTCTTTGAGCTCGCGTTGACGGCGACGGCCAGGAGCGCGCGGTGCGCAATCACGGCGGCCATATCGGACTGGCGGCGTGCCTGGAGCGCCTGGTCGGCAAGCTGCGTCATAGCTCGCAGCAATCGCGCGGACGTCCACATGCGCAGCATGCGCGCGATTGCGCCCTTGCGGCCGAAGCCGAACGGCACAATGCTGCTCACTGCCTCGTCGGGTGTAGCGCCGTTGTCGATTGCCAGCCTTGCTCGATGCAACTGGCCGACCTGGCGCAGGGCTGTTGTCATGATCGTGCCGGGCGAGGTGCCGGCGATGCGCGCCTTTCCCAATTGGACCTCGAGCTCGACGGCATCGCCGGAAAATGCCGCATCGACCAGCTCATCCAGCTCGAGCTTGGATGCATCCGATACCACGGCCCTTACGTCATCGAGCTCGACCCGCGACCTGCCATGTGCAAACAGGACAAGCTTGCGCAGCTCATGCCGTGACGAGAGCCGGTCTCCTCCCAGCAGCGGCACGAGCGCAGCGCGCGCGTCGGCAGAAATGGCGAGGCCGCTTTCGCGCATTTCCGTCTCGATCAGGCGCAGGAGGGCATCTTCATCGTCCGCGTAACATGGCAGGGTGATCGCCGCCTTGGCGCGCTCGCAGATCGTTCGCAGCGGCGCGTTGCGCCGCAAATCTCCAGCCTGGATGACCACGCGCGTCGTGGGAGCGGGGCCGGCAAGAAGGGCTTCCACCGCGGGCACGAAGTTGCGCCCACCCGTTTTGACCCATATGGCTCGCCGTCCGCCAAAGAGTCCCACGGTGTTTGCTTCCTCAACGAGGCGAGCGGGCTCACCTGCAAGCTCGTCGCCTTCCAGTCGCACCAGTTGGAAGGGGTCGCGGGGGTCCTCGACGAATTCGCGGATAAGTGTGTCCGCACGCTCTTGCACCAGGCCGGCGTCCGCGCCATAGACAAGGATGATCGGCTTGCCCGGATCCGGCCTCGCGATGTAGCGCTCGACTTCTCTGGCCTTCAGCGCAACCATGTGAACCGCAGTCCAGAACGGATTCGATCACGTTCCCGCGGTGAAATAGGACGTCATCCTGCCCGCAATATTGTCGGCGATGACTTTCGCGGCGCGATCCTCTGCGTCGCGCATTCCACGCAGCCGCGCGTACCGCTGTTGTTGTCCCGGAAGGTCATAGGAGACACGCGAGAAAGTCTGACCGGTTACCACGATCTTGTTGGTCGCGATCTCGGTCAATGTGTAGGTGGCGTTGATCCCGGTGATTTGCACATCGGGTCGCGACGTCTGGATGTCCACGATCATGGCGGCTTGCTGGGTCGCGATCGCAATTTTCAACCGATGGGTCGGCGGAGCCTCCGCGCCGCCGCCGGTGAAATTGAACAAAACCGCGTTGCGGATCTCCACCGCCAGGCGTGCCTCAGAGGTTCCCTTGGGCGCGTTGATCTGCTCGATGTTCACCGCACTGAGCTGCTCGCGCAGGAGCGGCGCGCCGGTTGGTGAAATCTCGCCATAGAGCGGCTGGAAACAGCCGGCAGCAAGCCCCGCGAACGCGAGCGCGGCAGCCGCGCGGGCAAACCGGCTCACATGTGCGTTACGCCACCACATTTACGATCCTCTGCGGCACCACGATGACCTTCTTCGGCGGCTTGCCGGCAAGCGCCCGTTTGACCGATTCGAGCGCCAAAACCGCGCTCTGGACGTCGGCCTCCGCCGCATCGCGGGCGACGGTGACGTCGTCGCGCTTCCTACCATTGATTTGGACCGGAAGTGTGATGCTGTCCTCCACCAGCAGCGCCGGCTCAACCTGCGGCCAAGGCTCACAGGCCACGAGGGTTTCGTGCCCGAGTGCGGCCCAGCATTCCTCCGCGAGGTGCGGCATCATGGGGTGGAAAACCTGGACGAGAATGTCGGCGGCCTCCCGCACGGCCCCGCGGTAATCAGGGCCGGGCGGCGCCTCGAGACCCCCGAGGGAGGCCTGAAACTCATTCGCAAGCTCGTAGATGTGGGCGATCCCGACGTTGAAGCGCAACCGCTCGAGATCCTCTGTGACCCTTGCCAGGGCGCGATGCGCGCTTTTGCGCAGCGCAAGCGCGGGCTCCCCACAGGCCGGCGGCGGAGAAGAGCCTGCACGCGCGGCGACTGCCGCAGCTTCGTGCACCAGGCGCCAGAGACGCTGCACGAACCGCCAGGCTCCCTGCACGCCCTCCTCGGTCCAGATCACATCGCGCTCGGGCGGGGAATCGGACAGCATGAACCAGCGCGCGGTATCGGCGCCATAGGCAGCGATGATGTCGTCCGGGTCTACGGTATTGCGCTTCGATTTCGACATCTTCTCGATGGAGCCGATCTCGACCGGCTCTCCGCTGGCGATGAAGCTGGCGCGGCGTTCCTTCCCGGCTACTTCGACCTTGACCTCGGCCGGTAGCGCCCAGTCGCCGTTTGCCCGCCGGTAGGTCTCGTGGACGACCATCCCCTGGGTGAACAGCCCCGCGAACGGCTCATCGAGCCCGGCATGGCCGGTCACCTTCATCGCGCGGGTGAAGAAGCGGCTGTAGAGCAGATGCAGGATCGCGTGCTCGATCCCGCCGATGTACTGATCGACGGGGAGCCAGAGATCGACCTCGGCGCGGTCGGTCGGCGCGGTGCTCAGCCAGGGGTCCGTGAACCGCGCAAAATACCAGGACGAGTCGACGAACGTGTCCATGGTGTCGGTTTCCCGCCGCGCGGGTCGGCCGCAGCGCGGGCAGGCCACATGCTTCCAGGTGGGATGCCGCTCGAGCGGATTGCCGGGCCGGTCGAACTCGACGTCCTCGGGCAGCATGACCGGCAGCTCATCCTCCGGCACGGCGACGATGCCGCATGACTCACAGTGAACGACCGGAATCGGGCAGCCCCAGTAGCGCTGGCGCGAAATACCCCAGTCGCGCAGGCGGAAATTGACCTGGCGCACCGCGACCGGACGATTGCCGCGGGATCGGCTCTCGAGCAGGCGGGCGACCTCCTCCTTCGCCGCCTCGCTGGTCATGTCATCGAGAAAGCGTGAGTTGATGAGCAGCCCGTCGCCTTCGTAGGCCGTGCTCGTGATAACGAACGTCGCTGGATCCTGGCCGGGCGGACAGATCACCGGAGTGTTTCCCAGCTGGTATTTGTTGGCGAAGTCGAGGTCGCGCTGATCGTGTGCCGGGCAGCCGAAGATCGCGCCGGTGCCGTAGTCCATCAGAATGAAATTGGCGACGAATACCGGCAGCCTCCAACCCGGGTCGAACGGATGCAGCGCCTCGATTCCGGTATCGAAGCCTTTCTTCTCAGCGGTTTCGATCAGTTGCTGCGCTGTGCCGTGCCGCTTGCATTCGGCGATAAAGGCGGCGAGCTCGGGATCCTTTGCCGCGGCCGCGGCCGCGAGCGGATGGTCGGGCGAAAGCGCCATGAATTTCGCCCCGAACAGCGTGTCGTGACGCGTCGTGAAGATTTCAAGCTCGTCCTCTCCGTCCGGTGTGGTGGCGGGATCGAGTGCGAACCGTACCAGGAGGCCCTCTGACCGGCCGATCCAGTTGCGCTGCATGGTGCGCACCTTCTCCGGCCAGCGCTCGAGCCGATCGAGCGCTGCGAGCAGGTCCTCGGAAAACTTGGTGATCGCGAAATACCACTGCAGCATTTCGCGCTGCTCGACCGGCGCGCCGGAACGCCAGCCGCAGCCGTCGATGACCTGCTCGTTTGCGAGCACGGTCTGATCGACCGGATCCCAGTTGACCTTGCCGAGCTTGCGTTCGACCAGCCCAGCACCCAGGAAATCCAGAAACATTTTCTGCTGGTGCTTGTAGTAAGCAGGATCGCAGGTTGCGATTTCCCGGCGCCAGTCGAGGGAAAGGCCCATAGACTTGAGCTGCGTCTTCATCGCGGCGATGTTCTCATAGGTCCACGTCTTGGGGTGGACCCGGCGTTCCATCGCGGCATTCTCTGCCGGCATGCCGAAGGCGTCCCACCCCATGGGATGCAGGACGTTGAACCCGGTCGCCCGCTTGAAGCGAGCTACCACGTCACCCATCGCGTAGTTACGCACGTGCCCCATATGAATGCGCCCGGAAGGGTACGGGAACATCTCGAGCACGTAGTATTTCTTGCGCGGGTCGTCGTTGGGCGTGGCAAAAATGCCTCGCTCCTCCCATACGGCCTGCCAGCGTGCTTCCGCCTCGCGGGCGTTGTAGCGCTCGATCGCCATGGAATTCTTTTGCCTGACAAATATTTATCAAGGCACTAGGGCAGGAAACGGGCGACGGTCAACTTGCCCGACTTTGCAAAGTGGCTGCAAAGTGGCTGCAAGTGCCTGCAAAGGGCTGCAAGGCCTCAACGCGCCGGGAAACTGCGCCCTGGGCGAATTTCTGGATTTGGGCGCAAGGATCGAAGTGCTTGCGGCCGGGATGCTCTTAGATTTCGACGCATCAGGGCGGCGCGATCTTGCCGCCAACCAATGGAGCGTCAAAATGCTGGACGTTACGATGCACAAGAGCCCGCAGCCGTTCCGAACCGACCGGGAGCGCTGGGACGCGGTCCGGGGGCGCGATCCCGCCGCCGAGGGCGTGTTCTATTACTCCGTTGCCACAACGGGCGTGTACTGCCGGCCCACCTGTGGGGCGCGGCTGCCGCGGCGGGAGAATGTTGCCTTTCATCTCACCTGTGCCGATGCCGAACGCGCCGGCTTTCGCCCGTGCAAGCGCTGCCGGCCGAACGAGCCCAGCCTGGCCGAGCGCCATGCCGCTGCGGTGAGCAAGGCGTGTCGCATGATCGAGCAAGCCGACGAGGCGCCGAGACTGGACGAGCTTGCGCAAGTCACAGGACTGAGCCCGTACCATTTCCACCGCGTATTTCGGGCAGTGACGGGGGTGAGCCCCAAGGCCTACGCGGCCGCCATTCGGGCGAAGCGCGTTCGCGACGCGCTCCCGCAGAGCGGAACGGTGACCCAGGCCCTCTACGGAGCCGGGTTCAACTCGAACGGGCGCTTCTATGCCGGCTCATCGGAAATGCTGGGCATGACCCCGCGACAATATCGTGCCGGGGGGCCCGGCACCGTGATCCGGTTCGCAGTCGGCGAGTGTTCGCTCGGCTCGATCCTCGTCGCGGCCACTCAGAAGGGCGTCTGTGCAATCGAGCTGGGCGGCGACCCTGACGCGCTCATGCGCTCGTTTCAGCACCGCTTTCGCAATGCGGAGCTCGTAGGCGACGACCGGGAATTCGCCGAGATGGTGGCCAAGGTGGTCGCCTTCGTCGAGGCGCCTCGCCACGGCCTCGACCTGCCGCTCGACGTCCGAGGCACCGCATTCCAGCAACGGGTATGGGAGGCTATTGCGGCCATCCCCGCGGGCTCGACTGCAAGCTATACGCAGCTCGCAAAACGAATTGGCGCTCCCAAGGCCGTGCGCGCGGTCGCGCAGGCGTGCGCCTCCAACGCGATCGCGATCGCGATTCCCTGCCACCGGGTTGTGCGCTCGGACGGATCGATTTCCGGATACCGCTGGGGCGTCGCGCGCAAGCGTGCATTGCTGGCGCGGGAAGGCGCAGGGCAGGAACGCGCTTCATGACTGCCGGCACAGCAGCCCGGCGGCAGCATACGCGGGCGGCGGGGGGAAGCCTCGCCGCCCGGATCGCTGCTCTCGACTGGACGGAGATTGCGCAGTCGCTCGACGCTCATGGCTGCGCCACGACCGCAGCGCTGCTGACGCGGGAGGAGTGCGAGCAGCTCGCCGCCGGCTACGCATCGGACGGTCTCTTCCGCAGTCGTGTCGTCATGTCCCGACACGGGTTCGGGCGGGGCGAGTACAAATATTTCGCGTATCCGCTGCCGCTACTGGTGGAGATCCTGCGTTGCGAGCTTTATCCGCCGCTGGCCGAGATCGCCAATCGCTGGAATGAGACCATGAGCACCGCCGCGCGCTATCCCCGCGATCACGCAAGCTATGTCGCGCGTTGTCACAAGGCTGGGCAGAGCCGGCCGACGCCGCTTCTGCTGCAGTATGGCCCGGGGGATTACAATTGCCTCCACCAGGACCTCTACGGCGACCTCGTCTTTCCCCTCCAGCTCACCGTTCTTCTGTCGCGGCCTGGCGAGGATTTCACCGGCGGCGAGTTTGTGCTGACCGAGCAGCGCCCGCGCATGCAGTCGCGCGCGGAGGTCGTGCGGCTCGCGCAGGGCGAGGCGGTGATCTTCCCGGTACACCATCGGCCGGTGCGCGGCACACGCGGCACGTACCGGGTCAACATGCGCCACGGCGTGAGCCGGTTGCGCTCCGGTTGCCGGCACACGCTGGGGATCATCTTTCACGATGCGGCATGAGCAAGGTTGACCCGGCAACTACTGAAATCGATTCGCCGCTGCGTGCAGTGCGCGAGCGCATCGCGCGCGCCTGCCGTGAAGCGCAGCGCGATCCGGAGTCGGTCACACTGGTTGCGATCTCCAAGACCTTTGGCCCGGACGCGATCGAGCCGGTCATCGCCTGCGGTCAACATGTTTTCGGGGAGAACAGAGTGCAGGAGGCCAAGGCCAAATGGCCCGCGCTGAGGGCGCGCTATCCCGACCTCGAGCTTCATCTCGTCGGATCGCTCCAGTCGAACAAGGCGAAAGAGGCGGTAGCGCTGTTCGATGCGATCCACTCGATTGACCGGTCGAGCCTCGCGGAGGGCCTGGCCAAAGAGATCGCCCGGCAGGGGCGGAGACCGACACTTTTCGTCGAAGTGAACACCGGTGCCGAGCCGCAGAAGGCGGGTGTGCTCCCGCAGGAAACAGACGCGTTCGTTGCCGCTTGCCGCGAGCGGTATGGATTGGAGATTGCCGGGCTGATGTGCATTCCCCCGGCGCATGAAGCGCCGGCGCCGCATTTCGCGCTCACTGCCAAGATTGCGCGCCGCAACGGTCTTGCGCGGCTTTCCATGGGGAT
Source organism: Xanthobacteraceae bacterium (assembly GCA_036557665.1). Classification (GTDB taxonomy): domain Bacteria; phylum Pseudomonadota; class Alphaproteobacteria; order Rhizobiales; family Xanthobacteraceae; genus VAZQ01. The sequence goes on along the minus strand of DATBHG010000021.1, from coordinate 16,123 downwards.
GAGCGCAGACTTCGCCATCGCCATTGCGTATGGGTCAACGCACGTACGGGTTGGAACTGCGATTTTCGGCGAGCGTCCCTCACCGCGCCAATGAGCGGGTCAGACCTGTATTGCGAGGCGGGTGCTCGGTCCGACACGCGCGAGCAGGCGGCGGAGGTCCGCCGCGCGGAGGGCGACGCACCCCGCCGTCGGCGAGCCCTGCGGTCGCGCGATATGCACGAAAACGGCGCTGCCGCGCCGAGCCCTTCGCGGCCGCGCGTTGTGGTCGATCTCGATGACCAGGTCATAAAGGGAGTCGTCCCGCCAGAGCCGGTCGCCGCTCTCTCCCGGTGGCCGGAGGAATGGTCGGTTGTAGCGCCGGTCGGAGGGGTCCTCACACCAGGCGAGGTCGACAGTGATGCGGCTTGCCGGGAGGAGCGTCATCGGCCGAGGCAAACGGTCCCCCCGCCACCAAAGCCGCCGCAGCCGAAAACGGCCGCGGGGAGTTGCGCCGTCGCCTTCCAATTTGTTCGCACGCACCCCGGAGCGGCCCAGCACGGCCGGTAACGCCGCTTGGCCGGCCAGAAGAACCCCCCTGATTCGCGAGCCGGGCCGGACGCGTACGCGTATCAGGGGAAGCGTTCGCTTGCGCATGGGCCCTCAACCGGATTCCGCGAGCACTTCGCCCAATCTGCTTGCTCTTTTGCGCCTGAATGCTCTACTTCGCACACCGGCATGGCAGGCGGCGAGGGCTTAGGCACATGAGCACTACGCGCAAGATCCTGATTGTTGACGACGATGCCGAGCTGCGCGAGGCGCTGCTGGAGCAGCTCGCGCTGCACGAGGAGTTCGAAGCAGCCGGGGTAGAGAGCGGCACGAAGGGAGTGCAAGCCGCAAAATCGGGCCAGATCGACCTCGTGATCATGGATGTAGGTCTGCCCGACATAGATGGCCGCGAAGCGGTACGCATCCTGCGCAAGAACGGCTTCAAGTCTCCCATTATCATGCTCACCGCGCACAATACCGATTCGGATACCATTCTCGGGCTCGAATCGGGAGCCAACGATTACGTCGCCAAGCCGTTTCGCTTTGCCGTCCTGCTCGCGCGCATCCGCGCCCAGTTGCGGCAACACGAGGCCAGCGAGGACGCGGTGTTCAACATCGGGCCGTATACGTTCCGGCCGAGCTCGAAGATCCTGCTCAATCCAAAGGGAAGCAAGGTTCGGCTCACCGAGAAGGAGACCGCTATTCTGCGCTACCTCTATCGCGCCGGCGAGCGCCCGGTCTCGCGGGAAACTCTGCTGCAGGAGGTTTGGGGCTACAATTCGGGTGTGACGACGCACACGCTGGAAACGCACATCTACCGGCTGCGGCAGAAGGTCGAGCAGGATGCTGCAAGCCCCTCCATTCTGGTCACCGAGGCGGGGGGGTACAAGCTGGTACCGTAGCCTCGTCCCATGGCAATCGAGGACGACATCGCGTTTCTGGAACGTGTGCCTACGCTCAATCTGTTAAGCCGCCCGGCCCTGCGCATTCTGGCGATCGGCGCGCAGTCGCGTTACGTCCACGGCGGCGAGACCCTCTTCAACGCCGGAGACGACGCGGAGGGGGGCTACGTCGTCCAGGAGGGCCGCCTCAATCTGATGCCCGACGCGGCCGACGAGGAAAAGACCGTCGTCGTCGGCCCATGCACCCTGTTGGGCGAGGTGGCGCTGTTCACGGAGAGCCAGCGTATGGTCACGGCAACCGCGCTCGAGCCCTCGACCGTGCTGCTCATTCCCCGGCCGCTCTTTCTCAAGATGCTGGACAGCTTTCCGGATAGCGCGCGCAAGCTGCGCGATGCTTTTGCCAGCCGCCTCGATCAGTCGACCCAGGAAATCTCCGATCTGCGCGCGGTGCTCGATTCCTACGAATGAAGACACGCTACTGCGCGGCTGGCGGCAGGAGCTCCTTTCCATCGCTACCCTTCGTGGCCGAAGCGACCATCACGTTGGCCGGCGCGGGAGCCGGCGTGCCGGTACGGAGCGTGGCGAGCAACATCTGGTCATCGCTTCCCTCCTTCGGTGCGCGACCGACGAATTCGACGCGCACGCGGGTGGTCCCCTTCTTGTAGAAATCGAGCGCCTTGGCGGTTCCGACCGAGAGGTCGACGATGCGGTTATGGATATAGGGCCCGCGATTGTTGACGCGCACGATGATCGAGCGACCATTGTCCAGGTTGGTCACACGCGCATAGCTCGGCAGCGGCATGGTGCGGTGCGCCGCCGATATGCCGTTCATGTCGTAGCGCTCGCCGTTGGCGGTCCGGCCGCCATGGAAGTCGGGACCATACCAGGAGGCAAGCCCTTCGGCGCGATATTGGAAATTGTTGGTCGCGACTTGCGTCCGGCCGTTCGGGCTGCTTTTCGAGACCCGTGTCCCCTTGGTGCCGATGTCCACCGATGTAACGAGATTGACAAAGCGGAGCGTTTTTACCAGGCGCGGATAGTTCGCTGGAACGGCCTCATCGTCGCTCTCCTGGTCCCCGAACGCTTCCGTTTGCACGGTCTGGCTGTAGCTTTGTTGTTCCTGCCGAGACACGATCGTTTCGAGGCGAACGGGCACGGTATTGCCGGTATCCGGCTCGTCCAGATAGATCGTGATTGCGAGCGCTGCTGCAAGCAATGCAAAGGCGCCCGACGCCACGCTTAGAGGGCTGATCGCGTTACGGCGCCGGATGGGGCTGGGCATGACGGCCGGCGAGCGAGTTGAACCTCCCAAATCGACAGGAAGTGGGAGTGTCAGCGCGGGCAAATGCCCCATCGGTCCCGCGGTTGCTGCACGCATGTAAGGCCACCCCCGCCACATCACTCACGAAAGAGTCCCGCGCGGTGCGGCACGGCTACGAGAGCCGCGCGCCGGCTTGCGCGTTCAGATCAAAGGAGAGTGTGTGGCCCCCGACCCCGGACGAAGATCCCCGAAGGTCGGAGTTGAATCGACAAATGCGGAGAATTGTTGACGCGGCCTTGCAGGATACCGCGTTCTGGACCTCTCCGGTTACCTCTATCTGTACCGTGCTTTGGTCTTTAGCTGCCTTTCGGCAGCAAATAGGTATTGCGGTAGTAGGGACATTGTTCAACATTTCCCGAAAGCGCTTCGTGCGAGGCGCATTCAGCCCCGCATCTGCAGGGCCGAGCAGCGCGCGCGGCCGGCAGTTTGCGCCGAATCGCAACGGCGCTTACAGCTCGAGCGTGGCGGTGACCGGCACGTGGTCGGATGGGCGCAGCCATCCGCGCGTGTCCTTGAGCACCTCCAGCTTGCTGACGCGATCAGCGAGCGCCGGCGCCACCCAGATGTGGTCGAGCCGGCGTCCCTTGTCCGCCGTCTTCCAGTCGGGTGAGCGATAGCTCCACCAGGTGAAAAGCTTCGCCGGCTCCGGCACCAGCATGCGCATCGCATCGATCCAGGAGCCGCTCCTCTGGATGGCGAGGAGGCGCTCGCATTCGATTGGCGTGTGCGAGACGACCCGCAGCATCTGCTTGTGACTCCAGACATCGTATTGCAACGGCGCGACATTGAGGTCGCCGACCAGAATCATGCGATCGGCACCCTTGCAGCGAAGCTCCGGCGATCCGCGCATCTCATCCAGGAATGAGAGCTTATGTGCGAATTTGGGATTGACCTCGGGATCGGGGATATCGCCGCCTGCTGGTACATAGAGGTTGTGCAGCGTAACGGGATCGCGAAGCCCTGCGCGCTCGCCGATCACCGCGCTGATGTGGCGGCAGTCGACCTTGCCGCAAAAGGATCGGATCGCGAAGCTCTCGATCGGCAGGCGGGAAACCAGCACAACGCCGTGATAACCCTTCTGCCCGTTCAGGGCGACATGCTCATAGCCCAACCGCTTGAATCGCTTGCGCGGGAATTTGTCGTCGGGGCATTTGGTTTCCTGCAGACAGAGAATGTCCGGGCGTACCGACCTGATGAGCTTGGCGACGCTATCGATCCGCAGCCGGACCGAGTTTATGTTCCAGGTCGTGATGGTAAGGCGCATGCTCTTAGTTGGAGAGCGGCTCGGCCGTCCGACTCTTCGCGATTGCACGAAAGAGGTTGGTGCGCAGGTCACAGGCCCGCGCAGGACGGTGACAACAGCGACTCAGCCCGGCGGAAAGCTGCGAGCGCGAGCTATTGCGCGTAGCGCGTATAGTCGATCCGGAAAAGATTGGGGTCCGGATGCTTGCTGACGTCGAGATTGGAGACCGCAACTGTCGTGTCATAGCCCTGAGGATCGGTCACGGTCCATTGTTTCAACTGATAGTCCTTGGCGCCGAGCATCATCATCAGGCGGCTGGTGCCGATGAGGGCCTGTCGCTCCTCAATGACAACGGTCACATACACATCATCTGCGCGCACTGCCACCACGTTGGTCTCGCGCAGGAGGTCGATCCTGTCCGACAAGAGAAACCGCAAAGGCGTCTGCGACAGGGGATAGAGATCCTGGGTCGCGAGCTTACGGTCCCGCACGACGACGGACTGCCCATCGGCAATGATCTCGATCGGGCTCGGGGGGTCATACTCGAAGCGAATTCGGCCGGGCTTCTGTACGTAGAACTCCCCTTGGGTGCGGCTTCCGTCAGGTGCGACCTGGACGAAGTGGCCGACCATCTGCGTCACGCTGGAAAGATAAGCGCTGACCTTGTCGACCTGCGCGCGCTGCGCGGGAGTGAAGGCGGTGGTAGTCACCGCAGGCGGCGGTGCGTCCGGCTGCTTGTCCAGGTTGAAGAGGGACTTCAACCCGGACGCGAGCCCGGCGATCGGATTCTGCGGCTGCGCGGTCGCAGCGGGTGCGGGGGTGCTGGGTGGAGGGGTGCCTTCCTTGCGCAGAGGCGCGGGCTTCGGCAAAGGGACCGTTTCGGCCGCGGCGGGGGCGAGCCCTGCGAGTGCCACCAGCATCATCCCGACCACCAGCCTTCGGCGCCTGCGGGCCATCTTCCCCTCTCTCCGCTTCCCCAACCTCGTTTGCCTAGTGGCCACATGTGGCGAGATGACGACTAGCCGATGCGTTTACAGCGCAACTGTGTCTAGGGCTCCACATCTGGCCGCTTTCATATCCGCCGCTCGCGCTTCGCCGTAATTCAAGGCGACGGCTCAATAGGATTCCACCTCCTCTTCAGGAACCAGGATCTCGCGTTTTCCGGCGTGGTTTGCCTGTCCCACGACGCCTTCTTTCTCCATTCGTTCCATGAGCGAGGCTGCCCGATTGTAACCGATCTGCAATCGGCGCTGGATGTAGCTGGTCGAGGCTTTCCGGTCGCGCATCACTATGGCGACCGCCTGTTGGTAAAGGTCGGCGCCCTCGGGCTGTCCCATGCCGGTAGCATCGAACACCGGGCTGTCCTCATCATCCTCGTCTTCATCCGCCGCGGTGACGGCCTCGAGATACTGCGGACTCCCCTGCGCCTTGAGGTGACGGACGACCTTCTCGACCTCCTCGTCGGACACGAACGGCCCGTGCACCCGGCTGATTCGCCCGCCGCCGGCCATGTAGAGCATGTCGCCCTGGCCGAGGAGCTGCTCGGCGCCCTGCTCTCCGAGGATGGTCCGGCTATCGATTTTCGAAGTGACCTGAAACGAGATCCGGGTGGGAAAATTCGCCTTGATCGTGCCGGTGATGACGTCCACGGACGGACGCTGCGTTGCCAGGATCACATGCAGGCCCGCGGCGCGCGCCATCTGCGCGAGGCGCTGAACCGCGCCCTCGATGTCCTTGCCGGCCACCATCATGAGATCCGCCATCTCGTCCACGATCACCACGATCAGCGGCAGCGGCTCGAGATCGAGCTCCTCGCGCTCGTAGATGGCCTCGCCGCTTTCCTTGTCATACCCGGTGTGCACGGTGCGGCTGAGCTTGTCGCCTTTTGATTTTGCCTCGGCGAGCCGCGCGTTGAAACCGTCGATATTGCGCACGCCGAGCTTGGACATTTTCTTGTAGCGCTCCTCCATCTCGCGCACCGCCCACTTGAGCGCAACGACCGCTTTTTTCGGATCGGTGACGACAGGAGAAAGAAGATGCGGGATGCCGTCATACACGGACAGCTCCAGCATCTTCGGATCGACCATGATCAGCCGGCACTGCTCCGGCCGCAGCCGGTAGACGAGGCTCAGGATCATGGTGTTGATGGCGACCGATTTGCCGGAACCGGTGGTTCCCGCTATCAGAAGGTGGGGCATGCGCGCGAGATCGACGATGACGGGCTCGCCGCCAATGGTCTTTCCAAGGCACAGCGGCAGCTTTGCCGGGTTGTCCGCATAGTCGTTGCTGGCGAGCAATTCACGCAGGTACACCTTCTCGCGCGTGGGGTTGGGCAGCTCGATGCCGATGGCATTGCGGCCGGCAACGACCGCAACGCGGGCCGAAAGCGCGCTCATGGAACGAGCAATATCGTCCGCAAGCCCGATCACGCGCGAGGATTTGATCCCCGGCGCCGGCTCGAGCTCGTAGAGCGTGACCACGGGACCGGGCCGGCTGTTGATGATCTCCCCCCGCACGCCGAAATCGCCGAGCACGCCTTCGAGCGCGGTGGCGTTCGCAGCGAGCGCGTCCGCGCTGAGCACGGCGCGCCCCGTCCCCTTGGGCGCGGCGAGAAGCTCGATGGGCGGTAGCGCATAGCCGCTGCTCGGTCGCTTCGCTGGCCGTGTCGAGCGCGGCTTGCGCTCGGTGCCGCCGGCCAGTCCGCTGTCTTGCTCGACGCCGGCGTCGGCCTCCAGCTGCGGCTCAAGGCTGGGAGCGCTGCTTTCCAGACGCGGTTCGATCCTGCGCGCGAGCGCGGCGGCATCCGCTTCGAACGCGGGTCGGGACTGGGTGGGCTGGGTCAGAAGCCGCTGCAGGCGCGCCTTCAGGCTGAGAAATCCGTGCGCGATCCAGCCCAATGAAATGGAGGTAGGCGGCTCGGCGTCCTCGTCGGCGAGAGGCGTCGCAGAGGAATGCAGACCAACTCCTGCGATCACGGCAAAGCAAACCACGGCAGCGATGCCGCTGGCGAGCATGGCGATCGTCCGCACCCAGCCTGTCAGCGTGCCCCCCGCAAGCAGGGCGGGCAGCTCCAGGATCCAATCGCCGACAACTCCGCCCAGTCCGCCCGGCAGCGGCCAAGCTGCACTGCGCGGCAAGGCGGCGGCGCATCCCGCCCACAGGGGCACCCCGAGCGCCCACAACCCCACGCGCAGACGCTCCCGGCCGAGCCGCCGATGGCTCGCGAGCCGCCAGCCCCAGATCGCAACAGGGAGAACGAGGGCGATGGCAGCCAAGCCGAACAGTTGCATCAGGAGGTCGGAAATGATTGCTCCCGTGTGGCCGAGCACGTTGCGCACGGGAGCATTGGTGGCGTGGCTCAAGCTCGGGTCCTGGACAGACCAGGTGGCCAGAGCAAGCGCGAGAAGCGCCGCGGCCGTGAGCAGAGCGACGCCTGCAATCTCACGCAGCCGGCGATGCAAGGCCTCGTGCATGGCATCGGGCAGGAAGCTCAGCCCGCGCAAACGGCGCTCGATCGCGGCCATGGGTGCAGCTACCCCAACACTGCCACGAGCCGGTGAAGCGCTTCCGCGGTCGTGTCGCGATCCTGCACGATGGCGACACGGATGTAGCCCCGGCCTGGATTGCTTCCGTCCGGCTGCTCGCGCGCGAGATAGCGCCCGGGAACGACCCGCAGTCCCGCCTCCCGCCACAATCGAAGCGTGACCGCCTCGTCGCCGCCGCATGCCGAGACGTCGAGCCATAGGAAGAAGCCGCCGCCGGGGCGGCAGTAGCCGTATCGGTTCCCGAGGATCTGATCGGCGAGATCGAATTTTTCCGCATAGAGCCGGCGATTGTCGGCGACATGCGTCTCGTCGGCATAGGCGGCGATGGCGACCCGTTGCGCCGGCATCGGCACCTGCGGCGCGGCTACGTTACGCAATTCAAGAAAGCGCGCGATGAACCGGCGGTCGCCTGCGGCAAAACCGACGCGCAGCCCCGGCAGGTTCGATCGCTTGGAGAGCGACTGGAACTCGACGACGTTGGCGAAATCCGGCCCACCGGCCTCGAGCACCCCGGCGGGCGCGTGGCGGGTATAGATTTCGGAGTAGCACTCGTCGCTGAACACCAGGAACCCGAAGCGGCGCGCGAGCGCGACGATGCGGGAAAGATAGGCGAGATCGGCGACCGCTCCCTGCGGGTTGGCGGGGGATGCAATGAAAAAGGCAACGGTCCTCGCCAGCAAATCCTCAGAAAGCGCATCGAGGTCGGGAAGAAACCCGTTCGCGGCAACGGCCGGCAGGTAGACCGGCTCGCAGCCCGCCGTGACGGCGCCCGCCGCATAGGCCGCGTAAAACGGATTGGGGATCAGCATGGCGGGCACGCCCCGCCTTGCTTCCGCGGAGCGCGCCGCAGCGGTCGCAGCAAGAAAGAGCCCTTCGCGCGAGCCGTTGAGGACGAGCACCTCATTGGCGGGGTCGAGCGGGCGCGGCAGCTTGAAGCGCCGCCCCAGCCAGCTCGCCGCGGCATCGCACATCTCGTCGAGGCCCTTGTTCATGGGGTAGCGCCCGAATTCCGCGATGTGCGCTGCCAGCACCGGGCCGACGAACGAGGGCACGCCGTGCTGAGGCTCGCCGACCGCCAAGCTGATGGGGGACTTACCAGGGCGCTCCTCCCCTAACAGCTCACGCAGGCGCACGAAGGGCGAGCGGCCCAGATCGGTCGAGACTTGCGAGGTTGCGGATACGCGTTCGGCGGCGGTCATGAGTATCGACGAAGCGGCGCCAACACCCGCCGCACCAAGCTTGCCTACCATAGCCGGCGCGAGGTTAAGCGGCGATTAACCATCGAGGCTCCGGTGCGGATTGGGGACATTGCCGCTTGGTTCTGTCGGGAGGCCCACTGCGGACCCCGAGCGTCATGCCCATCCGGCTTTCCCGACCAGTCGGGGGAGCCAGCTATTGCAGAGCCTCGCCGTGTTGCGTCAGGTCGAGGCCTTCGATCTCGTTTTGCTGGTTCACCCGCAGCGGCACCAGCAATCCGATCGCCTTGAGCAGAATAAAGCTCACGATGCCCGACCAGATCGCGACGGCAACTACGCCGTAGAGCTGCACCAGGACCTGGCGGGCGTTGCCCTCGATCAGCCCGGAAAACCCGGATGAATCGGGAGAGGCGGAGATGGCTGCAACCGCGAAAACACCCGTGAGCAGGGTCCCGGTTGCCCCTCCCACTCCGTGAACTCCGAAGACGTCGAGCGAATCGTCATAGCCAAGGCGCAGCTTGAGCCAGGTGCAGGCCCAGAAGCAAACCGCCCCCGCTATGAGCCCGATCACGGCGCCTTGCCACGGCAGCACGAATCCCGAGGCCGGGGTAATGGTCCCGAGGCCGGCGACGGCGCCGGAGATCATGCCGAGCACGGAGGGCTTCCCGCGCGTCCACCATTCCAGGAACATCCAGGTCAGCGCGCCCGCAGATGCCGCAAGGTGCGTTGCCACGATTGCAAATGCCGCCCGCGAATTGGCGCCCAGCGCCGAGCCGCCGTTGAACCCGAACCAGCCTACCCAGAGAAGGCCGGTTCCGATCACCGCCAGCGAAAGGTCGTGGGGCGAGAAATTGTCGTGGCCGTACCCGTACCGCTTGCCCAGCACGCAAGCCGCTACCAGGCCGGCCACGCCCGCATTGAGGTGAACGACAGTACCCCCGGCGAAGTCGAGGACCCCCGCCCGCGCCAGAAAGCCGCCGCCCCACACCCAGTGCGCGATCGGGACATAGACGAGGATCAACCAGCCGGCGGCGAACCAGGCGAAGGCCGAAAACCGCATGCGGTCCGCCACCGAGCCTGCAACGAGTGCCACGGTAATGATGGCAAACGTCATCTGATAGAACATGAACAGGACTTCCGGGATCGAGGGTGCGAACACGCTGGTTGCGTCCAGGCTGGTCGCACGCATGAACGCGCGCTGGAACGTACCCAGCCAAGCCCCGTCGCCCGCGAAGCTCAGGCTGTAGCCGAACGCAAACCACAGCACAGAGCAAATCGCGGTGCAGGCAACGCTTTGCGCCATGGTCGCGAGCACGTTCTTCTTGCGGACCATGCCGCAATAGAACAGCGCCAGTCCCGGCAGGGTCATCATCAGGACGAGCGCGCTTGCGGCGATCATCCACGCGGTGTCGGCCGGGTCGATCTTGGAGGGAGCGGCAGCCTGCGCGAGAGCAGGACAAGGCGTAAACAGCAAACTCAGCGCGAGGCCGATTGCGGCGCCCACGGCGACAGTTCCGGCTGCTGTTGCTCGCATTGATGTGCCCCCTCGCGAAATCGATGCTCTAAAGCGCGTCCGCGTCGGTCTCGCCTGTCCTGATGCGTATGGCCTGATCAATCGCAGTAACGAAGATCTTGCCGTCGCCGATCTGGCCGGTCTTGGCGGCGCCGATAATCGCCTCGACGACGCTGTCTACCCGCTCCGCCGGCACTGCCACCTCGATGCGGATCTTGGGAAGAAAATTCACGGCGTATTCAGCGCCCCGGTAAATCTCGGTGTGCCCCTTCTGACGGCCGTAGCCCTTGACCTCGCTCGCAGTCATTCCGTGCACCCCGACGGCAACCAGCGCATCGCGGACCTCGTCCAGCTTGAACGGCTTGATGATGGCGATGACCAGTTTCATGACTGCGTCCTGTTGCGCGTGTCGGCCCTGGGCGATCAACGACCGCAGCTACAATATCGGTGCCGGCGACAAAAATTAAGCCGCGATTTCTGCCAAGCGCTGCATCTTTTGTGGGCAAGTCTGGAAACGGCAACAAGTCTGGACACGGCAAAGAGGGTGGGTTCAGCGCGTACCCCACCAAGCTCGACGAGCCGCTGCCGTGTTGCGGTAACGCAACGAATACTCCAGCCGTCAGCGCCGTTCGCGCAGCAGCCCTTCCTGCGCCACCGAGGCGACGAGCGTCCCGTCGCGGGCGAATATCAGCCCGCGGGAAAAGCCGCGCGAGCCAAAGAGGTTTGGGCTGTCCTGTGCGTACAGCAGCCATTCGTCCGCGCGAAACGGCCGGTGAAACCACAGCGCATGGTCAAGACTCGCGGCCATGATCGACTTCTCGAACACGGTCCGGCCGTGCGGGACCAAGGCGGAATCGAGGAGCGTCATATCGGACGCATAGGCGAGCACGCATTGATGGATGGCCGGCTCGTCGGGGAGCTCGCCGGTCGCACGGATCCACACATGGAAACGGCCCCCATCGATCTTCTTGCCGAGATAACGGTCGAATTCGACCGGGCGCAATTCAATGGGCCGTTCGCGCTCATAGTAGCGGCGCACGGGATCGGGCATCATCGGCAGCACCCGCTCCCTGACCTCCGCCTCGCTCGGCAGCTGATCCGGCCGTGGCACGGACGGCATCTCGGCTTGGTGGCTCATCCCCGGCTCGTCGCGATGGAATGACACCGAGGAGGTGAAGATCGCGCGGCCGTGCTGGATGGCGACCACGCGCCTCGTGGTAAAGCTCTGGCCGTCACGGATTCGATCGACCTCATAAATGATCGGAACCGCAGGATCGCCGCCCAGGAGAAAATAGGCGTGCAACGAGTGTGGCGGACGGCCGGCAACATCGACCGTGCGGCATGCCGCCACCAGCGCCTGCCCGATCACCTGGCCGCCGAAAACGCGCTGCCAGCCGACCTGCGGCGAGCGGCCGCGAAACAGGTTCACCTCCAGCTGCTCGAGGTCGAGAGTAGTCAGAAGGTCCTGGACGGCGGACGGCATGAATCACGTTCCGGTCAGCGAAAACGCGCATCATCAGGCGATATCGGAAAAAGACAACGGTATAATGCGTATCGCAGGAGAGACGACCGTGACGACAGATCATAGCGATGCGCAAAAGGTGGACGTGCTCATCGCAGGCGCAGGCATTGTCGGCCTGAGCTTGGCGGTCGTATTGCGCCAGAGCCTCGACCCATCCTTCTCGGTCGCGGTCGCCGATCCGGCGCTCGCCGCGCAATCGGAAAGCGGGCGGGCGACCGCCATTGTCGCCGCGGTCCGGCGGCTGTTCGAGACCATCGGAGTCTGGGCGAAGGTCCCGTCGCAACCGATTCGGGACATGGTGGTCACCGACAGCCGGCTCGGCGATGCGGTGCGGCCGACATTCCTCAGCTTCGCCGAGGACGTCGAGCCGGGCGAGCCGTTCGCCCACATGGTCGAGAACCGCCCACTCATCGCTGCCCTCATCGAGCAGGCACGCAACGACGGCGTAACGTTGCATCCCCTTGCGGTCCGCGACAGCGTGCAGGCATCGGCGCGCGTCGGCAGCGCGGCTGGGAATGCGCCGCGCGACCTCGTCAAACGCATCGACGTCGAGCTTGGAAATGGGGAGCGTCTCTCGCCCGCGCTTCTGGTGGCCGCCGACGGCGCCCGCTCCGCCATCCGCCAACGTGCAGGCATCGCGGTGTACGGCTGGTCTTATGGTCAGTCCGCAATCGTCGCGACAGTGGCGCATGAGCGCGAGCACGGAGGGCGAGCGGAGGAGCATTTCCTGCCGGCTGGTCCGTTCGCAATTCTCCCCCTGCCGGGACGCCGATCCTCCATCGTGTGGACCGAGGAGACGCGGGAGGCCGCGCGCATGGTGGCCTTGCCCGAGCGTGAGTTTCACGACGCGCTCGAGCAGCGTTTTGGGCTGCGCCTGGGCGAGATCGAGGTCGTTGGCCGGCCGCATGTCCATCCGCTCGGACTGTGGGTGGCGCGCTCCTTCGTTGCGGAGCGCCTGGCGCTGGTCGGGGATGCCGCGCATGTCATCCATCCCATCGCAGGGCAAGGGCTCAACATGGGCCTCAAGGATGTAGCTGCGCTGGCGGAAGTGATTGTGGACGGCGCGCGGCTCGGGCTCGATCCCGGCTCGCTTGCCGTGCTCGATCGCTATCAGCGCTGGCGGCGCTTCGACACAATGGCGATGGGCGTGGCAACCGATGGGCTCAACCGCCTGTTCTCGAACCGGTCGGATGTGCTGCGCCTGGCGCGCGATGTAGGCCTGGGCCTCGTCGACCGGCTGCCAGCGCTCAAGCGTGTGTTCATCCGCGAAGCGGCGGGGCTTCTCGGCGACGTGCCGAAGCTGCTGCGGGGCGAGCCGCTCTGACGCTGTCAGACGAACGGAATCGCGAGCACGTGCTGCTTGAAAGCCGGCCGCTGCTCGATGCCGCTGAACCAGCGCTCGAGGTTGTCTAGTCCGGATCGCTCGGACACCAGCCGGCGGAAGCGATAGGCCATGAGCGCGACCGGGATGTCGCCCATCGACAAGAAGTTGCCGGCGACAAAGGCGGTCTTCGCAAGCTGCGCGTCGACAATCTTCATCGCCGCGGTTGTTTTTTCCCGCGATGCGGCGATGGCGGCGTGGTCGCGTTTTTCCGGCGGCGTGCGTATGAGCCCCCAGAACATCCCGAATATCGCGGGAGAGGCAACGGAAAGCTGCCAATCCATCCAGCTGCCGGCACGGGCGCGCTCGCGCAAATCCGCGGGCTCCAATTTGCCCGGACCGTATTTAGCCGCGAGATAGCGCACGATGGAATTCGATTCCCAGAGAATGAAGCCATCCTCCTCCAGTGTCGGCACCAGCCCATTGGGGTTCATGGCGAGGTAGGCCGCCTCCCTGTTCTTCCCGAATGAGCCGCCGACGTCGATGCGCTCGTGCGCAAGATCGAGCTCGCCGATCGCCCACATCACCTTCTGCACGTTCACCGAGGTGGTGCGCCCCCAGATCTTGATCATTCCCGTAACCCTCCGTTTTGGTAACCGTCATACGGACCGCCACAAGCCAGGACCGAGGCGTCGCGCTACTCTTTTTGACTCTTTGGCGGTCTCCGCGTCTGCAACGCGCCATGTCCGCAGCGCACGCAAGCTGCGTGGGTCGAGATGGTATCGGGCGCGCTGCGTCCAAGCTGCGCTGCGCCCGGGATATACAGGGGTTCAATCCAGGGGGCGGGCTTCCTCCGGCAGCATGATCGGGATGCCGCCGCGGATGGGATAGGCGAGCTTGGCGGAGCGCGAGATCAGCTCCTGCTTTTCCACGTCATACTCCAGCGGGCCCTTGGTGAGCGGGCAGACCAGGATTTCCAGAAGCTTTGGATCGACGGTGCCGGCGGGGCGATCGGGAGGCGACGTGTTCATGGTGCGGCTCCAAACAACAGCGTTCAGCGGCGGCGGAAATTGCCGGGTTGCGAAGGCGAGGGACCGGAGGCGCGCTGCTCCTTATGGCGGAAGTTGATGCGCCCTCGGCTGAGATCGTAGGGCGAGACTTCCACGACGACCCGGTCGCCCACCCCCGTACGGATGCGGAACTTGCGCATCTTGCCCGATATGTAGGCGAGCAGCTCATGGTTGTTGTCGAGCTTGACCCGGTAATTCCCGTCGGGAAGGACCTCGGTCACGGTACCATCGAATTCCAACAGCTCTTCTTTGGCCATTATCGTCTCATTGCAGCGGCGTCTCGCCGCCCGTGGTTTTCTTTGCCAGCTCGATCTCGGTCACCGCAACAAGGATTTCGGCGCGGGTCTTGAGATCGGGTGCCTCCAGCAGCGCCTGCTTCTCGGCGCTGCCGTACGGGCACATCATGGCCAGCGCATTGACCAGCGCCTCGTTCGGCGCATTCTTGATCCCGTCCCAATCCGCCTTGAGGTCATTCGCCTTGAGAAAATTGGAGAGCGCGCGCAGAACGCGCTCGCGATCGACGGCATCCTCCCCCTTGCGCGGGGTAAAATCGTCGAGGAACGCATTGTAGCTTACGTGACACTGGCGATAGGCCGTCGTCGTGGTGATTTCCTCCTCGATCCGGAAGCGCGCAATCCCGGTGAGCTGGATGAGATAGCGGCCGTCGCCTGTTTCAGCGAGCTGGGTGATCCGCCCGACGCATCCGATCCTATAGAGATTGGGCCGGTGCTCGGAGCCGGGATGCGCCGTATCCGGCTGGATCATGCCGATCAGCCGATGTCCCGAGCGCAAGGCGTCATCGATCATCGCGAGATAACGCGGCTCGAATATGTTGAGGGGCAGCTGTCCCCGCGGCAGCAGCAACGCACCCGGCAACGGGAACACCGGAACTATGGCACGGAGATCGCCAGGACCCGTGTAGACGACATTCATGGGCATGGTCGGTCTCCCTGCGGAGGCTCGCCGCGCTGATGTGGCCGCTCTCCTCACGAGAACAGGATGGAGGAGAGGCGCTTGCGTCCATTCACGGTCGCCTCGTCGGTGGGACCCCACGCCTCAAAGAGCTGGACCAGCTGCTTGCGGGCGCCGTCGTCGTTCCATTTGCGGTCGCGCTTGACGATCTCGAGCAGATGATCGACGGCTTCCGCGCGGCGCCCCTTGCCGTTCAAGGCGACCGCAAGGTCGAACCGCGCCTGGTGGTCGAGCGGATTGGCGGCAACCTTCTGCTCCAGGTCGGAGATCGGCCCGACTGATTTCGCCTGCTCCGCCACCTCGAGAGCGGCGCGCGCGGCGGCAACGGCGGCGTCATTGCGCCTGGCCTCCGGCACCAGTGCGAGCGTTTGTTTCGCCTGCTCGATGGCCCCGGTGCGCACGTAGCTGCGGGCGAGCCCGGCAAGCGCGGGAACATTGGCGCCGTCCTGCGCCAGCACCTTGGCGTAGAGGTCGGCGGCGCCGGCCGCGTCGCCCGCGGCGAGCGCCTCGTCCGCGGCCTTCAACAGGTCCTTCTCCTCCCCGCCGATGCGGTCCTTGGTCACCCGCTCGACGAAAGCCGCGATCTGGCTCTCGGGCAGCGCCCCGAGAAAGCCGTCGACGGGCTGCCCGTTGGCGAAGGCGAATACGGCCGGGATCGACTGAATGCCGAGCTGGCCGGGAATGGAGGGATGCTTGTCGATATCCATCTTGACCAGCTTGACCTTGCCCTTGGCGGCGCGAACCACCTTTTCGAGCACCGGGGCAAGCTGTTTGCAGGGGCCGCACCATTCCGCCCAGAAATCGACCAGCACCGGCTGGCGTTTGGATTCCTCGATGACGTCTTTGACGAAGGTCTGGGTGGTCGTGTCCTTGACAACACTCGCCGGAGCTGCCGCATCGCCACTCTGCAACATCGTCATCTCGTCTCGCCCTTCGTCCTTCTCGACTCGTCCGGATCGACCCTCAGGGGAACGTCGGAAACTGCGCATCCAG
>DATBHG010000020.1:0-41989 GCA_036557665.1 Xanthobacteraceae bacterium | reverse complement strand
TGCAGCGCGCCTGATGCGAGGCTAGTCAGCGGCGCCTTTGAATTGATATACGAACCGCGTCCTTGCCAAGGATGCATTCTGGCGACCCGCTCGACACATTTTTGGAGGATACCCGTTTATACACGAGTCGAGTTTCAATGTCGACAGATAAAAACGGGTAAAAACAAAGGCCGGTACAACTTTTGCGAAGTACACTGACATTTGCGATACTAGGCAGGCTTCTCATGCTCGCTACCCTAGCGTACAATTCCGTGCCGTGCCCCAGTCAGTATTGCTCTGCTTCCTCACTGCTTTCGCGGCAGTCTGGCCTATGTTAATCTGGGCACAGCCGATCAATCGCGCAGAGATTCGCGTGATTGATGGTGATACCATCCGAGTTCTCCGCAAAACACCGAACGTGCGGCTTGTCGGTTTCAATGCGCCAGAAACTCGACGTGCCAAATGCGAAACTGAGCGCAAGCTAGGCGCTAAAGCTACTCGCCGCCTCCGGGATCTTGTTCGAGATAGCAACTTGGATTTCGAGTACGTTGCCTGCTCGTGTCCGCCGGGGCAGCAAGGAAAGTCATTCTGCAACCACGGAAGGGATTGCGGAACATTGAGAGCGAACGGTGATGACGTCGGCGAGATCCTGATCAATGAAGGGCTTGCTGTGCCATTCGCATGCGGCCCAAGGCGATGCCCCCCGACGCCGAAACCGTGGTGCAATTACTGACGTGAAGTCACCAGATTAGCCGCCACTTGGCTCCGAATGCTCCTTCATTCCAGCAGTGTCGATTTCGCTGCGGCTTCTACCCCGGCTATCGCATCGAGTAAGCCCTGTGCATCGCGCCTGAGCCGACCCAGGGCTTGCTCAAGCCTGTCCTCCGCTCCATCCACACCAGAGTAATAGAGAAGATGTGCCTGACCAATAATGGCTGGGCAGCACTGGTCGGCTGAAACCAGCAGCGAAAGCATAGCCCCATCAAGAAGCTGGCGGTTGGGATCAGCCATCATGGCTACTCCTATCATGGTCCACGAAGCACCCCGCCGACGCGCTAGGCCCGCTATCGTCATCACAAAGTCCGCGGCCTGGGGCGGATCGGCGGAGTGAAGCACGGGTTCGGAGGCGCCATCGGACGCAATGAATCGTGCATAGCGCTCCTCCCAGCCTGCGATTTGTCGATCCAAAAACATTTGCCGCGGGCGCGTGCCGGGGAGCAACGCAAGATAAGCATCAACTCGCCGAAGGAAGCGCGCCGTTCGGTCCTCCAGGCGCTTTCCCGCTCTCTCACGGCGTTCTTCGCTAGGCCGCATGCGCATCCCAGCGCTCCCACAACGAGCTAATTGCTACAATATGTGTTCGCTACAATATGTGTTCATAATGGATAGCTGCGTCAAGTACGCGCGGCGGCTCACGGCGGCAATATTGTTTCCACCTTGGCTGCCCACCTCAAGGCTACGTCAAGTAAAGTGAGGCCCCGCTGCGGGATAAGATGGTATCGATTCTCGACCCCGCCGGGCCGTATTTGGCGAAGCAAGATGAGTCCATCCTCAAGCGCGACTACGCATAGACGTCCGAAGAGATCGGACGTCGCAGGCTCTCGTCGGTCATTGAAGAATACCCGCCATCGATTGAACAACGGTCCCAGATCGTCGTCTCGAATCTCGAGCGCTACTGTTTTTTCGCCGAACAACTTTGGCTGCTCTATCTCGTCAAGGTGGTCCTGGGAGACAGCATAATAGTGAGCTTGCGCGCCGGCGCCGACATACCCCACGACCGGGATAGTTGCCTTCCGGGACGCCTCGAACTCCTCAGGCGCAAATGAGAGTGCGGACTCCCTGCCAAGCCCCATCAGCAGCCATTCCGTAGTAACTCCGAAGCGTTGCGCATACCGCGTAGCCTCCTCGGGGCCGTAATCCCGCCCCCCTACTTGTTCGGCCCGCTCATGCGCCCCGTAGGTCGAAGTCGGAATCCCCATGGATAGGGCCGCGCCCCGCGCGGAGCGGAAGCGACGCCTGCGGGCCGAGCGTAGTCGCTCTCCACGGGTGCTGGCCATTTCTTTGCTACACCTTCCTGGGGGATTGATCACATGCGTGTTGACACATAATACTACACATAGATACAAAATGTAGCAATAGAAAAATACGGCTAAGGACCCGATGTCAGAATTCGTGAGGAACTGGCTCCGCTCATCTGCAGGACGACTTCGACGTCCCAGGGACCATTGGAGCGACGCGCGACTGAACCACCTCCGGCGGCGATGGCAGGAGGGGGCGACGGCCAGAAGGATCGCAGTGGAGTTGGGTGGGGTCACGCGGCACGCCATCCTGGGAAAAGTGCGCCGACTCGGGCTCACCCGGTTAAGCGACAATCCCAGTCGGAGCGCTTTAGCGCGACGCGCTGGGCGTGCACGCTCAACTTCGAGCCGCGGTGTCACCCATGAACGGAGGCCTGTGAAATCCGGTCACAACATCCGGAGTGCCGTCACATCCGTTCCGCGGTCGCCTCGTCCAGATCAGCTCCTCCTATTTGCATGGCCCGCGCGAGCGATCCCTGTTTGGGTGCGCGACGCCAAGCCTTACGTCGAGGAAGTGAACGCCGGAGCGCACGTGCCCGTGGCGCAGCGGCGTTCTCTTATGAATCTTGATGCCGCGGCGTGCCGTTGGCCCTTCGGCGATCCTGCAAGCTCCGGGTTTTTCTTCTGCGGAGCTCCCGCTGTCACGGACAAGCCCTACTGCGCCGAGCACTGGCTCCAGGCGTACCCGATCACGACGCCCCTCAGTAAAGCAGGAGAACCGAGATGACCCACACCAAGCCGCGCCACAAAATCCTGCTTTCCCCGCGTCGCGGCCCCGCGCACGTGCCGCTTGAACAACGCGCGCGCCCCACCGCGGAACGCATGCGCCGGGCCGGCGGGCATTTCGAGCGCGGGGATAGCGGCCAGGTCACCATGCGCGACAGCCCTATCGAGCGGGCGCTCGCGAGCAGGGTTATCACCCCGGAGCAATACGCCGCCGCCCAGAAATATCGCCACCATTGGTACTATGGCGGACTGCACGATCACCTGGGCTCCTTGGATCTCGCCCGCATCTTCTCCTCCGATCACAGCAGCACATTCGGGATCCCTCGTAGCGAAAACGAGGCGTTCCACCGTCAGCGCTTCCGCGACGCGGTCCAGGCTGTAGGCAAGATCGGCTCTCATGTGCTAGACAGCGCGGTCTGCCGCGAGCTGCCGCTCGAGCAGGCTGGCTACGCGCTCGGCTGGGGCAACCGCATGTACGCCACCGGCGCCGCCGCCGAGCGTCTGAAGATCGCCCTCGACGTCCTGTGCCAGCTCTGGGGCATCGGCTCATCATCCTAGCGCTGCGCTTCAACTCCGCTGGAGACCTTTGGGGGGAACAGGTCGCCAGGACAGCGACGCCGACCGTCCAGCCTCCTTTACACGAGAACCAGAGAAAAGAATCACACTCCCGCCGAGAGGCGCTCGTTTGCCGGGCTTGAACCCATGCCGAGTTTAGCCCGTCATGCCGCCCCCGGACTTAATACCCATGCGCGGGCCAGTCCCCGGATCAGCTCCGGGGACGCGCATGTTGCCGCTCGCGCGGGTGCCCTACTGTGCTTGGGCGTGCACCGTAACCGTCGTCGGCTCGGCACTCGCCGAGTTTGGATTCTGCTCCTGGAAAATCGAAACAACGGTGATTACGCCGGCCAGAGCAATCGCCTGAAATAGAGCGTAGGCGATGATCCACCGCCGGTATATGTTCTTTTCCCTCGCATCTACCCGATGCTCCT
Source organism: Xanthobacteraceae bacterium (assembly GCA_036557665.1). Taxonomy (GTDB): domain Bacteria; phylum Pseudomonadota; class Alphaproteobacteria; order Rhizobiales; family Xanthobacteraceae; genus VAZQ01. The sequence continues at coordinate 38,217 of DATBHG010000020.1, read as the reverse complement.
CGTTAGTCCCGACTTCCGTCATCGCTTTCCCCTCCCGGTTAAGACGAGCTCCAACGCTCGGCGCAAATGCGGCCGGCCCGCGGCCCGGCCGACAATCCCTGCAGACTCCGATTCAGATATGGTCTTTCGATCGCTTCAGCCGGCTTCGTCATGTCGGGCTGAAGCATGATCTCGGCGAGATGCCCGGTCCGCCCGGAACGTCGCCCGCGGTCTTTCCTGTAGCCGGTTTCGAGCCGATCCCGACCGCAACGGAAAGCCCGGCAGCAAGGCCGGCAACGGCACGCGCCGCTTCAAGTATGCTGATCGCCCCCCGATTGTCCCCAACTCATGTAAACCATGAGCCCCGCGCGCGTGCTAAGCGCCAATGATGGTGAAAATTAGCCGAGCGCAATTCCAGATAGAGGCGTCTGACCAAGGCCGCACGACGGGGATGCCGGGCGCCTCGGCGGCGATGCGCCCTCGCGAGGCCCCCTACCCGCTCGTCTCGCGCCGGCACGCACGCGCCCGCACAGTTCAACCTATGGTCATGCGGGGGCGCGTTTAAAACCCGCCCCCGCATGGGGCCTCCGCCGCATGCAGGATGCAAAAGACGTTTTATTCCGCTGCGGCGGCGCGCTGCCCGAGCGGGAGCGCAAGCCGCTCCCACACCTCGAGCAGGGCCTCGCAGAGCGCATAGATCATCGCGTCGTCGTGATAGGGCGACGGCGTGATGCGCAGCCGCTCGCTCCCCTTCGGCACGGTCGGGTAGTTGATCGGCTGGATATAGATGCCGTGCTCGGACAGCAGGAGATCGGTCGCCTGCTTGCACTTCTCCGGCTCGCCGACGAGCACCGGCACGATATGCGTCTCGCTGGCCATGACGGGAAGCCCGGCGGAGTTGAGCGCCGACTTCACCCGGGCGGCGCGCTCCTGATGGCGCTCGCGCTCGAAGCTCGACGCCTTGAGATGGCGGATGGCCGCAACCGCCGCGGCGCAGATCGCCGGCGGCAGCGCGGTGGTGAAGATGAAACCGGGCGCGTAGCTGCGCACCGCATCGATCAGCGCGGCGCTGCCGGCGATGTAGCCTCCCAGGCACCCGAACGCCTTGGCGAGCGTTCCCTCGATCGCGTCGAGGCGCCCCATCGCGCCCTGCGCCTCGGCCTGACCGCCCCCGCGCCGCCCGTACATCCCGACCGCATGCACCTCGTCCGCATAGGTCATGGCGCCGTAGCGCTCGGCAAGGTCGCAGATGCGGTTGAGCGGCGCCACATCGCCGTCCATGGAATAGAGCGTCTCGATCACGATGAGCTTGGGACGCGCCGGCCCGGCCGCCCGCAACAGCGTCTCCAGATGCGCCATGTCGTTGTGGCGAAAGATCTGCTTCTCGCACCCGGACCGCCGGACGCCCTCGATCATGGAATTGTGGTTCAACTGGTCGGAGAGGATCAGGCAATCCGGCAGCAGCCGGGCAATGGTGGCGATGCCGGTCGCATTGGAGACGTAGCCGGACGTGAAGACGAGGGCCGCCTCCTTGGCGTGCAGGTCCGCAAGCTCCGCCTCGAGCTCGACCAGGGGATGATGCGTGCCGGCGATATTGCGCGTGCCGCCCGCCCCTGTCCCCATGCGGGTCGCCGTCGCCACCATCGCTCCGATCACCTTGGGGTGCTGCGCCATTCCGAGATAGTCGTTGGAGCACCACACGATCACCGGACGGGACCCGTCCGGCGAATGCCAGATCGCGTGCGGATAGCGCCCGGCAAGCCGCTCCAGGTCGGCGAACACGCGATAGCGCCGCTCGTCGCGCAGCTGCCCCAGGGCGTTCTCGAAATAGCGCTCGTAATTCATCTTACCCGACTCGACTGGACCGCCGTCCTCTCACGCCGCGCCTTGCGGGGCGGCGCCTTGCAGGGCGGGTCGGCCGCCAAACCGGCCGGCTCGGCGGCGCAAGGCGCCGCCCGGTGGCTTACCCGATTAAACTTCATCGAGACCCAGATTAGAACCCTGCCAAGCTGGTTTCGACTACCATGTAAAAGCAACGATACGCCAGCCCGATTCGCTCAAATTGCGATAAATCGACGCGCGCAAGGAAATCCCCGAATGCCGGAAGGAATGCAGGAACGAATGCAAGGCCTGGCCAATGGTCTCACCGACTACGGCGACCGCGACTTCTCGCTTTACCTGCGGCGCTCGTTCGCCCAGTCCATGGGCTATTCGCGCGCCATGCTGGGCCGGCCGGTCATAGGCATCGCCTACACGCCCTCCGGTTTCAACAACTGCCATCGCCATTTCCCCGAGCTGCTCGAGGCGGTGAAACGCGGCGTCGTGGCGGCAGGCGCATTGCCGCTGGATTTTCCGACCGTCTCGCTCGGCGAGGTGTTCCTCAGTCCGACCAGCCTCAAATACCGCAACCTGATGGCGATCGACACCGAGGAGATGATCCGGGCGCAGCCGATGGACGCGGTCGTGCTGATGGCGGGGTGCGACAAGACCGTCCCCGCGCAGCTCATGGGCGCGGTCTCCGCGGGCAAGCCGGCGATCATGCTCCTCGCCGGGCCGATGATGACCGGCCGGCACCGCGGCGAGCGGCTCGGCGCCTGCACCGACTGCCGCCGCTTCTGGGCGCGCTATCGCGCCGGCGAGGTCGGCGAGGCCGAGATCGGCGAGGTGGAAGGCCAGCTCGCAGTGACCGCGGGCACCTGCGCGGTGATGGGAACCGCCTCCACCATGGCGTGCCTGGTCGAAGCCCTCGGCCTCGCCCTGCCGGGGACCGCGGCGATCCCGGCGGTACACGCCGACCGCCTGCGCGCCGCCGAGGCGACCGGCATGGCGGCGGTGAAGCTGATCGGCTCGGAGCGCAGCCCCGAGCGTCTCATCACCAAAAAGTCGGTCGAGAACGCCTTGCGCGCGCTGCTGGCACTCGGCGGCTCGACCAATGCCGTAATCCACCTCACCGCGATCGCCGGCCGGGCCGGGGTCGAGGTGTCGCTCGAGGACCTCAACCGCCTCTCCGAATCCACCCCGGTGCTGGTCAACCTCAAGCCGGTCGGCAACGGCTACATGGAGGACTTCCATGCGAGCGGGGGCATGGGCGCACTGCTGCGCGAGCTCGAGCCGCTGCTCAATCTCGACTGCATGACGGTAACGGGGGAGACGCTCGGCGAGCGCCTCGCGGCGGGGGGAGCTGCCTTCACCGACCGCTCCATCATCGCCGCGCGCGAGACGCCGATGGAGCCCCAGGGCGGGCTCGTTGCATTGTTCGGCAACCTCGCCCCGCGCGGTGCCGTCCTCAAGCGCTCCGCGACAGATCCCGGCCTGCTCGAGCACGAGGGGCGCGCGGTGGTATTCTCCTCGCTCGAGGACCTTGCGGCGCGCATGGACGACCCCGCGCTCGACGTCGCCCCGCAGGATGTGCTGGTGCTGCAGAACGCCGGCCCGCATTCGCCGTCCTGCATGCCGGAAGCGGGCTACCTGCCGATCCCCAGGAAGCTGGCGCGGGCGGGCGTAAAGGACATGATCCGCGTTTCCGACGCGCGCATGAGCGGCACCGCTTTCGGCACGATCGTTCTGCATGTGAGCCCCGACGCGGCCTCGGGCGGGCCGCTTGCGCTGGTACGCAACGGCGACCGGATTCGGCTCTCGGTCGAGCAACGGCGCATCGACCTTCTGGTGGAGGAGAGCGAGCTCGAACGGCGTGCGCGGGAAACGCCCCGCGGCGAAGGGAAGCCCGCGCGCGGCTATGCCAGGCTCTACGCGCAGGAGATCCTCGGAGCCGAGGAGGGTTGCGATTTCGCTTTCCTGCGCCCGCCCATCTCGTAGGGCGCGATAGCCGCCAGGTCGGCTTTAGCCGCTTGGTGGCGTATCCCGCCGGGGCGCGGCGGATGACGCTGCGGTACTGGCTGGCGCCAGTGCGGCTGCGCTAATCCGACCTACGACGGCGTTGTGTGTGCTAAGCGTGCGGTGGGCAAAAGCTCGAGGGAAACAATACCATGGCGGTCGAGAGTGTTTTCTACTCCGCGTCCGGCCTGAGCTGCCGGGGGGCATTGGTCTGGGACGAGGGGGTAAAGGGCAGCCGCCCGCTGCTGCTGATGGCGCCGAGCTGGCGCGGCGTGATCAAGCCGGCGATCGAGACCGGGCAGATGCTGGCGGAGGAAGGCTACGTCGTCTTCCTGGCCGACATGTTCGGCGAGGGCAATGGCCCGGTCGGGACCGAGGACCCGATGGAGTTCCTGCGCCCGTTCATGGCGGACGTGCCGGGAATGCGCCGGCGCATCGCGGCCGCGCTCGACACGCTCACGCGCGAGGCGGACCGGCGGGGCATCGGCGACGTGAGCCGGCGGGCGGCGATCGGCTTCTGCTTCGGAGGGCTCAACGTCATCGACCTCGCCCGCAGCGGCGCCGACGTACAGGCCGTCGTTTCCATGCACGGCACCTTGGCCACGCCGCAGCCGGCCAGGCGCGGCGAGATCAAGGCGGCCGTGCTTGCGGTCCACGGCGCCGCCGATCCGGTTGCGCCCAAGGCCGAGCGCGACGCATTCGAGGCCGAGATGACCGATGCCGGGGCGCACTGGGCACTGCTCACCTTCGGCGGCGTCGTCCACGCCTTTACCGATCCGCACGTCAACATGCCGGGAGTGGCGGTCTACAACGAGGCCGCCACCCGGCACGGCTTCGCGCTCGCGCATGCCTTCATCGCGGATGCATTCGCCGGACGCTTGTGAGATCGCGATGCAAAGTAAAGTAGTTAGTGAGTGAAAGTCGTGAAGTAATGTAGTAGGGCGGTTAGCGAGCGGCTCGCTCGCGTAACCCGCAGGTCCAGGCGCAAGCAGCGCAAGGAGCCATAAAAAGCGCAAGAAGCGCAAGGAAGCGGAGGCTCGCATGCACAAGGTGTCCATACCGCAGTCGATCATCGCGCGCGTGGTTGCGCGACGGGGGCGCGAGCACGTCTTCGACGATGCCGATCCGGTCAGGACCGCGCTTGTCGTCGTCGACATGCAGAATGCCTTCATGCTGCCGGGCGTTGCGCATTCGCTCTGTCCGATGGCGGAAAAGATCGTGCCCAACATCAATCGCCTCGCGGCGGCGGTGCGCGCGAGCGGAGGCACGGTCGTGTGGATCAAGACCACGTTCACGCCCGACGCCTTGCGCGACTGGTCGACCTATTTCGGCATGGTCACGCCGGAGCAGGGCAAAAGGCGCATGGCGGCGCTGACCGCGGGCAGCAAGGGGCACGAGCTCTGGAGCGGGCTCGACGTGCAGCCGGGCGATCTCACCGTCGAGAAGAACCGGTTCAGCGCATTCATCCAGGGCTCGTCGAGCCTTGCCGAGGTGCTGCGCAGCCGCGGGCTCGACACCGTGCTGGTCACCGGCACGGTTACCAACGTGTGCTGCGAATCCACGGCGCGCGACGCCATGATGCTCAACTTCCGCACCGTCATGATCAGCGACGGCAATGCGGCGGTCACCGACGAGGATCACAACGCGTCGCTGTGCGCCTTCTATCTCACCTTCGGCGACGTGATGTCGACCGACGCGGCGATCGCCTGCCTGGAGCAGAACGCGGCGAGGAGGCTGAGCGCGGCGGAATAGCCGGGGCATGTCGCTTCGGAGGGAGGGGCGGCACCATGCACGCGCCGCCAAGACGAAGGTGCGAGACAAGAGCCGACGGTGTGCGGTGAGCGGGAGCATTCTCGTTACCGGCGGCGCCGGGTTCATCGGCAGCCATACCTGCAAGGCGCTCGCGGCGGAGGGTTTCGTCCCGGTCGCGTTCGACGATCTCTCGCGCGGGCATGCCGCATGCGTGCGCTGGGGCCCGCTGGTGCAAGGCGACATCCTCGATCCCGCGGCGCTGGAGGCAGCGTTCGAGCGCTACCGCCCCTCCGCGGTCGTTCATTTCGCTGCGCTCGCCTATGTGGGCGAATCGGCGCAGCGGCCGCTCGCCTATTACCGCACCAACGTCGCAGGGCTCATCAATGTGCTCGATGCGATGGCGCGCTTCGGCAGCGGGGCGATCGTATTCTCGAGCTCGTGCGCAACCTACGGCATCCCCGCGTCGCTGCCGGTTGCGGAAGACGCTCCGCAACGGCCGATCAGCCCGTACGGACGCTCGAAGCTCGCGTGCGAGCATATTCTCGCGGACGTTGCCGCGGCTTGCGGGCTGCGCGTCGCCTGCCTGCGCTACTTCAATGCCGCCGGCGCCGACCCGCAGCGCGAGCTCGTCGAGCGGCATGAGCCGGAGACGCATCTGATCCCGCTCGCGATCGACGCAGCCACCGGCCAGGCCCCGCCACTGCCCCTCCTGGGCACCGACTATCCCACCGCGGACGGCACCTGCGAGCGCGACTTCGTGCACGTCTGCGACCTCGCATGGGCGCATGTCGCCGCGCTGCGGCAGCTGCAATCAGGGGATGCCTCGCTCACGCTCAATCTCGGCAGCGGGCGCGCATCCTCCGTGCGCCGGGCGATCGCAGCGGTCGAGCGCATCACCGCGCGCAAGGTGCCGACCCGGATCGCCGCGCGGCGGCCCGGCGATCCTCCCATCCTCGTTGCGGACATCTCCGCCGCCCGGCGCCGCATCGGTTTCGAGCCGCGCCTGTCCGATCTCGACGTCATCGTCGAGACGGCCTGGAGGAGCCGGACCGCCGAGAGCAGAGAGCGCACGATGAGCGCGCCTCATCCCGGCCCTCTCAGCCGAGCCCGGATTTCTCCGACATCCGCCGACGGGACTTCGGCCGACGGGACTTCGGCCGACGGGACTTCGGCCGATGCTTAGAGCGACCGAGCCCGGGTAATCCCGACGCTCCCATCCGGATCCCGGGGCGCGATCGGAATATCATGGTTCAGGCTCACAAGGCCGTCGTGCTTGTCCGCCGATCCTCGCACCGCGCTCGACTCGCCCGTGTCGCGCTGTTTGCCAGAGCGCCACCACCGCGGCCGCTCGCCGAATTCTCCTGCAATCCACATGGCAAGGCCGGCAACGGTGAAAATCAGAACTTGTCCCAGCACCACAACCAGAATAACGATAGCCGTGGTCTCGTGCATCTGCGCCCCCGCTGTTGTTGTTTCTGAGCGACATCAAAGCAGATAATCTCCGTTGCATTGTGTCGCGCGGCAAAGAAAGCTGGACCGTGATAAAAACAGCACACATTTGTGCTATCGTTAGCCGCTCGCCGGCTCACAAACCGGTGCTTCGGTAGGATGCGGCCGCGGAGCGGCTGAGGACATCAGCGCACGCGACTGGAGCCGCGCAGCTTGCGCGTCGCCTGCACGCGGCGACCCGAATCGATTCTACAGCCCGGTAAGGCGGAACCTGCCTGCGCTTTCGGCAGCGACGCGGAGTGCGCGATCCTCTCCTGTGAGGAGGCGCGCCCGGTTCTTCAACGCTGTCTTGAGGGACGTCGGGCAAACCTCGGGGAGATGGATTCACCTCGCGGAAACTTAGGCGTTTTAGATTGGAACGAAACCGGGACTTTGTGCCTATGCACCAAGCAGCCGGAATGCCCGTTTCGCAAAGCGGATCCCGGTTCCAGCGCTCACCAGTCGTCCGGGCTGCCTGGGCGGTCCACCACGGAAGCCCTGCGTCGATCGGGGGCACCGATCGGGGGTATGAGAACAATGAGTCACGCCGATTACCTGCGTCGCCAGGCCGAGACCCTGGTGCATCTCTCCCGAGCGACTTTCGACCTCGCTCTTGCCGGGCGATTGCGGGCGCTCGCAGCCGAGCTCCAGGCACGCGCCGCGCAGATGCGGGACGAGCCTGCGGAGTTTTCCCCTCTGACATTGCACACCGGCGCCCCGGCCGTGGGGGATCTCGATCGCCGCTGAGCGAGCACCGGGGCCAGCGGAGACAACCGAGACAACGGAACTTTTTCTCTCCGGCAAGATTTGCATTCGCGACAAGCTCCCCCCGCCGTTTCGAAGAGCGTCACGTTGGCGGGGGTCAACGGCATGAGGTGGTGTCATGTCGAAAGCGAATGAGGCCTGGAAGCGGGCGGCGATGTATGGCGATCGCGCCCGCGCGGCAACCGACGAGGACACGCGCAACTTTTTCAACAAGCTGCGCAATTCCTGGATCCGGGTGGCCAACAATCATCAGCTCGCCGAGTACCTCGACACGAGGGGAGCAAGCGCGCAAGCCGGGACACCGCCCGTCCCTGGGTCATGATCCGCTCGCGCGATTGCATGGCCCGGGAACTTTCCTGGCGTTGTGTCCGTTGCCCGGCGTCCGGGGCAATCTCGCACAGGAGCGGTCATGAGCAATCCCAATCAAGGCAGCCAGCAAGGTGGCCAGCACAAGCCAAGCCAGCAGCAGCCAAGCCAGCAGCAGCAGGGCGGCCAACAGAAGCCCGGTCAGCAGCAAGGCGGCGGCCAGCAGAAGCCCGGACAGCAGAGCCAGCAGCCCGGACAGGGCGGTCAGCGCCAAGGAGGGCAACAAGGAGGGCAACAAGGAGGGCAACAAGGTGGACAACAAGGGGGCGGCCAGGGCCAGCGCTGACCGCATTCCTCGCCGACGAATTACGGGCAGCCCCGGCTTGCGCCGGGGCTGCTTCATCTGAGCTTCATCCCGCCTTGCGCCGGCCGTGGTGGGCCGCCCCGCGTCTTGCCGGCGCGTGTCGGCCGGAGGCCCGGCTGCGCGGCGCCGCGCGCGCACCTCCTCGCGCCGGCCGCTCGGCCTCGACGCTTCGCCGCAGCGCATCCATGAGACTGATCACCTTGGCGGGCTCGCGCTGCTTCGGCCGCTCGATCGGCTTGCCCGACTGCTTGCGCTTGATCAGGTCGCGCAGCGCATCCTCGTAACGGTCGTCGAACTTGCGCGGATCGAAATGTCCCGTCTTGGTGGCGACGATATGCGCGGCGAGGTCGATCATGTCCTTGGGAATTTTCTGGTCGGGGATGTCGTCGAAATAATCCGATTGCGCGCGGATCTCGTAAGGATAGCGCAGCGTCACCCCGAGCAGGCCCTTGTCGCGCGCATCGAGCGCAATCACGTGCTCGCGCGAGGTGAACACGACCCGCGCGAGCGCCACCATGCCCTCCTTGCGGATGGCCTCGCGGATGACTGCAAACGCCTGCTGGCCCACCTCCCCGTCCGGAATGATGTAATACGGCGCATTGAGGTAGAGCTCGTCGATCTCCTCGCGCGGCACGAACTCGTCGATGTCGATCACGCGCTTGCTCTCGAGCGCGATCGCTTCGAGCTCCTCGGGCTCGAGCTCGATGTAGTCGCCCTTGGCGACCTCATAGCCCTTGATGATGTCGCCCGCATCCACCTCCTCGCCGGTCTCCGCGTCCACCTTGCGATACTTGATGCGATGGCCGGTGCTCTTGTTGAGCTGATGGAAGCTGATCTTCTCGCGCTCCGAGCTCGCCGGGAAGAGCGCGACGGGACACGAGACGAGGGAGAGCTTGAGGTACCCCTTCCAGTACGCGCGCGGTGCCATCACCAACTCCGATACGAGATGCAGCTGTTCAACGCCGCGTTTGCCACCTGCGTTCCCCCGCCGGCAACCTGTGTTTTTCTTTTGTTCTTTTTGTTTAGAGCCGACGCAACAGGGTGAGGCAATGCCTCGCCTCCACGAACGTGTTACAGAGCAGCTGATGGATCGGAGCACAGATTGAATTTTTCCGGTGCAGACCCGGCGGCGCTCTCGGCTGACCGCGTGCAGCAGGCCGACCTCACGGTCGTGGGCGGGGGCGGACATGTCGGGATTCCGCTGGTGCTCGCGTTCGCCGAGGCGGGGTTGCGCGTCAACGTGCATGATCTCGATGGCGCCGTGCTCGATACCCTGCGTTCGGGCCGGTTGCCTTTCATCGAGCGCGGCGGCGAGACGCTGCTGCAGCGAGCGCTTGCTCGCGAGCGCCTCCTGTTCACGTCCGATCCGTCCGAGATCTCGCCCGGCGCCCCCGTCATCATCACCATCGGAACGCCGGTCGACGAGTTCCTCAATCCGGTGCGCCGTGTCATTCAGGAGTGCATCGACGCGCTGCTGCCGCATCTTGCGGAGGGCCAGCTCCTCGTCCTGCGCTCGACCGTGTTTCCCGGCACCACGGAGTGGATCGACGGCTACCTGCGCCGCAAAGGCCGGGCGCTGAAGGTGGCGTTCTGCCCCGAGCGCGTGGTGCAGGGCAACGGCATCCAGGAGCTCAGGGAGACGCCGCAGATCATCAGCGCGACCAGCGAGGAAGCCGAGCGTGAGGCGGCGGCGTTGTTTGCCCGCATTGCACCCGAGCTCGTCACGGCCAAGCCGCGCGAGGCGGAATTCGCCAAGCTGTTCAACAATGCCTACCGCTACATCGAGTTCGCCATCGCCAATCAGTTCTATCTGATCGCAAAATCGGCAGGCCTCGACTACCGCCGGATCGCGCGCGCCATGAAGCACAACTATCCGCGTGCTCGCGGCATCCCGGGCCCGGGGCTCGCCGCCGGGCCGTGCCTGTTCAAGGACACGATGCAGCTCCTCGCCTTCGCGCAGAATCAGTTCAGCCTGGGCAATGCCGCCATGCTGGTCAACGAGGGCCTGGTGCTGCACGTGGTCGACGATCTCGACCGCCGTTTCGATCTGAGCGAGATGACGGTCGGGCTTCTCGGCATGGCCTTCAAGGCCGAGATCGACGACACCCGCGCCTCGCTGAGCTACAAGCTCAAGCACGCGCTCATGCCGCTCGCCAAGGCCGTGCTCACCACCGATCCGTTCGTCACCACCGACCCCGATCTCCTCGCCCTCGATCGGGTGGTAGCGCAGAGCGATCTGCTCGTCCTATGTGCGCCGCACGCCGCCTACCGCGCGCTCGATCTTGCCGGCAAGCCGGTGATCGACGTCTGGGGCGTGCTCGACCGCGCCAACGTGATCGGGTAACGTTAAAAGGCCTTCGGCAGCCCCGCCTGCTTCAGGACGGCGTTCGCCGTATGTCGAGATTGGATGTTGGAATCGACAGGAAAACGCTTTCCGGAAATCGAGCTCTGCCAGATTTCGTGATCGCCCTTACCCTGGCGCACAAGTAAGCAACCGTTCTGACGCAGAATCTCTTTCAGCTTCTCCGTGAAACCGCTCACGCGGCACGCGAGCGAATATGAACGCTTTCGGTCAGGCGCGCACAAAAATCAAAAGCAACGTCAAGCTCCTTGCCGCCTGCCTCATCTTCCAGAAGGTCCTGAATGATGCCTGGAAGCTTGGCGAGCAAGGCTTCGACCGTCGCTGCTTCTGTCACTAGCGGAATTTCTTCGCTTTCGGCGACCCATACTTTCGCTTCCGGGTCCCAATTAGCGACGATGTTTATCTGTTTTGGCATGCTTTCCGGTCACCGTTTTTGCACTGTGTGCAATATAAGGAAGGCGCGGGCTCAAAGCTACTGAGCGCTGTGTGCGGTACGGGCGGGTTTCAAATCCGCCCCTGCATTCGCTGACCGCTCACGCCGATTTGCGCTCCTTCGGGCATACCGGCCGCGCAAGCCCGAGGTGGTCGCGCAGCATCGTGCCGGAATACGCGTGCCGGAACAGGCCGCGGTGCTGCAGCCGCGGCACCACGCCATCGACGAACGCGTCGAACGCGCCCGGAAAATAGGCCGGCATGATCACGAAGCCGTCGGCCATGCCGGAGGTGAACCACTCCTCGAATACGTCGGCGATTTTCTGCGCCGTGCCGCAGAGGACCCAATGCCCGCGCGCGGCGGCCGTGATGTTGTAGAGATCGCGCAACGTCATCCTCTCCCGCCGCGCCATGTCGAGGAGCGCCCGGGAGAACGCCTGCCCGCGGTTGGTCTGGGGAAAGTCCGGCACCGGCCCATCGAGCGGATAGCCGGAGATGTCGTGGCCGATGCGCTGGGAAACGAGGGTGAGCGCATTGGTGGGGGTCAACCAGCCTTGCAGCTTCGCCAGCTGCTCCTTCGCCTCGCTCTCGCTCTCGCCGATGATCGGCATCACGCCGGGGAGGATGGCGAGGTCCTCGGGGGCACGGTCGTGCCTGATCACCCGCTGTTTGAGCCCGTCATAGGCCGACTTGGCCGACTCTGGATCGCCGTTGACCACGGAGAACACGAGATCGGCGGAGCGCGCCGAGAGCTCCTGCCCGGGCGGTGAGCCGCCCGCCTGGATGATGATGGGATGGCCCTGCGGACAGCGCTGGATGTTGAGCGGGCCCTTTACCTGGAAGAAGCGCCCTCGGTGATTGAGCGGGTGCACCTTGCCGGGATCGAGGAACGCACCCGTTGCCCTGTCGGCGACGACGGCGCCATCCTCCCAGCTGTCCCACAGCCCGCGCACGACGTCGACGAACTCGCCGGCGATCTCGTAGCGCAGGTCGTGCTCGGGGTGCTCCTTGCCGAAATTCAGCGCCGCCGCGCTGTTGCTGCTGGTGACCACGTTCCAGGCGGCGCGTCCGCCGCTCAGGTGATCGAGCGAGGCAAAGGCGCGCGCCACGTGGAACGGCTCGCCGAAGCTCGTCGACACGGTTGCCCCGAGCCCGATGTGAGTGGTCACCGCGCTCAGCGCGCCGATGAGCGTGGTCGGCTCGAACCGCGAGACGAAGGAGGGATGATCCCCGGTGTCCATCGCCAGCCCGTCGGAGATGAAGAAGAGATCGAGCTTGCCGCGCTCGGCGATGCGCGCGATCTGGCGGAGCACCGGCCAGCTGGCGTTGCTCGCGGTGGCGCCCTCCCAGCGCCACCCGGCCGAGTGGTTTCCGGTCCCGAGCACGAACACGCCGAGATGCATCTGGCGTTTGCCTGCCGCCATGGCGGCCTCCTTGCTGCTTCTAATACCTGCCCCTGCAAGGGGGGGTATTCCGTGTGCGGCGCATGCGCCGGATCATTTCACAGCTGTGTCTTGTCGATCTGGCCGTTCCCTCGCACGCGCCAATGCTCGCTCGCAAACGGCTTGCCGGCGAGGCGGTCGGCGAGCCAGTCGGCCACCAGTATCGGCGGGAACGGGCCGAGATTGGCCGCAGGCACGTTGCCGACGGAATGGCGCGATTCCTGGTAGACCACCATCTGCTTCGGCCCCTTGACGGTGCGGATGAGGCGCTCGGAATGCTCGACTGGGCTCAGCTCCTCGCATTCGCCGGCAACGACAAGATAAGGCACGCGGATTTTCTCGGCGTGGCCTTCCCATGTCATGGTCTTGCGCATCGCATCGAACTCGGCCTCGTCGGTGATCCCGGACATGTACATGAACCGCTTCTTGAAGGTGGGCGAGGCCTCCTGAAAGATCGTGTGGCAGCCGGGCTCATGGCACACGGACATCGCGGCGAAGGCCCGGATGCGCGGCTCGTGCGCGGTGAGGATGGTGCCGAAAAAGGTGCCGAAGCTCGTCCCTGATGCGCCGATGCGCTCCGGATCGATCTCCGGACGCCGCCCGAGCCAATCGAGGAGCGGCTTGCCTGCGGCCATCCAGCTCTCCATCGAGAAGTAGAGACCGATGAGCGGCGCCTCGTATTGTCCGGGCCCGTCGATCGCCAGCACTGCCATGCCGCGGTTGAGATAGCGGTCGCCGTAGAGCGCGACCGAAATCTCCTTGAAGCTGTCCATGCCGGGAATGACGATCACCGCCGGGATGCGGCCGCCGGTGTAGCCCGGGGGCAGGTGAAACCACGCGGGAATGGCCTTGTCCTTGAACGGCACCCACACCGCATCCACGCGATGGTCGGCGGCCGCGGCATATTTGCCGTAGCACTCGCGCTTCTTGTTGTTGAAGGCGATGTTGGTCTCGTCGTTCTGATCGTAGGGCCATTGCGCTGCGCCCCAATGCACCGCGGCCATGAAATAGTTGTCGCGCGCGGTCACCTTGTGGCCGGCTTCCTCGGCGGCCTTGGCCTTGGCCTCGCGGCGGCGCGCCACCGCCTCGAAGGCGGGACCGATGTCGGCCATCTTCTTCACCCGCTCGCGGATGCCGGCGAAGTCGGCGTTGGCCTCGTTGCCACAGGGACCGGCAAGATAGAGCGAGCGCGGCTGGTCCCAGTCGATGCCGTTGGCGCGGATGATGTTGTCGAGCACCCAGCGCTGCTCCTCGAAGCGGCGCACGCGCGGCTCGCCGCGCTTGTCGAGGATCGGCTGCGGCGGATGCATGACGTTCATGGGGCTTCTCCTCCTCCTCTTTTCTGTAGGGCCGGTTTCAAACCGGCCCCTACATCCGTTTCCTTCCTCGTGGGGACACATCTGTAGGGGCGGGTTTCAAACCGGCCCCTGCACGATTGATTGCCTTCCATACATTATAAGGGGTGGCAGGCATGGCGAGATCGGTGACGCCGCGCTCGTGCAGGGCATCGGCGATGGCGCTGATGACCACGGCCGGCGCGGCGGTAGTGCCGCCTTCGCCGCCCGCCTTGATGCCGAGCGGATTGGTGGGCGAGAGCACCTCGGCAATCTCGGTTGCAAACGCCGGCAGCGTGTCCGCACGCGGCAGCCCATAATCCATGAGCGAGCCTGCGAGCGGCTGGCCGGAAACGGGATCCAGAGCACAGAGTTCCGACATGGCCTGACCCACGCCCTGGGCAATGGCCCCATGGGTCTGACCATGCACGATGAGCGGGTTGATGGCGCGCCCGACGTCGTCGACACAGGCATAGCGGCTGATCGCGACCTCGCCGGTCTGAGGGTCCACCTCGACCTCGCAGATGGCACAGCCGTTGGGAAAGACCGGATCGTGCATCTCGTTATCGGTGACGACCGAGATCCCGGCCTCGAGATCATCGGGAAGCGGATGCTGGACGGCCTCCTGCGCGAGCTCGAGAAAATCGAAGGTGCGGTTGGTTCCGCGGGCGCGAAAGCGCCCGTCGCTGAACTCGATCTCTTCCGGAGGTGCGTGCAGCACCACGCTCCCCACCCTCTTGCCCCTGGCCACGAGCTCGGGGAGCGCCTTGGCGAAGACGGTTGCGGCGTGGCGCATGGAGCGGCCGGAATGGGAGCCGCCGCCCGCCTGCACCACATCGGTATCGCCGAGCATGATCGCTACGCACTCGGGCGGTACATGCAAAAGCTCGGCCACGACCTGGGCGAAGCTCGTCTCGTGGCCTTGGCCGCTCGGCTGGGTGCCGATCACCACCGCCACCTTTCCGTGCGGGGTGACCGTGATGCGCGCCTGCTCGTTCGGCGCTCCGATCGAGGATTCGACATAGTTGGCGAGCCCGCGGCCGAGGAGCTTGCCGCGCTTGCGGGCTGCGCGCCGGCGCGCGGGAAAGCCTTTCCAGTCAGCGATCTCCATCGCCCGGTCCATGTTCTCCTCGTAGCGGCCGCTGTCGTAGGTCATGCCCACCGCGTTGCGATAGGGCATGCGCTTCGGGGAGATCAGATTCTTCCGGCGCAGCGCAATGCGGTCCATGTGCAGGCGCTGCGCCGCGAGGTCGATGAGGCGCTCGATGGCGAAGGTGACTTCCGGGCGGCCGGAGCTGCGGTAGGCCTGGGTCGGGGTGGTATTGGTGAAGACGGCGACCGCGCGCAGCGCCGCGGCCGGGATCGCATAGGGTCCGGGGATGAGGCCGGCGCCTTTGGACAGCGGCGAGAGCGAGACGCAGCGCGCCCCGACATTGCTGATATTGGTGGCGCGCATCGCCAGAAACCGCCCGTTGCGGTCGAGCGCAAGCTCGGCCCTGGTGACGAGATCGCGCCCCTGATAGTCGCTGACGAATGCTTCCGAGCGCGTGGCGGTATATTTGACCGGGCGGGACAGCTTGCGCGCGGCCCACAGCACCAGGGCGAACTCGACGAACACGCGGTTGCGCGTGCCGAAATTGCCGCCGACATCGTAGGACTGCACACGCAGGCGCTCGGGCGCGACGCCGAGCACAGCCGCAAGCTCGCGCTTCTGGCGCACGGCGCCGCCGCTGCCGGCCCACAAGGTATAACGCGCGCTCGCCGCATCATAGTGCCCGAGCGCCGCGCGCGGCTCGAGCGGCACCCCGGTGACGCGATCGACGTGAAAGTCTCTGGCCACCACGTGATCCGCGCACGCGAAGGCCTGCAGCGTTGCCGCCTCATCGCCGAAGAACGTGTCGATGAGGACATTGTCCTTGACCTCCTCCCACACCGCAGGCGCGCCGGGGGTCGTGGCGTCCTCGGAGTGGAACACCGCCGGCAGCTCCTCGTAGGCAACCTCCACCGCCTCGGCGGCGTCGAGTGCAGCGTTGATGCTCTCGGCGACGACCATCGCCGCCGCTTCGCCGACATGGCGGACCTTATCGGCGGGAAGAAGCAGGTGCGGGCCGATGAAGACCGCGCCGCCGCCAGGGGCGGTCAGCTTCATGTCGTGGCGCGTCTTGGGAAGCGGATCGTGCGGGATCGCCCCGAGCCCCTCGGCAGCGCAGTCGGCGCCGGTGAAGATGCCGAGTACGCCCGGCATGGATTTCGCGCGCTCGGTAGCGATGGCGCGGATGCGCGCGTGCGGATGGGGCGAGCGCACCATCGCCGCATAGGCTTGCCCGTCGAGATGAAAGTCGTCGGTGAAGCGGCCGCGGCCGGTGACGAGACGCGCATCCTCGGTGCGCAGGCGTGGCTTGCCGATCCACTTGAAGCTCGCCGGGTCGATGCTGCTGCCGGTGTCGTTCATGCTGCCGTTTATATCTCCCCCTGCAAGGGGGAGGTCGGCGAGCCCCGCCTTGTCGGGGCGAGCCGGGTGGGGGTCGACAGTGGGCGCCCAGGCCAGGAGTGCCGTGAACGGCCGCAACCCCCGCCCGAAAGCATTTGCCCCGGCACACGGCCGGGGCAAATGCTTTCGACCTCCCCCTTTCAGGGGAAACTATGCACTTGAGTTAATGCCATGAAGGCTGTACCTTCGTCAAGTGCCGATTCCATCGGTGCTGGCGCGCCCGACCTTACTTGTCCCCATTGCCATAACTCTTGGGCGGTGTCTCAAACAACCCGGAAAGCGCTCCGGCGTGAGTTAGAGTTGTGGGATCGTCGGTTCGAGGGAGCGGAAACGATAGTGGAGCAAGTCCTGGCGGTCCTTTTGGAAGCGATGGAGCGAGAAAAGCTGCAAGACGTTCCGCATAAGGATACCTCTGCCGGAGCCTCCGTCTAACCCTGCGGGTTTGTGCAGCATTGGCTTTGCCCCGCTTTCTCAAAAACTCGATTGCGAGCATGAAGCATAGCGTGACATATGCTTCTTTCGGCGCGTACTTGCCATCGCGGATCATCTTGTAGAATTTTCTGTTCGTTCCGGGCTTGACGTTTGTCCTACCAAGTTCAGCGACGATTAATTCGTGATCAAATTCAAGAAGTTTTTTTGAGTGAGCAAAAGCATTTCGTATATTGCGAATGATGTGCAGATTTTCCATTGTTCCTTCGTCGTATATCTTGAAGGCGTAGCCAGCTATGATTTTTGCAAAAAACGAACTCAGAGGCCCGTTATCCGACAAAAGCTTGCTCCATGTATCGTCATCGTTCCTGCCAAAACGTCTTCGTAGCGATACCTCAAGTTCATGCTCAACAAATACTGCTCCTAGAACGGCAACAGCATTGGGTGCCGTAGCCGATGCGATTGCGGCAGTAAGGGCGTCCTCTTCTTGTGGTGTTGGCGGTAATCGACTTAAATCGCGTAGCTTCAATTTTGATTGGCCGCGATTGCGTGGCATGATATTACTACCCACATGGACGACAAATCAGACCAGCATAGCGAACAAGAAACGGTGCGGCGTGCCGAAGGTGCGCTGAAACGGATGCTCTGTACGCCTCACAAGCCACATAAACCGTTGGGCAAAAAAGCTAAGAGCGCTCGGAAGCGCGCTTCCTCCGCCAAGCGATAAACCGTCTCGCTTTTTGCTTACGGGTTCTCGGTTTTGTGAGGCTGCCGGTACGTGAGACGCTTACCTTCCGCGCCCTTGAGCGCGCGCGCCGCACGTTCTCCGTCTGACAGTTTGCGGGTATTCCACTTGAAGTCCCATTCCGCAAGGTAGCGCGGCAAATGGGCTTCGCTGATCGAATGATGTGCGCCGTAGACGGCCCGCTTCATCAAGGCGAAACGAGACTCGGCTGTGTTGGTATATGCATCGCCGCGCACGTATTCGTCTGCGCCATGGTTCACTGACTCGTGGCGCGTAAACTCTTTGCCGACGTGCACGTATTGTCCGCCTTGATCCGTCATTAGTGACGAATCGCGACTCGCGTGAGTGACGATGAGCGGGCGCAGCTCGTCGCCGCTGACGTTGGCAACGTGGAACGAATGCGAGTGGCCGTCACGTTCCACAAGCGCAAACACCACTTGCTTGCCTTGGCCACCGATATTGCCGCGCTTGCGCTGGCCGACGTGCTTGTTCTTCTCTTTGCCGCCGAAGTAGCTTTCGTCGGCCTCAACAATCTTTCCTTCGCCGCCAAGCGGGTCGCGTGTCTTGGGAGTCATGGCCTCACGAACACGATGGCACATGAACCAAGCGGTACGGTAGGAGCCCAAGCCGAGCATCCTTTGCAATTGAAGGGCACTGACGCTTTTTTTGCTAGCGGCCATGATGCGGATCGCCAGCAGCCACTTGTGCAGGGGAATGTGCGAACGCTCGAAGATCGTCCCGGTGCGGACCGTGAACTTGTCCTCGCAGTCGTAGCAGACGAACATTCCGGCTTGCGTCTTGCCGCCCATTTTGTGAACCTTGAGCGAGCCACAATGCGGGCAATAGACGCCATCGGGCCAGCGATCCGCCTCCATGTGGGCCGTCGCCTTGGCTTCGTCGTGAAAGATCGGATCAGTAATATCGAAGGCAAATCCCATGACCCTAGCTCCCCAACAGAAACCAGTGTCTCACGGTTTGCAGATTAAGTCAAGTGCATAGTTTCCCTTTCAGGGGGAGGTATAACCGAGCGCATGAGCGGCAACAAAAACAAAGAAGTGCGGGCAGTGCTCATTGCTGGGCCGACGGCGAGCGGCAAGTCGGCGCTGGCGCTCGAGCTCGCCTGCGAGCTCGGCGGCACCGTCATCAACGCGGATTCCATGCAGGTCTATCGCGACCTGCGTATCGTCACGGCGCGGCCCCGACCGGAAGAGGAGACGCGCGTGCCGCATCGGCTCTACGGGCACGTCGACGCGGGCACGAGCTACTCCACCGGACGCTGGTGCGCCGAGGCGGCCGCAGCCTTGGCGCAGGCGCAAGGCGCGGGACGGCTGCCGATTCTGGTGGGCGGCACCGGGCTCTATTTCAAGGCGCTCACGCACGGGCTTGCTGCCATTCCGCCCATTCCCGCCGACGTGCGCGCGCGCATCCGCGCGCGCGTTGCGGCGGAAGGTATCGCCCCGCTCTATGCCGAGCTCGAGGCGCGCGATCCGGAAACCGCGGCGCGGCTGATGCCGGGGGACCGCACGCGGGTTGCGCGCGCGCTGGAAGTGGTGGTCGCGACCGGGCGCTCGATTGCGGACTGGCAGCGCGCGGAGATGCGCGGGGATGTAGGGGCGGGTTTGAAACCCGCCCCTACCGAGCCGGTGCGGATCTTTCTGTCGGTCGAGCGCAGCGAGCTCTACGCGCGCATCGATGCGCGCTTCGAGCGCATGCTTGCGGCCGGCGCGATCGAGGAGGTGGCAAGGCTGCGCGAGCGGCGGCTCGATCCCGCGCTTCCCGCCATGAAGGCCCACGGGGTGCCCTGGCTCATGCGCCATCTCGACGGCGAGATCGATCTGGCGACCGCGGCGGAAGGCGCCAAGCGCGACACGCGGCGCTACAGCAAACGCCAGGTCACCTGGTTTCGCCATCAGCTGCCGCCTTGGACATTCGCCGCGCCGGAGCATGCGCCCACCGCGATCCGCGCCGCGCTCGGGCGGTGATCGTTGTTGTCATTTCGTCACACGCGCCGACAATCGCGCGGGACGACCGTGAAATGCGGTGGATATCTCCTTGCCGTCCCAATTCGAACATGCCGGCGACGAAAGCTGGCGGCGGGCAGTCGTCGAGGCGCGCGAGCGGGCAGGATTCGGGGTTTGCCGCGCGTTGCGAACGACGGGATGGGGGAGCAGGTCATGGGCATCAAAACGGATCAGGCACTGGCGCCGCTGTGCGACTTGGGTCGCCGGCAGCTCGCCGCCTTGAGCGCAACGATCGTCGGCATCGCGGTGGCATCGCTCATTCTTTTCAGCTAGCCCGCAGCGCAGCTTCTGTAGGCTCGGGTTCAAGCCCGCCGCTGCATGGGGCGCCGTTGAATGATACCGGCATTGGCCCCGCTGGAAGCGCCAAGGCGAATGCTTATCTTTTCTTCGCGGGGACCGGCCAGGATCGGATCATACGTGCGGGGTCAGCTGGCGTAACCGGGCCGGCCGCGCCGAGCAGCGTCAAGGATCGAGCAGGTGGTTGCCGCCTTCCAAAAGAAATTGCCTGTGGTGATCTGTCCCGGCTGCAACAAGCCGATGAAGCCGGGCAACCCCAAGACCGTGACCAAGGAGCTCGCCGACATCACCTATGTGTGCGAGAGCTGCGGGACCATGACCGAGCGCACCATGAAGGAGGAGGTAGCGCGGCGCGCGCGGACGACTGCGCGCAAAGCGGATGTCTAGGCCACCCAGCGGGTCGCCTCTGCGCAACGCGCCGCTACCGGTTCAGCACACCCACAGGCGGGGGCCGAGGACGAGGGTGGCGGACCAGCAGACCGGCACTACCGGCGGATAGACCACATAGGTCGGCGGCGGCACGGGGTCGGGCCGCACGTAGCTGTAGTGACTCCCGTAGTACGGGTAATAATAGGGCGTGATCACGTTGTAGGTGATGCGGTCGAAGGCATAGGCGGAGCCGCGCCAATGGGCGCGGGCGGCGTGGCGCCAGCCGTCGGCGGCGGCGGGCGTGAGGCTGCCGGCAAGGGCGGCGAGGGCGGCGAGCGAGCCGACGAATTTTCTCATTGGCGTTTCCATTCCAACAGGCGCGGCGCTTGCGGCGGGCGCGCCTTGCGAGAGGCGGTTTCAAATCCAGGATCTGTGCTGCGCGGCGGGGCCTCCCGCCGCGGCCATGATGGCCTGCGGCATCCTACGACAGATGCGCGGGCGGGCGCCGGCAATTCTGCCGGTATGGTTGCCGGGGTGCTGTGCATTTGCTTTGATTTTCCGATGGTTGCTGCAGTGGCGCCGGCAGATCATCAATCGTCGTAGCCCGGCCGCTGCCAACGCTTCGGCAACGGTTTCGGCGCGCTGCGGGCGAGCCTGCGCGCGGCAATGGCGACCCCGAGGCTCACGACCAGAAATCGCACCAGGTGGTGTGCGCCGACGTAGATCGGATCGAGGTGCAGCGCTAACGCCAACACCATCATGGTGTCCTGCGCACCCGGCGCAAAGGCGACGGCGACGTCGGCGAGGCGGAACGGCAGGATCGCCACCACCAGCAGAGCGAATGCCGCGGCAACCACCGCCGCCACCGCAAACGAGCCGAATGCCGCCCCGAGATAGCCCAGCAGCAGCCGCGGGCCGGTGTTGGCAAAGCGCGCCCCCGCCACCGCGCCGAGCGTGACAACGCCGGCAGTTCCGACCCACCATGGCAACGACGAATGAATGAGCCCGGTGCCATGCAGCGCGCCTGAGCCCGCCATGGCCCCGAACATCAGTCCTCCTGGAAATCTGATGCGCAGCATGAGCAAGGCCACTGCCGAGGAGGTGATGACGAGGGTCGCGAGCTCGGTGAAGGAGGAGACCGCACCGCCACGCACCATGCCGGCCGCCCCGATTGAGGAGCCGAACAGCACAAGCCCCGAAGGCAGACCCACCACGATCAACAGGACGCGCATGACATGCACGATGGCAATGCCGCGAATATCGGCGTGGAGCTCGGCCGAGAGCGCCATCACTTGCGCCATCGAGCCCGGGCTCGCGCCGAGCAGGGCCGACAGCGAGTCCCAGCCGTGCACCCAGCGCAGGTAATAGGCCGTGCCGATGAACATGACCGTCGAGGATGCGATCAGCAGCGCCACGCTCGACGGCCAGGACGCGATCCCGTGCAGCGTTTCCGGCGTCACTACTGCGCCGAGCAGGATGCCGATCAGCACGAAGCAGATGCGGGCGAGCAAGAACGGCACCCGCACCGGCCGCCCGGCCAGCGCGGCAACCGCCACCGCGAGCATGGATCCCGATACCAGCCCGCCCGGCAATCCGAGGAGCTGAAAGATGAGGGCGCCCGCCGCCGCGGTCAGCAGGGTCTCGGCGACGTGGAGCGCGTCGGTTGATGCTGAGCTCTTCAATATCATGGGAACCGGCTCGATGGCGGTCTTTGTAGAGGTGAGCTGCAGGGTGGGTTAGATTAGATTAGCCGCGCAACTCGGCGTACAGCCGAGTTGCGCGGCGTAACCCGCCGCAACGGCACGCGTAACGTTGGACGCGGTGGGTTACGCCTCATTAGTCGGCTGCGAGCAGCCGACTAATGAGGCTAACCCACCCTACGTGCCCTCGTCTGTGGGATGCGGCTGCTGTAAGATGCAAATCTCGCGCCGCGCCGGCAGGGAACGGCAGCATGATTCTGGAAGTCTGGGTGGTTATCGCGGTTGCGCTGGCCTATATCGGCCTTCTGTTCGTCATCGCGACCTACGGCGACCAGACGGGACAGCGCGGGCGCCAAGGCCGATGGCGGCGCTTCATCTATCCCTTGTCGCTCGCGATCTATTGCACCTCGTGGACCTTCTTCGGCTCGGTCGGGCTTGCTTCCCGTACGGGCTTCGACTTCCTCTCCATTTATATCGGTCCGATCCTGGTCCTCGGGCTGGCCTCGCCCCTCATCACCCGCATCGTCCGCCTCGCCAAGGCGCAGAACATCACGTCGATCGCCGATTTCATTGCCGCCCGCTACGGCAAGGCGCAGAGCGTGGCCGCCGCCGTCGCCGTGATCGCGATCGTCGGCACCATCCCCTACATCGCGCTGCAGCTCAAAGCGGTGTCGTCGTCGCTGACCACGATCCTTGCTCACATCGGCCCGTCGAGCGGGACCATGCAACCGGTGCTCGGCGACATCGCCCTCTACGTCGCCGCCGCCATGGCGATCTTCGCCGTCCTGTTCGGCACCAGGCATATCGATGCGACCGAGCACCAGGACGGCTTGATGCTGGCGATTGCCGTCGAATCCGTGGTCAAGCTCGTCGCCTTTGTTGCCGTCGGCGTATTCGTCACGTTCTGGATGTTCGGCGGACCGTTTGCGCTGTTCGGGCAGGCTCTGCAGGACCCGCGGGCAGCGGCGGCGCTCACCCGCGAGCCGGCACCAGGCACGTTCGCGGCGATGACGCTGCTCTCCCTGTCTGCGATCTTCCTGCTGCCGCGGCAATTCCACGTCACCGTGGTGGAGAATAACAACGAGGACGAGATCAAGCGCGCCTCGTGGTTGTTTCCGCTCTATCTCGTGCTGATCAATCTGTTTGTCGTACCGATCGCGATGGCCGGCCTGCTGACCTTCTCCGATCGTCAGGTCGACAGCGACATGTTCGTTCTGGCGCTGCCGTTCGCCGCCAGATCCGACCTGTTCACGATTGCCGCCTTCGTCGGCGGGCTTTCCGCCGCGACCGCCATGGTCATCGTCGAGTCGGTGGCGCTCGCCATCATGTTCTCGAACGACATCGTGATGCCCTTCGTCCTGCAGCGGCGGGCGAAGCTGATTGCCGGGCGCGAGAATGTCGGGCGCCTGCTGCTTACCGTGCGCCGGGCCGCAATCTGCCTGATCATCTCGCTCGCCTACGTCTATTATCGGCTCGCCGGCGAGGCGCAGCTTGCCTCGATCGGGCTGCTCTCGTTCGCCGCCGTGGCGCAGCTTGCGCCGGCGTTCGTCGGCGGTCTGATATGGCGCCGGGCCACCGCGCGCGGGGCGCTCGCGGGAATGAGCTGTGGAATACTGGTGTGGGCCTACACGCTGCTGCTGCCCAACTTTGCGGATGCCGGAATCATCGGGCCCTCGCTGCTCGCCGATGGTCCCTGGGGCATCGGCGCATTGCGGCCACATGCCCTGTTCGGCCTCGACCTGCCGCCGCTCGTCCACGGCGTGGTCTGGACGCTCTCGCTCAATGTTCTGGCCTACGTGATCTTCTCCATCGGCCGCGCGCCTGCGGCGGTGGAGCGTCTCCAGGCGGACCTGTTCGTTCCTTCGGCGCTTACGCCGATTCCCTCGAGCTTTCGCTTGCGGCGCTCCGCCGTCACGGTCGAGGAGCTGATCGCCACGGTCGGCCGTTATCTGGGCGAGGAACGCACCCGGACCTCGTTCGACAGCTACGCGCTCAGCCGCGGCATGAGTTTTGAAGCGAGGGCCGACGCGGACTTTCAGCTGCTGCGCTACGCCGAGCATCTGCTCGCGTCCGCCATCGGCGCAGCATCGTCACGCCTCGTTCTCTCGCTTCTCCTGCGCAAGCGCACCGTCTCGACCAAGGCCGCGCTCAAGCTGCTCGATGATGCCAATGCCGCGATTCACTACAATCGCGAGATCCTGCAGACCGCGCTCGACCACGTCCGTCAGGGCATCGCGGTGTTCGACAAGGAGCTGCATCTCGTCTGCTGGAACCGCCAGTTCGGCGAGATGCTGGCGCTGCCGGCCCAGCTCACGCGCGTAGGCGCGAGCCTCGATGCCATTCTGCGCCTGAATGCCGAGCGCAGCCCCTGCGCGCCGGAGGCGGTCGAGGCGATCGTGCGCGAGCGGCTGGCTCGCTATATCGACAGCGGCGAGCCGTTCCGCGAGCGATTCATGGAGCGCGACCTGGTGATGGAGGTGCGCGCCAATCCGATGCCCGACGGCGGCATCGTGACCACGTTCACCGACATTACCCCCACCGTGAAGGCGGCCGAGGAGCTCGAGCGCGCCAACGAATCGCTGGAAAGACGGGTGCAGGAACGCACGGAGGAGCTCACTCGCCTCAATAGCGCACTTGCGCGCGCCAAGGCGGAGGCGGACCAGGCCAATATCTCGAAGACTCGATTTTTGGCCGCTGCCAGTCACGACATCCTGCAGCCGCTCAATGCCGCGCGCCTCTACGTGACCAGCCTGGTCGAGCGGCAATCGGGCGGCAGCGATGCGCAGTTGATCGGAAACATCGATGCCTCGCTCGATGCGGTGGAGGAGATCTTCGGCGCCTTGCTGGATATTTCCCGCCTCGATAGCGGAGCCATGAAGCCCGAAATTTCCGGCTTGAGGATCGATGAGCTGCTCAGGCAGCTGGAAGTGGAGTTTGCGCCCTTGGCACAGGCGAAAGGGCTGGAGCTCAAGTTCGTGCCCTGCTCTCTCGCCGTGCAGTCCGATCGGCGCCTGCTCCGGCGGCTGTTGCAGAACCTGGTGTCCAATGCCGTCAAATACACGCCCAAGGGCCGCGTGCTGGTGGGATGCCGCCGCCGCAAGGAAGTGCTGCGCATCGATGTCTACGATACCGGCCTCGGCATCCCGGCGACGCAGGAGCAGGCCATCTTCCGGGAGTTTCACCGGCTGGACCGCGGGGCCAGGGTGGCCCGCGGTCTCGGGCTAGGCCTTTCCATCGTCGAGCGCATTACGCGTGTGCTCGATCACAAGCTCGCTCTCGCCTCCGCGGTCGGCCGCGGCTCGCGCTTCTCGGTAGAAGTGCCGCTTTCGGTTGCGGCTCCCGTCGGGCACCCACAACGGCAGCCGTATGAGCTCGATCGCGCACAACTTTCCGGAATGACCATGCTGTGCGTGGACAACGACCTCGCCATTCTCGACGGGATGGAATCCCTGCTCGCAGGCTGGGGGTGCCGCGTCCTCAAGGCGACGGACCTCGCAGGCGCGATCCGGCTGATCGCACAGACCAAGGTCTCGATTGAAGGCTTGCTCGTCGATTACCATCTCGACCATGGCGACGGCATCGCGACGATCCGAGCGCTGCGACGGCGCTTCGGCGCCGATCTCTCGGCGATCCTGATCACCGCCGACCGCAGCCCGCACGTCCGGGAGGAGGCGCGCGCAAACGAGATCCAGGTGCTCAACAAACCGCTCAAGCCAGCGTCACTGCGCGCGCTGCTGGCGCAGTGGCGCGTCCAGCGCGTCGCCGCCGCGGAATAGCGCGCTCAGGGCCGGCGTGCGGTGCGGGCTCGATGGCCAAGACAGCTTGATCGCGGCTACGGCGCTCGTCCATCATCTGACCGTCGTCACCCGTAATCGCATGGCCTTCGAGAAGGCAGGCCTCGGCATCATCGACCCGTTCGCGCTGTGAACCGCGGACCTGGCATGCCAGGATGTCGCTTCGCGTCGCTCATCCGGCCGACGGCGCGTGCGGCCATTGGCCGAGCTCGATCTTGGCCGCGGCAATCACTGCCTGGGTGCGGCTCTCCACCCCGAGCTTCTGCAGGATCGCGGACACGTGCGCCTTCACCGTCGCCTCGGAGACGCCGAGCTCGTACGCGATCTGCTTGTTGAGGAGGCCCTCCGACAACATCATCAGGACGCGCACCTGCTGCGGGGTAAGCGAGCCGAGCCGGCGCATCAGGCCGGCGCTCTGCGTATCGGAGGGCGCGCCCAGATCCACGTCGGGGGGCGTCCATACCCCTCCCTCCAGCACGCGCGCGATCGCCGCACGCATGGCATCGATGCCGAGCGTCTTGGGAATGAATCCGGAAGCCCCGAAATCCATGCAGCGGCGAATGACCTCGGGATCGTCGATGGCGGACACCACGATGATCGGCACGCTCGGATACTGGGCGCGCAGGTACATGAGACCCGAGAACCCGCGCACCCCGGGCATGGACAGATCAAGCAGAATGAGATCGATCTCGGCGCCGCGCTCGAGCAGCTTGCTCACTTCGTCGAACGAGCCCGCCTGGGCGATGTCGGCTTGCTCGAACAGCCCGGCAACCGCCTCGGATAAAGCTCCGCGAAACAGCGGATGATCGTCCGCGATGATCAGGCGCGTCGATTCGCCCAAGCGCTTCATCCCGCACCGCCGGGGGTGGTCTGTGACTCCAACGTCATGCAACATATCACAGCCCGGAAGGCGCTGCCGACGGCTCGGCTGATCGTCTGGCCCGGCTGTCAAAAGGGGTCTTGCTCATCCATCGCGACCTGCCTCTCACTCCGATCTCCCACGATCACCCAGGCGCGCTCAGTTGGCGGGGCGGTAATTCCCGCCGTCCGTCCATGCGGCTTGACGGCGGATTACGACTCACCTCGCTCGGCTATTCGCCCCGGGATTTCGGCACTCGATCCGTACGGGCTCGCGGCTGACCCGCCGTAGCCCTGCGGCTGCCGATGAACTGCAGCACGACCTCGCGCCGGTGCGGCCGGGTCCGATGCTCGGCAAGATAGATGCCCTGCCAGGTGCCCAGTGCCATGCCGCCGGCGCGCACCGGCACGTGCAAACAGACATCGGTGAGCATCGTCTTGACATGGGCCGGCATGTCATCGGGGCCTTCGACGCCGTGCACCCAGCCGGCATCCTCGGGGGCGACGCGAGCGAGCGACGCGGCGAGGTCGGTCCGCACGTCCGGATCGGCATTTTCCTGGATGACGAGCGAGGCCGATGTATGCCGGATGAACAGCAGCAGGCTGCCGTCCTGCGCTTCCGCCTCGGCCAGAAAGCGCGCCGCGTGATCGGTGATCTCGGTGAAACCCTTGCCCTGCGTTTCCACCGCGAGCGTCGCCGACGCAACGATTTCCAGCGCCGCGCTGCTGATGCCGGAGAGCTCGGCCCGCATGGTCTACGACTTTTTGAGCATGTCCCTTTGCAGCGAGACGATCATGTCGACGAAACGCCGCCAGACCTTTTCGAGAAAGCCCATCATCTTGTTGAGCTCGGCATCGCTCGGCAATTGCAGGCGCGGCTCCTCGGGCTTGGCCGCCGGCGCATCGGGCTTCACCGTCCCCGGAAGCGGGAGGTTGCGCGCGAGCAGATCCTTCTTGAGGGCGGCGTTCGCGGCCTGCAGCCGCGCGATCTCGTCCTCGAGCGCCGCGCGCTCATCCGGCACCGCCGCACACGCCCACCCCGCCGTGCGCCGGGTGCAGAAGGAAACCTGCCCGGTGCGGCCGTCGAGCCGCAGATAGCCGTCATCGACGCGGTTGAAGCTGTAGCGCGTATCCTCGTTCTCGGGAGTCGGTGCCTGCGCCGGCGCCGGCGCCATGCACAGGGCGAGAGTGACGACGGAGACAGCCGTGCGGATGATACTGCGCATGTTGTTGCCCTTTGCGCAAGTTCTTGCTGCGCATGTCCTTGCGGCCGCCGTAGCCCGGATGAGCGAAGCGACATCTGGACCGTGCCCGTCCGCGTGCCCCGCAATTGCATGCGCGCATCCGGGCCGCGAGCAAATCGGCCGCGAGCCCGCACGATCCATAGATGATGCCGCCCCGCCGGCGCAATGGCAGTGTACGCACACTTTGTGGGGAGAAGGCGGCTCGGTGTTATCTGCTTGTGCTGCAATGATTTACCGCGGCTGCCCCGATGTTGACACCCTGGAACCCGGTCAGTATGACTCGCGCGCCTTTCGGGCGGCGGGAACGTCGCGATCACATCCCGGATGTCGCGAGTGTCGAAGGAATGGCCGACCAGGCATGGCCCAGGCACGGCCCAAGCATGGCCGATGACGCGCGCGAGACGGGTGGTGGCGAGCAACCGCCGGCCGACGAGGCGGCACTCACCGCGCGATTGCATCGTCTCGGTGAACGGCTCGATCGCATCCGTCCCGAGGCTCCCCCAGAGCAAGCTCAGGCTCCGTCTCCCGGCGCCAATTCCTCGGCCATCGCCCGTGGATTTCGGCTCTCGAGCGAGCTTGTCGCCGGTGTCCTCGTCGGGGCCGCGATCGGCTGGCTCATTGACCGGTGGCTCGGAATCTCGCCGTGGGGGATGATTGTTTTTCTGCTGCTCGGATTCGCCGCCGGGGTGCTCAACGTGATGCGGGCAGCGGGGGTGGTTCCGCCCCACCGGATGGACCCGCCCGCCTCAAAGAAATGAACGCCTAGATGGACCCGATCCATCAGTTCCACATCAACAGGCTGTTTCCGATCGCCCATGTCGGCGGCGCGGAAATCGCATTCACCAATTCCGCGCTGTTCATGTTGATCTCGCTCGCCCTGATCCTGCTGCTGATGCTGGGCGCCACCAGCCGGCGTGCGCTGGTACCGAGCCGGCTGCAGTCGGTGGCCGAGGCATCCTACGAGTTCGTAGCCGAGACGCTGCGCAGCACCGCCGGACCGGAAGGGATGAAATTCTTTCCCCTTGTTTTTTGCATTTTCATGTTCATCCTCGTGCTCAACGTCATCGGGATTGTTCCTTACACCTTCAGCGTGACCAGTCACATCATCATCACGGTGGCGTTCGCGCTGCTCGTGTTCCTCACGGTGATCGTGTACGGGTTTTGGAAGAACGGACTGCGCTTTCTCAAGTTGTTCGTGCCCAGGGGCATTCCGATCTATGTCCTGCCGGTGGTGGTCTTCATCGAGGTGCTGTCGTTCCTGTCGCGGCCGGTCTCCCACAGCGTGCGGCTGTTCGCGAACATGCTGGCGGGCCATATCTCGCTCAAGGTGTTCGGCGGCTTCGCGACGATGCTGGCGGCGGTTGGCCTCGTCGGCTGGTTCGGCGCGCTCGTGCCGCTCGGCCTTACCGTTGCCCTCACCGCGCTCGAGCTGCTGGTCGCTTTCCTGCAAGCTTATGTCTTTGCCATTCTCACCTGCATCTATCTCAACGATGCCATTCACCCCAGCCATTAATCCGGCGACTGCCGCTGGTGTAGGGGCGGGTTCTAAACCCGCCCCTACGGGGCAGCACGCCGGAATTACGCCCCTGTAAATCCCCACCACCACACAAGGAGCCCTGTCATGGATCCCCAGGCTGCAAAGATGATCGGTGCCGGCATCGCCTGCATCGGGATGGGAGGCGCGGGCATCGGCGTCGGCACCATCTTCGGCCAGTACCTTGCCGCTGCGATCCGCAACCCGTCGGCCGCGCAGGGCCAGTTCGCCAACCTCATCTTCGGCTTTGCCATTACCGAAGCGCTCGGGATCTTCTCGCTCCTGATCGCGCTGTTGCTGCTGTTCGCCCTCTAGCTCGGCGATGGCTCAGGCAGCGGCACAAACGACGAGCGCGCAGGAGCATGCTCCTGCCGGCGAGCACGAGCGATTCCCGCCGTTCGATTCCACCAGCTTCGCCTCCCAGATCTTCTGGCTGGCGCTGACGTTCGTCATCCTCTACGCCGTCATGTCGCGCGTGGCGCTGCCGCGCATCGGCTCGATCCTGGAGGACCGCCGCCGTCGCATCGACGGCGATCTGCAGGAGGCGCAAAGGCTCAAGGGCGACGCCGACGCCACACTCGCCGCCCATGAGAAGACACTGGGCGACGCGCGCGCCCGGGCGCAGACGCTCGCGAGCGAGACGCGCACGAAGGCATCGGCTGCGGTCGAGGCAAAGCGCAAAGAGGTGGACGCAAAGCTCGCCATGCGTATTGCGGAGGCGGAGAAGGGTATCGCGGCGACGCGCGCCGTGGCCATGGGTCACGTGCACGGCATTGCGACCGACGCGGCAGCCGCAATCATGGAGCGGCTCACCGGCAAGCAGACGGCAGGCCCGGAGATCGCCGCCGCCGTGGACCGCGTGCTCAAGCGCTGAGGCAAACGATGCTCGAAGCCGAAGCCTGGGTGGCCATTGCCTTTGCGATCTTTCTCGGCGTGCTCGGCTATTTCGGCGTGCACAGCAAGCTGGTGCAGGGGATCGATACGCGCCGCGACCGTATCAAGGCCGAGCTCGACGAGGCGCGCCGGCTCAAGCAGGAGGCGCAGGCGGTTCTCGAAGCCTATCGGCGCAAGCAGCAGGAGGTGGAGCAGGAGGCGCAGGCAATCATTGCCGGCGCCAAGGCGGAGGCCGAGCGGCTTGCGGCCGAGGCGGAGGCCAAGCTCGAGGAGCTGATCGGGCGTCATGCCCGCGTGGCGGAGGAGAAGATCAAGCAGGCGGAGGCGCAGGCTGTCGCTGATGTGCGCTCGGCAGCGGCCGACGCCGCGGTATCGGCGGCGGAATCCATCCTTGCTCGCACCGTGAAGGATAATGTCGCGGACAGTCTCATCACCCAGGGCATCGCCGACGTGAAGGCGAAGCTGAACTGAGCGCCTCTCGTAGCCTGGATCGCCTCTTGCGATCCGGGACAGGCCCTCCCCGGATCGCGCAAGCGCGATCCGGGCTACTGCGCAGCCGCTGGGGCGAGGCATGTGTCGCTGCGGCGCCACAGCGAATCGCCCAAAATCCTGTGCAGAACCTGTTGAGAGCTCGCCGCCCGACTTTTGCCACTCCCGCGCAGTTCGTATGCTGTCTCATCGATTCATCGGGGAACGGTGTCGATCGCCCGGTCGGGCTGCGGGCGCGGGGCTAGCGTGATCATCTTTGATTGCAACGGGGTGCTGGTCGACAGCGAGCGTATTGCCGCCGCGGTGGCTGCGGAGGAGTTCACGCGTGCCGGCATTGCGCTCACTTCCGAGCAGGTGACGCGGTTCTTCTTCGGGCGGCGGCCGGCCGACATGATCGCCATGGTCGAGACGGCCGGCAGGCGCAAGCTGCCGGCAAGCTTCCCGGGACGGCTTGCCGGCGCAACGCTGAGCCGGCTGCGCACCGAAGTGCGCGCGATGCGGCATGCTGCCTATGCGCTGACTTGGCTGCGAGGCGCCAAATGCCTGGCGTCGTCCTCGCCACCCGATCGCGTGCGCGTAAGCCTGGAAACGACCGGCCTTGCCCGCTTCTTCACCCGGGTGTTTTCCGCGAGCGACGTGCCCAAGGGAAAGCCCGCGCCTGATCTCTTCCTTCATGCCGCCGCGCAGATGCAGGTCGAGCCTGCCGGCTGCATCGTCGTCGAGGATTCGCCCGCCGGGGTGACGGCGGCGACGGCGGCGGGGATGACGGCGATCGGCTTCATCGGCGGCAGTCATGCGGAGGGCGAGCTCGGGCACGCGTTGATTCGCGCCGGAGCGCGAACCGTGATCGCCGACCTGCGCCAGATCAAGGCGATCGTGTCCGCGCTGCGCGGCTGGTGATCCCCGTACTCCTCCTCTCCTGAACGTCTGGAAGAAAATGCGCGGCCTCGATGCTTCGAGACACATCGCAGCGCAAGCGCTGCTCCTCACGATGAGGCAAGCAGGGAGGAACGGCTAGCGTTGCGCGGCCCGCTTGGCGGGGCGCGCGGGCTTCTTCTCGTTGCGCTCCCCGATCTCGTCGAAACCGACATAGACGACGTAAGCTGCCAGCTCGTCCTTCGCGGGCAGCGGGAAGCTGAGGTTATCCTCGATGTCCACGAACTGCACCTGGGTCTGGCCCGGCGGGATGGTGGCGCCGACGCGCTTGAACTTGGTCGTGATCATTTGCGGCTCGGGTCCCTCGCGCACGACCGCATAGCGCAGCGGAACGTCGACGGCGCCGGGCGCCCCGTTCGGACCGAGAATGGCTCGCCCCTGCACGCCCACCTTCATGAACAAGGTGCCGTCCTGGACGCGGCACTCGCGGGCCGTCTGCCCGAACGAGAGCTGGTAACGCAGGTCGCCGGCGGTCGCCCGGTCCGACTTGGTGGCAATGTTCAAGGTCGATGCTCCGGCCCGGACGTCCACGCCGGGACATTCGACTTCAGGCGCCGAGGGAGTCGCCGCTTTTGGCTGGGTCACGCCGGGCTTGGCCCTGGAGAAGAAGCTCGCGATGCGGGCGCTCCAGGTCGGCGTGGGCGTGGTCTCGTAGTTATCCGCGACGGTGGAAGCGGACGAGCAGCCCGCGAGCAGAATCGATCCCAAAAGCAGCGCGGTCCCGCTGGGGGCTCCGCGCCCTCCCCTGCTTTGATCCCCCGACATCGGATCTACTCGGCCCTTTGCCACGCACGGTTCTCTATTGTCGTAGGACATAGCAGCCAAACCGTGGCATCCCGATGGCCGGCCCCCGGCCCTCAACCGCGCCCTACGAATTCTCCTCCAGCCGCGCATAGAGCAGATGATCCTGCCACCGGCCGTCGATGCAGAGATATTTGCGCGCGATGCCCTCGCGCTTGAACCCGGTCTTCTCCAACAGGCGGATGGAGGCAATGTTGCCGGGAATGCAGGCGGCTTCGATGCGGTGCAGCTTCAAAGTCGTGAATGCGAACGGGATGAGCGCCTCGACCGCGGCCGTCATGTATCCCCGGCGTGCATGGGGCGCGCCGATCCAATAGCCGAGACTGCCGGCCTGGGCGCAGCCGCGGCGGATATTGGCGAGGGTGAGCCCGCCCACGAGCACATTGTCCTGCTTGCGGAAGATGAAGAAGGCATAGGCGAGGTCGCAGCGCTGGTCTTCGCCGTAGCGCTTGATGCGGCGGCGGAACGAGGCGCGGGTGAGGTCGTCCGCCGGCCAGGTCGGCTCCCAGGGAACGAGGAAATCGCGCGAGGCTTCGCGCAGCGTCCCCCACTCCACGCAATCCGACATCTGCGGCGAGCGCAACACGACCGTCGACCCTGCGATCGCGGGCCAGGTATCGGGCAGGCTTACGGTGCGGAAAAATGCCATCTATCAGATGTCAGATGTCGGATATCAGAGGACAGAAAGCGCGGGCGTTACAGCATCTGACATCTGACATCTGACATCTGACATCTGACATCTGACATCTGACATCCGGCATCACGCCGCCACTCGCGCGAGACTGTCCGCAATCGCCGCGGCGTGCTCGAGTCCCGGCCCCGGTCCCAGGGCGGCAATGGCGGGGCGGCTGCGCGCGATCAGACCACGACCGGCAGCGCGCGTGCTGGCCACCGTCACCGCCTCCACCTTGGCGACGATCTCGTCGAGCGGAATTGGCCGGCCCCAGGCAATGATCTGGCGCGCCAGCTGCTCGGCCCGCGCGCTCGAGCTTTCGAGCGCCATGAGCAACCCGGCTTTCATCTGGGCCTTGGCGCGGGCGACCTCGGCCTCGCTGATGTGCTCCGCTGCGGCGTGCATCTCGTCCACCACCACGCGCATCAGCTCGGTCACGTCCTGCGCATCGGTGCCGGCATAAAGTCCGAACATGCCGCTGTCGGTATAAGGGGAGTGAAACGCGTAGATTGCGTAGCAGAGCCCGCGCTGCTCGCGCACCTCCTGGAACAGCCGCGAGGACATGCCGCCGCCGAGAGTGCTGGTGAACACCTGCAGGCTGTAGAGGTCGGGATCGCGCTGGGGCAGCCCCTGCAGCGCCAGCGCGATGTGCACCTGCTCGAGCTCGCGCCGCTCGATCCGCGATCCGCCGATGAAACGCGCGGCCTCGGGAAGCGGCGCAGCCGGACCGCTGAAGCCGGCGAACCGGCGCTCGACCTCGGCTACCACCGCCGCATGCTCGACCGCGCCGGCAGCGACGATCACCATGTCGGGGGCGCGATAATTGCGCCCGAGATAACCGAACAGACGCGCCGGATCGAACGAGCGGACGGTCGCGCGCGTGCCGAGAATCGAGCGGCCGATCGGCTGGCCGGCAAAAGCCACCTCCTGCAGCCGGTCCCAGACGAGGTCGTCGGGCGTGTCCTCGGCCGCGCCGATCTCCTGCACGATGACGTTCTGCTCGCGGCGCAGCTCTTCCGGATCGAAGGCGGGCTCGGTGAGGATGTCGGCAAGGACGTCGAGCGCGAGCGGCACGTCGGCGCGCAGGACGCGGGCATAATAGGCGGTGGTCTCGACCGAGGTGCCGGCGTTGAGATCGCCGCCTACCGCTTCGATCTCCTCCGCGATCTGGCGCGCGCTGCGGCGCCGCGTGCCCTTGAACGCCATGTGCTCCAGGAGGTGCGAGATGCCGTGCTCGTCGGGACGCTCGTCCCGGCTGCCCGCGCCGACCCACACGCCGAGTGAGGCCGACTCGAGGTGCGGCATGGCATCGGTCACCACGACGAGACCTGAGGGAAGACGCGTGATTTCGACGCTCATGCGGCGGCTCCCGTCTCGACGGCACGGCTGCGCGAGAGAACGAGCTTCTCGACCGCCGCCTGATCCGCGGGCACGGTGGTGAGGCGCTCCGGCCGATGATGCAGATCGGCAAGCCAGTCGGGAAGCGGCGGCCGCACTCCGCACGCGGCCTCGACCGTGTCGGGGAACTTGGCGGCATGCGCCGTTGCCAGCACGACCATCGGGATCGCGCGGTCGCGCATCTCCTTCTCGCTCACCGCAATGCCGACGGCGGTGTGGGGATCGACGAATTGGCCGGTCTCGCGCAGCATGGCACGCATCGTGGCCGCGGTCTCCTCCTCGTCGGCGCGAGCGGCCGAGAACACCGCGCGGACCCCGGAGAGGGCGCGCCCGGACAGCGTGAACCTGCCGGATTGGGCAAGCGTGCCCATCAGCGCGCGCACCGGTTTGGCGTCGCGCGAATAGACCTCGAACAACAACCGCTCGAAATTGGAGGCGACCTGGATGTCCATCGACGGCGAGGAGGTCGCTACTACCTCGTGCACGTCATAGCTGCCGGTGGCGATGGTGCGCGGCAGGATGTCGTTGACGTTCGTGGCAATCACCAGGCGATCGATCGGCAGGCCCAAGCGCAAAGCGGCGTAGCCCGCGTAGACGTTGCCGAAATTGCCGCTGGGCACGGTGAAGGCGACCTTGCGCAACGGCGCCCCTAGCGCGACCGCGGCGGTGAAATAGTAGACGGCCTGCGCGATGATGCGCGCCCAATTGATGGAGTTTACCCCGGCAAGGCGCGCGCGGTCGCAGAAGGCATGGTGGCGGAACATGCCCTTCACGATCCCCTGGCAGTCGTCGAACGTGCCTTCGACCGCAAGCGCGTGCACGTTCTCATCGGCGACGGTTGTCATCATGCGCCGTTGCACCTCGGAGACGCGCCCGTGCGGGAACAGCACGAAGATGTCGGCGCGCTCGCGCCCGCGGAAGGCCTCGATGGCCGCTGCGCCGGTGTCGCCCGAAGTTGCAACCACGACCGTCGTGCGCTCGCCGCGCGCGGTGAGCGCGTGATCCATGATGCGGCCGAGGAGCTGGAGCGCCACGTCCTTGAAGGCGAGCGTCGGGCCATGGAACAGCTCGAGCACGAACTCGCTCACGCCGTATTGGCGCAGCGGTGCAACTGCGGGATGCCGGAAATTGCCGTAGGCCTCGCGCGCAAGGCGGGCCAGGTCGCGCTCCGCGATGCCCTCGCCGATAAATGGGCGCATCACCTCGACGGCGACCTCGGCATAGGGCTGCCCGGCAAAACCGGCGATGGTCTCGGCGTCGAATCGCGGCCATTGCTCGGGTACGTAGAGGCCGCCGTCGCGCGCCAGCCCTGCGAGCACCGCGTCCACAAAGCCGAGCGATGGGGCCTCACCCCTGGTGGACAGATAGCGCACGGGGCTTTGCGGCTCCGATCGGGCGATGTGCCGGTGTGGTTGCGGCTCGCGCCGCTCACGGTGCGAGCAGCGCGTAGGCGGCAAGATAGTCGGCCGCGTCCCCTCCCACAAGCACGCCTCCGGTGGGCGGGATAGCCACAAATCGGCTCCGCCGATTTGTGGGGTAACCCGCCTAGCCCGGTCTCAGGGCGTCCACGCTTCGGTCGGCCGCCTCGTACAACTCTGTGCATACGGGCGAGCTAGGTTCCCCTCAGTCTTTTGGATGGTCCGCGTCGTCTCACCCGGTGCACGCCGCCGTAACTCCTTTCCCTTGCGGCTGCGCGCCCACAGACGGCCGGCGAGGTGCGACACGCCTTCGAGATCGAGATGGACGCGGAGGGCGCGATCGGTCATTTCGATCTTCGCGCCGTGCCAGGCCCGCGGATGCGCTTCGGGAGGATTTGGTCAGCAGCTGCCTTGCGCGGCTCGCCGCGTACCCCGCAGACCCGCAGGCCCGTATTGCGAGGGGCTTACGAAAAGTCGACTGCAAGTACCCGACTTGTACGGCTGATCTAATCCGTCCTAGCGGTCCTACCCTCGCTGTGTGCGCACCCAGAACCCCAACATCACGATCGTCACGGCGGCCAAGCCGTACCAGGTGATCGCATATTGCAGGTGCGCATTGCGCAGGTTGGGGCGAGCCGGCGCCGGACGCGGCAATCCGCCGGGCGGCGCCGGCGCTTCCAGCTCGACATAGAACGGCGCGACCTCTCCCCACTCCTTCGCGCGCGCGATCGCGCCGGGGTCGCGGGCGAACCACAGGTCGCGCGCGGGGTCGTCGGCGGGCGTAAAGAAGTTGCGCGCCTGCGGCCAGCGCATGACCCCGATCATATCGATGTTCGCAGGCTCAGGATGCGCGGTGTGAGCCTTCGCGTCCTTCTCCTCCTCCGGCACATAGCCGCGATCGATCACCACGCGATCGCCGTTCGCACGGCGCGCGAGAGCAAATACCCAGTAGCCGGCCCCGGGCAGGTCGCTCGGGAACGGCGAAGGGCCGGCATAAACCAGCGCCTCCTCGCCGGGAACGAACGCAGCGGAAAACCTGACCCGCCGGTACTCGTCACGGCCTTGGTCGAGCTGCGGCCAGAGATTGCGGGCGGCCAGCGCGACCGGGGCCGCCGACAGGCGGCGATCGAGCGTCTCGATCAGAGCGAGCTTCTCGCCTCTGCGTCCGAGCTGCCACGTCCCGAGCGCGACGAACAGCAGCGCAGACAGCACGGCAAACATGATCGGAGCCGCCATGCCGCGGCGCAGGGAAGCGCGCGCGGCGATCATCGCCTATCGTTGCCGCCGAACCGCCCCTCCCCAGCCTTGTTGTGGTACTGCAACGCGATGAGCAGTCCTTTCATCGGCCGCAGCGGCACCAGCGTGGTGATCAGAATGAGCGGGATCCACAGCACCGCGTGGACCCAGTATGGCGGCGCATAGGCGATCTCGACCGCCAACGCGGAGCTGGCAACGATGAAGCCGGAGATGAACATCACGAAGAATGCGGGGCCGTCCGCCGAGTCTGCAAAGGAGAGATCGAGCCCGCAATGATCGCAGCGCGGGCGCAGCGCCAGGAAGCCGGCAAACAGCTTGCCCTTGCCGCAGCGGGGGCAGCATCCGCGCAACCCCGTCATGACGAGCGACGCCGGCGGTAGATCGGAGAACTGGGATTCGCCTTCCATGCTGCTGATAACCAGAGCTCTCGATGCGCGCAAGGAGACGCGCAGGACGTCGATAGCACCAATCGGCCTGATGGGAAACGCCTGCCGGTCACCTCCAACACGATCGCGGCGACCGCGAGGAGTGACTGTACCTTGGCCACGGCGCGCCGCGAGCAGGCCTACAGCGATCTCTTCGGCGCCGAGGCACGCGAGGGAAGTGTATCGTGAGAGTCAAATCGTCACGACCATCGTCCTAATGCCCGGCGGCGTGCGCCACCCCCTCCGGCGCCGAGCCCCACACATAGATGCAGGCGAACAGGAAGAGCCAGACCACGTCGACGAAGTGCCAGTACCAGGCCGCGAACTCGAAGCCGAGATGCTGCTTCGGCGTAAAGTGCCCGAGATAGGCGCGGATCAGGCAGACG
>DATBHG010000019.1:0-6478 GCA_036557665.1 Xanthobacteraceae bacterium | reverse complement strand
GGCGGTCAGAGCCGAGCTATGAAGCGGGTGGCTCACCGGCAGGGATGTTCGGGCAGGCTGCCCGTTTCGTTGAAGGCCGCCGGCGGGTTGAGGCACTCGAGCCGCCGGGGTGCAAAATACGGTACGAACCCTTCTTCGCGGATTCGCCCGGCGGCCTCCCGGATCCTCTGCGGATCCTTGAGATACTCTACCACCAGCACCTTGCGCCCAGCCGCGCGCGCCTTTTGCAGGAGCTGGATTGACCAGCTCACGTCGCCCGGCTTGTTGGGCTCCTCGCCGCGGCGCACGCCATAGAGCAGATCCTCCTTGGCAATTCCGTCGATGGTTTGCAGGACCGGGGCATCCTCCAGAAGCTCTTCGGCGTTCTGCATTACCACGAGGAATTCTGATCTCTTGCGCCGCGCGTGCTCGGCAAGGCGCGCAATGAATG
This sequence comes from Xanthobacteraceae bacterium, assembly GCA_036557665.1. GTDB lineage: Bacteria > Pseudomonadota > Alphaproteobacteria > Rhizobiales > Xanthobacteraceae > VAZQ01. The sequence continues at coordinate 6,048 of DATBHG010000019.1, read as the reverse complement.
TCACCATGTCGGTGCGGGCAGAGGGCTGCAGCTTCCGCCATTCGAAGAATGCATCGGCACGATCGAGATAAACCCCGTCGAACCCTTGCGCCATGATCCGGTCGAGATAGCTTTCCGGCCCTCCGAAGATGAGCCGCTGCCACTCGGGATCCCAAAACTGGACGGCGTAGTTGCCCGCCCACCTGCGGTTCTCCTTATGTAGCCAGGCCGGCTTCTGCGCAGCGTCGTACCATTCCTCGCGCCAATAGGGGCGATAGCGTTCGGCCTCGCCGATCGACAGATACGCCAGAAGAACGCGCGAGATGCCGTCCGGGCGACGACGCATGCGATCCACTTCCTTGCGGGAGAATTCGCGCTCGAAAGCTCGGTTGGCGGAAATCTCGCTATCGATCACCAGCAGATCGTGCGGTGCGGCAGCCACGCGCTCGACATCGAGCGAGCTCAACCAATAACCCCAGTTTTCGACTGCGGCCATGCGGCGGCTGCGTGCGGCCACTGCGTTCGTCGCCTGCGATAACTGCACCGGAGCGACCTTGCTTGGGGACGCGGGCAGTGGGTGCGATGACATCGCAAGGGGTGATCGCAAGCCAAATGCGCTGGCGCTTGCGGCCGCAATGCCGGCGAGCGGCAGAGCTGCCAAAGAGCGGCGGGACATCATGTGCGCTCGCTACAATCCATTGTTCCGCCGGTCAACAGCAGCGCCCGTTGCAGTCGGCGAAGCGAGGTACGCGCTCCGCTATGCCGTTTCTTGAATGCGCAAATCCACGTCTTGCGCCAGGTGTCGTAGCGCGTCCCCGATGGCTACAGGATAGGCCACACCGGGCTCTAATGCCCGTAACGGCCCGGGCAAGCGGGCAAGCTCGCGTGTGGAACGCGTGCGGATATCGGCAAGCGGCGGTGAGGGTGCGGTGCGGCGCCCTCCCTGCATGACCAATCGCAGCAGCGGCTCGCCCTCCTGCCGGTCGCTTTCCACCGAAATCACGTCGCCGCAGATGCGGCCTTTGGCATCGAGCTTGCGCCACACCTGCTTGCGCCCGGGCCAGGTCGCTTTGCCCGTCGATTGCTTGCGCCGGGCGAGGCCGGCGTATTCCTGCAGCTTGTAGACGCAGTCGAGCGAGGGCACGTCGGACGACGTCGTCAGGCTGGTTCCCATCCCGAACCCGTCAATCGGCGCTCCGTCGCGGAGCATTTGCGCGACGCTGTCCTCGTCAAGACCGCCGCTCGCAAAGATGCGCACCTCTCCGAGCCCGCCTGCATCAAGGATGCGGCGCACGCTCTTCGAAAGCGCGGTGAGATCGCCGCTGTCGAGCCGCACCGCGCCGATCTTGATCCCGCGCCCGGCAAGGCGTCGCGCAAGCGCAACCACCTTTCGGGCGCCGGCCTCCGTGTCATACGTGTCGATCAACAGGGTCAGGCTCTCCGGGCGCGACTGCGCGAACATCTCGAATGCGGCCATCTCGTCCTGCTGCGCCTGGATGAAGGAATGCGCCATCGTGCCGAATGTAGGTATGTCGTAGAGCTTGCCTGCGAGAACGGTGGCGGTGCCGGCAAAGCCGGCGATGTAGCTTGCCCGCGCAGCCGCAAGGCCAGCCTCTGCACCGTGCGCGCGCCGCAGCCCGAAATCGACCATCAGCTTGCCCGGCGCAGCAAGCAGCATGCGCGCCGCCTTGGAGGCGACCAGCGTCTGGAAATGCAGGATGTTGATGAGTCGCGTTTCGATCAATTGCGCCTGCGGCAGCGGCGCCGTGATGCGCAGGATAGGCTCGTCGGCGAAAAACGCGGTGCCTTCCGCCATTGCATGCACATCGCCGGTAAACCGCAGCCCGGCAAGATAATCGACCAGCGGCTTCCCGAACCGGCCGGTGCTGCTCAGCCAGGCGATGTCATCGTCTGAGAAACGCAACTGCTCGAGGAAATTCAGCACCTGCTCGAGCCCGGCCGATATGAGGAAGCCGCGCCGTGTCGGCAGCGTGCGGATGAAGAACTCGAAGACCGCCGTCTTGATCTCGCCATGATCCAGATAGGCCTGCATCATGTTGAGCTGATAGAGGTCGGTCAGCAGCGGCCCGAATGTCGTCTCAGGAGGAGGGATCATTTACGATCACTTCCATGCGGCCTCGACGAAGCTCAGGTCGAAGAACTTGGATACCGGTGGAACCGGCGCTTTAAGATCGCCCCACTCGGCGAGCGCCCCGGTCATTCTCCTGTAGGCCGCTTCGCTGATGCGCCCGTTTGCGCTGAAGGCGTGCAACTTGCTTACGAAATAGTCGTATGTATCGGCGGAATCCTTGTGATCCTGCTTGGAGTACTTGACCAGGATATCGACGGCTCGGTCCTTATTGCTGGTATCGTAGAGCCAGCGGACCGAACGGCTGTACGCGCGTATATAGCTCAAGAGGGCTTCGCGGTTGCTCGCCGCCCAGCTGGTATTGGCGGCCCAGACAGTGAAGGGAAAATCCTTCAGATAGGTCTCGATGTCGCCCAGATAGGTGTAGCCTGCGGCGCCGGCGCGGAACGAGGAGGGCGGATAGAGGATCGCGGCGTCGGCTCCTCCTGACAGCAGAGCGGCGAGGCGATCCTGCGTGGCCTTGGCGTAGACAAAATCGAGGTCGCTCGCCTTGAGCCCCGCCGAGCCGATGAACGCCTCCATGTAGATCAGAGTAACGTCTTTCGTTCCGCCGATGCTGACCGTCTTGCCCTTCAACTCGGCTATCTGCTTGATCGCAGGCTTCGCGTAGACGGCGTAAGGCGGCGCGCTGATCGCGTTGATTACGATTTTGACCGGCGCCCCCTGATTGGTCGCGCGGATGAAGTCGGGAAAGCCGCTGTAGCCGATGTTCAGCGCTCCCGCGGCAAGCTGCTGCGCGGCTCCGGCACCGACGACGAGCATGTCTACGCTAACCCCGTTCTCTTTGAACCAGCCAAGCTCGGTCGCGATGTATTCCGGCCACTGCAGGGCGCCATGGCTGACGAAGCCTTCCGTGATCCGCGCTTGCGCATAGGCGGGCCCGATCAGGCACGTGGCGACGATCATCGTCCCTGCCGCCGCAATGATCGCCAAGCCGGCGCGTCCATCCCGTGTTCGAACCAATGTCATCCGCGTGCTCCTGAGAGTTGCCATTGCAGAAAGGGGTAAGGCTCGGTCGTTCGCCGGCGTCGGGCTAGGGTATCATGATGGCGCCGCCGTTCACCGCGATCGACTGGCCGATCATATACCGCGATGCGTCACTCAGGAGGAACACGACCACATCGGCGATGTCGTCGGGCTGGCCGATGCGGCCCAGCGGAAACTGTGCCGCGCGTGCGTTCAGCTCGTCGAGCGTGGCGTCGGCGAGCGGCTGCGCAGTTTGCGTCACTCCGGGAATGACAGCGTTGGTGCGAACCCCCGATGCGCCGAACTCCATCGCCATGGACTTGGTCAATGAGACGATCCCGGCCTTCGAGGCGGCATAGTGCGCACCGCGGGGAGTCCCTTGCAGCGCGCGCCCTGACGCGATGTTGACCACGGCGCCTCGCCTCTGTGCGATCATGGAGGGCACCAGCGCCTGCGCGCAGAACACCATGCCGAGGAGATTGACGCCGAGCACGCTGCGCCACAACTCAGGCGTGGAGTCGAGAATTGTCGCGCGGGGAAAGATACCCGCGTTGTTGACGAGCCCGAACACCGGACCGAGACTTTGCAGCACGTTCTGGCTGGCTGATTGGACCTGAGCCGGGTCGGAAACATCCACCCGGCTCGAAATCGCCTTGCCGCCGGTGGCGATGCACTCGGCGGCTGTTTGCGCGCAGCGCTCCTCGTTCACATCCCACAGCGCCAGGCGCGCAGAACGCGCCGCCAGCGCCAGCGCAATGGCGTGACCGATGCCTTGTGCTGCGCCCGTGACCACGACGACATCGCCATTCGCAAGTCCGCTCATCATGGCCTCATTGCGCCTGCGCAGCCGCCTGCCGCACGAAGCCGTCGTCGAAGAATTTCGATGCCGGCGGGGCGGGAGGGGAGAGATCCCCGAGCTCGATAAGGCCCTCGGTCATTCTCGCATAGGCCTTGTCGCTCAGCAGTCCATCCCGGCTGAATCCCTTGAGCGTGCTGAAATAATAGTCATACGAATCGGCAGCGTCCTTTTGGCTCTGTCTTGCGTATTTGAGCAGAATCTCGACAGCCCTGTGCTTGTTACCAGGGTCGTAAAGCCAGCGGACGCCTTCGAGGTAAATCTTGGCGAAGTTGACGAGAGCGGGCTTATTCCCTGCGGCCCAGTCCGTATTGACCGCCCATACCGTGAACGGGAAATCGTTCAGGTACGTCCTGATCTCGCCGAGATTGGTGAAGCCCTGCTGCCCGGCTCGAAGCGAGGACGGCGGATTGAGAATCGCCGCATCGACCGCTCCGCCGGCGAGCGCGGCAAAACGGTCGCCGGCAGCCTTGGCGTAGACGAAATCCACGTCGCTCGCGGCAAGGCCGGCCGACGCAAGAAGCGGCTTGATATAGATGAGCGTCACATCCTTGATGCCGCCGATGCTGATCGTCTTGCCGCGCAGGTCTGCGATTCCCTTGATGACCGGCTTGGCGAAGACGGCATAAGGCGGCACGCTGATATCATTGATCACCATCTTGACATGCGCACCCTGGTTGCTTGCCCGGATGAATTCAGGAAAACCGCTATGGGAAATGTCGATCGCGCCGGTCGCGAGCTGCTGTGCCCCGCCGCTCCCGACGCTGACCATGTCGAGGATGAGCCCGCGTTGTTTGAACCAGCCCAGCTCCTCCGCAATGTATTGCGGCCACTGCGAGGTGCCGTGAGCCACGATCCCGGCGACGATCTTCGTTTCCGCCCGGCCCGCGCCAGGGAGGATGCCGGACGCGAGCAACGCCGCAACTGCAACCGCGCTGGGGTTGTATCCGTGGCACAGCCCTGCCAAAGAGATGAACACTCGCCTGCTCCGATGATTGATGCGCATGACGGGTTGATCTAAGCAGATCAGCAAAGAAGACGCCATGCGCCATTGCCCCATTAAGGAGACTGCGATGCAGTTCGGTCTCTACGCACCGGTTCCTCACGTGACGGCCGGATCGAAGGAGATCGAGCAATCCATCGCGGGAGCGCTTTCTCCATTGCCGGCGTCCGAAGTGGATCCAGCTTTCGCCCTCGCCAAGGAGGTTCTGTGCGCTGCCGACCGCGCAGGGTTCGACATCATCTTGTTTGCCGAGCGCCATCTCGGACCTGACTTTGAGGCGTGGATATTGGCTGCGGCGGTGAGCTCGTGGACCACCAGAATCAAGACCATGACCGCGGTGCATCCGGGCCTGTGGCATCCCACGCTGGTGGCGAAGATGGCGGCATCGCTCGACCGGCTCACGCGCGGGCGCACCGCCATCAACCTGGTGACGGGTTGGAACGTGGAAGAGCATCGCATGTTCGGCGGCGATGCACTCGTGGAAAACGATGACAGGTATATACGCGCCGAGGAGTTCGTGGACATTCTGCGCGGCATGTGGAGCACGAGCCCCTTCACCTATAGCGGCAGATTTTATCAAGTGGACGAGGCGCAACTGCTGCTGCGGCCGGCGACCGCCGAGCTGCCTGAGATCTTCACCGCGAGCCGCAGCCCGCGCGGGCTCGATATGGTCGCCCGCACCGGGGATTGGTGGTTCCTCGATTATGACAAGAGCGCCGAGAGCGCGCAGCAGGTGATGGACAGCCTGCGCCAATCGATCGAGGTGATGAACGAGAAAGCGGCGCGTTGCGGCCGCAGGATTCGCTACGCCTTCAATCCATTCATCGCGTTTGGCGATTCCGTCGGGGAGGCGACGGAGCGTGCCATGCGACTGCTTGCATCCGACGGGTCCGAGGCCGAGGTGCAGAAGATCATGGCGCGAATCGTCAAGCCGGCGATGAAGGCGGGCTGCGTCGGTCCGCCGGGACAGGTACGCGATCAGCTTTTGGCTTATCGCGACATGGGTATCGAGCTGTTCTTGTTCAAGCTGGTGCCGAGCAAGGAGCAGATCGCCCTCGTGCACGATGAGATCATTGTGCCGCTACGCGGCACGCA
>DATBHG010000018.1:0-112780 GCA_036557665.1 Xanthobacteraceae bacterium | reverse complement strand
AACGAGGCCTACGAACTCGGCGCCATCTCCGGCTTCCGCAACGCGCAGGTCTCCGCGATCGCGCCGACGGGCACGATCGGGCTCGTGATGGATTGCGACACGACCGGCATCGAGCCGGATTTCGCTCTGGTCAAATTCAAGAAGCTCGCCGGCGGCGGCTACTTCAAGATCATCAACCGCGCCGTGCCCGAGGCGCTGCGCGTGCTCGGCTACAGCGAATCGCAAATCGCGGAGATCGAGGCCTACGCGGTCGGCCATGGCTCGCTCGGCCAGTCGCCCGGCATCAACCATTCGACCTTGAGGGCCAAGGGCTTCACCGACGAGGCGATCGCCACGGTCGAGAAGGCGCTGCCGACCGCGTTCGACATCAAGTTCGTGTTCAACAAGTGGACGCTGGGCGAGGAATTCATTGTCAAATCGCTCGGCATCGACGCCACTGCGCTGCTCGATCCGAAGTTCGACCTCCTCATCGCGCTCGGCTTCACCAAGCGCGAGATCGAGGCCGCCAACATCCACGTCTGCGGCGCCATGACGGTCGAAGGCGCGCCGCACCTCAAGCCCGAGCACTACGCGGTGTTCGACTGCGCCAATCCGTGCGGGCGGAACGGCAAGCGTTATCTCTCGGTCGAGAGCCACATCCGGATGCTGGCGGCGGCACAGCCGTTCATCTCGGGCGCGATCTCGAAGACCATCAACATGCCGAACGACGCCACGGTCGAGGACTGCAAGGCGGCCTACCTGCTCTCCTGGAAGCTCGGGCTCAAGGCCAACGCGCTCTACCGCGACGGCTCCAAGCTCTCGCAGCCGCTGCAGTCGCAGCTGATCGCGGACGAGGAGGAGGACGAGGACATCGTCGAGGCCTTCATCGAGAAGCCGAGCGCCGCGCGCGCTTCCGCGCTCGCCGAGAAGGTGGTGGAGCGGGTGGTCGAGCGCATGGTGATCATGCGCGAGCGCGAGCGCATGCCCGACCGCCGCAAGGGCTACACCCAGAAGGCGGTGGTCGGCGGCCACACGGTCTATCTCCGCACCGGCGAATACGATGACGGCCGGCTCGGCGAGATCTTCATCGACATGCACAAGGAGGGCGCGGCGCTGCGCTCGCTGCTGAACAACTTCGCCATCGCGGTCTCGCTCGGCCTGCAATACGGCGTGCCGCTGGAGGAATATGTCGATGCCTTCACCTTCACCCGCTTCGAGCCGTCGGGTCCGGTGCAGGGCAACGACTCGATCAAGTACGCCACCTCGATCCTCGACTATGTGTTCCGGGAGCTCGCGGTGAGCTATCAGGAGCGCTTCGACCTCGCCCATGTCGACCCGAGCGAGACCGGCTTCGATGCGCTCGGCAAGGGCGTCGAGGAAGGCCGCCCCGCGTCCGAGGGTCGGTTCGTCTCCAAGGGGCTCACCCGCTCGCGCACCGACCGGCTCAAGGTGATGCAGGGCGGCGCCGACCGCGCGGAGCGCGACGGCAGCCGTGGTGACGGCGGGCGTGGCGGCGCTTCTTCCCAGGGGGCGGAGGGTCGGGGTGAGGGGGTTTCGGCCGCGCGAGTCACGACGTTGTCCTCGGCCGGCCCGCGCGCCGAGATCGCCGGCTCGACCGCGCTCAAGAGCGAACCGGAGCAAAAGCTGTCGCCCGCGCAAGCGCTCGAGCAGCAGAACTGGACCGACGCGCGCGCCCACGCCAAGGCCGCCGCAGCCGAAAAGCGCGCCGAAGCGCGCGCCAAGGGCTACGAAGGCGAAGCCTGCGGCGAGTGCGGCAACTTCACGCTGGTGCGCAACGGCACCTGCCTCAAGTGCGAGACCTGCGGCGGCACGACCGGCTGTTCGTGACCCCGCCAACTGAAGGAGCACCGATTGGCAAACCAGAGCAAGGAAGCCCAGGCCGCCCAGGCGCGCGCCGAAGCCGCCTTCAAGCGCAAGGAGCAGCAGGCGCGCGACGGCGCGGTGGCCTTGCGGGAATACACCGCCGCAAGCCAGGCGACGCGCGAAAAGACCGCGCGCCTGCGCGAACTGCGCCTCGCCAAGGAAGCCGCCGACCGCAACGCGACCAAGGCGGTCGCGCCGAAGGGCAAGAGCGCGAAAAAGACGTGAGGCGCAGGCGGGCAGCCCGGTCCGTCTGACGGCCGCCCGCGGGCAAGCTGGCAGCCTAATGCTCAATAGCGGCCCGAGCCGGCGCCCATGTCGAGTTCATATTCGATCGAATTTCGGGTGTCGTTCGGCACCGGGCTGCGGTAGCCGCCGGACGGACTATAGGGGCTGGTTGTGTAGGGGCGCGGCCAAACCCATCCGTCGTTGGCGGGATATTGCGGGTATCGCGGCTTTCGCGGGGCGGCCGACGCCGCCGAGGCCGCGGTCAGTAGCAGTGTCAGCGCAGCCAAAATCCTGATCGCCGTCATGCCAACTCCTTCGGGAGCGTTTCGATGCACGCCCCCCATGTAGGTCGCGATGCGCCACGGCGCATTAGATTGCGGCGGCTTTTTCGTCTAGGTTGCGCCATCGCGCAAAGGAGACAATGGAATGCGAGCCCTGTCGCGCCGAACTGCGGTGACCGCCGCCATCGGCTTCGCCTTCACCGGAGGTCTTGCCATGACCGAATCCGCGGACGCGCAACCCGTTACCACGCCGTCTGGCCTGAAGATCACCGACACCAAGGTCGGCACCGGCGCGTCGCCCAAGACCGGCCAGACCTGCGTGATGCACTACACCGGTTGGCTCTATGAGAACGGCGCCAAGGGCAGGAAATTCGACTCCTCGGTCGACCGCAACGAGCCGTTCGCGTTCAAGATCGGCATGCGCCAGGTGATCGCCGGATGGGACGAGGGCGTCGCCACCATGAAGGTCGGGGGCAAGCGCACGCTCATCATCCCGCCCGACCTCGCCTACGGCCACCTCGGCGCCGGCAGCATCCCGCCGCATTCGACGCTGATCTTCGAGGTCGAGCTCCTCGCCGTGAAGGGGTAGAAATCGTAGGTTGGGACAGGCCCGAAGGGCCGTAACCAACATGGCCATTTGTGACGTGTTGGGTTACGCGCTACCGCGCTAACCCGGCCTACGAATCTGCTTGGGCATCCCCTGCCGTTCTGTAGACTGGATTCCGCCTCCGCGGGAATGACGCGCGTTGGTAGCCCATTCCCACCACGGTCGTCAGGACCAAGAGTCGCGGACGACTACACGAGCCGGCTCTGCTCGACGGCGGCGGCGATGAACGACTTGAACAGGGGGTGCGGGGCGAAGGGGCGCGATTTCAGCTCGGGGTGGAACTGCACGCCGACGAACCACGGGTGGTCGGGCAGCTCGACGATCTCCGGCAGGAGCCCGTCGGGCGACACGCCCGAGAAGCGCAACCCCGCCTCCTCCAGGCGCGCCCGGTAGCGGGTGTTGACCTCGTAGCGGTGGCGGTGGCGCTCGGAGATCTCGCTTGCTCCGTAAATCTCGCTGACCCGGCTTCCCCGCTCCAGGACGGCCGGATAGGCCCCGAGTCGCATTGTTCCGCCGAGATCGCCATTTTCCCCACGCACCTGTAGCTCGTTGCCCTTCGTCCACTCCGTCATGAGGCCGACGACAGGATGTGGCGTTGCACCGAATTCCGTAGAGTTGGCATCCTCGATCCCGCAAAGGTTGCGGGCGGCCTCGATCACGGCCATCTGCATCCCGAAGCAGATGCCGAAATACGGCACTTGCCGCTCGCGCGCGAACTGAACGGCCCGGATTTTCCCCTCGCTTCCCCGTTGCCCGAATCCTCCCGGCACCAGGATCCCGTTCACATGCTCGAGGAAAGGCGCAGGATCCTCGCGCTCGAATACCTCGGACTCGATCCAGTCGAGGTTGACTCGAACCTTGTTCGCGATACCCCCGTGCGAAAGGGCCTCGATCAGCGATTTGTAGGCGTCCTTGAGACCGGTGTATTTTCCGACGATCGCAATAGTGACATCGCCCTCCGGATTGCGGATGCGCTCGTTGATAAGACGCCAGCGCCCGAGATCAGGCTGCCCCTGCGGTTCGATTCCGAAAGCCGCCAGCACTTCGCGGTCGAGACCGGCCACATGATAGGCCTCCGGTACTGCGTAGATGTTGTCGACGTCGCGGGCTTCAATGACCGCGCTCTCGCGCACATTGCAAAACAGACCAAGCTTGCGCCGCTCCTCTTTTGGGATAGGCCGGTCCGTACGGCACAGCAGGATATCGGGCTGGATGCCGATGGAGCGGAGCTCCTTGACCGAGTGTTGCGTCGGCTTGGTCTTGAGCTCTCCGGCACCCGAGACAAATGGCAATAAGGTAAGATGGATATACACCGCATGCCGCTGGGGGAGATCGTTCCCGAGCTGTCGAATGGCTTCAAAGAAGGGCAGCCCTTCGATGTCACCCACTGTGCCGCCGATCTCGCAGAGGACGAAGTCAAAGCCCTCATTGTCGTCGCGGATGAAATCCTTGATCGCGTTGGTAACGTGCGGAATCACCTGGATGGTGGCGCCGAGATAGTCTCCGCGCCGCTCCTTCGCGAGGATCTCCTGGTAGATACGTCCGGTAGTGATGTTGTCCTGCCGAGATGCCGGCCGTCCGGTGAAGCGCTCGTAATGCCCAAGGTCAAGGTCGGTTTCCGCTCCGTCATCCGTTACGAACACCTCGCCGTGCTGATACGGGGACATGGTGCCGGGATCGACGTTGAGATACGGGTCGAGCTTGCGCAGCCGCACGCGGTAGCCGCGCGCTTGCAGGAGCGCCCCCAGCGCTGCCGATGCGAGACCCTTGCCGAGAGAGGAAACCACGCCGCCGGTGATAAAGATGTACCGCGCCATGGGGCTTAACGCTTATCCCGACATCGACGATTCGCCGAGACCTTCCATCGATTGGCCCACAGATTGCCATGCGGAATTAGCATAACGATCTTTTTCCGCCCGGGTTCAGTCACTTGCGTGCGGGCATTGATTCAAATTCTCGCTTTGGTATTCGCTCCCTGCATAGCTTAATTGTGAAGGGCTGGTCACGAGGCCCCCTTCGATCTTCACTGTGATCGCGGCACTTGTGGTCCGCTCGGCGCAGGCGCCGGGGCCTGTTCGTTCTTCCGCAGCGTATCGAGGAGGTTGCCCTGGCCTTCGCCCTGTCCTGCAGGCGAGGCCGGCGCCCCCGGGGCTTGCTGCTCAGTGGGCACGCCCTGGATAATCGAGTGCGGCTTGCGGTCCCAGCCTGCCAGGACGGACAGCAACAGACTCGTCCCAAAAAACACCGCCGCCAGGATCGCAGTGGTCCGAGTGAGCACATTTGCTGTGCCCCTGCTGGAAAGGAACCCACCGGTAGAGCCGATACCAAGGCCTCCGCCTTCCGATTTCTGCAACAAAACCACACCGATCAGTGCGCCGACGACCATAAGGTGAATGACCACGATAACTGTCTGCATCGATCCTCGCTCGCAGGGGCGATCCTACGCTGATATGGGGCGCGCGGGGGCCGTCTACAGCATCCCCTGCCGGAATTCCAATCGCGAAGCCGGGGTTGTGGCGATCAGTACCCCCCTTGCTGGCAGGTCCGCGCAATCGCAATGAACTCTTCCGCCTTGAGGCTTGCCCCCCCGACCAGGAAGCCATCGACGTCCGGTATGCTTATGAGCTCGCGCGCATTCGCGGCTTTTACCGATCCTCCATAGAGGATACGCGTGCGCTGCCCGGTCGCGCCAAACCGTTTGGAAAGGTGCCGGCGGATAAAGCCGTGCGCCTCGGTGATTTCACCCGGCTTCGGAGTGAGGCCGGTACCGATCGCCCATACCGGTTCATAGGCAACAACCAGATTTTGCGATGATAGCCCATCAGGCAGGGATCCATCGAGCTGTGCGCTCACAACCGAAAGCGCTGACCCGTTCTCGCGTTCGGCTCTCGTCTCGCCGACGCACACAATGGCGAGCAGTCCCGCCCGGCGCGCCGCCAAGGCCTTGGCGCGCACCTCGGCATCCGTTTCCTTGTGATAAATCCTCCGCTCCGAGTGCCCTAGGATGACTGCGCTCGCCCCCGCGTCCCTGAGCATTTCGGCTGATATATCCCCGGTGAACGCACCGGCCGGCTCGGGATGACAATCCTGCCCACCTACCCACAACGATGCCTTGCGCGCGATCGATGCGAACTCGGCGATCAGGGTCGCAGGCGGACACACGAGGATATCGATCGCCGAGAGCTCCCGCGCCCCGGAGACCATATCGGCGAGCTCGGCGCCGCAGGCGCGCAGGCCGTTCATTTTCCAGTTTCCCGCGACTAGCGGGCGAGGCGGCTGGGCGGAGCTCACCGAAAACCCTTCCGAATGACCGGGTTTCGGGGTTAGCAGAGCCTCGAATACCGCACCAGATGTCACCTCAGATGCGCTCACGGCTGGTACACAAGCCGCGGCACTCGGACTTGTTGCGGCACACGCGGGCCATCCCTAGAATGCGTCGGCCTCTCGCAATCGAGAGATTTTCCAGCGGATCAGGCAATGCTTCGCGGGCTTCGAAAAGCCTCCTCAAACTGGCTCGGCAAGGTGGTCATGGCCGGCGTCGTCGGCTTTTTGGTCATCAGCTTCGCGATTTGGGGGATTGGCGACATCTTTCGCGGCTTTGGCCGATCCACAGTCGCAAAGATCGGAGGTACCGAGGTCACGATCGATCAGTTCCGTACCTTGTACAATGAGCGACTCCAACAGTTTTCACGTCAGTTGGGGCGCCCGATCAGCATGGAGCAGGCCCGGGCGATGGGTCTGGACCGGACGGTTCTCGGACAGCTCGTATCTGAAACCCTGTTGGACGAGCAGGTACGCAAGCTGGGGCTCAACATCTCGGACGCCGACGTGGTGAAGGAGATCACCAACGACCCGACATTCCGAGGACCAACGGGTCAGTTCGACCATTTCCGCTTCGAGCAGTTGATCCGAAGCGCCGGCTATACCGAAGGGCGTTATGTCGCCGAACAGCGCCGACTGATGCTGCGCCGGCAGCTTGCGGCCACTATAACGTCCGGCTCAAACGCTCCCAAAGCGTTGATGGAGGCTGCAAATCGATATCAGAACGAGGAGCGCTCGATCGAATATGTCTTGCTTGACCGAGCACTAGCCGGTGACGTTCCTGCGCCTGCTCCCGATGTCCTCGCAAAATATTTCGAGGAGCGCAAGAACCTGTTTCGTGCACCGGAATACCGGAAGCTGGTGATTGGTTCGCTCATTCCTGCGGAGCAGGCACAATGGATCGAAATCTCCGATGCCGATCTTCACCGCGCCTATGAAGAGCGCCGTGCCCATTATGTGACGCCCGAACGTCGTCACATCCAGCAGATTGCGTTCCCGAGCATGGAGGCCGCTGAGCAGGCCTCGCAGAAGATCGCGCACGGGACGAGTTTTGAGGACTTGGCAAAAGAGCTCGGCAAGACCGACAAGGACATAGACCTCGGCACGGTCACCAAGGCCGGGATGATCGACCGCGCCGTTGCCGATGCTGCCTTCTCGCTGAAGGAAGGCGAGGTCAGTGTTCCGACTCAGGGAAGATTTGGCCCGGTCCTTGTCCGGGTGCTCAAGATCGAGCCGGAGCAAGTCCGTCCTTTTGAGGATGTCGCCAATCAGCTCAAGCGGGAGCTCGCGACGTCGCGCGCGAAGACGGAGGTTTTGAAGCTTTACGACCAGATCGAGGACGCGCGCGCCGAAGGAAAGAGCCTGATAGAGGCTGCCGAACAGCTGAAGGTGCCGGTGCGCACGATCGAAGCGGTCGATCGCTCGGGGCGCGACGCTTCCGGCACGCCGATAAAGCTTCCTGACGAACAGCGGCTCCTGGAGGCTGCTTTCACCACCGAGGTTGGCGTGGAGCGTGATCCTCTCCAGTTTGAGAGCGGATATGTCTGGTTCGATGTTCTAAGCATTACTCCTTCTCGGGAGCGACCCCTTGACGAGGTAAAGGACCAGGTCGAGCAGCGCTGGCGCGAGCAGGAGATTGCGTCCCGTCTGAAGGCCAAGGCGACTGAGCTCCTGGAAAAGGTTCAGGCAGGGTCGTCTCTTGCCGAGGCTGCAGCCGCCGGTCATCTCAAAGCCGAGACATTGACCGGCTTGAAGCGCGGCGAAAGCAAGGCCCCCCTCTCCTCGTCTGCCATCGCGGCAGTTTTCCGCACTGCCAAGGATGCCGCCGGCAAGGCGGACGCGGCAACCCCGCCAGAGCAACTGGTATTCCGGGTCACGGAGATCGTGGTGCCCAACTGGGATATGAATTCAGCCGAATCGAAACGCATGGTTGAGGCGCTCAATCGCGCCGTGTCGGATGATGTTGCCGCAGAATACGTCGCTCACCTCGAGGCCGAGAGCGGCGTGAATATCAATCAGAACGCCTTGAATCAGGTAACGGGTGGTCCGGCCGGCAGCACCGACCTCGATTGATTTGCCTCATATGCAGATCGAGCCCTTAGGAACGGCGTTCGCCAGACGCTACGCGCGCGGCGAGCCCCAGGTCGTGTGGACCACGCTGGTATCCGATCTGGAAACTCCGGTTTCGGCTTTTCTCAAAATTGTCGGGCAGCGTCCGATGAGCTTCCTGCTCGAATCGGTCGAAGGCGGTGAGGTACGGGGGCGGTATTCAATCATCGGGCTCGACCCCGACCTCATTTGGCGCACTGTTGACGGCCACGCCGAGATTCACCGCAGTTCGGACGAACGCAGCCGCTTCAGGCCCTGCAACGAGCCGCCATTGGCTGCCCTTAGGGCCATTATTGCCGAGAGCCGCATCGATTTGCCGGAAAACTTGCCACCGATGGCAGCAGGTATTTTCGGATACCTCGGCTACGATATGGTCAGGCTGATGGAGGATCTGCCCGAGCCCAATCCCGATCCGATCGGCATCCCCGACGCGATGCTCGTGCGCCCAACAATTGTTGTAGTATTTGATGCGGTCACCGACACCGTCATCGTCGTCACCCCGGTCCGACCCGACGCGGATGTTTCCGCGGAAACAGCGTTCGCGCAGGCAGCGGAACGGCTCGCGGCAGTCGTCCAATCATTGGACGCTCCGCTGGCGCATGCCTCGCCGCGGATGAAGCGTGGCCCGCTCACGGTTTGGCCCTCGTCGAACACGGCCGCAGCAGAATACGAGCGCATGGTCGGCGTTGCCAAGGAATACATTGCTGCCGGGGACATTTTCCAGGTCGTGCTCTCGCAACGTTTCCAGGCACCTTTCGAGCTCGCGCCGTTTGCGCTTTATCGTGCACTGCGCAGGATCAATCCTGCGCCGTTCCTATATTTTCTCGATTTTGGCAACTTTGCCATTGCCGGCTCCAGCCCGGAGATTCTGGTGCGCGTGCGCGATGCGACCGTCACAATCCGACCTCTAGCCGGGACAAGGCCGCGCGGCGCTACTCCGCGGGAAGACAAGGCACTCGAAGCCGCTCTGTTGCAAGATCCGAAGGAGCGGGCCGAGCATCTGATGCTTCTTGATCTCGGGCGCAATGATGTGGGCCGGGTGGCTCGGACGGGCACCGTCACGGTGACAGATCAGTTTCTGATAGAGCGCTTCAGCCAGGTTATGCATATCGTTTCCAATGTCGAAGGAAAGCTGGACTCGAATAGAGATGCTGTGGATGCACTTATTGCAGGATTCCCGGCAGGGACTGTCTCCGGAGCGCCGAAGGTCCGGGCAATGGAGATCATAGATGAGCTGGAGAAGGAGAAGCGGGGGCTGTATGCAGGTTCCGTCGGCTATTTCTCGGCCGCAGGAGAGCTCGACAGCTGTATCACTCTTCGCACTTCCTTGATCAAGGACGGGGTGATGTATGTCCAGGCAGGCGCTGGCATCGTTGCGGATTCCAACCCCAGGTCTGAGCAGCAGGAATGCGTGGACAAGGCGAAGGCGCTATTCCGGGCAGCGGAGGAAGCCAAGCGTTTTGCGGCGCGGCCATAATGGTGATAGCCGCCCTGCCTCGATCTGCACGGCTTTAAAGGGGGATCGTCGTCAGATTGCCTCGTTTGCTGCGGTAAATTTGGATTTCTTGACCGTCTCAAGATCGAAGTTTAAGAGCTTGAGCGGGCGTGTAAAACCATGATCGTTTTGATCGATAACTACGATAGTTTCGCTTTCAATCTTGTCCATTATTTAGGTGGACTCGGTGCAGATGTCGTAGTCCATCGCAATGACATGATCACGGTGGATCAAGTGGTCGGGATGGATCCTGAGGCCATTGTGCTCTCCCCTGGACCCTGCACCCCGAACGAGGCAGGCATCTGCCTGGCGCTTGTCGCTGATGTCGCCCCCGTGATTCCCACCCTTGGCGTGTGCCTCGGTCACCAAGCCGTGGGACAGGCTTTTGGCGGCCGGGTGGTGCGCGCTCCGGTTCCCGTGCATGGGAAGCTCTCGGAGATCATGCACTGCGGAAAAGGGATTTTCAGCGGGATCGCGGGGCCTTTCAAGGCAACACGCTATCATTCACTGGTGGTCGATCGCGCGACACTTCCTGCTGAGCTCGTTGTGACTGCCGAGACGGATGGATTGATCATGGCTCTTGCTCACCGCCGTTTTCCGGTGCACGGGGTCCAGTTCCATCCGGAAAGCATCGCCTCGGAGCATGGGCATCTCATGCTGCGCAATTTTTTGAATCTCGCCGTCGAATGGAACGAATCCAGCGGCCGGAGCGCGCGATCGAGTCGACCGATATTACGCGATGCAGTGAGAGCAACGTGACTGACGAATTCAAGGGGCTGATCGCCAAGGCCGCCAGCGGCGGAGCATTGAGCCGGGAGGAAGCAGCGCGCGGGTTCCACACCATGATGGCCGGAGAGGCGACCCCGTCGCAGATGGGCGGGCTGTTGATGGCGTTGCGGGTCCGGGGCGAAACCGTCGACGAGATCACGGGTGCCGTTACGGCGATGCGTGAAAAGATGCTGCGGGTTTCGGCCCCGGCGGATGCCGTGGACATCGTGGGTACGGGTGGCGATGCCTCGGGTTCGTTCAACATCTCGACCTGCGCCGCTTTGATCGTTGCGGGAGCCGGCGTTCCCGTAGCAAAGCATGGTAACCGGGCTCTTTCCTCCCGCTCAGGAGCTGCCGACGTTCTCGCTGCTCTCGGCGTGAACATAGAATTAACACCTGAGGGGGTAGCACGATGCATCAAAGAGGCCGGCATCGGCTTCATGTTTGCGCCCTCTCACCATCCCGCCATGAAGAATGTGGGCCCCACTCGGGTCGAGTTGGGAACGCGCACGATATTCAATCTGCTGGGGCCTCTTTCCAACCCTGCCGGGGTAAAACGACAGATGGTGGGTGTTTTTTCCCGGCACTGGATCGAGCCGCTTGCACACGTTTTGAAAAATCTGGGTGCCGTGTCCGTTTGGGTGGTCCATGGTTCCGATGGCCTGGACGAGGTCACGACTGCCGGTACCACTTATGTTGCCGCATTGGAGAACGATGCGGTTCGCACCTTTGAGATCGCGCCGGAAGACGCAGGGCTGACGCGGGTCAAGCCGGAAGCTTTGCGTGGAGGGGAAGCACACGAAAACGC
Source organism: Xanthobacteraceae bacterium (assembly GCA_036557665.1). Lineage (GTDB taxonomy): Bacteria > Pseudomonadota > Alphaproteobacteria > Rhizobiales > Xanthobacteraceae > VAZQ01. The sequence continues at coordinate 101,303 of DATBHG010000018.1, read as the reverse complement.
AGAAACGCTGATCGAAGTGCTCAAGGGCAAGAAGGGACCGTTCCGTGACGTCGCGGTCCTTAATGCCGCCGCAGGACTGATTGTTGCCGGACGGGCCAAGGAGCTCAAAGAGGCGGCGGGACTTGCGCAGAAGTCCGTGGACTCGGGGGAGGCTCACAGTCGGCTTGAGCGGCTTGTGACGATTTCCCATGGCTAAGCAACACACACACACACACAAAAACAGCCCGTCTGCACGCGCTGATGTAGGCTTGGAGTAAAAGAGGGCGTGAACGAAACAACCGACATCCTGACCAAAATCGCCAGTTACAAGCGCGAAGAAATCGCTGCTGCCAAGCAAAAGCGCCCATTCGCCACGCTTGAAGTCGAAGTTAGATCGGCGTCTGCCCCACGCGGCTTCGTTGCCGCGATCCTGCGAAAAATCGATGCGGGCCACTATGCGCTCATTGCAGAAGTCAAGAAAGCGAGTCCGTCGAAAGGGCTTATCCGAAACAACTTCGACCCCGCAGGAATTGCATCTGCCTATGAGCGTGGTGGTGCAGCCTGCCTGTCGGTGCTGACCGATGCTCCGTCCTTTCAGGGAGATCCGCAACACCTGGTCAGCGCCCGGGCGGCAACGGCGTTACCGGCCCTGCGCAAGGACTTCATGCTTGACATCTACCAGGTCCTGCAAGCGCGTGCATGGGGTGCCGATTGCATCCTGATCATTCTTGGTGCGGTGGATGACAAGCTGGCCCACGACCTCGAGCGGAGTGCCAACAGACTCGGTATGGACGCGCTGCTCGAAGTCCACAACGAGCACGAGCTTGAGCGCGCGCTACGATTGAATTCGAGGCTTGTTGGAATCAACAATCGTGATCTCAAAAGCTTCCATACCACGCTCGATACCACCATCAGGCTCGCTAAACTGATTCCATCAAGCCATGTCATTGTCAGCGAAAGCGGGATTTTTTCGCGCTCCGACATCGAACGTCTCTCCGCCCATGGAATTTCGACCTTTCTGGTCGGAGAGAGTCTTATGCGGCAACGCGACGTCGAGACGGCAACGCGCGCCCTCATCGGCCAATCGCGACGGCGTCTGGGCGCAGCAGAGTAGCGACGAATGAGCCCGCCGAAGCTCTCCCATCTTGATGCGCGGGGAGAAGCGCGGATGGTCGACGTATCGGAAAAGCCCGCTACGGAACGTCAAGCCGTTGCCGAGGGCCGGGTCATCATGGCTCCGAGCACCCTCGACCTCATAGTCAAGGGGGATGCGAAGAAGGGCGACGTGCTCGGAACTGCACGAATTGCCGGTATAATGGCAGCCAAGCGCACGCATGAGCTCATTCCTCTCTGCCATCCATTATCGATATCGGCGATTACGATGGACCTGAAGCCGGATATGCGGCTGCCCGGCGTGAGTGTCCGCGCAACCATACGGGTGACCGAGCGTACCGGCGTCGAGATGGAAGCACTCACCGCCGTCGCCGTCGCTTGCCTTACTGTCTACGACATGGTGAAGGCAGTCGAGCGCGGCATGCGCATCGAGGGTATTCATCTCGTCGAGAAGTATGGCGGCAAGTCGGGGCATTATCGCGCCAGGGAGTGAGTCGTGGCACTGATGCCCGTTCTCGAAGCGCTTTCCCGCGTGCTCGCCGATGCCCGTCCACTGCCTGCGGAATCTGCTGCACTCATGGACGCGCATGGACGTGTCCTCACTTCTGATATTGCCGCCTTGCGCAGCCAGCCTCCGGCGAATGTGTCCGCCATGGACGGTTATGCGGTACGTGCCGTGGACGTCACGAGGGTCGCGGCACGGCTGGCACTCATTGGAGAAGTGGCCGCGGGGCATCCTTTTGACGGCACGGTGAGCGCCGGGCAGGCGGTACGCATCTTCACCGGTGGCCTGTTGCCGCAAGGGGCCGATACCGTTGTGATCCAGGAGAATACCACCCTCGAGGGTAAAACCGTCCTCATCCGTATTGGAGCCGATAAAGGCAGGCACGTGCGTGTCGAAGGACTCGATTTCAGACGGGGCGCCGTGCTCCTTGTGAAAGGGCACAGGCTCTCCGATCGAGATCTTTCACTCGCAGCCGCAGCGAATCACCCTCGCCTGCCGGTGCATCGCCGGCCAAAGCTCGCGTTCTTTGCCAGCGGCGATGAGCTCGTCATGCCGGGCTCGGAGCTTGCAGCAGGCGAGATCGTCCATTCCAATGGCTACGCCATTCTGGCCATGGCCCGCCGAGAAGGCTGCGATGTGGTTGACCTGGGCATCGTCCCCGATCGCCTGGGCGAGACCGGCCAAGCAATACGCCAAGCCCGTGACCACGGCGCTGACATTCTCGTGACCTCGGGCGGGGCATCGGTCGGTGACTACGATCTGGTACATAAGGCACTCGCGAGCGAGGGACTTGTCCTCTCTTTCTGGAAAGTGGCCATGCGCCCGGGGCGGCCCATGCTGCATGGCCGCCTGGGCCAGATGCATGTGCTCGGTCTGCCGGGCAATCCCGTTTCCGCTTATGTGTGCTCGCTTTTGTTCTTGGTGCCCTTGATACGGCGTCTCTCCGGCCGAAGCGACGTCGAGCCCAAATCTGAAACGGCGGTGCTCGGCCGTGACCTCCCCGAGAACGACGAGCGCGCCGACTATCTGCGTGCGCGTCTCAGTGCGGGAGAAGACGGCCACCCCATCGCTACGCCCGCCCCGGTGCAGGACAGCTCGATGCTTACCCCCCTGGCAGCGGCGGAGTGCCTCCTGATTCGTGAGCCACATGCCCCGGCCGCCGTTCGCGGCAGCAGGTGCACAATCCTGCGCCTGCCTGTCTGATTTCATCTGATTCATGGGAAATTAAATGCTTGCAGAACACATATGGAACGTATATGTTCGTTCATGATTTGTTTCTAAAGTAGCAGCGGGGACCACGAATGCTCACACGGAAACAGGCTGAACTCTTGCGCTTCATCCACGAGCGGTTGAAGGAAAGTGGCGTGCCTCCGTCATTCGACGAGATGAAGGACGCGCTCGATCTGCGTTCCAAATCCGGTATTCATCGTCTTATCACCGCGCTGGAAGAACGCGGTTTCATCCGGCGTCTGCCCAACCGAGCGCGTGCTATCGAGGTGATCAAGCTGCCCGATTCGGTCGCGCATGGGGCGGGCGGTGCGCGCCGAGGCTTTACCCCGAATGTGATCGAAGGCAATCTTGGTCGACGTGCAGCCTCTGACGATGAGGGTGGCGCGCGGCCGGTAGCAGTGCCGGTGATGGGGCGCATCGCTGCCGGAACCCCGATCGAAGCAATTCAGAACAAGAGCCATGTCATCAATATGCCTGTCGATGTGCTCTCGACCGGCGAGCATTTCGCTCTGGAGGTCCGCGGGGACAGCATGATCGAGGCCGGCATTCTGGACGGTGACATCGTGCTCATCAAAAAGACCGATGCCGCGGACACCGGCGACATTGTCGTCGCGCTGATCGACGAGGAGGAGGCGACCCTGAAACGTTTCAGGAGAAGAGGCGCCTCGATTGCGCTCGAGCCCGCCAATACTGCTTACGAGGTAAGAATCCTGCCCCCTACCAGAGTACGGATCCAGGGCAAGTTGGTCGGACTTTTTCGGCGATATTGATCTTCGGGCCAGGGTTTCTTCCAGGGCCGGCACTGGCCTAGTCGCCTGGTTCCAGGTCTTCCCGATCTGGGGTCGAATCAGGCGTCTGGCGGCTGACCGATTCGCCGCTGCCGGAGCGGGAGGAGCGGTCGGCAAGCCTGTGCGCCCACGGGCGATCGTAGCTGGCCAACCGCTCAGTTTCGATTTCGAATTGTCCGCTGACCCGGCGCAATGCCATGGCTCCTGCACTGCGCCAGTCTTTCCTACCGATGGTCAGCGCAGCAGCACAGTCCCTCGGGATTTCACGCGCGCTGACCACAACCGCGGTGCGCCGGCAGTCCTCCTCGAAGGCTTCCGCTCTCTTCACGAACGCAACAAGAGAGCCGTCTCGTAGTTTTCCGATGCACCCCGCCTCATCACAATTGAGGCCGTCCCTTAAAGCCACGTCGCGCGCGGATCGTGGATCGGCATCGGCAGCGAGCCATTCACGAAAGGCAAAACTGTCGTTGCTCTGATTGATCATGGCCAAATGGCCATCACCCGTTCGAATAGCAATCGCGGTTCCGTCAGGTGCGATCAGCAGATCCGGCTTGGGCGTTCGAATCATCAATGCTACCGCACAGCAGATCAGGGCAACCCCGATCAGTCGCAGCGGCGTTTTGAGCAAACAAAGCACCAAGAGTCCCAGAGTGGAGAGCAGCAGCGGACCCGGACCGAACCCGGCGACACGCCCTACCGCCCCGGGAAAGGTGGTAGTCCAGAGGGCGACGGCCGTCATCCAGTCGATGCCATGCCCCATCAGGCGCCAGCAGTAAGAGTCGAGCCCGAGCGGCATTGCGAGCAGACCCAGAATACCCCATGGCATCACCCAGCCTGATACGATGGGCATGGCTGCGAGGTTGGCGACAACGCCGTACGGCGACACGCGATGGAAATGATAGGCCACAAAAGGGATTGTCGCGGTCCCCGCGAGCAGAGACGCGACCGCAAGGCTGACCACCTCGCGCCCGCCCCAGAGAGCAATGCGGGCGGCAAGTTGGGTCTTGCCTTCCCTGATCATCCATGGAAGGCCGTGTTGATAGCCCGCAACGAGGGCCAGCGTTGCCGCAAACGACATTTGAAAGCTGGGGTGGACCACCGACTCTGGCGCGAGTGCAAGCACCCCAAAGGCAGCAACGGTGATCGTGCGATAAGTGAGGGTCTGGCGATCGACAAGTACCCCGATCAGGACGATCCCTATCATAATAAACGAGCGCTGGGTGGCCACTTCCGCTCCGGACAGCAGGAGGTAAAGTCCGGCAACGAACAATGCGACGAAGGCTGCCCATTTCTTGATGGCGTGCTTGTTCGCGAATGCCGGCATGAGCGCAAACAACGCCCGGATTGCAAAAAAGACGACCCCGGCTACTACCGCCATGTGGTATCCGGAGATGGACAGCACATGTCCGAGCCCCGAGATGTACATTGCGTCGTTCACCTGCGGGGAGATCGGATCGCGCTTTCCGGTAATCAGCGCCGATGCGATCGATCCCCCGTCCCCGGGCAGAACAGCGCGCATGCGCTTATCGATCGCCTCGCGCATTCCGTCTAAGGCTGCAGCGTAACGCAAGGTCATCGTAGGCAACTGCTGAGACTGCGCGGTACGGATGCGGCCGAGTGCAAAACCGGATGCTCCGATGCGCTGAAAGTACATATCGCGTGCGAAATCATAGCCGCCGGGCCGCAACGGCTGGAGCGGTGGCGAGAGTCGCGCTTTGAGCTTCACGAAACTCCCAACTGGCGGGGCAGTGCCCTTGCGCACGGATATCCGAACGCGTTCAAGTCTCTCGGCCGAAGAGCGCTCTACCCGTAAGGTGATGCGATCGGAGCGTTCCCGCTCTTCCCGAATCTCCACGTAGCCGGCAACCTCGGCGTTCCACACCGGCTTTGACAGGACCGAGTGTGCAATGAGTGCCGCTTTCACGGTGGGAATCATGAGTCCGGCAGCAATGGCCGCAGCGCCGACCGCGACCGGGAATGCAGCCGGACGGTCGCGGCAGACCACTGCTGCCAGCGCGGCACTCGCGAACAGGAGGGCCGTCGCCCAAAGGGCCGGCTCTTGATCGACATTGAAATAGATGAGAATCCCGCAACCGAACCCGACTGCAACCCAGGGCACCAGCATGCCCGCGCTGGCTTCGGCAGCAACCCACTCGCGAAAACGGTTTAAAGCGCGGGCAAGGAGATGTGCGACATGATTAGGCCATGCCGAAACCGGTTTCGGCACGGCCGCGGCTGCAGGCGGGACCCACGGTCGCCAAGTCTCGGCTCGCTCGCGTGACTTCCCCGGTTTTGCCATCGCGCTCCCCGGCACCCACAAGCCCGCTACCCGCGTGAGTGCCCCTGCTGTCTCGCGATCCTACACGTTACCCGCTACATTGAATATCGGTTTGCTCTACGTACCAGACGCCGGATTCACCTTTGCCCAGGAGTCACGAAGACCAACGGTTCGATTGAAAACCAATCGATCTGCTGTGGAGCTCGGATCCGGACAAAAATAGCCTTGACGCTCGAACTGGATGGCTTCGCCGGGTTGCGCATTGACGAGTGCAGGCTCGACCCGCGCATCGGTGATCAGCTCCAGGGATGCCGGATTGAGGTCAGTTGCGAAATCGGATGCATTCGGCTCGGCAATCTTAAAAAGGTGATCATAGAGCCGTACATCGGCCGCGAGAGCGTCGCGGGCAGAAACCCAGTGCAAGGTTGCCTGCACTTTGCGTCCATCCGGTGCATTGCCGCCGCGCGTTTGCGGGTCATATGTACAGCGCAACTCGACCACCTGCCCTTCGGCATTTTTGATCACGTCTCGGCAGGTGACGAAGTAGGCATAGCGCAATCGGACTTCGCGGCCCGGTGAGAGGCGGTAGAATTTCTTCGGCGGAAACTCGAGAAAATCGTCACGTTCGATGTAAAGCTCTCGACCGAACTGGATCTGACGCGTGCCGGCTGCAGGATCATCGGGACGGTTGAGCGCTTCAAGTTCCTCGACTTGATCGATCGGATAGTTTTCGATCACGACCTTGAGCGGGCGAAGCACCGCCATTCTCCGAACCGCTGTCCTGTTCAGAACCTCGCGAATGGAGAACTCGAACAGCGCGAGGTCGACAACGCTGTTCGCTTTGGCAACGCCGATGCGCTTGGTAAAGTCACGCAGCGCCTCGGGCGGAACTCCACGGCGGCGCAGGCCTGCGAGCGTGGGCATGCGCGGATCGTCCCACCCCTCGACGTGGCCTGCTCGAACGAGCTCGGTCAGAACGCGCTTTGAAAGAATGGTGTAGGTGAGATTGAGACGGGCGAACTCGTATTGATGGGGCCGCGAGGGTACTGGAAGGTTGTCCAGAAGCCAGTCATAAAGCGGCCGGTGATCCTCGAACTCCAGCGTGCAAATCGAGTGTGTGATCTTCTCGATTGCATCCGACTGCCCGTGCGCAAAGTCATAGCTGGGATAGATAGACCAGCTTGCTCCAGTACGCGGATGATTGGCGTGCAGGATGCGATAGAGAATCGGGTCTCGAAGATTGATGTTGCCTGAGGTCATGTCGATCTTGGCCCGAAGCACCCGTGCGCCGTTCGGATATTCACCCGCCCGCATGCGGTGGAACAAGTCGAGATTTTCATCGACTCCGCGCTGGCGCCAAGGGCTGTTGGCTCCGGGTTGCGTCAGCGTGCCTCGCGTGGCGCGTATCTCGTCTGGTGATTGATCATCGACATAGGCTTTTTCGGCTCGGATCAGATGCTCAGCCCATTCATAGAGTTGATCAAAATAGTCGGACGCGTGGTAAAGGTGTTCGCCCCAATCGAAGCCCAGCCAGCGAACGTCACTCTTAATGGCGTCGATATATTCCTGCTCCTCTTTGAGCGGGTTGGTGTCGTCGAAGCGCAAGTGGCACCTGCCTCCGAATTCCTGTGCAACTCCGAAGTTCAGGGAGATGGACTTGGCATGGCCAATATGCAGATAGCCATTGGGCTCCGGCGGAAATCGGGTAATCACAGCGGGGTAGCGGCCGGCCTCGAGATCGGCACGCACAATGTCGCGGATAAAATCGACCCCGGTTTCGGGAGAGGGTGACCTAGGGTGCTTCATATTGCCATTCCAACCGACTTGCCCGAGGCTATGTGGCAAATCCCAGTGCATGCGCCAAGGTGCAGACGCCGGACACCCTGGGGTACCTTGAACGTCTGCGTTCGTCCCATGATGTTACAAGAGCTGCTTCGGGGTGGCTGGCGAGACCGGTTATGACAGTTGTTACGCGCTTTGCTCCCTCCCCAACCGGCTTCCTGCACATCGGAGGGGCCCGCACGGCCCTTTTCAACTGGCTCTACGCGCGCGGCCGCGGGGGAAAGATGCTGCTGCGCATAGAGGACACGGACCGAGAGCGCTCCACCCAGGCGGCAATTGACGCAATCTTGGAAGGCCTGTCATGGCTAGAGCTCGGTTGGGACGGGGATGCCATTTATCAATTTGCGCGGGCGGCCCGGCATCGCGACGTGGCGGAGCAACTGTTGGCAAATGGCGCCGCCTATCTTTGCTACGCTTCAGCAGAGGAATTGGCGCAGATGCGGGAAGCGGCGCGCCGTGAGGGCCGCACCAAGCTCTACGATGGCCGCTGGCGCGATCGCAGCCCCGCAGAAGCTCCGCCAGGGGTCAAACCAGTAATTCGGCTGAGAGCGCCGCTGACCGGCGAGACGGCGCTCGAGGACCAAGTGCAAGGACGCGTCGTATGGCAAAATGAGAATCTCGATGACCTTGTCCTGCTTCGCTCCGACGGGACCCCAACCTACATGCTCGCCGTCGTAGTCGATGACCACGACATGGGGGTGACTCATGTCATCCGTGGCGACGATCACTTAACCAACGCGGCCCGACAGATACAGATCTATACCGCACTCGGGTGGCACTTGCCGGTGATGGCACATATCCCACTCATTCACGGCCCAGACGGCTCCAAGATGTCAAAGCGCCACGGCGCTCTGGGAGTCGATGCATATCGCGCCATGGGCTACCTCCCCGCGGCCATGCGCAACTACCTCGTCCGCCTTGGCTGGAGTCACGGTGACCAGGAAATCTTCTCTACCGAGGAGATGATCAGCGTGTTTGATCTCGCACAAATCGGCCGTTCGCCCGCGCGTTTTGACTTTGCCCGGCTCGAGAACCTCAACGGGCATTACCTGCGGCGCACGCCCGACGCAGAGCTGCTAACCCGACTCGAGCGCGTGCTTCCGCACATCGCCGGAGGCTCGCAAATTGCCAATAAATTGACCCCGCATCTGCGTCAGCAGCTGCTCACGGCCATGCCGGGGCTAAAGGAGCGCGCCAAGACCCTCGTCGAGCTTGCAGATGCTGCCAGCTTCATCGTAGCAGAGCGGCCGCTGCGGCTGGACCCAAAGGCGTTAGCCCTGCTGAGCCCGGAGCTGCGCGAGATCCTCGCGCAGCTCCGGGATGAGCTGCGAGCTGTGCATCCCTGGACTGCGGAAACGACCGAGCAGGCAATACGCGACTTCACCCAGCGCCTCGGACTGAAGCTCGGAGCGATTGCGCAGCCCTTGCGTGCCGCACTCACCGGCCGCGCGACGTCCCCTCCAATCTTCGAGGTGCTCGCCGTACTCGGGAAGGACGAATGCCTCGCACGCATTGGCGACCAGGCGGCTGCGCCGGCGATCTCGCAGTAGCGGCCAGAGCGCATCTTGCAGTGCAACAGGGGATAAGGTAGGCCACGCTAATGAGATTATGCCGGGAATATGCGTGCAAAATTCCCAGCCGAGAATGCTTCCTGCAAACCAGAGAGTTCGGAGATGGATGCAAAAACCGGCGCCAACATAAACACCGGAAAATTCATCCTAGGCGGTAAGGAAACGTCGTTTCCGATCTTCGACGGGACGATTGGACCCTCCGTCGTCGATATAGGCAAGTTCTACGCCGAAACCGGAATGTTTACCTATGATCCCGGGTACACATCGACCGGAAGCTGCGAGTCAAAGATTACCTATATCGACGGCGATGAAGGGATTCTTCTGTATCGCGGTTATCCCATCGAGCAATTAGCTGAGCACGGCGATTTCCTCGAGACCTGTTACCTTCTACTTTACGGCGAGCTTCCCACCGCCGCGCAAAAGGCCGATTTCGACAACCGCGTTACTCGGCACACCATGGTGCACGAGCAAATGAGTCGTTTTTATCAAGGCTTTCGGCGAGATGCCCACCCAATGGCAGTAATGACGGGTTGTGTCGGCGCACTCTCTGCATTCTATCACGACTCGACCGATATTTCCGATCCCATGCAAAGAATGATCGCTTCTATTCGCATGATTGCCAAGATGCCGACGATAGCCGCCATGGCGTACAAGTATTCGGTCGGTCAGCCGTTCATTTATCCAAAGAACGATCTCGACTATGCAACCAATTTCCTGCGGATGTGCTTTGCGGTACCGTGCGAGGACTACAAACCCAATGCCGTCCTCGCCCGGGCTATGGATCGTATATTCATCCTGCATGCGGACCATGAGCAGAACGCATCGACGTCGACAGTACGTCTCGCTGGCTCCTCGGGCGCAAATCCATTCGCCTGCATCGCCGCAGGATGTGCCTGCCTATGGGGCCCTGCTCACGGCGGTGCGAACGAAGCGGCTTTGAACATGCTCACCCAGATTGGCACGCCCGAGCGAATTCCGGAATACATTCGCCGCGCCAAGGACCCCAACGACGACTTTCGTCTGATGGGTTTTGGGCATCGGGTCTACAAACACTACGACCCGCGTGCCAAGATCATGCAGCGAACGTGTCATGAGGTTCTCAACGAGATTGGCGCCAAGGATGATCCGCTGCTGGAGGTCGCCCTTGAGCTCGAGCGAATTGCGTTGCGCGACGAGTATTTCATCGACAAGAAGCTGTATCCAAACATCGATTTTTATTCCGGCATCACTCTAAAGGCGATGGGATTTCCTACTACCATGTTTACCGTTCTATTCGCTGTGGCACGCACGGTCGGATGGATCTCGCAGTGGAAAGAGATGATCGAGGATCCGCATCAAAAGATTGGGCGCCCACGCCAGCTCTATACCGGCGCGACCCAGCGCGACTATGTCCCGATCTCGCGCCGAAAATAGGCTTCAGCGATTTTCTTGAGCTCGGTGTTGCCGCACTTTCTGAGCCCGCTGCGCGAGCACATCCAGTACGACTTTAGCGGCCCGCATTGCAGGACTGGCGCCGCAGGGAATCTCCAGGATCTTGTCGAGCCGAGAAAATGCTTCGATTTGACCGCGCCTTTGCGACGTGTCCCGGAATAATGGAACAAGCATATCCGCCAGCTTATCCGGTGTGCACTGATGCTGTATCAGCTCCGGAACTACGTTTTCGGACAGGAGAATGTTAGTCAGAATGATGGACGATAACCGCCGCAACAACACTTTGCCGACGAGGTATTCCAGTTGCGAGACCTTGTATGCGGTCACCATCGGAACGCCAGCCAACGCCAACTCCAGCGTGACGGTTCCTGACTTTGCGAGTGCCGCCCGAGCGATGCGGAACGCCGCCTGCTTCTCGGCGGGATCCACAATAATCCTTGGTGCAATGTTGCACCTTTGACTAGCAGATCGAATCTCATCCGCGAGATGCGGCAGGGTCGGAATGACGATCTCAATCTCGCCAATCCGATCCCTCACGTTCAAAACTGCTAGCGCAAACACGTGGAAAAGTCGTCTGATCTCGCCCATCCTGCTGCCAGGCAGCATGAGAAGAACCGGAGGGGACGCTGCTCGGCGGGAAGCCTCTGCCGAATTGGGGCGCAGGTGCGCTACCGCTTCTGTCAAGGGATGGCCGACGTAGCTGCAAGCGGGGCCTCCGAGTCTACGATGCACCTCTGGCTCGAACGGCAGAAGCGCAAGAATATGATCTATATATCCACGCAAGACCCTTGCTCGACCTGGTCGCCATGCCCAGACCGAAGGCGAGACATATTCCACGATGGGAATGTTCGGATCAGCGAGGCGTACTCGCCTGGCTATTCCCCGCGTGAAACCCGGACTGTCTATGATAATCAGCCCTTGCGGCGGTCTCGCAACAATCGCTCTTGCCGTAAAACGCATCAGCCTCAGGATCCTCGGGAGCCGACGAGGGATTGCGGTGAACCCTATCAGCGGCAGGTCGTCGATCGGGTAAAGGCTTGCGATACCTTCCCTGCTCATTTCGCGGCCGCCTACGCCGCTGAAATCCACCGGCTGCTTGGCGCATTTCCGCAGCGCCCGCATGAGAGCGGCGCCGAGTTGATCCCCTGATTCCTCTGCCGCCACAAGGAACAGCTCAAGCCGCTCTGATGGCGGATCGGTGTTGGCGTGCTGCCTCATTGCTCGCCCGAGCTTACTCTCACACCAATCACGAACACCTTTTCGCGGTCCGCAGCGATTCCGGTCCGTTCTGGCTGAGCGACGATTGCACTTCCGGCGGTAGCTGCAATACCTCCTAATTTCGCACGCGCGACTCGCTCAATCGTTTGCGGTCCGATCGAGGGCAGATCGAGTCTGCGGCTCTGAGTTCGCTTGACCGCTTTCACCAAGACGCCGGGAGCGGTAGCGCGTTCTATGTGTCCGTTTTGACGCAGTTTGTCGACCCGCGAGAGCATCGCATCGGTGCCTTCGGCTGCCTCCATAGCGAGAACCCGCCCGCTCTCAACCACTACCGCCTGACCGACATCGAATGGACTGATTGCGTCAAGCAGCGCCAGTCCTTTTTCGATGTCGGCCTGCTGGGAGCTATTGGGTCGCAGGCTCCCGATCGGTCCTTCCCGCATCAGGATTTCCGGCGCAACCTCATGCGCCCCGAGCACCCTGAACCCGTGCTCCTCGAATATCGAGGCAACGGCTCGCAACAAATGATCATCCCCACCCCGAAACATTTGCAGGATCTTCGGGAATAGCAGCAGCGTCCTCAAATCTGGCCGAAGCTGCAAGAGGCCCGGCCGCCTCAGCGAACCAATAAACACGACGTCGCGGCAGCCCTCTCCGCGAGCAACCCGACAAAACGAACCAAAATTACCGAATGACACCCAGTGCTGGCGATAGCGAGCTATGGGGACGGGATCGGCCCATCCTCGAATCGGAAACAAAACCACATTGCGCCCACCTCTCGATGCCGCATCAGCAATCGCAAGAGGCAAATTACCGCCGCCACAGATGACCGCAAGCGGGCCGTCGTGTGACAAACGCTCAGCATCCTTGCTCAAGCTTGCTTCTCTACCTCACCACGGCGTATCGCCATTGTCAGCGGTCGCGATCCTGCGCGAATGAATGAGACTACCGAAGCGATGAGCGGATCATGGCCGTCTCGCGCTGCGACGTCTTCCACGCGGTCGCGAAAGGTACCGCGACCGAAAAACATCGCCTCAAAGGCCGCGCGCAACCGGTGGATCTGCATTTTCGACCAGCCGCGACGTCGCATCCCGACCACATTAAGGCCGATGAGGTCGGCGAGCGACCCCTGCACCAGCCCGAACGGGATTACATCAGCGCGCACCCCGCTCATACCCACAACCATGGCGCCTTCGCCAATCCGCACGAATTGCCGTACCGCCGCCTGCCCTCCAAAAACGACGAAATCGCCGACCGTGACGTGGCCGCCCAGGACGACATTGTTTGCGAAAGTGACATCGTTTCCAACCTTACAGTCATGCCCGATATGCGACCCGACCATGAAAAGACAGCGGTCTCCTACTTCGGTTACACCTCGATCGTCTTCGGTCCCGGTATTCATTGTGACACTCTCGCGGATATCGCAATCGGCGCCAACGACGAGCCGGGTGGGTCCGCCGCGATACTTCACCGACTGGGGCGGGCTTCCTAGCGATACAAACGGCTGGATCGAGACACGCGGTCCTATTGCGGTATGCCCGCCGATATGGACGTGGCTTACAAGCTTGGAGCCGTCTCCGATGACGACGTTCGGACCGATCACGCAATAAGGGCCAATGCGCACATCCCGTCCGACCACCGCGCCCGGCTCTATACGGGCGCTCGGATCGATCGCGGACATTCGACACCTCATGCAAGCATTGCGCCGACTTCCGCCTCGGCTACCAGGACGCCCGCTACCTTGGCCTCTCCGCGAAACCACCATATGTTCCTTTTGCGAGCGAGTTTCTGAACGTGATATTCAACAGTATCCCCTGGCGCGACCGGCTTTCGAAACTTCGCCTTGTCTATAGTTAGAAAGTAAACCTGCGTGGGGCGATCGCTGCTGGATCTCATCCGCGACATGACGCAGATGGCTCCCGCGGTTTGCGCCATGCCTTCGATCAACAGGACGCCCGGGTAAACTGGATTGCCGGGAAAATGCCCCACGAACTGCGGCTCGTTGAAAGTGACGTTCTTGATCCCAACAGCGGATTCGTCCGCACATATGTTGATGATGCGGTCAATCACCAGGAACGGATACCGGTGTGGTAACGCATCGAGGATCGCGCTGATATCCGCAGCCCCGAGTGTCGTCGGCAGCGTGTCCATCGTCACGGCGAGCTATTTAGGTCTGCGTGGGAGCATCGCGAATCCGAAGAAGGGATTTTTGCCTCGTTGCTTTTGCGGGCTAACACCCTCCCCCGCTCTGGCCGGCATCGCGATTGCCGCGAACGAGAATCCTTATCCCGCATTTGCCGAACCGTCCAGATTGCTGGTTTCGGGGTCCCCCCATAAGCCGACCAGACATACAGCCGCGAGCTAGAACTTGGTTCCGCCGCCAAATCGGAAGCGCTGGGTGCGATCGTAGGGCTCCTGTGTGAGCGGAACTGCGTAGTCGAACCGCAACGGCCCGAATGGCGAGTCCCATATGACACCCACGCCGACCGCCGACCGGATATGCATGGCGTTGTCGAGCGGGCACGGGGGCGCGGCGCAGATGGAGCCGGACAGTGTTTCGCCGGTGGCGGCCCAACTGGTCGGGCCGACATAGTTCCACAACGACCCTGCATCGGCATAGGCGGCGACCTTGATCCCGGCATCCTTCGGCAGGAAATAGAGAGGCGTCTGCATTTCAAAACTCGCACCCCAATACATGGTGCCGCCCAGGGAGTCTCCTGTCCCCGTCAGGCCGTACCTTGACAGATCGCGCGGGCCGATACCCGCAGGCGCAAATCCGCGGACGAGATTGGGGCCCATCTGGAAGTGGTCGAGCATGCGCAGGCATTCCGGCGGCGTGTCCAATATGGACGCGGAATTGTTCTGCCCACAGCCCCAGCCAGTGATGTGTCCACCCTGCAAGTGCAATGTGCCGATAAGATCGCTTACGATTTCATGGTAAGAGTACACATCCCCCGACGTGCGGACGAACCGAACATTTCCACCGAGCCCGGCAAAATCCTGCCGCAACTCTGCAAGCACACCCTGGGTTGGAGTTTTATTGTTGTCGAGCGTGTTATAGCTGAGTGAGTAGCCCAGCGATGAGGTCAGGACCGCTCCGTTTGCCAGCTCTCGTCGCACTGCCAGCGAGGCTTCTCCGTTCAAAAAACAGAAATC
Organism: Xanthobacteraceae bacterium; assembly: GCA_036557665.1. GTDB lineage: Bacteria > Pseudomonadota > Alphaproteobacteria > Rhizobiales > Xanthobacteraceae > VAZQ01. The sequence continues at coordinate 86,192 of DATBHG010000018.1, read as the reverse complement.
GAACGGACTTACTCCTGGGCCTCCATTGATCGGCGCGTTCGGCGACAGTATGCAGTCATTCAGGACTTCCGGCAGGGACACTTCCTGACGAGAGAGTGAATAGCGGACCTGCAGCGCGAGGTCTTCCCGGAGGGCAAATCCGAGCCGCACGGCCCCTCCGATGGTAGTTGTCGAGTAGGAGATATAGCTCGTCGGGCTTTGCAGCTTGCCAAAGAGATCAAGTCCGAGTGCCACACGATAGCCGAGAAAATATGGCTCGACGAACGACACCTGGAAGCCGCGCGAATACTGCCCATATTGCACCGCTGTCTTGGCAAATAGGCCCCGTCCCAACAGATTCCTTTCAGAGACGCTGACCTCCGCTAGGAACCCGTCAGCAGTCGAATAGCCGCCCGACACCTGGAACTCGCCGGTGGATTGTTCCTCCAGGTCCACGTTCAGGATGATACGGTCAGGCGCCGATCCCGGCTCCGGAGTGATCTTGACCGATTTGAAATAGCCCAGGTTCTTCAGACGGCGCTCGGCTCGATTGACGAGCGCGCGATTGTAGGCGTCGCCTTCGGCGATATCGAATTCTCGCCTGATAACGTACTCGCGGGTGCGACTATTACCTCGGACGTTGATGCGCTCGATGTAAACTCGTTGTCCCTCCTCGACCATGTAGACGAGGCTTACCCTTCTTGTCGGATTATCACGTGCCGCGCGGGGCCGAACGGTGGCAAATGCGAAGCCCTGCTTGGCTGCCTCGATCGTCATATCCTCGACGGTCTTTTCAACTGCCTCGGCATTGTAGACGTCGCCAGGGAAGGTGCGGAGCTTGGGGCGCAGCAGCCAGGGGTTCAGCAGCTTGATGGTCGATTGGACGTCGACGCTGCCGATCCGATATTGCTCCCCCTCCTCGATCGTGAAGGTGATCACGAAGCCGCGTCTGGCCGGATCATATTCGCCGATCGCAGAAACGACGCGCACGTCTATGAAGCCATGTTTGAGGTAGAATCGGCGCAGCAGCTCCCGGTCAGCCTCGATTCGGTCCGGATCGTAAATATTTCCGGTCTGCAGGAATGCCAGCAGGCCGGTTTCCGTCGTCTTGATCACATCTTTCAGGCGGTAGCCTGAATATGCCCGATTGCCGATGAACTGGATGAGCTTGACACCCGTTTTGGCGCCCTCATTGATCTCGAAGACGAGATCCACGCGATTATTGGGCAGCTCGATGATCTTCGGCTCGATGCGAACGTCAAACCGGCCACTCCGGTGATAGATTTCCACAAGCCGGGCGACATCCGCCTGAACGACCGGACGCGAAAGAGTCCCCCGTTCCTTTGACTGAATTTCGCTTCTGAGCTGCTCGTCCTTGACCTTCTTGTTGCCTTCAAACGCAATCCGATTGATTACCGGATTCTCGACAACCGTAATGATCAGCCTTCCGCCCTGAATGCTCGGCCGGACATCCTGGAAGAGACCTGTGGCGTACAGTGCCTTCACGCCTTCATCGATCTGGAAGGCATCCAGTCGGCCGTTCGGTCCCGGCCGGAAATACGAGCGAATCGTGTCCGACTCGACCCGTTGATTGCCCTGAACGATGATCGAGTTAACAGTCAATACTTGCGCATGGGCATCGCGTGGCGCAACAGAGACCACGGCAATGCCGAACAAAATCCCCCCGAGGACAAGACAAGCGGCGCCTAGTCCCCGAATAATCCGTAAACCGAGCTTCATTCCCCCACGCGCCTTTATCGTCCCCTTTGAGCATCCCATGAACAGAGATGCTCACGAGAAAGGTCGTCCCCCAGACCAAGTGATAGAGTCTCGTTTTCCCTAATTCCTCGCGTACGCGCTCCGGTGTCGATGATGGGCTATGATGCCGTCCATTGAGCAGCGATGTGCAGAATGTCGTTATAGGTCGCAAAGATCATCAACATCAGCACAATCGCCAGTCCTATTCGAAAGCCGACTTCCTGCGCCCGCTCGGATAACGGTTTTCCTCTGACTGCCTCGATTCCATAAAACAAGAGATGCCCACCATCGAGCAATGGCACGGGAAACAGATTGAGCAGACCGATTGAAACGGAGAGCACCGCGGCGAGGCTGATCAGCGATGGCATTCCCTCTGTTGCCACCTGACCTGAGACCTGCGCGATCCGGATAGGCCCTCCGAGTTGATCCGCACCTTCGCGCCCCGAGATAACTCCGCCAATGTAGGAAAGCGTACGTTCTACTACGAACCACGTTCTCTGAACGCCAAGCTCGAGAGCTTTCAAAGGTCCAACAGGTTGGAAGTTTGTGTCCTCCGGCGACGGTGATCGGGTAATACCCAGGATGCCCTGACGGTGGGCGTTGCCGAACCTGTCCTTGACTTCCTTCAAGGCCGGCACTGCTTTGAGCTCGATCCGCGAGTCGCCCCGCTGGACCTCGAACAGCAGAGTTTCACCAGCACTCGTGCTGACGATCTGCTGCATATCGGAAAAGCTGTCGATTGGACTTCCGTTGATGCTCAGGACCAGGTCGCCAGGCCTGAAGCCTGCAGCCTCGGCTGCGCTTCCGGGCTGAACTGAATCCACCCGAGGAGAGGTGCTCGGCTTGCCAAAAATCGCGAAAAGACTTGCGAAGATCGCAATTGCGAGCAGGAAATTGGCCAAGGGTCCAGCGCAGACGATGGCGGCTCTACGCCCTACTGACTGGTCGATGAAGCTCTCGCGACGCTGCTCCTCCGTCATCCTCGCGATGGCGGCCAAATCAGGCGCGCTTGCGGCATTCTCATCCCCGAAGAATTTTACGTACCCGCCCAACGGAATGGCGGCGATTTTCCAGCGGGTGCCATGGCGATCGTTAAAGCCGAACAGTTCCGGGCCGAAACCAATGGAAAAAACCAGGATTTTGACGCCGCACCGGCGCGCGACAAGGAAATGACCAAGCTCATGGAAAAAGACCACGGGCGTGAGCACGAACAAGAAGGGAATAACAATGCCCAACACGCTTGAGCCCAGCATGTTGATCCCGGACAGAAATTCAAAACTCATTGGCTTAGTTTTCCCCCGGCCAGCCCCATCGGAAGTTCCCCGGACCGGACTTTCTAGGATGCCTTTGCGGCAATTTCTGGCAATATATCGCGCGCCATCAATCTGGTATTATGGTCAATAAATAGTGCCTCTTCAATGTCTTGCGGCGCTCTGACCCAGGCTTGCCGAAGGGCTGCATCAAGTACCCGCTCGACAAGGCCTATTATCCCCGGAAAGCTCAGGGATCCGGCCAGAAATTCGCCTACGGCAACCTCATTGACCGCATTGAGCACGGTCGGGGCCGCCCCAGCCTCCTCGAGCGCGTTGCGGGCAAGCGACAGCGCCGGAAACCGGATGGGGTCGGGTTCTTCAAAGGTCAGGGCAACCAGCCGTGCCAGATCAAGCCGGGATGCTGGAGTGACCAGGCGGCCACGGGGCCATCCCAGACAGTATGAGATGGGAATCCGCATGTCCGGGTTCCCGAGCTGCGCAATAACCGAGCCGTCGCAGTATTCGACCAGACTGTGCACGATCGATTGCGGGTGAACGAGGATGTCGATCTGCCGAGAGTTGAGACCGAACAGATGGTGAGCCTCGATCAGCTCGAGCCCCTTGTTCATCATGGTGGCCGAATCAATCGTCACCTTGGGCCCCATCGACCAGTTCGGATGCTTGAGCGCCTGCCCGACCGTCGCGGTCTCGATAGTCTTGAGGTCAGCGGTGCGAAACGGTCCACCGGAGGCGGTCAAGATAATGCGGCGCACGTCTTCCCGACGGCTTCCGCACATTGCCTGGAAGAGGGCGTTGTGCTCTGAATCCACCGGAAGAACTGTGGCACCGGATGCGGCGGCGCGGCGCATGAACAAGTCGCCCGCGCAGACCAGAGTCTCCTTATTGGCCAAGGCAACAATTGCACCCCGGTCGGCAGCAGCGAGAGTCGGTTTCAACCCAGCTGCACCCGTAATGGCTGCGAGGACCCATTCGGCCGGTCGTTGAGCAGCTTCGACGAGCGCATTCTCGCCGGCACCAACCTCTATGCCGGTTCCGGACAACGCGGCCCTCAACTCAGCAAAGCCGGTCGGATCCCCGATAGCGGCGAACTCAGCATCGAAATCGCGCGCCAGTTCGGCAAGCCCAGCAACGTTTCTGTTCGCGCACACAGCCACGACCTTGTAACGAGGACCGGCCCGTTTGATGAGATCGAGGGTACTGGCCCCGATCGAGCCCGTAGCGCCCAACAGGGTCACAGTTCGCTGCTCATTAACGGCAGCCGATCCAACAGCCTCGCCGGCCGCTTGATCGATGGTCATGTATTCACCACAACAACAGCCCCCGCCCAGGCGTCTCGAATCCACCCCTGACAACACCGATCAACGCCGCCATGAAGCTGGCTGCGGCAAACCCGTCCAATCGATCCATCAAGCCTCCATGTCCAGGGATAAGATTGCTCGAATCCTTCGCCCCAAATTTGCGCTTGAGAGCCGATTCGAGCAGGTCTCCTGCCTGGGCGGACACCGACAGAGCGAACGCAAGCACCGCGAGCGGGAAGGTGCCTGGGAGGCCACCTGCGACCGCGACAAGCAGGGCCGCAACGATGGCGGCTCCGGTTCCGCTCAGGGCGCCCGACCAGGTCTTTCGAGGACTCACGCGTGGCATTAGTTTTGGCCCGCCGAGGGCACGTCCGATCAGATAGGCCACGATGTCCGTGCTCCACACCACCGCGAACAGCAAAATGATCGACAGAAATCCGAATGCAGGATCAGAGCGTAGCAGGATAGGAGCAACGGCAGCCGCGCCTGCGTAAAGCAAGCCGGCTGCAAGCCATGGCCGCCGACTTCGCTTCGGAACCGCCAGCGGGCCGAGCGTAGCTCCCAGCAGGAGGGCAATTGACCACGCAACGTGGTCCGCCGCTGCAACCGCACCTGCGACTGCAATGCTTGTAATGCCCATGACCAGCACGGCCCGCACCCGGGACTGCGTTACCAGGAAAGCCCACTCGCAAAAGATCCCGATTGCTGCTGCCGCCCAGAACGCAGCGAAGAGCCACCCTCCGATGTATGCGATCACAAGCGCAAGCGGGGCAAGCACCAGCGCCGAGCAGACGCGCAACACAAGCTCACCGCCACGCAACTGAAACCCCTCGGTCCATGCGTCCGATGCGTGCCTGTCACGCCTTGCTTACCCCGTACCCGCGATCAAGCCACCAAAACGACGTTCACGGCCACGATATTCGGCGATTGCGCTTTCGAGGGTAGCTCGGTCGAAATCGGGCCAGCAGCAAGGAACAAAGACCAGCTCGGCGTAGGCAGCCTGCCAAAGGAGAAAATTTGAAAGCCGCTGCTCCCCGCTCGTTCGAATAACGAGATCCGGGTCGGGCAGATCCGGAGTATCGAGGCAACTGCTGAGCTTCTCAGGTGTGATATCGCTTATCTCGATATCGCCGGCAGAAACCGCTGATGCCAACCGTTGGGCCGCCCTCGCGATCTCCTGTCGCGCCCCGTAATTGAAGGCAACCACCAGGACAAGCTTCTCGTTGTCCTTCGTGAGCTGCTCGGCTTCTTCCAGCAGAAGCCGAATATCGGTGGAGAGGTTTGCGCGGTCTCCGATAACGCGGACACGCACTCCGCTGCGATGCAACTCAACGAGGTCGTGCCGGATGAACCGGCGCAACAGCCCCAGCAGATCACCGACCTCGGCTGCCGGTCTTGTCCAGTTCTCCGCACTGAACGAAAATATGGTCAGAACGCGGATACCGAGATCGCCCGCGGCGCGCACTGTTCGCCGCAGAGCTTCGACACCACGCCGATGCCCCTCCCCTCTGGGTAAACCCCTCGCGGCCGCCCAGCGTCCGTTCCCATCCATAATGATCCCGACATGCCGGGGTACTGCCAGATTGGCGACGGGGCCGGCGCAACACGATTGAGCTTGGGACATGCCAACAGACCTATATGGTGAGGACTTCTTTTTCCTTAGTAGCGAGCATTCTGTCGATGTCAGCGATTGCCTCGTCCGTGGCCTTTTGCACCTGCTCGGCAGATCGCTTGCCTTCGTCTTCGCTGATCTTGTGATCCTTCTCGAGCTTCTTGAGGACGTCGAGCCCGTCGCGTCGGACGTGCCGCACCGCAACTCGAGCAGCCTCGGCGTATTTATGCGCCACTTTGACGAGCTCGCGCCGGCGTTCCTCGTTGAGCTCTGGAATGCGCAAGCGCAACACCTGACCTTCCGTGGAAGGAGAGAGACCCAGGTTAGAGGCCGCAATGGCTTTTTCTACAGCATGGACCATCGATCTGTCCCACACTTGTACCGATAGCAGTCGCGGCTCAGGCACGCTGATTGTGGCAACCTGGTTGAGCGGCATGTGGGTCCCATAGGCCTCGACCTGAATTGGGTCCAACAAGCTCGCGGAGGCCCGGCCGGTACGCAGTCCGCCCAGCTCCTGCTTTAACAGCTGGATTGCCCCCTGCATACGTCTTTTGAGCTCATTAAGATCGTGTGTTGGAGTGGCCATGATGACCTCGATCGGTGTTATCCCCCAATAAAGTCGTTAAGATGCGCCCTAGTCCCGGATCACCGTGAACCGCCCTTCTCCGCGCAGCACTGCGCCTATGGCGCCTGACTGACGAACCGAGAACACGATGATAGGCATGTGACTCTCTCGAGCAAGTGCGAAAGCGGTAATATCCATGACTTTGAGGTTCCGTGCGATGGCTTCGCCATGGGTCAAGCGCTCGAATCGAAGGGCACTTCCATCCTGTTTCGGATCCGCACTGTAGACCCCATCAACATCCGTAGCTTTGAACACAGCATCGGCTCCGATCTCGGCGGCGCGCAAGACGGCTGTCGTATCCGTCGTAAAGAACGGGTTGCCAATACCTCCGGCAAAGACAAGAACGTGGCCGCGTTCAAGCAGCCGCAAGGCCCGCCCTCGTTCATAGGATTCGCAAACGTCGGGCATGACCAGTGCAGACATTACTCGCGCCGATGCGCCCGCTTTTTGCAGAGCGCTCTCGAGCGCCAGGCCGTTCATTACCGTGGCGAGCATGCCCATCATGTCGCCTGTTGGACGGGGGAGCCAGTCCTTCGAGACACTTACGCCGCGAAAAATATTGCCGCCGCCAATGACGATCCCGATTCCCGCCCCACTGCCGCGCGCGGCCACTACATCTGCTGCGATCCGATCGAGAGTGGGTTGATGAATTCCGAAATTGCCGGGACCGACGAGAGCCTCACCGGAGAGCTTAATGATCACGCGACGGTAAGGAGGGTCAGCCATGTTGCGCAATCCCGGGTGCCTCCCGCTGGATCACGGCCGGATTACCCCCGTCCCGCGGCAGCGACCTCGGCCGCAAAATCGGTGTCGGGGCGATCGATGCCCTCGCCGAGAGCGTAGCGTATGAATCCTGCAACTCTGATCGGCACTCCTGCAGCGGACTCGGCTTGTTCAATGGCCTGGGCTACACTCTTGTCCGGCTCGTGGATAAACGGCTGATCGACCAGGCAGACCTCGGTGTAGAAAGTCTTGAGACCTGATTCGACGATCTTGTCGATGATATTGGCTGGTTTTCCTTGAGCTCTAAACTTCTCCGCCAGCACCTCCTTCTCCCGGCGTACCAACTCCGGCGGCAGGCCTGAGGCGTCGATTGCCTGAGGGTTGGATGCTGCGACATGCATCGCGAGCATCCGGCCGAATCTCCTCAGCTCGTCGCTCCTGCTCTCGGATTCGAGACCGACAAGTACGCCTATCTTCCCAAGTCCCTCGTCCACCGAATTGTGAACGTAGACCCCCATAATGCCGCTGGCGATAGATAGGGATGATGCCCTTCGCAGCGACATGTTCTCGCCAACCTTGGCGATTGTGTCCGCAATCGCCTCGCCAACGCTCAGGCTACCGACCTTGGCCGCCTGGATCTTCTCAACATCGGCTCCGACCTGGAGGCCAACATTGGCGATCATCTTCACCAAGCCCTGAAACAAGTCGTTTCGTGCAACGAAATCGGTCTCCGAATTGACCTCGACTACGATTCCTTTGAGCCCGTCGACCGCTACACCGATCAGGCCTTCCGCGGCGATACGGCCAGCTTTCTTGGCTGCTTTGGCGAGCCCCTTTTTCCGAAGGAGATCGACGGCTTGTTCCATGTCGCCACCGGTATCGCTCAGGGCGCCCTTGCAATCCATCATGCCCGCCCCCGTGCGCTCACGCAGCTCTTTGACCATCTGCGCGCTGATATTTGCCATGAATACGACCCTCTGTACGGCGCGCCTCGCGCTCCCGGCAATTCTGCGGTCCATGCTGAACGCCGTCAGTCCACGCGCCGGCGCGATAAACTTACTCTGCCGTTAATTCCTTGGCCTGGGAGATCCATCCATCCATCCGCCCTGGGAGTCCCACTTCTTCGCCAATCTGGCGAGCGGCCTCCGGCCCCAGGCCTGCAATCTGCCAAAAATGGAAAATGCCCAGATCATTGAGCTTCTTTTCGATCGCAGGGGACATGTGATGGAGCTTTTTCAAATCGTCCGCAACGCCGCGGGGCCCGGACAAGACTTCATAGCCGGGTCCATCCACGGCGGCAGGCAGCTCTTCCGGGGTAGGTTCGGCTGCAGCCCCGGTATCGATCCCAAGCTCCCCTTGGGCGCGCGAAATGCCGTCTATGGCAGCCTTCGCGACGAGGTCGCAATACAAGGTGATCGCGCGACTCGCATCGTCGTTGCCGGGCACGACATAGTTGATGCCGTTCGGATCGCAGTTCGTATCTACAATGGCTGCGACCGGCAGCCCGAGCCGGCGCGCCTCCTTGATCGCAATATCTTCCTTGTTGGTATCAATCACGAAGAGGAGGTCGGGCAAGCCGCCCATGTCTTTGATGCCGCCGAGCGCGCGGTCGAGCTTGTCCCGCTCACGCTGCAAAGTCAGGCGCTCCTTCTTGGTGTAGCCTTGGGCTGCGCCTGAGGAAAGCATCTCGTCGAGCTTGCGCAGGCGCGAGATCGACTGAGAAATCGTCTTCCAGTTTGTGAGAGTTCCGCCCAGCCAACGGGAATTGACGTAATATTGAGCCGACTTCTTCGCCGCCGCGGCAATCGCGTCCTGTGCCTGACGCTTCGTGCCGACGAAGAGGATACGGCCCCCGTTGGCCACCGTGTCGCTCACCGCCTGCAAGGCACGCTGCATCATGGGCACAGACTGGGCGAGATCGATGATGTGGATGTTGTTGCGGGCTCCGAAAATGTATTCCGACATCTTCGGGTTCCAGCGATGGGCCTGATGGCCGAAATGGACGCCGGCCTCCAGCAGCTGGCGCATGGAGAATTCGGGAAGAGCCACTGTTGCTTTCTCCGGTTGAACCGCCGCAGACTTGCGAGCCCCTCCGCAAACGCTCAGTGAGGAGCTACCGGACGGCCGTTTGGCCTCTGGTCCGCGTGTGAGATAGTGCGTTATATAGGCACGAGTTTTCGCGTGCAAGGACGGAAGATGGCACGAGGGGAACGGGCTGATCGGAAGCCGACGAGGATGGACAGATCCTGGACTGCTCTGTCATCGGTGCTGAAACCTACATTGCCTCGACTGCCACGACGCCAGGGACCGCCTTTATGGCCCCTGCGATCTGCGGCGAGATCTTGAACCTGCCGGGCAGTTTCACCTCGACCTCCACCCCCTCCAGCAGCAAGATGAGGGCGACCTCGCCATCAGCCTTGTCCTGCGGTGCACCCCCGGGCTGGCCTTCGAGCCTTTTGGCGACACTCTCGATCGGAGCCTCAGCACGCAGGAATATGCGCAGTCTCTTGGAGTGCTTGGTGGCAGCTTGGTCGAGCGGCTCGACCATTTGGATACGGGCACGCACGTCGTCGCCCTGCAATTCGGCGGTTAGATTCAAAAGTACGGGTGTTCCTGGCTCGAGCACATCCCGGAACTGTTGCAAGCCTTCGGAGAAAACCACGACCTCGTAGTGTCCAGTCGGGTCCGAGAGCCCGATGATGCCCATCTTGCCGCCATTGCGCGTTCTCTTTTCCATTCGGGTGAGCACTATCGCCCCCACGCGACCGGTGCTCGTGCCGGCCCGCACACTGCGTGAAAATTCCGCCCAAAACTGCAGGTGCATGTGCTTGATCACGCCCGCGTAGTCGTCAAGCGGATGACCGGTAAGAAAGAAACCGATGGCTTCAAACTCTTTCTGCAGCCGCTCCGCGGGAAGCCAAGGCTCCACATCCGCCAGCTGGATTGCATAGCTTCTCGCCGAGCCGAATGAGAACTCAAGGATCCCATTCGTTTGCACCTCGTGCTCTCGCTGTGCGGCGGCCAGCATCACATCGGCCGCAGCAAATACCCGAGCGCGGTTTCCTTCGAAGACATCGAACGCTCCAGCGGCCGCCAGGCTCTCAAGCACCCGCTTGTTGACCGCACGCGGATTGATGCGGCCCGCAAAATCTGCAACGTCGCCGAATGGCTGATTGCCGCGCGCCTCGACAATCGCTTCTACGGCCTGGCGTCCCACGCCTTTGAGAGCGGCGAGCGCGTAGTAAATCGTGTTGCCCTCTACTTCAAATACGGCACCGGATTCATTGATCGAGGGAGGCTCGACCTTGACGCCTAGGCGCTCGGCTTCGACCTTGAATTCGGAAAGCTTGTCGGTGTTGCCCATGTCCAGCGTCATGGACGCCGCGAGAAACTCGACCGGATAGTTCGCCTTCATGTACGCGGTCTGGTAGGCGACGAGCGCATAGGCCGCGGCGTGGCTTTTGTTGAAGCCGTAATCGGCAAAGCGCTCCAGCAGCTCAAAAATCGCCTCAGCCTGGCCTTGATCGATACTGCGCTCCACGCAGCCGGACACGAAACGGCTGCGTTGCTTCTGCATTTCGCTGCGAATCTTCTTGCCCATCGCGCGCCGTAGCAGGTCAGCTTCGCCCAGAGAGTATCCCGCGAGCAGTTGCGCCGCCTGCATCACCTGTTCCTGATAGACGATGACGCCGAACGTCTCGCGGAGGACAGGTTCGAGCTTGGGATGAATGTAATCGGCCCGCTCGCGACCGTGCTTGCGAGCGCAATAGGTCGGGATATTCGCCATCGGACCCGGTCTATAGAGCGCCACCAGTGCAATGATGTCCTCGAAACGATCGGGCCGCATGTCGAGCAAGGCCCGCCGCATGCCCTGACTTTCCAGCTGGAAGATGCCAACCGCCTCGGCGCGCGCGAGAGCGGCGTATGTTTTCTGATCGTCCAGAGGGATCATAGCCAGGTCGATCTCAACCCCGCGTTTGCGCAGCAGCGCAACCGCAGTTTGCAGCACCGTCAACGTCTTCAGGCCAAGGAAGTCGAACTTGACGAGGCCGGCCTGCTCGACCCATTTCATGTTGAACTGGGTCACCGGCATCAGCGATTTCGGATCCCGGTAGAGCGGCACCACTTCCGTGAGCGGCTGCTCGCCGATCACGATGCCGGCCGCATGCGTTGACGCATGCCGATGCAAACCTTCGAGCTTTTGCGCGATGTCGAAAGCGCGCCTTACCACCGGGTCCGCGTCACGCGCTGCTTGCAGACGGGGCTCATCCTCGATCGCACGGGCGAGCGTGACCGGGTTGAGCGGATTCTGGGGGACGAGCTTGCACAGCTTGTCCACTTGCCCATAAGGCATTTGCAGCACGCGGCCGACGTCGCGCAGCACCCCGCGCGCTTGCAGTGTCCCAAAGGTGATGATCTGTGCCACCCGATCGCGGCCGTAACGTTCCTGGACATAGCCGATGACCTCATCGCGCCGGTCCTGACAAAAATCGACATCGAAGTCGGGCATCGATACGCGCTCCGGATTCAGGAAGCGCTCGAACAAGAGACCGAAGCGAATAGGGTCGAGGTCGGTTATCGTTAGGGCGAACGACACAAGCGAGCCCGCACCCGATCCGCGTCCTGGCCCAACTGGAATGCCGTGGTTCTTGGCCCATTGGATGAAATCGGAGACGATCAGGAAATAGCCGGGATATTTCATCGCTTCGATAACGCCGAGCTCGAACGACAACCGCTCGTGATAATCCTGCGCCGTAGCACCGGGAGCGGTTCCATGCGCATCGATCCGCCGCGCGAGACCGGCCAGCGCGCGCTGGCGCAATGCCTGAGCTTCGTCCATGGCACGATTGTCCTCGCCGACCGAGAAACGGGGCAGGATCGGCGTGCGCACGCGCGGGCGAAAAGCACAGCGGCGAGCAATTTCGACTGTCGAACCCACCGCCTCGGGCAGATCGGCAAACAAGGCCTCCATCTCTGCTCGGCTCTTGAATCGGTGCTCTGGGGTGAGATGACGCCGGTCCGTATCCATCAGAAGCCGGCCTTCGGCGATGCAGATGAGCGCATCGTGTGCCTCGTAATCATCGCGCCCAGCAAAGAAGGGCTCGTTGGTGGCCACCAACGGTATGCCGCAAGCATAGGCCAGCTCGACCAGCGCGGGCTCCGTGGTGCGTTCGGCGGGGCTGCCGTGCCGTTGGAGCTCGATGTAGAAGCGATCGCCGAAGAGGCGCGCCAGGGTTTTGGATCGCTCCTCTGCGAGCGCAGCCTGGCCGGCGAGGAGTGCCCTATCCAGCGGACCATTGGGCCCGCCGCTTAGCGCTATGAGCCCCTCCGTTTCTTCGTCTAGCCACGCAAGCTTTAGATGGGGTTGCTGGCCTGGGGCAGAATCGAAAAATGCGCGCGAGTTAAGCCGCAAGAGGCTGCGATAGCCCGCGTCCCGAGCTGCCAAGAGAACAATCCGCGGCACGAAGCGCGCTGCTCCATTGCCGCCGATCCTGGTCACATTGTCCTGGTCGGCAAAGTCTATCCCGAGTGCACAGCCCACAATTGGCTGGATCCCGGCGCTGGCCATTTTCTCCGAGAATTCCAGGGCACCGAACAGATTGTCGGTATCAGTGAGTGCAAGGGCGGGCTGCTGATCGGATTTTGCGAGCTCCGCAAGGCGCGCGGTCGTAATGGCGCCTTCGAGCAGAGAGTAGGAGGAATGCACATGAAGGTGCACGAAGCCGGGCATTCGAGCCTCGCGATTCGCATACGGGCTCGCGACTGTGGGGGCCCCTGCCAAGGCTGTCTATGGAGAACGGGACATCAGCGGCTTTAGCCCCGGTTATCCCCATGCAAGTGACTTCTAGAGAACGGCGATCACTTGCACCCAAATGGCGATAATCCCGACGACCAGCGACAACGATGCAAGCGCTGCGGCTTCTTCGACTACTGCACGCAACATAGTGGCCCTCCCGATTCGAACAAAATGAGAACCTAGTTCACTATTTGTTCGATGTCAATGGGGAAAAGGGCCTCTTGCTGGGGATCGGAACCTACCCCCCTACGGCGCCTGCAGGCACAATTTTCGCGCGGCGGCGAGACTTTCGTCAGGCGAGTCCGTACGCCCTTCAAATCCTGCCTGTGCCGCGGCAGAGGCCGACGCTGTCAGAATGGGATCTCATCGTCCATGTCGCCGCGAGCCGAGCCCGCACCGGCAAGCGCGGGTTGCCTGTCCCGCGGGGCGGGACCAGGGGAACCGAATTCGGTGGGGCTCTCGCTTTGGCCAAAGTCACCGACAGCCGGGGCACCGCTGCCCCGGCTGTCAAGCATGGTCAGCTGGCAGTTGAAGCCCTGTAGCACGACCTCTGTCGTGTACTTGTCCTGGCCCGATTGCTGGTCCTGCCATTTGCGGGTCTGCAGGGAGCCTTCAAGGTAGACCTTCGCCCCCTTCTTGAGATACTGCTCCGCAATCCGGCAGAGCCCCTCGCTGAAAATGACCACACGATGCCACTCCGTTCGCTCCCGCCGCTCGCCCGTGTTCTTGTCCCGCCAAGTATCTGACGTCGCCACACTCAAATGGGCAATTGGACGGCCATCCTGGGTGCGCCTGATCTCAGGATCCTTACCCAAATTGCCAATCAGAATGACCTTATTCACCGAACCTGCCATGATCCTCTCCTGCTTCGCGCTACCCTAGCTTCAACCTTCAACCCGGCAAGCGCATTTCGTCTTTTCCACACAGAAACACTGGTCAGCCTGCGTTCGCTTTTTGTTCTAGCAGATTTATAGGTGGGCTGCAAGGGTCGAGCATGGATCCGAGGTCGGGAGCCCGATTTCGCGGTGCCTAATGCCAAGGCGCAATCAAGCACAATCGAATGGGCGCGGTCGTCCGGGCTCCAGACTGTGGATCGCTTGTCCACAGGCCCCGCCGCAATCTTGTGCTGCTTTGACACCAGACTGGCGCATGGTCAGCGTTCTTACTACGTTCGTTAGGCTACTTTACGTTGCCACAGATCCCTTTGCGTCCGCGCGGAAGAGCTGCGTCAGGACGGTCACCCGCGACGCCCACGGACGAGATGGACAAGCTCTTCGATCATAACCGTGCCCGCCGTGCCGAAACCCGCGTGATCGCCATCCGAGGGGCGCGCGAGCACAATCTCAAAAACATTGACGTCGAGATCCCACGCGATCAGCTCGTGGTGTTCACTGGGCTCTCCGGCTCGGGGAAGTCCTCGCTCGCCTTCGATACCATCTATGCCGAGGGCCAGCGCCGGTACGTCGAGTCCCTCTCCGCGTATGCCCGGCAGTTCCTGGAAATGATGCAAAAGCCGGATGTGGATCAAATCGACGGTCTCTCCCCGGCCATCTCTATCGAGCAGAAAACCACTTCCCGCAACCCGCGCTCCACCGTTGGAACAGTCACCGAAATCTACGATTACATGCGGCTTCTCTGGGCCCGGGTGGGCATACCCTACTCGCCGGCGACGGGGCTTCCGATCGAAAGCCAGACCGTATCGCAGATGGTCGATCGTGTGCTCGCGTTGCCCGAAGGTACGCGGCTTTATCTTCTTGCCCCAGTCGTGCGCGGCCGCAAGGGCGAGTACCGCAAGGAACTCGCTCAGTACCTCAAGCGCGGCTTCCAGCGGGTGAAGATCGACGGGACGTTTTACGAGATCGCTCAGGCGCCCGCGCTCGACAAGAAGCTCAAGCACGATATCGACATCGTGGTTGATCGCCTAGTGGTGCGGCCCGATCTCGGCACGCGGCTTGCGGACTCCCTCGAAACGGCGCTCAAGCTCGCCGATGGGTTGGCGGTGGCGGAGGTGGCCGATGGGGCAACCTCTGCCAGTACAGGGCCGAGTTTGAAACCCGCCCCTACAGCGGAGGGAGAAGGGGAGCGCGCGCAGAGGAAGACTGCGAAGATTCACGATCATAGTGGACCCGAGCGCCTTATCTTCTCGGAGAGATTTGCATGCCCGGTTTCCGGTTTCTCCATTCCCGAAATCGAGCCGCGCCTGTTCTCGTTCAACAATCCCTTCGGCGCCTGCCCCGTCTGCGGAGGGCTGGGCGTCGAGCAGCACATCGATGCCGATCTCGTCATCCCGGAGAAGGAGCGGTCCTTGCGCGCAGGCGCGATCGCACCCTGGGCCAAGTCATCGAGCCCCTATTACCTGCAGACGCTGCAGGCGCTCGGCAGGCACTACAAGTTCACCCTCGACACCAAATGGAAGGACCTGCCCAAGAGGACCCAGGACGCAATCCTGCACGGTTCGGGCGAGGACACCATTCGCTTCGTTTACGATGACGGGATACGCTCATATGAGACAAAGAAACCGTTCGAGGGGGTCGTAACCAACCTGGAGCGGCGCTGGCGCGAGACCGAGAGCGACTGGGCGCGCGAGGAGATCGCCAGATACTTCACCGATGTCCCCTGCGTCGCCTGTAAGGGATATCGTCTCAAGCCGGAAGCGCTCTGCGTCAAAATCGCGGAATTGCACGTCGGCGAAGTTGCAGAGATGTCGGTGAAGCGCGCCGGCGAATGGTTTGCGCAATTACCCACCGCGCTCACCGCCAAGCAGAATGAGATCGCTGCGCGCGTGCTCAAGGAGATTCGGGAGCGGCTCAGGTTCCTGGTCGATGTGGGGCTCGAATATCTCACCCTGGCGCGCGCGAGTGGAACCTTGTCGGGAGGCGAGAGCCAGCGCATCCGCCTCGCCTCCCAGATCGGCTCCGGGCTCACCGGCGTACTTTACGTCCTGGACGAGCCCTCAATCGGGCTGCATCAGCGCGACAATGCGCGCCTTCTCGAGACGTTGCGGCGGTTACGCGACCTCGGCAACACGGTCATTGTCGTCGAGCACGACGAGGACGCCATCCGCACCGCCGACCATGTGCTCGACATCGGCCCCGGGGCGGGAATTCACGGGGGCGGCATCGTGGCCCAGGGGAGTATCGAGGATCTGATCGCGGAACCCGCGTCCTACACCGGCAGGTACCTTTCCGGCGAGCTGATGGTACCTATTCCCGAGCGGCGGCCGAGGAACCCTGCACGTGTGCTGCAGGTCGTCAACGCGCGCGGCAACAACCTCAAGAACATCACTGCCGAGATTCCGCTGGGCTTGCTCGCTTGCGTCACCGGTGTCTCGGGCGGCGGAAAGTCGACCCTGCTGGTGGATACCCTCTACAAGGCAATCGCGCGCAAGCTCAACGGCGCAAGCGAGGCCCCTGCCCCGCATGACCGCCTGGAGGGCCTGGAGCATCTCGACAAGGTGATCGACATAGATCAGTCGCCGATCGGGAGAACACCGCGCTCGAACCCCGCCACTTATACGGGCGCCTTCACGCCCATCCGCGAATGGTTCGCCGGATTGCCCGAGGCAAGGGCTCGCGGCTATGAGCCGGGCCGCTTCTCGTTCAACGTCAAAGGGGGGCGATGCGAGGCCTGCCAGGGCGACGGGGTGATCAAGATCGAGATGCATTTCTTGCCCGACGTCTACGTCACCTGCGATGTTTGCAAGGGCAAGCGCTACAATCGCGAGACGCTGGAAGTGACGTTCAAAGGCAAGTCCATAGCCGATGTGCTCGATATGACCGTCGATGAGGCAGCGCAGTTCTTCAAAGCGGTGCCGCGGGTGCGTAACGTGCTCGAGCTCCTCCAGCGAGTGGGGCTCGGCTACATCCATGTCGGACAGCAGGCGACCACGTTGTCCGGTGGCGAGGCGCAGCGTGTGAAGCTCGCCAAGGAATTGTCCAAGCGCGCGACCGGACGCACGCTCTACATTCTCGACGAGCCCACGACAGGACTGCATTTCCTCGACGTCGCCAAGCTGCTCGACGTGCTGCACGAGCTCGTCGAGCAGGGCAACACGGTGGTGGTGATCGAGCACAATCTTGAAGTGATCAAGACGGCGGACTGGATCATCGACCTTGGTCCCGAGGGCGGCGACGGGGGCGGCGAGATCGTGGCCGCCGGTACGCCCGAGGACATCGTCTCGGTGCACCGCAGCTATACCGGGCAGTTCCTTGGCCCGGTACTCGCACGCAAGGAACGCAAGCGCGCGCACACGGAAGCCGCGGAGTGAGTTGGGCGCGGGTTTGGTTGAGAGAGGATGGCACCTGCTTGAGGGGAACGGTTCTGGACTGGCGAACAGCCTGCCCGGGATCGTAGCGATGTCATGCGCGCGGTCTGGGGTGATCGCGACGAGCAACGCTGAACGTTACGGTGGCTGGGCCCAATGGCGGTAACCTGCCGGTCGTACTCGCGTATCCTACAGTTTGGGTAATGGCCGCTTCGATTTGGCAACTGAAGGCACTTTAACCAGCGCCTCGCCGTCGAGCACGATCTCCTCTCCAACCTTGCAGATGCAGGTCAGACGCGCGCGCTGGCGCTCCGGAATGAGCTGCGCTACCGTGACGGTGACGTCTACCCGGTCGCCGATGCGCACCGGCGCGCGGAAATTGAGCGTCTGCGAGATGTAGATTGCGCCAGGACCCGGGAGGCGGGTGCCGAGAACCGCGGAAATGAGGCTCGCGGTATAGAGCCCGTGGGCAATCCGGCCTCTGAACGTTGTCTTAGCGGCGAAATGCTCGGAGAGGTGGATGGGATTGCGGTCGCCGGTGAGCTGCGCAAATCCCACCACGTCGGAGGAGGCGATGGTCTTCGACAGCGCCTCGGCCATCCCCACCGAAAGATCTTCGAAATAGAGGATGCGCAGCTCCGGGAGCATGGTCTGTCGTCACGCTGCGGCGAGCTCCTTGTCTTTCGCTTCGGCACGCTGCAGCGCCGGACGCTGCGCCAGCCGGCCGGCATAGGACGTAAACTCCGGCCGCTCGGGTAGAAGCTTGAACAGCATGCCGAAGCGTAAGGTCGACCCTATCACCACATCGGCGGCGGTGAACTGCTCGCCCAGGATGTACGGTCCGCGCGCCACCGCACCCGCCGCCACGTTCATGACTGTATCGAAATCACCGTAGCCCAGCGCAGCCCGGCGTGCCTCCTCTTTACGCGGAAAGGCGCGGTCCATCATCGCCGGCTCGACGCAGCTGGGGCCGAAGAACAGCCACTTGAGATATAAGCCGCGCCTCGGATCGCCTACCGGGACATTGAGCTTGGAGCGCGGGAACTCGTCCGCGAGGTAAGCGCAGATCGCCGCCGCCTCGGTGATCACCACATCCCCGTGCCGGAGCGCCGGTACCTTGCCCATGGGATTGACCGCGAGATAGTCGGCCGCGCGGTTGTCTCCTTTGCTCAGGCTCAGCAGGTGGATCTCGTAGGGTTCGCCGATCTCCTCCAGCATCCAGCGCACGATGGACGAGCGCGAGGGCGCGGCGTGGTAGAGCGTGAGCTTCGCCATTTGAGCCTCCGTTCTCCGACAGGCCTTTCCGTAGCAGCCTCCTGCGAACATGGCCAGAGATGGCATCATGACGCCATCATGAACGTACGCGTTGACTACCTTTGATCAACACATCGCCAGCTAAAATCGCGAGCGCGGGTTCGACGCTTCGCGTTGATTTAGAAACGGTAATTCACACCGGCGCGCACCGTTCATGGCAAATTGCGCGCTGCCCGTAAGCGGCAGAACGACGGTTCCCAGCATGCTGCTGCGGTGGCCGAAGTCCAGATAGAGGCATTCGAGCAGAACCTCTGGGGGCGACGCCGCGTCGCACTCATCTCTCACACTCCGTACTTCGAGGGGCGAGGCGACGGCCGCCCAAAGAGCGTTTTCTACTTTTGGGCTTCGCTCGGCCCTTAATGCGAAATGACAGGAGTTTGATCGATGTTCCCACGCCCGCCGCTGGCAGTTTGGGTCCGAACGAGATAGCGTCTACGGCGTTAGTCTGGACCTGGGTCGCCGCACGGCACGACCACAAGACTACTGCGCACGGCGATCGTCCCCTTGCGTGGAGGCAGTCACATGACGCACGTGCATGCTCTCGTCGGCTCAGAATCCGCCAGTCCACCCGTAGTTCGCAAGATCCGCATCGCGGATCTCAAAGACGCGCTGGCCCGCGGCTTTGCCGATTTCTCCGCCATGCCCACACACGCGGCATTTCTCTGCCTCATCTATCCGATCGTCGGGCTCATCTTTGCGAGATTGATTGTCGGATATGACGTGCTCTCCTTGCTGTTTCCTCTGGCTGCAGGATTTGCCCTTGTAGGTCCGTTTGCCGGAATCGGCCTGTACGAATTGAGCCGCCAACGCGAACAGGGTCTCAACCCTTCATGGCAGAATGCTTTTGACGTACTGCACTCGCCCTCGCGCGGCGCGATTGCCGCCCTCGGCTGCCTGCTGTTGGCAGTATTCCTTATCTGGGTCGCGATAGCCGAGGCGATCTACATCGCCACATTCGGCTATCAGCCAGCAGCTTCGATACCCGATTTTCTACACCAGGTTTTTACCACCCCCGCGGGCTGGAAGCTCATCATAATCGGCAACGGAGTCGGGTTTTTGTTCGCGCTCGCGGTGCTCGTGATCAGCGTGGTCTCGTTTCCGCTGCTGCTAGACCGCGATGTCGGCGCGGTTGACGCTGTGGTGACCTCGTTGCGCGCTGTCGCCGCAAACCCGATTCCGATGGCAGCATGGGGGCTAATCGTAACGGGCCTGCTGGTGATCGGATCGGTGCCGTTCTTCGTTGGGCTTGCGGTCGTCTTGCCGGTCCTTGGACACGCCACTTGGCATCTGTATCGCAAGGTGATCGAGCCGGATCTGAGCCCTCGACCTCAACTACCCGTCGCACCGAGGCGGCGGCGGCGTTATGCAGCTCAGTTTCCGGCGGCGCTTTTCGGTGGGGAGAACCGGCCGTAAGCCATCTCGACAAATTCGTGAGCCGAGGATAGTGCTCCACCCCCGCAATCTACAGGCCTTGACCGCTTATCTGGCAGACCTCCGTCACTCGGAGAGGCAGATCGATCTCGCTTTGGGGCTCGTAACCGGCCACCCGGAGGATACCGCGCGATGGGCACATCTCGACGGCACAGCGCGTGAACCAGTTGAGCACCGGCGGGACCAGCCAGGCCATGTCACCGCCGAAACCATGCTGGCATGACCAGAGCGCCTCGCGGCGCGCGCGGCTGCGCGCCGCCGCGTCCTTGTAGGAGCAGGTAAGCAGCAGCTTGGTAGCGATCCGCGCCTCCCATGAGGGGGTGGCGCGGAGCCAGTCGTTGGCTGCTGCGGTGATATCACAGTGCGTGACATAGCCCTCCTCGGTGCGCTCGATTACGCAGCGCTCGCCGGATTTGGTGCCGACCATGGTGAAGATCGCGGGCCGCGCGATCGGGGTTCGCTCCAGGCGATCCCTCGCCTCTGCGAAATCTCGGCAGGTCTCAAAGACGCCGCGCAAGAGATGCGCGGGAGGACAAAACTGGACGCGCCATGTGCGGAGCGCATTGAGCGCAACATCAATGGGGCGTAGCCAGGGATGTCGGGTGCGCCGCCAGAGCGGCGCCTGGTTGATCGCAGCGGCAAAGCGCTCCGGTGCTGAAGCGGTCAGGGTTCCGGCATAGCCGGGCCAAGCGATGTTGAAGAACTCGCCTGCCGGGCCGCGCATGCGTGCGACTTCGAGGTGCTGCCCCAGGCCGCGGAACGGCCAGTCCAGCGTACGCACAAGCCAGGGCAACTCGGCCTCCTCTCGTGCAAGCGCAGTGCAACCCCATTCATAGGTCCCGTTGAGAAACCACACACCGGGAAATCCAAGTGCGGCGGCAATCGAGCGGATCTCCGTCACGTAGGGCGATGCGGAGCGCGCCAACCAACGGCGCGTGATGGCGTCCAGTGCCGGCAGCAGGGCCTGCAATGGCCGGGGCAGCCACGCCACGCAGTCATCACGCAGCGCGCGTGCCCGCGCGCGGGCGTCGATGGCGTGGCGCACAGGCCCGCCCTCGCGGATGTCCGTGACCGGAATGCTGATCAGGTTGCCCATCCTTCATTACAACCCATTGGCCCCTCCCGGCACATTCGTTACAGTCCATGACCGTGTGGCAGGGCATGGAGGGATTCAGGTGTATCGGCCCGTTGTCAAACTCGTCAGTATTCTCGCAGTGGCGGCTCTGGGCGCGGCTTCGACAGCCTTGGGTGATGACGACTCCGCGCTCATCGGCACCTACACCGAGAACCAACCGTGCAAGGCCGACGAGACGGACGCAACCGCCGCGCGGGTCAAGATCACCCCAACCCAGATCGATTCGGTGTTTGGGTTGTGTACCATTCTTGAAACCAAGCGCGAGGGCAAGACATATTCGATGCACGTCGAATGTCCGGGGCCTGGTGGGAGCCAGATGCTGGGAGACATCAGCTTTACCTTCCGCGAGGACCACACCATTGATTTTTCGGACCAGGACCAGACCTACAAGGCGCTGCTGTACAAATGCCCGCGGGGCTAGTCGGGCTGAATAGCCAGCGCAATCCGTCGGCAAGCCGGCTTTGGCCGACTTGCTCGGCTACCAGAGCGATCGAGGTGAGAAATTATGAGCTATGAAAGCATGCTTGCGGAAACCGTCGCGTTTCGCGGTCACAACGGCGATGTCGGCCAGGCCTACTATGCCCGCCCACTCGGCGCGGGCCCGTGGCCAGGCGTGGTCCTGATCCATCACATGCCGGGATGGGATGAGTGGATCAAGGAAGCGACGCGCAAGCTCGCCCATCATGGCTTGCCGACCATTTCGCCTCACCTGTATTTCCGTGAAGGATCCGGCAGCCCCGATGATGTGGGGGCGCGCGTGCGCGCAGCCGGGGGGGTGCCCGACCAGCAGGTCATGGGGGATGTAAAGGGATGCATGGAGCTCCTGCGGGCGCAGGCCTATTCAAATGGAAAAGTCGGAGTGATCGGCTTCTGTTCCGGTGGACGCCACGCCTATCTTGCCGCTTGCACGCACCCGGATATCGATGCCGCCATCGATTGCTGGGGCGGCAACGTGATCGTAGACGACAAAAAGCAGCTCAACGCCAAACGTCCGGTTGCGCCGATCGAGCTCACGGAGCACATGCGCTGCCCGCTGCTCGGGCTGTTCGGCAACGATGATGAAAACCCCAACCGAGACCAGGTGAACCGTACCGAGTCGGTGCTGAAGAGGCTCGGCAAGAATTATGAGTTCCACCGTTACGATAGTGCCGGCCACGCATTCTTCAACGCCTCGCGGCTCGCCTACCGTCCCGAGCAGGCGCAGGACGGTTGGAACAAGGTAATCGCGTTTTTCGACAAGCACCTCGCAACCGCAGGCGTGGCGCGAGCGGCCTGAACGAAGCATAAAGGGAGAAGGCGCATGTGCTCTTATATCGTCGAGAAGACAAAGCTCCTTGGCAGCGCCAAAGGCCCGAACGGCTGGATGCGCATCGATACCGCAAACGTCTATTACGATCACCCCTTCCACTCCCCCCTCGATCATGCACTCGGGATCGACTTCATCAATGAAGCGGAGGGCGGACGCGAGCGCGTGGCAGTGGAGCTGAGCGCTGATTCGGCACGCCTCCTGGTGGAGAAAATCCTTGCCGCCTTGGCAACCGGGGAAGCCGCTCATGTGAATACGGTTCAAGCTAATAGTTGAAGGTGCCCCCGGCACGGGCCCTCACTTCCCGGATTGCATGGTTCCACCCCTGCGCTGCGAGATCTCCGACAGCATCGCGGAAATCAGTCTCGCGCGTCCGCCGGTAAATGCACTCGACCTTCCCCTGCTCGATCGGCTCATGGAGAAGCTGCGGCAGGTGGGTTCCGACCGCACTGTCCGGGCTGTTGTGCTCACCAGCGGCTTGCCGGGTCGGTTTTGTGCAGGGCTCGACCTTCGCGCCCTGCTCGATCAATCGGAAGCGCAGGTGCGCAGATACCTCGAGAAACTTTATATCGAGCTGGCCGATGTTCAATACAATCTGGGCAAGCCCTCGATCGCCGCGGTGACCGGCGCAGCGCGCGGAGGCGGCATGACGCTCGCCATCTCCTGCGATGTATTGATCGCAGGCGAAAGCAGCACGTTCGGTTATCCTGAGATCGATCTCGGGCTCGTTCCCGCCATCCATTTTGCGCACCTGCCGGCGATCGTGGGTCGCCATCGCGCCTTCGAGCTGTTGTTCAGCGGCCGCAGCTTTGGCGCGGATGAAGCGACATTGCTTGGTTTGGTAAGCAGGGTTGCGCCGGACGAGAGCGTGCGAGCCCAAGCCCTGGCGCTCGCGCGCAGCTTTGCCGCAAAATCCCCGGCGGCAGTGAGGCTCGGACGCGCGGCCTTCATGCGCGCGAACGATTATCGCCGCAAGATCGCCGAGGCTGTCGACGTGTTCTGTAACGCTGCTAGGAGCGAGGAGGCCCAGGAAGGACTGCGTGCGTTCCTGGACAAGCGGCCGCCGCGCTGGTCGGGATCATAATTCAGTTCTGCGCTGCCGTCGCATCGTAGGCTAGAGCTGATCCATCCGCTCGCGCAGGCGGATCTGCTGCCATCTCCCGCGCCATCTCGCCTGCCATCGCCTCCCCGTCAGCGAGTGCCGGGCCGAACACTTTTTTGCTGCGCTCTGACTTGCGGACCACGACGGCGGTGTGCTCCCGGTGAATTTCCTCGTAGCGTGCTGGCATGGTGCTTGTTAATCCATGAAAAGCCCTGCTTGCAGCATCCGATGTGGTCGGCTAGCTCTGCCGTCATGTCCAACCACGATATCACCGCGGACGCCACGGCGCCGAAAGTGAGCTTCGTCTCGCTCGGATGCCCCAAGGCGCTGGTTGACAGCGAGCGTATCATTACGCGACTGCGCGCCGAGGGCTATGAGCTGATCCACGATCATTGCGCCGCCGATCTCGTCGTGGTAAACACCTGCGGCTTTCTCGACAGCGCCCAAGCGGAGTCCCTTGCCGCCATCGGCAAGGCGCTCCATGAGAACGGCAGGGTGATCGTTACTGGCTGCATGGGCGCCGACCCCGAGAAGATTACAGATGCATTTCCGCGCGTGTTAGCGGTCACCGGGCCGCAACAATACGAGAGCGTGATCGAGGCGGTTCATCGCGCCGTAGCGCCGCGTCACCATCCCTTCCTCGACCTTGTCCCGCCCGAAGGTGTGAAGCTGACGCCACGTCACTATGCCTATCTGAAGATTTCCGAAGGCTGCAACAACCGTTGCACCTTCTGCATCATCCCCAGGCTGCGCGGCGATCTGGTCTCACGGCGTGCTGCTGACGTGCTGCGCGAAGCCGAGGGTCTGGTTGCCGCCGGAGTGAAGGAGTTGCTGGTCATCTCGCAGGATACTTCGGCGTACGGCACGGACCTGAAATTTGCGGCCAGCGAATGGAAGGGTCGAACCGTGCTCTCGCGGTTTTTCGACCTGGCGAGCGCGCTTGCCGAATTCGGGGTCTGGGTGCGGCTGCATTACGTCTATCCCTACCCGCACGTGGATGCAGTCATTCCCCTGATGGCCGAAGGCAAGCTGCTGCCCTATCTCGACGTCCCGTTCCAGCATGCAGCCGAGTCTGTGCTCAGGCGCATGAAGCGCCCGGCGAGCCAGGAAAAAACCCTGCAACGCATCGCACGTTGGCGGCAGATCTGTCCCGAGCTCAGCATTCGCTCGACCTTCATTGTCGGTTTTCCCGGTGAGACGGAAGGCGATTTCCAGTTCCTCCTGGACTGGCTCGATGCGGCCGAGCTCGACCGGGTCGGCTGCTTTCGTTACGAGCCGGTCAAGGGAGCCCGCGCGAACGATCTCGCTGCGGCGGTCGCTGATGAGATTAAGGAGGAGCGCTGGCATCGTTTGATGCAGTGCCAGCAGGCAATCTCGACGAGGCGACTTCGCCGCAAGATCGGAACACGTCAGCAGATCATCATCGACGAGGTGAGCGGCCCTGCTTCCCGCGCGGCAAGCGCGACCTCGGGCAGTTTTGCCGCGAAAGGCCGCAGCAAGGGGGACGCGCCGGAGATCGACGGTTCCATTTTCGTGTCGAGTCGCCGCCCTCTGCGCGTGGGAGAGATCGCCACGGTCAAGATCGAGCGCGCCGAGGCCTACGATCTGCACGGAACGGCGGTGGGATTCTAATCCAGAGGCGTGGATGCGGCTTGGCGCTCGACCGTGCTTCCGCTGGGTCTCTGCGCAAGGCGTGCGCCAGGATATCCGGGACTGTGGGCTTGGGTCTGAAACCCTCCCCTACGTGCTTTGCCGACAATCTCCCAAGGCATCGCGCAACACTTTTACGATCGTGCTTGTCAGCTTGGCGAGCTCGTGCTCCGCAACGGTAAACGCCGGCGTGAGATATACGATCGAGCCGAACGGGCGGATGAATGTCCCCTCCTCCACGAACCGTGCGCGCAATCGCTCCAGATCGTCGATGCGTTCAAGCTCGACCACGCCGATTGCACCCAACACGCGCACGTCCTTCACACCGGGGAGATCTCGGCAGGGCGCCAAGCCCTGCTCCAGCCGAGCTGCGATCTCGCTCACCTGCGCCAGCCGCGGCTCCTGCTCGAACAAGTCGAGCGAGGCATTGGCGGCTGCACAGGCGAGTGCATTGCCCATATAGGTGGGCCCGTGCATCAGCGCTTCGCCTGGATCGTCCGACAAGAACCCATCGAATATCTTGGTACGAGCGATGGTGGCCGCCAGTGGCAGGGCCCCTCCGGTGATTGCTTTCGAGAGCGTCACGATATCGGGCACGATGCCGGCCGCTTCGAAGGCGAACATGGTCCCGGTACGCCCGAACCCGGTAAAGATTTCATCGCATATCAGGAGGAGCTCGTATCTGACCGCCGCTTCCACCAACAGGCTCAGCACCTTCGGTGCGTGAAATCGCATGCCGCCCGCGCCCTGGACCAGCGGCTCGACGATGATTCCGGCAAGCTTGTCCGCGTGCTTATCGAGAAAGCGTGCAAAATCGGCAACCGTTTTCTCATCGGTTGGCAGGTCGATCATGACGTGCTCGGGCAACAGCGACGCGAACGCCGCGTGTAGCCCCGTACCGGGATCGGAGATTGACATCGCACCCGTCGTGTCGCCGTGATAGGCGCCCGTGAACGCCAGAAACCTTGTTCGCGTGGGACGGCCTCGATTACGCCAGAACTGAATGGCCATCTTCATTGCGATCTCAACCGCAACCGAGCCCGATTCTGAAAGAAATGCGCGATCGAGATCGCCCGGCAGCAGCGCCGCCAACCGGCGCGCCAGCGTGAGCGCCTGCTCGTGCACCAAACCGCCGAGCATCACGTGCGGCATGATCGCGAGCTGACCCTCGATGGCCGCGCGAATATGAGGGTGGTTGTAGCCATGACAGGCGGTCCACCACGAGGCGATGCCGTCGATGAGCTCGCGACCATCAGCGAGCACGATGCGGCTCCCTTGCGTGCGGGCAACCGGCAACGGCGAGCTCGCCGTCTTCATCTGCGCATAAGGCAGCCAGACGTGCTTCAGGCCAGCCTCATACCAGGATAGCGGCGCCTCGCCATCAACCTCGGGTGACATTTGGCCCCTTCCATTCCATATCCAGTGCCTTCATTCTGACTGGGACTGTAGGGTGTACAAAAACGTACGTTGCGTATCGTCAACCGCATGGGCAGAGCTTCTCCCCGGTTTGAATGGGGACGATCGTGCACGCAAGGCCGTCGCGCTTGGGCAGACTGCGTAAGCTCGCCTGTGCTGCCCATGCGGCACCGTACGTCAGACGATTTTGCCCACGCTACGGGCTGAGCAACAGGGTTCCGGCCGCGCCATGCGCTCTCTCGATGAATTCGCCACGGCCAAGCTCGCAGAGCTCGAGCGCAGCAGCCTGCGCCGCGTGCTGGTCGAGACGGTTCGGGTGACCGGAATCTGGATGCTGCGCAATGGCCGTCGTTTGCTGTCCTTTTGCTGCAACGATTATCTCAATCTGACACATCATCCCGCCGTGATCGAGGCGGCAACCCAGGCGCTGCGCCTCTATGGGACGGGCGCCGGAGCATCTCGCCTGGTTACCGGCAATCATCCGCTCTATGCCGAGCTGGAAGGTCGCTTGGCGCAGCTCAAGGACACGCAAGCGGCTTGCGTGTTCGGGTCGGGCTATCTCGCCAATCTGGGAATCATTCCGGCGCTCAGCGGTCCCGAGGATCTCATCCTGATCGACGAGCTGGCCCATGCCTGCCTGTGGGGCGGGTCACGGCTCGCGCGGGCTGCAGTTGTTCCTTACCGCCACGCGGATCTGGGTCATGTCGAGGTGCTTCTTTCCGAGCAGCGCAGACGCTACGACCGCGTGCTCATAGCCACCGATGGCGTGTTTTCGATGGATGGCGACATCGCTCCTCTGCACGGACTTGCAGCCCTGGCCCAGCATTACGACGCCTGGTTGTTGTCGGATGATGCCCATGGGCTCGGGGTCGTTGGCTCAGGACGCGGCTCGAATTTCGCACAAGGCAAGAAGGCTGATGTTCCCTTGCAGATGGGAACGCTTTCCAAAGCATTGGGGGCTTATGGCGGCTATATCTGTGCCTCCGCCGCAGTCGTGGACGTTCTGCGCAATCGTGCCCGCACCTTGATCTACTCGACCGGCTTGCCGCCGGCGGCAGTGGCTGCGGGAATCGCGGCACTCGATCTGATCGAGCAGGAGCCGGAATATGCAGCCCTGCCGCTGGCCAAGGCCAAGGCGTTTGCCGGCGCCGCCCAGCTGCCGGAGCCGGAAAGCCCGATCGTCCCGGTTCTCCTGGGCGAAGCCGAAGCGGCGCTTGCAGCCTCGCAATTACTGGAGGAAAACGGGTTCCTGGTCACAGCCATTCGACCCCCGACTGTGCCGCAGGGCACGGCGCGCCTGCGGTTGACCTTTACAGCACAACACCCGGACGACGAAATCAATCGACTCGCCGAGATCGTCCGCAGCCGCGTCGCTGTCCGTCCCGACGCTCTCGAAATTCCCGCACAATGAGAGCTGTCTTTATCACCGGCACCGGCACCGATATCGGCAAGACCTTTCTCACGACGGCATTGATACGGTATCTGCGCAGCGAAGGAACGACGGTGCGCGCAATCAAGCCTGTCGTTACCGGTTTTGACGTGAAGAGCTGGCAGGACAGCGATCCTGCCGCGCTGCTGGCGGCGCTCGAAGCTCCTGTCTCGCTGCAGGAAATCGACGGAATATCGCCTTGGCGATTCATGGCACCGTTGTCGCCGGACATCGCCGCCAGGCAGGAAGGGCGCACTATCGCGTTTGCTCACGTGGTCGAGTTCTGCCGAAAGGCTTTGAGCGCGAAACCGGACGTCGTTCTCATCGAGGGTATCGGCGGGATCATGGTGCCACTGGACGAGCACCGCACCGTGCTTGATCTCATGTCCGTGCTGCGTCTACCGCTCGTCCTCGTGGCCGGGAGCTACGTCGGCACGCTCAGTCATACATTGACGTCGTTGGAAGTGCTGGCGCGGCGCAATCTGGACGTGGCGGGCGTGGTCGTAAGCGAGAGTCCCACAAGCGCCGCATCGCTCGACGAGACCGTTGCGACACTCCAACGCTTCGCGGACGTCATCGAGGTGATCGGCCTTCCGCGTCTCGGCCCGGACGTGCTCGATCATCCAGCGCTCGGGCGCATTGCTGCGCTGATTTGACCTCGACTCCGGAATACCGCCGTAGGGTGGACAAAGGCGCGCCGCGCTGCCGGTGCCGCGCGATTTGCCCACTCGACGGAGATCGTGGTTTACGGCAGCAGGATGCTCGATCCTGTAGTGGCGCGACTCTCGAGATCCCGGTGCGCTTTCTGCGCGTCCTTGAGCGAATATTTCTGATTGACCGGAATCTTGACCGCTCCGCTGCCGACGACCTGGAAGAGCTCGCTCGCCATCTTGAGCAAATCCTCGCGTTTTGCCGCATAGGTGTTGAGCGTTGGGCGGGTGGCGAACAACGAGCCCTTGGTCTGCAGAATATTGATGTTGAAAGCCTCGATTTGCCCGGAGGCATTGCCGAAGCTCACGAACATCCCAAGCGGCTTGAGGCAGTCGAGCGAGGCCGGGAAAGTCGCCTTGCCCACGCCGTCGTACACGACCGCGCACATCTTGCCGCCGGTAATCTCCTTCACCTTCGCGGGGAAATCTTCTTCGCGGTAGAGGATGGTATGGTGCGCGCCGTTCTTCCTGGCGAGTTCGGCCTTGTCCTTGGAGCCGACCGTCCCGATGACATTGGCACCGAGATGGTTGGCCCATTGGCTTGCAATCAGGCCAATGCCACCCGCAGCGGCCTGGATCAGCACGTTGTCGCCTTTCTGGACCTTATAGGTCTGCCGCACCAGGTATTGCACGGTCAGGCCCTTGAGCATCATGGCGGCAGCCTGCTCATAGCTGATGTTGTCAGGGAGCTTCACAGCGCGGTCGGCGGGCAGTAGCCGCTCCGCTGCATAGGAGCCAAGCCCCGCCACATAGCCGATACGGTCTCCGACCTTGACCTCAGTGACGCCCGGGCCGATCGCGACGACCTCTCCGGCGCCTTCGTTACCGGAGACGAACGGCAGCCCGACCGGGGATGGGTACATGCCCATGCGGAAATAGGTGTCAATGAAATTGACCCCGCAGGCATGGTTCCTGACCTTGACTTGCCCGGGGCCGGGATCCCCCACCGGGATGTCCTCGTAGGTGAGCACCTCGGGGCCCCCCACCTTATGTACTCGGACTGCTGCGACCATTGCTGTCACTCCTGCGTATGTGTTCAGAGGATTGCGCCCCGATGGAACCGGCGCAATTTCTCTCAGCAAAGCCCCCGGATCAAGCGCCTGCCGTGCTAATCATGATCCGGGCTGACGGTCGGTCCAACCCACCGCGAGAAAATACAAGGCGATCGTCACCAATCCGGCCGTGACCGATGCAGGCGGGTCGAGCCGCTGGGCAACGGCAACCAGGGCCAGAATGGACCACAGGAGCAACGCTGCCATGTTGAGCGCCCGGCACCGCCTCACCCGAATAGGATGCAGGAACTTGATCGGCGCAAACGTGAGTGCTGCAAGGCCGAGAATGATGAAGCCCGCCAGCCACGGACCAGGCCTGAGCAGAAACAGATAGAACGCCACCACGTTCCACAGCGCAGGAAAGCCGCGAAAGTAGTTGCCGGCCAGCTTCATCTGCCGATCGGCGAAATAGAGCGCGGCAGTGATCACTATGATGGCTCCCGCAGGTATTGCGAAGGTTATCGGCAGGAATCCGCCGGCGCTGATCGCATAAGCCGGGACGAATACATAGGTGACGAAATCGACGATGAGATCGAGCACATCACCGGACCAGCGCGGCAGGACTGCGGCGACCTTGAGGTACCGCGCCAAGGTACCGTCTACTCCATCAATGATGAGGGCAATGCCAAGACACAGAAACATGGCCGTCCATTGCGCTGCCACTGCAAATGCCAGCGCGGCGAGCGCCACGGCAGCTCCGGCAGAGGTGAAAATATGCACCCCGAAAGCACAGGCTCGGCTCAGCGGTCGCAAAATCGGCTCCTGAATGGTGGGAAAACACTATAGCGTACGCAGAATGACGAGGATGCATGCCGAGTGCGTGGTCGTAGGCGGCGGGCCCGCAGGGTTGACAGCGGCCATTGCGCTCGCCTCGTCCGGTGTCGAAACTGTTCTCGTCGCCAAAGCAGTCAACCATGCCGACCCCCGCACGACTGCCCTGCTCCACGGCTCTGTAAACGCCCTCGCCACCCTCGCCGTTTGGGAGCGCTGCCGCTGCGATGCTGCTCCTCTGCGAGCCATCCGAATGGTGGACGATACGGGGCGGCTGGTCCGAGCACCGGAGGTGCTTTTTCAGGCAGACGAGATCGGATTGGAGAAATTCGGGCACAACGTTGAAAACCGGTTTCTCCTGGCTGCCCTCGAACAGCGTGCACGAGCGCTTCCGTCGCTGATGTGGGTCGCGGACGAGGCCGCCACACTCGAGATTGCTGAGCGCGTCGCGACCGTAGCGTTGACAAATGGTGCGTCGGTGACTTGTCGGCTGGTCATAGCAGCCGACGGGCGCGATTCCCTGTGCCGCAGCGCCGCAGGGATACGCACCAGTTCTCGCAGCTATGCCCAGACTGCGCTGACCTTCAATCTGTCTCACGACCGGCCGCATGGGGACACTTCGACTGAGTTTCATACGCACACTGGTCCCTTTACGCTCGTGCCATTGCCGGGCCGGCGTTCCAGCCTGGTCTTCGTCGTTCATCCGGATGAAGCATCTACTATCCTGGCGCTGCCCCGGAATTCGCTCGGGCAAGAGATCGAGCAACGGTCGCACTCGCTCCTCGGCAAGATTGATGTCGAGCCAGCACGCGCCTCGTTTCCGCTTGAGGTCAGGACAGCGATACGCTTTGGCGCTCACCGCATCGTTCTGGTGGGCGAGGCGGCGCATACGCTTCCCCCAATCGGGGCACAGGGTCTCAATCTCGGCCTGCGGGACGCTGCGGCCATTAGCGAGCTCGCCGTCAGCGCGCATCGCCGCGGGTACGATATGGGTACGAGCGAGGTCACCGATCGTTACCACCGCATGCGCCAGGCGGATATTGCCAGCCGCACGCTCGCTGTAGATCTGCTCAATCGCAGCCTGCTCTCGGACTTCCTCCCTATGCAGGCGGCGCGCTCGCTTGCCCTGTTCTCGATGGATCGCATGCCTTCGCTTCGCCGGACGGCGATGCACGAGGGGGTGGAGCCGCGTTTTGGCCAACCGCGTCTCATGCGTGGCGAGGCGCTCTGAGCAGGCCGCTCCGAATGCCTCTTGGCGTCCTCAATTTAACACCATACCGTAGCCTCGCTCGGGCGATGCATCGCCTCGCCCGGTCAAGGGCGACGCACTGCGGTGCCCCTACGCACCGGATGCAAGGCAATGAAGCTCCCGCGTAATTTCCTCAAACCACTCGCGATCGGGGCTCCGTCGCCGCTCGTGCAATTGCCGGTCAAGCTCGAGCGCATGATCCATTTTGTGCCTCCGCATGTCGAGAAGCTGCGCGCGAAGATTCCTGAGTTGATCGCCGATGTCGACGCCGTGCTTGGCAACCTGGAGGATGCCATTCCTGCGGAGGCTAAAATCGCGGCGAGGCGCGGTTTCATCGAAATGGCCAGGGCGAACGAATTCGGAGAGACGGGTCTGTGGACCCGTGTCAACGCGCTCAACTCGCCGTGGGTGCTTGACGACGTTGTCGAGATTGTCGGCGCGGTGGGGCAAAAGCTCGACGTCATCATGCTTCCCAAGGTCGAAGGACCTTGGGATATCCACTACATCGACCAGCTCCTTGCCCAGCTCGAAGCACGGCACGGCGTGCAAGAACCCATCCTCGTCCATGCCATCCTCGAGACCGCCGAAGGGGTCGACAACGTCACTGCAATTGCGGCCGCATCACCGCGCATGCACGGGATGAGCCTGGGACCGGCCGATCTCGCCGCCTCACGTGCGATGAAGACCACGCGTGTTGGCGGCGGGCACCCGGAGTACAAGGTTCTCGCGGATCCCCCGAGCAAAGGGACGACGCGGGCTGCCTTCCAACAGGATCTATGGCATTACACGCTTGCCAGGATGGTCGACGCCTGTGCGGCGGCCGGAATCAAGCCATTCTATGGCCCATTCGGCGACTTTTCCGATCCGGAAGCCTGCGAGGCGCAATTCCGCAATGCCTTTCTTCTGGGATGTGTCGGTGCCTGGACACTGCATCCGAGCCAGATCCCTATTGCCAAGCGCGTGTTTTCGCCCGACCCTGCGGAAATTGCATTCGCAAAACGAATCGTTCAAGCCATGCCGGATGGAAGCGGTGCGGTCATGATCGATGGCAAAATGCAGGATGACGCGACATGGAAACAGGCCAAGGTGCTGCTTGACCTTGCTCGTCTAGCGGCCGACAAGGATCCGCAACTGGCGGAGCGCTACGATCTGTAACGGGACGAGGAGCGTCGCGGCCATGAGCAAGATGCGCAATGCGAAGTTCCAGATCGGCCAGGTGGTGCGGCACCGCCTGTTTCCGTTTCGCGGTGTGATCTTCGACATAGACCCCGAATTCAACAATACCGAGGAATGGTATCAATCCATTCCGGCGGAGGTGCGCCCGAGCAAGGATCAGCCGTTCTATCACCTCTTCGCCGAGAATGCGGAGACCGAGTACATCGCATACGTCTCGGAGCAGAACCTGCTCCCGGATACGTCGGGAGAGCCGGTGCGCCATCCGCAGGTTGCGGAAGTGTTTGATCGGGATGAGAAGGGCAGCTACCGCCCGCGCAATGCGATGCTCAATTAGCGGATCGCGCGACTGGCGATATGCGGGGTTACGCAGTCAAGCTTGTGCAGACCGCGTAAACTTGCCTGCGCCGGCCGGGTATCTACGTGGTAGGCGCCTCAGCGAGATGGATGGCCCGAGCAAGCCGGCGGCCACACACGGCGTCCGACCACATCGCGCTAGCGTGTCGGGGCAGCCTGCTGCTGACCTTCGAGCTTCTTGCGTGCTTCCTCGGCCCGTCGCTGCAGTTCTTCCTGCAATTTTTTCTGCTGCTCTTCGAATACCTTGGGATCGGTGGGCGGACCGTCATAGGCCTTCGCAAAATCGCTGAGCGGCACGACGAGGCTGATGGGCTGCCCTGCACCATTGATGCCCTGAATAACCAGCCCCTGCCCCTTCTTGAGCTTGCCGATCAATTCCCCGCTGGCCTCATAATCAGCCATGCAGCCGTTGTTGAAGCAAATGACGTAGGGTCCGGTCATCGGCTGGCCGTTATCGACAATGACGCGTGTGCCAGGTTGGAGCGACATGCCCAGCGGCAAGGTGACGCGCAGAACCTTTTTCGGCTCGTTTTCGGGCTCGATCAGGACAGCAGCAACCACGGGCATGCCAGATTCCACCCGACCGTCCTTGCCGGTAAAGCAAACCTGCTTGGCGTTTGCCTCCTGGCCCTTGAGGCAGAACTTTGTCCACGGCGAGAAAATCAGTTGAGGTTGCTCGCTCTGGCCGCCCTGAGCTTGGCCTTGCGGGGCAGCAGCGGGAGCCTCCGCGGGCTTGGAACCCGGCGCCGCTTTCGGAGCGGCTTTCGGAGCCGGTTTCGGCGCCGCAGGAGCAGGTGGTCCCTGAGCCAATGCGCCGGAGGCAATCAACGCGGTGAGCAAGGTCGATGCTGCTGCGATGGCCAACGCACGAGCACCCGGCCGGGCCGGCGCAGAAACCAACCAGTGATTCATCGACAGAACCCTCTTGCTTCCCGCTCTCGACGGCACCACGGCCGGAACGGTCGCCCCATCCACGGCTGTGTCGTCACCAAATGCGGCAGGAGCGTGACCGCACCCGCGGCAACACTTGCCAATTTCACCCCTGGGGTTAAGGACACAGGCTTCCTCTATGAGCGCAAGGGGCCACGAATTACTGGTGATAACTGGCAGGGCATCCTCGGCAGCAGCAACAAAGCGCGCAAGCTCGCCAGTATGCTTGCCCAGCTATCCAGGCTTGGTGGAGCGATGGCGTCCAGCCTTCTTGGGTCGGTATTTCGTCGGTCGGTTAGACGGACATGGCCCTGCGCCCTTCTGCTCGTCCTTCTCATCGGGAGATGCTGCTGCGCGAGCGCGTGGGCTGGGGAATCACGCCACGGGATAGCGATGCAGGGCCAGCCGGCTATGCCCGAGGGCTTCACCCGGCTCCCCTATGCCGACCCGACAGCGCCAAAGGGCGGTCACTTTGTTCAAGGCGTGCTCGGCACCTTTGACAGTCTCAACCCGCTCATCGTGAAGGGAATAGCACCGCCCTCCATGCGCGGCTATGTGGTCGAGAGCTTGATGGCACGCGGATATGACGAGCCGTTCAGTCTGTATGGCTTGATCGCGAAATCGGTGGAAACGGATCCCGAGCGCAGCTACGTAATTTTCCACCTTGATCCTGCAGCCCGATTTTCAGACGGCTCGCCGGTTACGGCGGAGGATGTCGTTTTTTCGTGGAAGCTTCTGCGGGACAAGGGCCGCCCGAATTATCGCACTTATTACAGCAAGGTCTCCAAGGCGGAGATTGTCGGCGAGGGGGCAATACGTTTCGAGCTTTCCGGAAGCGACGACCGTGAGCTGCCGCTGATCCTCGGACTTATGCCGGTGCTCGCCGAGCACTCAGTCGATGCGGACAGGTTTGAGGAAACCTCGTTCCGGCCGCTGCTTGGAAGCGGTCCCTACACCGTGAGCACCGTGGATCCGGGAAAGAGCATCACCTTGAAGCGCAACCCGGACTATTGGGCGCGCGATCTTGCGATCAATCGGGGCCTCTGGAACTTCGACGAAATCCGCTATGATTTTTACAGGGAAGCCAACTCGTACATGGAGGCATTCAAACGCGGCCTCTACGACGCGCGGGAGGAGCGCGATCCGACACGCTGGCAGACGGCGTATTCTTTTGCCGCACTGCGCGACGGGCTGGTGGTAAAGGAAGCCTACCGCACCGGTCTGCCCAAGCCGAGCAACTATTTTGTGTTCAACACCCGCCGGGAGATTTTCCGAGATCGGCGCGTGCGCGAAGCGTTGTCCTATCTCTTCGACTTTGAATGGGTCAATCGAAGCTATTTCTTTGACCTGTATCGGCGTACGGCAGGCTATTTCGATGGTTCCGAGTTGTCGTCGCACGGGCGTCCCGCGGATGCCCGCGAAAGAGAGTTGCTCGTACCATTCCCCGATGCTGTGCGGCCGGACGTGCTGGAAGGCACGTGGTCGCCGCCGGTCAGCGATGGCTCGGGTCGCGACCGCAGGACACTGAAACGCGCGCTCGACCTGTTCGCGTCCGCCGGATTCGAGTTGCGCGGCGGCACCCTGGTCGATCACAGCAGTGGGCGGCCCTTCACTTTCGAAATCATGGTCACCGAGAGAGATGAGGAGCGCCTTGCGCTCGTCTTCTCTCAGAACCTCAAGCGGGCCGGCATTACGGCTCGCGTGCGCTTGGTCGATGCGGTTCAATTCGAAGCCAGACGCGTCAATTACGACTTCGACATGATCGACCACCGCTGGGAGCAATCGCTGTCTCCCGGCAATGAGCAGACGTTCTACTGGGGCTCGACCGCGGCCGATCAGCCCGGCACGCGCAATTACATGGGCATCAAGAGCCCGGCAGTCGATGCATTGATAGCCGCGCTGCTGAAGGCGCAAACTCGACCCGAGTTTGTGTCGGCAGTGCGCGCGCTCGATCGCGTTCTGATCTCCGGGTTCTATACGATCCCATTGTTCCACCTGCCGGAGCAATGGGTTGCCCGCTGGACGCGAATCGGTCGTCCTCGGGCGACGTCGCTCTACGGTTATCTTCCCGAGACTTGGTGGCGCGACCCAAGCCAACCATGAGGATATTATGATCCTTGCTGACCCCCGCGCCCGGCCCGCCGCGATGCGCGCTGGTGGTCGATGCGCGCTGGTGGTCGGATAAGCCTCGACGAGCCGGTCTTCACCTGGACGTGAGCATAGGGAGCCCGATTATGGCGTAAAGACGCCCCGCCTTCCCTGCCCCGGGTCTCGAAAACGAATGCGGGGAATCGGCCGGCATTACCTGGGTGCGATCGAATGTCGCGTTAAGAAGATCGGGCATGCGCATGCCGTGAGCGCAGCACACTGTGTATGACTACCTTTAGACCGAAATCTGCAACGCAAAACGGCCCACGCCGCGCAACAGCGACTCGTCCTCCTTGCGCATCGCCGGTTGGCCGAAACCAAATCTGATCATGATGCCGTGGCGGCTATTCCGCTGGCCTGGGAAGCGAGATAGCTGCCTGGCGCCTCGCCTGTGCCCAGCGAGTGACCACGTAAAACACCGGGGTGAAGATCAGGCCGAACAGGGTAACCCCAATCATTCCGAAAAACACGGCCGTGCCCAGCGCCTGTCGCAGCTCGGCACCTGCGCCGACCGCCCAGACCAAAGGCGTCACCCCGAAAATGAATGCCAGCGAGGTCATAAGGATCGGTCGGAGCCGCAGGCGGGCTGCTTCGGTTGCCGCGGACAAGAGATCTCTGCCCTGATCCTCCAACTGCCTGGCAAACTCCACGATGAGAATGGCGTTTTTCGCGGCGAGCCCGATCAATACCACGAAGCCGACCTGGGTGAGAATGTTGTTGTCTTGGCCGCGCAATACGACGCCGAGAATGGAAGCAACCAGGCACATGGGCACGATCAGGATGACGGCGAGCGGCAAGGTGAGACTCTCGAACTGTGCGGCAAGGACCAAGAACACGAAAGTTACCGCCAGCACGAACGCGAACATTGCGGTGTTGCCGGCGCGAATCTGCTGGAACGCGAGTGTGGTCCATTCGTAATTGAAGCCGTCCGGCAGGAGCTCCTTTGCGAGACCTTCCATGATTTGCATCGCCTGGCCCTGTGAATAGCCGGGGGCAGCGGCACCATCGAGCTCGGCGGACGGGTACAGATTGTAGCGCGGGACGCGATAAGGCCCGGCAGTGTCGCGAACCGTCGTGAAGGAGCCGAGCGGAACGGTGCCCCCGCTCCCATTGCGGACGCGAATATTGAGGATGTCGCGGGGGTCAACCCGATACGGGGCAGCCGCCTGTGCCGTCACGCGAAAGGTTCGCCCGAACAGGTTGAAGTCGTTCACGTAGATTGAGCCGATGTAGATCTGCAGCGCTGCAAAAACGTCGGGGGCGGCGATACCCAGCATCTGCGCCTTGGTGCGATCGATATCGAGATAGAGCTCCGGGGTCGCGGTTTCGAACAGCGAGAAAACCTGAGCAAGGCCCGGCGTCTTGGCAGCACGCTCCATGAGCGTTCCGACGACCTCCTGGAGCGCTTGCGGACCGCGGCCGGCACGATCCTCTACCATCATGCGGAAGCCGCCCGCATTGCCGATCCCTTGCACCGGCGGCGGCGGGACAACAAAGATCAAGGCCTCCTCGATCGAGGCGAGCCGGCCGTACAGCTCCCGCAGCACGGCGTTGGCAGATTTGTGCGGGTCATGGGCGCGTTGAGCAAAGGGTTCAAGCACGACAAAAATGGCGCCGGAATTCGGGGCGTTGGTGAAGGTCGCCCCGGAGAAGCCGACGACGTTCACGGCACCGGCAACCCCGGGCACTTGGCGTGCGATCTGGGTGGCGCGGCGGTTTACCTCGTCCGTGCGCGCAAGCGAGGCGCCAGGCGGGAGCTGAATGACGGCGATCAGATAGCCGCGGTCGAGTTGCGGGATGAATCCCACAGGCGTCCGCCTGAATTGATCAAGCCCAAAGAGGACAATAGCAGCATAGACGACAAGCATGAGCAGCGACAGCCGGACCACCCGTGCGGCGAGCCACCCATATCCTGCCGCCATTAGGTCGTAGCCGCTATTGAAGCTGCGGAAAACAAGGTGGAGCGGGTATTGCCAGAGTCTCGGTGAGCGCTCGTGATGGGGCCGCAGCAACAAGGCACAGAGGGCGGGCGAAAGCGTGAGCGATACCAGAAGCGAGATGATCGTCGCCCCCGCGATCGTGAGCGCGAATTGGCGATAGAACTGGCCGGAAATCCCGGTAATGAACCCCGAAGGGATGAATACGGCGCACAGTACCAGAGCAATGGCAATCAGGGCAGCACCGACCTCGTTCATGCTCTTGATCGCGGCTTCACGCGGCGACAGACCGGAGGCGATATTGCGTTCGACGTTCTCCACGACGACGATCGCATCGTCCACAACGATGCCAACCGCCAGCACCAGTCCGAACAAGCTGAGGTTGTTGAGCGTGAAACCGAAAATCGCCATGAAGAAAAACGTGCCGACCAGCGAGATCGGTATGGCGACAAGGGGTATGACCGCGGCGCGCCAAGTCTGCAGGAACAGGATGACGACAAGTACGACCAGCAGTATCGCCTCGGCAATGGTCTTCTGAACCTCGTCGACCGATTGCCGAATGAACTGAGTCGGATCGTAGATGATCTTATATTCCAACCCCGGTGGAAAACGCTTCGACAACTCGTCCATCGTCGCTCGGATCGCCTCCGAGGTGGACAGCGCGTTCGAGCCGGGTCGCTGGAAGACGGCGAGCGCAACCGCGGGCTCTACGTTGAGATAGGAGTTGGAGGAGTAATCGAGCGCCGCGAGCTCGATTTTTGCGACGTCCCGCAGGCGCACGACGGCCGCCGGCGACTGCTTCACGACGATCGAGCCGAATTCCTCGGCATCGGCCAGACGCCCGAGCGTCTTGACTGCAACCTGGAATGCCCCAGCGCGCTCGACGGGTGGCTGGTTGAGAATCCCGGACGCAACCTGAATGTTCTGACCTTGCAGCGCGAGTGTTACATCGGCCGCAGTCAATCCAAGCGACTGCAGCCGGTCCGGATCGAGCCAGATTCGCATCGCGTAGTCCCGGCTGCCGAACACGGTAATCGAGCCTACCCCCTCGATCCGGGTAAGCTCGTCCTTGATCTCCAAGGTCGCGTAGTTCGAGATGAAGAGGGGATCCCGCGACTTGTCGGGCGAATAAAGGTGGACCACCAGCATCAGGTCGGGAGAGCTTTTGGTGACGGTAACTCCGACCAGGCGCACGTCTGCAGGTAACCTGGGCTGCGCGATTGCAACCCGATTTTGTACCTGTACCTGCGCGATATCGAGATTGGTGCCTAGGTCGAAGCTCACCGAGATGCTGAACCGGCCGTCCGCGGTCGAGTTCGAGGACATGTAGAGCATGTTCTCGACGCCATTGATCTGCTCCTCGATGGGAGCAACGACCGTGCTGGCAACGATATCTGCGCTTGCGCCGGGATATTGGCCGGTGACGTTGATGATGGGTGGGGCGATCTCGGGATATTGCGCAACGGGCAAGCGCGCGTACGCCACCGCGCCGAGGATCACGAAAACGATGGAAAGAACGCAAGCAAAGATCGGACGATCAATGAAGAAATGCGAGATGCGCATCGCGCAATGGCCTGCTTGAGTGCTGCCTTGTCCGCGTCATTCGTTCTGCGGCGCAGTGGCGCTTGCCTGCACGGGAGGGCTCACCTCCTCCGGCGTCACCTTCCCGCCCACGCGCGCCCGGACCAGCCCATTGATGATGACGCGATCCTCGGGTTTGAGCCCCGATTTCACGACGCGGTATCCGTCCGCAATGTTGCCCAGGCTCACATAGCGCTGGGCCGCCGTGTTGTCGTCCCCGACAACGAGCACATACTTGCGGGCCTGTTCCGTGCCGATCGCAGCATCCGGCAGGAGCAGCGCCTCATAGGGTGCCGAGGCCGGAACCTGCACCCGGCCGAACATCCCGGGGGTGAACAACCCGTCCGGATTGGAAAACTGCGCGCGCCCTCGGATCGTACCCGTGGCGCGATCGATTAGATTGTCGACAAAATCCATGCGTCCAATATGGGAGAACGTCGGCTCGTCGATGAGCTTCACGCGGACCGTGGTATTGCCGCGGCCGGTGACCTCGTTTTGTCCCCCCCGTCCCAAACGTTCGTAGCGTAGCAGCGAGGCCTCATCGAAGCTGAACTCGAGGCGGATCGGGTCGGTGGATACGATGACCCCGAGAAGAGTAGTGGTAAAGCTGGTGCCGCCGGTCACTAGATTTCCAGGCGTCACGCGGCGATCGCCGATGCGACCGCTCAGCGGAGCCCTGATCTCCGTGAATTCGACGTCCAGCGCGGCCTGACGGACCAAAGCCTCGCTCGCCGCCACCGCGGCCTGCGCATTGCGGAAGGCTTGCGCGCGCTGCTGGAAAACCTGCTCGCTGATGGTGCGGTCCCGCATCAGTTGCTGGCCGCGCGCGAGATCCGCTTCCGTAAAGACGAGATTCGATTTTGCCGTCTCCAGGTTGGCGGTGGCCTGGTCCAGCGTGTTCTGGAAGGGCCGCTTGTCGATCGTGAATAAAAGATCGCCCTGCTTTACATATTGGCCGTCCTGAAAATGCACTTTGTCGAGATAACCCGATACGCGGGCACGCAGCTCGACCGTCTCAACAGGGACAAACCGGCCAACATACTCGTCCTGGTCTACGATGGTGCGCTGAAGCGGTTTTGAAACCGTGACCTTCGGCGCAGGGGGCGCAGCCTGTTGCCTCTGCTGCTCGCTGCAGGCGACCAGCAAGGCCGCCGCTCCCGCTGCGAGGGGCGCCAAGCAGCGGACCAAATATCGCTCTCGGAGCTTGCGATCGAGCATGGGGATGACTGATATAGCCTCGGCACCCTGCCTGCAAGAAAGTGTCGAAAAATGGTCTTTGCTCGCACATGTAGGGCAAATTGTTGACTTGCGCCTCGGGAATGTATCGGCCAATACGGTAGGGTCGCCGATTGCTGTACCGACTTGGCCGCCTGAGGAAGCTCGCGGCCGGATTCGTCAGATCGTAAAAATGAGCCTGAGCGCAACGGACGATGCTGCCAAGGTAGGGACACGTTCGCTCGAGCGCAGCGCAATCGTTGCGCTCAAGCTGCTGGTGACCGGAATTTGCTTCTGGTACTTGCTGCATAAACTCGACCTGAAGGAGATTTTCCGCTCCATCGCCTTGCTAAAACTTCACTGGATCGCGCTGGCTGCGCTGACCATCACGCTGCAAATACCGCTGCTGGCAGCTCGCTGGCGCGAGATATTGACCAGTCTTGCTGCCGTGCATGAACGGATAAGCAAAAGCTCGATGATCGCCATTGCCGCGATCGGATTATTCTTCGCGCAAGTACTGCCCAATGTGGTGGGCGAAGGCATACGCGCGTGGCTCCTCGTTCGCATCGGCTCTGACTGGCGTAATGCCGTGAGCAGTGTCGTGATCGACCGCGGTGTTGGCGCCGCGCTCATCGTCGCGGCGGGTTTTTTTATTGTGCTGCTTTCCCCCGCCACCGCTGAGCTGGGGGGCTATCGCAACATGGTTCTTGCGCTCTACGGAAGCGCGCTCGTCGTCGGTCTTGCCGGCTTTGCGCTGCTGCCGGTGCTCCTGCCGCTGCTCAACCGTCTGCGCTATCTGGGTTGGATCGCACAATTCGCCGCCGATGCTCGGCGCGTCCTTCTCGGGCCGAGAATTCCGCTCATTTTTGCTTTCGCCTGCCTGATCCACGCCCTCACCATGTGCACGATCTGGTCGCTCGCGCGGGCTGCGGGATTGATGCTGCCGGTTTCTGACGTGGCTCTCCTGTTCGTGGTCATGACGGGCGTCGCGCTTGTGCCTGCATCGATCAACGGCTGGGGTCTTCGCGAGATCGCGGTCGTGACCGTGCTGGCGCGGTACGGCGTTGCGCCTGAGCAAGCCCTCGTCCTGTCGGTTTGCTTCGGTCTGACTGCCGCGCTTGGATCGCTGCCCGGCGCCATAGTGTGGCTTCTCTATCCGGTCGCGCCGCGCCGGGTACTCAACGACGCTGAGCGACCGCAGCTTTCCCGATAGGGCATGCGGGACGCCCGCGGCTCCGTCTCCAATGAACAGGTCGCGCTGACAGTCGAGTGACCGCCGAAAAGGACACGTTGCAAGATGGCGGAACGGAAAGTCGCTTTGATCTGCGGCGCGACCGGTCAGGATGGCGCTTATCTTGCCGAGTACCTCCTCGGCAAAGGTTACTTGGTTCACGGCATGAAGCGCCGTTCTTCCTCCTTCAATACCGAGCGGATCGATCACCTCATTCACGATCCGCACGAGCCCGATGTCTCGTTTCACCTGCATTACGGCGATGTCACGGACGCGACGAACGTCATCCGGATCGTGCAGGAGACCCAACCGGACGAAATCTACAACCTTGCAGCGCAATCGCACGTCCAGGTGTCTTTCGAGACCCCCGAATACACCGCCAATGCCGACGGGCTCGGCACGCTGCGCTTGCTGGAGGCCATTCGGATACTGGGGCGAGAAAAGCAAACCCGATTCTATCAGGCATCAACCTCCGAGCTGTTCGGCAAGGCGCGGCAGATACCGCAGAGCGAGTCGACACCGTTTTATCCGCGCTCGCCCTATGCGGCGGCAAAGCTCTATGCGCACTGGATCACGGTCAACTACCGGGAGGCGTATGGCATGCACGCCTCCAACGGCATTTTGTTCAATCATGAAAGCCC
Organism: Xanthobacteraceae bacterium; assembly: GCA_036557665.1. Taxonomy (GTDB): domain Bacteria; phylum Pseudomonadota; class Alphaproteobacteria; order Rhizobiales; family Xanthobacteraceae; genus VAZQ01. The sequence goes on along the minus strand of DATBHG010000018.1, from coordinate 43,084 downwards.
GATTCGCGGCGAGACGTTCGTGACCCGCAAGATCACCAGGGCGGTCGCGGCGATCAAATGCGGCTTGCAGAAAAGAGTGTTCCTGGGGAACCTCGATGCGTTGCGCGATTGGGGACATGCTCGCGACTTTGTCGAGGGGATGTGGCTCATGCTGCAGCAGGAGAAGCCGGACGATTACGTGCTGGCTACGGGAGAGAGCCATTCCGTGCGCGAGTTCGTGGAGAAAGCCTTCTCGCACATTGGACATACGATCGTTTGGACGGGATCCGGCGTGTCGGAAAAAGGAATCGAGAGGACGACCGGCGAAGTTCTGGTCGAGCTCGATCCGCGCTACTTCCGGCCTACCGAAGTTGACCAGCTTCTCGGCGACCCCAGCAAGGCGCGTGCCAAGCTCGGCTGGCGCCACAAGACCAGTTTCGAGACGCTCGTGCGCGACATGGTCGAGGCTGATCTCGTCACCGTCCTGAAGGAACAGGAACGGCGCAACCGAAACGCCTGAGGGTCAGCTCATGCGCATTGCGATGATCGGCAGCGGTTATGTGGGCCTGGTGTCCGCCGCCTGCTTTTCCGACTTTGGGCATGTGCTGACATGCATCGACAAGGACGCCGAAAAAATCGCCCAGCTCAGGAAAGGGACGCTGCCGATCTTCGAGCCCGGGCTGGAGGCCTTGATCGCAACCAACGTTGCGGCCGGCCGATTGTCCTTCACGACCGAATCTCCTGCGGCGGTCGCGACGGCCGATGCTGTGTTCCTCGCCGTGGGCACGCCTTCACGGCGTGGCGACGGCTTTGCCGATTTGTCGTATATCTACGATGCCGCACGTGAGATTGCCGCCCAGATGACCGGCTTCACCGTGGTAGTCACCAAATCGACGGTTCCGGTTGCGACCAATGACCGGATCGAGGCCATCATCCGCGAGGCCGCGCCGGCAGCGCAGTTCGTCGTCGTCTCGAACCCCGAGTTCTTGCGCGAAGGCGCCGCGATCGAGGATTTCAAGCGGCCGGATCGGGTCGTTGTAGGAACTGAGGATGAGCGCGCCCGCCAAGTGATGCGCGAGATCTACCGGCCGCTGTTTCTGAATGAAACGCCCATTCTCTTTACCAGCCGCCGCGCCGCGGAGCTGATCAAATATGCCTCGAACGCCTTTCTCGCCACCAAAATTACGTTCATCAACGAGATGGCAGACATCTGTGAAAGGTGCTGCGTCGATGTTCAGGAAGTGGCGCGTGGCATGGGCCTTGACGGCCGCATTGCCGGCAAATTTCTGCATGCCGGTCCGGGCTTCGGCGGCTCCTGTTTTCCCAAGGACACCGCCGCGCTGGCCGCAATGGCTGAGAAATACGGCGCTCCCAGCGGCATTGTAAACGCGGTAATCGCAGCCAACGCGGCGCGTAAAATGGCGATGGTCGGCAAGATCGTTGCTGCAGGTGGCGGCTCAGTGCGCGACAGGCTAATCGCCGTGCTCGGCCTAACCTTCAAACCGAACACGGATGACATGCGCGAGGCACCGAGCCTGGTCATCGTGCCCGAGTTGCTGTCACGCGGGGCACGCGTGCGCGCCTATGATCCGCAGGGGATGGCGGAAGCGCGCAAGCTGATGCCGCTGCTTGAGACCGCCGAGGACCCCTTTTCCTGCGTGGTCGGTGCCGACGCAATGGTGATTCTCACCGAGTGGGATCAGTTCCGTGCTCTCGATCTCGACCGCATCAAATCGTTGATGCGCAGCCCCGTTGTCGTCGATTTGCGTAACATCTACAAGCCCCCCGCCATGGGCGAGAAAGGCTTTGCCTATGTCAGCGTGGGGCGCAACGACATCCCTTTGCCATCATAGGGTAGCGATACAAGTCGGCCGCGAGCAACCGCCCCCGGACGCTATTGCCGGCCATAGACATCGTCGATGCGCATAATGTCGTCTTCGCCCAGATAGCTGCCGACCTGGACTTCGATCAGCTCGAGGGGGATCTTCCCCGGATTGGCGAGGCGATGAATGCTGCCGATCGGAATATAGATCGACTCGTTCTCGTGCACAGTGCGAACCTCCTGATTCAATGTGACCTCGGCGGTCCCTTTGACCACCACCCAGTGCTCCGAGCGATGGAAGTGTTTTTGCAGTGACAGCTTGCTGCCGGGCTTCACGACGATGCGCTTCACTCTGTAACGTGCGGCCAGGTCCACGTCCTGATAATAGCCCCAGGGCCGATAGCTGCGGCGGTGCTCGACCGCGGCGGGGTGGTTCTGGTTTTTGAGGTGCTCGACCAGCCCCTTTACTTCCTCGGCTCGCGCGCGCGGGACCACGAGAACCGCATCCGAGGTTGTAACGACAATGACGTCATCGAGGCCGATCACTGTCGTCAGTATGGAATCTTCCGAGCGCACGAGGCTGTTGCGTGTGTCGGCAAGCAGCGCCGGTCCCTCGACTGCATTTCCCGCCGCATCCTGCTCGAGCACGTCCCATACCGCGTTCCAGCTGCCGATATCCGACCAGCCGAGGTCTGCGGGGACGACTGTAGCACGCTCTGTGCGTTCCATGACCGCATAGTCGATCGACTTCTTCGGTGCGCGTCCAAACGGCTCAGGTGCCAGCCGCAGAAAATCGAGGTCGCGGGCTGCGCCTGCCACAGATGCCTTCACGGCTTCCGCCATAGCGGGCTCGAACTGCTCGATCTCATGCCACATGGTTGCCGCGTGAAAGAGGAAATTGCCGCTGTTCCAGAGGTAATGCTCCGCTACGTATTTGGACGCCGTCGCCGCGTTGGGTTTTTCGACGAAAGCGTCAACCTCGCGCACGCCTGTGCCGTTGACGGCCTTTCCTGCCCGGATATAGCCGTAATTGGTAGCGGCATAGGTCGGATGAATACCGAAGGTGACGATGCGGCCCTGCGCAGCCGTTTCGGCCGCGTCGCGACATGCGTTGCGGAAATCGGACGTCTTGCGAATCACGTGGTCTGCCGCGAGCATCAAGACGAGTGCTTCAGGATCGCGCTCGTTCGCCAGCACCGCTGCTACCGCGACCGCTGGGCCTGAATCCCTGCGCACAGGCTCGAGCACGATATCGGCGCTGACACCACAGCCGCGCAGTTGCTCGGCAACGACGAAACGGAAGTCCGAATGTGTGATGACAATGGGGCGCGCAAACAGCTCGGGGTCGTAGACCCGCCGCATCACCTGCTGGAAGGTTGAGCCCTCGCCGATCAAAGCTACGAACTGCTTCGGCATGCTCTCGCGGGAGACCGGCCAGAGCCGGGTACCTGCTCCGCCGCACATGATCACTGGAATGATTTGCAACGGCATCAACGATGACTCATCAACAACGGACACATGCACCTGTTCGGGTCGATGTCCAATGATCGAGCAGGTGGCCTGCGAGCAACTCTATCCTTTAGACCGGCGCTCTCATGATGCGCAACCGCTCACACCGGCTCTTCGCTCGAGCATGCGCCGATAAAGGGTAACCAGATCGCGGCCGACCCGCTCGCTTGAAAATTCCCGCTCGGCCAGGAGCCGGCTTGCGGCGCCGAAGCGCTGCCGAAGGTCGCGATCGAGCGCCAGCCGCTCGATTGCTTGCGCAAGTGCTTCGACATCATCGATCGGGACCAGGAGAGCATTGTAGTCTCGGCGCGCAACATCGCGGCAGCCGGGCACGTCCGTCGCAATCAGAGGCCGCCCGCAAGCCGCGGCCTGAAGCAGGCTCAGCGGTAATCCTTCCCGATGCGACGGCAGGACGGCGATGTGGACGGATTGCCAGAGCGCCGCGATATCTTCCACGTATCCCAGGCAGCGAACGTTGCGCCGCCTGGCCCAAGCACTGATTTCCTCCTCCGGGATGGAGCCGGCATTTGCCGGATCCGGCGTGCCTGCGAGCACCAAACGGATATCTCGCCCTCTCGCACAGAGGCGGTCGTGCGCCTCGATCAGGGTGCGGATCCCCTTTGCTTCCACGAGACGGCCGAGAAAGCCGATCGTGACCGGAGCGCCGGGCTCGGGCGAAGGTGTCAGGGCAGCGACGTCCACACCCGACCCGGGTATGAGCGCAATGTGACCGGGATCAACTCCAAAGCTTTCTACCACGGCGCGGTCATCGCGATTTTGCACCAGTACGACCGACGAGGTGCGACTAAGAAGCCTGCCGAGCAGTGGCGTGAGGAGGGCGCGAGCTGCCCGGACTTTCGGGTCCTTGCTTATGAACAAGGTTCCAAGCCCGGTCATGGCGTTGACGCACACCGTGGCAAGCCCGGTGACGGCAAGCGACCCCACCAGGGTGGCCGGCACTGCCACGTGGTGCGCGAGATCCGGCGTGAGTCCGCGGTACAGTCGGCGCACTTCGCGCAGTACGCGAAATAAATCGCGCGGATCCAGGCTGCCACGGCGCCACGAGATGGGGTGGAGATGAAAACCTTCCGCTTCTATGGCTGAGCCATGGCGGTCCACTCGGGTCGCGACGTGGACCTCGAACCCGGCTGCGCGCGCCGCCCGTGCCATCGGCAGGCGATGGGATACGAAATACCAATCCTCCGTTACCAGATAAATGGCGAGCGGCTTGCGCCCTCCCCGGCTGAGCCGAGCCCCATTGAGCCCGGCGCAATCCTGGAGCCCTTGAGCTCCTTCAAGCAGTGGGGATCGCGGCTCGTTTATGGGAGCCTCCTCGAAGCGCCTATTGCAACGCGATCGCCGCGAGCTTGCTCCGTCCGATCCACAAGCTCGGCTGCAGGCAATCTGGCAGTCAATTCACTTGCTGCCCCTATGATGTGGTAAAGGCTCGTTGCCCGCGCCGGCTCCTCGACAAAGCTGCCGTTCGCGTCTAACTGATCGAACCACAGCCCCTGCCTTGCCACTCCCAGAAAGCGCACTAAGGCTGCAACCGCGCTGGCAATCTGGGCATCGTCCCGACCGTCGATCAGATAAGCTCGGATCCGCTCCGCCTGCGCCCAAAGTCTCGCGACTGGGTCATGCACGCTGCCGTCTAGGAGGACGGCACTGACGGCGACACCGCGGACCGCGTCGATGCCATGCGTATCCGCGAAGGCGACCAGACTTGATACAGCCTGCGGTGCCGGAAAGTTGGCGAGGTTGGCCCAGCGATGCAGCAGGAATGCCCATTCGTAGTGGTGTCCCGGCTCGCAAATGCTTCCGGTGACCCCGGGCGCGGGCGTCCAGTCGGCGGCAAAGAACTCGCGCAGCGCGCCGGTTTTCTTGTCGATCATTCTTTCAAGACACAATGCGACGAGGGAGTCGGCCATTCGACGCCACCCGGGATCGGGATCGAGCGCAATCCATGCAAGTGCCGCCTCGAGCAGGTGCATGTGCGGATTGGCCGATTGCATCTGCAAGCCTGAACGGTCTTCGACAAAGCCCGCAATGGGATGAGCGTATTGTCCCTGCAGAGTGGTGCGAAGCTGCACCGCCATCCGGCGCCAGCCGGCTTCCTCCCCGAATGCCGCGTGAGCGCTCGCATAGGCGAGCAGAGCAAATGCCTGGTTGTAGAGCTCAAACCGGGGCTCTCGGCACCGCCCGTCGAGATCGACGACAGAGTTGACGGTCCCGTCGGGCCGGACGAAGTGGATCCGGAAAAAATTGAGGGCATGATTGGCGGCTTCGCCCCATCGACCGTCCCAGCCAAGCCGCCTCGCCTCGCAATACGAGAAGGCCTGCCGCGCGATTGAGCGTGCCCGGTGGGGATGCGCCACCGGTTTGCCTTCAAGATCAATGGCCTCATGGAAGCCACCCCGGGCACGATCGGCTCCGAGCTCCCACCACAGCGCCAGTGCGCGGTTGAGGAGCCAGTTTCGAAGCACGTGCACTTGCGTGGCAAGATCCGTCATTTCGCCGACCGGCGGTCCGCTGTTCTGACACGGCATGCCTACCATATCCGCCTCGGCTTATGGATCCCGGACTACAACCAGCGTCGGTCCGCCGTGTAACTCTTTGACTCAAATCGTGTGCGGCGCCGGACAGCACAGGAATCGCCACAGCGCTCTCCACATGCTAGGGAGAGCGCAAATCAGCCCGGGAGGGGGGTCTCGTGCCTGTAACGGTCAAATCCGCGGATCTCGGCTCGCATCCCCGATTGCGTATCGGCGTGGTCGGAGTGGGCGTTATGGGAAGCAACCACGCGCGCGTGCTTGCCGATATGGCGGGGGTAAGTTTGGTAGGCGTGGCGGATCCGGACACCAAGCAGAGGCAGATGGTGGCCGGGGCGCTGGGCTGTGCAGCGTTTCCAGATGTCCAGGATTTGCTGGCAGAGGGAGTGGATGCGGTCACCATCGCCGCGCCGACCCACTTGCACCTGGAATTGGCGGTCGCCTGTATCAAGCGCGGTGCGCATATCCTGGTGGAAAAGCCCATTGCCCCTTCCGTAGCGGAAGGGCGTGCCGTCATCGCAGCGGCGCGGCACGCGGGTGTTTCCCTGATGGTAGGCCATGTCGAGCGGTTTAACCCCACCGTGGAGGCGATCAAGCAGGCGATTCGCGCGGAGGATATCCTGTCGATTGCCATTACCCGCGTCGGCCCTTTTCCGCCACGAATGTCCAACGTCGGCGTGGTAATCGATCTTGCGGTGCACGATATCGATCTGATCCGCTGGTTCACCGAATCCGAGATAGCTGAAGTGCAACCGCAGCTGTCGAGCGCCGTCGCCGAGCGCGAGGATATCGCGCTCCTCCAGTTCCGGACCGCGTCCGGCGTGCTGGCGCACATCAACACGAATTGGCTCACCCCGTTCAAAGCACGTAATGTGACCGTTGCGACGCGAAACAAATATATCATGGGCGACCTGTTGACTCGGCAGGTCACCGAGTGCTTTGGCTTCCAGCCTGACGGCAGCTATTCAATGCGGCATCTCTCGGTAGGGCACGCCGAGCCTCTGCGGGCAGAGCTGCAGTCCTTTGTGGAATCGATCCGTGAAGGAAAAGAGCCGGCCGTCACCGGCGAAGAGGCTGTGGCAAGCCTTGAAATAGCCATCCGCTGCCTCGACGGCGGGGCGGCGCCGGGCATCGGCAAACGCCGAGCAGGTCCGCGCCGAGTCATCGGTTAGCTACTTCCCGCTTCGGTTCTTCGGATCCTTCAACTGGGCGTGCCCGATTTTTGTCAGGGCCGCCTCATTTCAGACATTGCGAGGGCTATGAGATCGCCTTTGTAGGATGGGCAAAGGCGGATGAAGGTTCTCTCGACTTACTCGAGCTTGCGTTCGCCTTCGCCCACGCGAATCGGCGCGAACAGCGTCCGCGCGTGCAAAATCTTTCGGATGCTGAGCGGATAATTCGGTACAGTGCAGGCGATTTTGCCCACCCTACGAGTCGGGCACCAGCATGACATCGCGGTTGCACCGATCCGCTTACGAACCAAGCGCGGGCATGGGCGATGATCGGACACATCTTCACTGTCGGCGGCTTGACGCTCATCTCGCGGCTTACGGGTTTTGCACGCGACATTGTCCTCGCCGCTGTCCTCGGCGCAGGCCCCGTCGCCGACGCGTTCTTTGTGGCCCTGAGATTGCCCAACCATTTTCGCGCGATTTTCGCCGAAGGCGCCTTCAATGCAGCCTTCGTCCCGGCCTACGCCCGCATTCGCAAACAAAGCGGAGCAGGTTGCGCCGGAATTTTCGCTGACCGTGTATTCACGCTGCTGTTGGCGAGCCAGGTCATTCTGCTCGCGGCCGCGCTATTCTTCACGCCTGCGCTGATCACGCTGCTCGCACCCGGGTTTACGGAGGACAGCCTGCGTTTTGGCCTCGCGGTCGAGCTCACGCGCATCACATTTCCATATCTGCTGCTCGTCTCGCTCGTTACCCTCTATGGCGGGATCCTCAACGCGTTGTCCCGTTTCGCCGCAGTCGCTGCTGCCCCCGTCCTGCTCAACATCGCCATGGTCGCTACCCTCGCGCTGGCGGCGTTTTTTCCCACGCCCGGCCAAGCTGCTGCTTGGGGGGTACTGCTTGCGGGAATTCTGGAGCTGCTGCTCGTAGGGGGCGATGCGCTGCGCAACAACGTGTTGGCGAGCCTGCGCTGGCCGCGATGGGACGAGGACGTGCGGCGCTTCTTCCGGGCGCTTGTGCCTGCCACCATCGGCTCGGCCGGCGTGCAGGTCGCGCTGTTTGCCGATACGATTATTGCCAGCTTTCTCTCCGCCGGGGCGCTCTCGGCACTGTACTATGCCGATCGGCTCAACCAACTGCCGATCGGTGTCGTCGGCATTGCCGCCGGTACCGTGGTCTTGCCGGAAATGGCGAGCCGCATCGCATCGGGCGACGAACGGGGTGCGCATCGTGCGCAGACGCGCGCGATCGAGTTTACGCTCCTGCTGTCGATCCCCTGTGTCGTCGCCTTTCTCCTGCTGCCCGATCTGATCATGCGGGCCTTGTTCATGCGCGGCGCCTTCACTGCATCCGATGCCGCCGCCGCCGGACAGACGCTTTCGGCCTATGCCATAGGCCTGCTGCCTTTCGTGCTGATCCGCAGCGTTACCGCCACCTTTTTCGCTCGCGGAGATACCGCTACCCCGGTCAAGGCATCGCTGACCGCGGTGGCCGTAAATGTGCTCCTCAAGGTTTTTTTGATGCGGCCCTTTGCGCAGGTCGGCCTTGCTCTGGCAACCTCGATCGGCGCCTGGCTCAATCTTGGGCTGGTGACTTGGTTTGCCGCGCGCCAGGGGCACTTCACGGTTGATTCCCCATTACGAAAGAGCATTGGCGGGCTGCTCGGCGCGGGCTTCGTGCTTGCCGTCGTCCTCTGGTTGACGCAGGCCGGTATGACACGGATCTGGCCTGCTGGCGCGCCTTCGCGCGACTACATCGCGCTGCTCAGCCTTGCCGGCATAGGAGCGTTGGCCTATGGCGCGGCGTTGCTGGCATTCTTCGGCCGGGATTTGCGCAAGAGAATACTAGGCTTTTGACGCGACAAAATTCCAACTGAACATGCGGCCGCCATCCGGCGAAGTCTTCGTACCTGCTTCGGCCACGTCTCATTGCCTCGCCGGAACCGGTTCGGAAGGCGGAATGGCAAAGATGGCATACCGCTCGGATCTGCCTTCGCTCCCCAGATAGGAGCGCCTGACTTCCACTTCTTTTCGTTTCGCGCCGGGCACAGCAGCCGCACGCGCATTGGCGGCGCCCAGACAAATGACAGAGCTCATCGGGCACAGCAAGGCGGCACCTTGCCTTGTGATGAGCGCTTCCTCCTCCGCCGTTGCCGGCCGCTCGAGCAGATGGACCACCGCGGGGTGCTCGCTTAGGTAAAATGGAACGCCATAGGTGAACGTCTCCGTGCTCCCAAACACCTCGAGCGGCGTCCCGATCGCCTCGTGCCAGAGGCGATCGACGCTCTTGGCGAGGAGCGAGGCGTGCCCGTCCATAGGGTCTCCGCTCCGAAGGACGGCAAAGCCGATTGCGGGAGCTGCCGCAACCATCAACCACGGGAACGCAGCTGCGGCCGCGACGATGCGCGCGGCATCTCTGCGCGCGATCGCGAGGAGCGGCGACGACAACAGCAGCACCGGCAAAAGTGTCCACGCCGACATCGACCACAGCGAGGTCAACCGCACCCCGCCCAAAGGCGCAACCAGCGCCGGGATCAGCAAGGTTGCCCAGAATGCGGCCGCAGCTAGTCTTCGGTGAACGTCAAGCGGCCAGAGCATGTCCCAGAGCGCCTTGCGGCCTGGACGCGCAGACACGAGCACGATGAGGATAGGGATGAGGGCGTATGCAATGCTTCCCGACAGATATTCGATGACCCCCATCAACGACGATGCCGAGCTCGCCTCTCCGTGCACGAAGAGAGCATAGGAGAATGGCGCAAAATGATTGTAGATCAGCCAGATCAGATGTGGCGCCATCACCAGTCCGCCACAGACGATTGTGACCCATGGCGCTCGTGAGCGGAAATAATCCGCGCGGCGAGGATCGGCCACGGCAGCGACTGCAAGCCCGAGGAGCAGCACCACGGACCAATATTTTCCGTACATCGCCAGCGCGGCGAAACACCCCGCAAGCGCCGCATCGGACAATCGCCGCATTTCAAACGATCGCAGAAAGAGCAGCGTGGTTGCGGCCCACAAAGGCAGCAGCACCGTATTCGGGTTGAACTTCAGAGCATGGAAGTTGAAGAAGGGTAAAAGCGTAAGAAGCGCCAATCCCAGCACTCTCTTGTCGCCGTCGAGAAACCGAGCGTAAAGCCGCCACGAGATCCACAGCGAAAGCCCGGCATTTGCCGCTGCGAGCAGATAATAGGCCCAGTCCGTGGCCGGGAACACGCTGAACCAGAGTCGTACGATCAGCATCGTCAATGGTGGGTGCTTGGGATAGCCCAGGGCCAGCTCCCGAGCGAGCATGAACTGTTCCGACATGTCGATGTGCACGTCCTGGCTGCCCTTGGCGAGCATGCCATAGGCGGTCCACAGCAAGACGTAGATGATCAGAAGCAGCACAACATTGCGCTCCCGCCGTGCGCCATCGCTCAGCGGGCTCAGCAAATTGTCGGCAAGCTGCGTCGCCGGGCCGATCGCGCCGGTCAATGCCGCCATTACATCAGCTCACTCGAGATCGTGCTGGAAGCAGGCGCTCGACAAAACGGAACTTTCTCACGCTACCCCTGCCGTTGTGAGCTCACAAATGCGTCCGCGATATGGTCATCATCACGTAGGAGCGATCCCGCTTAGCGTCGGATCTCGCGCATGAGCATGAACGCTTCGGCCGCATCGCAGCCGACGATCGCGCCCCGCCAGCGGGCCAGATGCTCGACACCTTGATAGGATCGGGGATGCGGCCACGGTCGCATCTCCTCGCTGTACGCTTTCAACGCCAGCATCTTGTTTTCAAGAGTGCTGCTGATGTCGACAAACCAATTCGGGCAGAACGCAACTTCCCCAGACGGCTGTTGCCATTCCGTGCTCGACGGGATCTCGAACGCCAGCAGCCGCTTCACAGGATGGCCCGATTGCGGGCGGCAGGCGGTCAGAATTGCCTCGTGCGTACGGCGATGATCGATGTTCAGATCGCCCGCGTGATGGGTGTACACAGTATCCGGCGAGATTTCACGGATGTGCTCCTCGAGCACCTGGACAAGGTCCAACAGCGGCCGCGCATCGAGGCGATTGTCGGCAAACCGGTGCAGGGCAAGGTGCGGCACGCCCAAAATTTTGGCTGCTGCATGGGCCGCGGCCTCACGTGCAGCTACAACTTTATCTCCGCTCGAGCCCCTGCGGCCGGTCTCGCCGTCCGCGAGAACGACGACCCAGACCTCGTCGCCGGCAAGAATGTGACGGCGAATGGTGCCGCCGCAGCCCAGCACCTCGTCATCGGGGTGGGCGACGACGACAGCGACGCGATGAACGATGTTGGGGTCTGGGCTCATGCAGTGTACAGAATGAGTTCCATTCTCAGGTCACAACCGGTTACTATAAGGACGACCGTGGCCTGGAGCTTCATCCCGCGCATACATGCGTCGATCGCCGTTCGAGAACTACTGAATGCCTGAGGTCGTCATCAAGGGAAGGCGGGTAGGGCCCGCTTACCCCGCCTTTATCATTGCCGAGGCGGGCATAAACCACAACGGCGAAATCGAGCGCGCGCTGCAAATGGTCGGTGCGGCCAAGCAGGCGGGCGCTGACGCCATCAAGTTCCAGACATTCAAAGCCGAGGAGTTCGTCGGCGATCCGAGCCAGACCTACACGTATCAGTCCCAGGGCCGCGAAGTTACCGAATCCATGCTGGCCATGTTCCGCCGCTGCGAGCTGCCGCGGCAGGCCTGGTTCGCTATCAAGGCGGAGTGTGATCGGCAAGATATCATCTTCATGTCCACGCCCCAGAATCGGTCGGATTTGGATCTGCTGCTCGAGGTCGGCATTCCCGCCATCAAAGTCGGCTCCGATGATTTCACCAACCTGCCGATGCTGCGGAGCTTCGCCACGGAGGGATTCCCGCTCGTCCTATCCTGCGGCATGGCCGATATGGGGGAAGTGTATCGTTCGCTGGAAACCGCGGGTGCTCTCGACGGGCATCCTGTCGTGCTGCTGCTGTGCACGTCGCAGTATCCCACGCCGCCCGGGGACGTGAACCTGCGCAAGCTCGTGACGCTGCAGGCGGCTTTCCCCATGCTGCCGGTGGGTTTCTCCGACCATACCATCGGGCCGCTTGCGTCTTCGCTCGCAGCCGCTCTCGGTGCCTGCGTGTTCGAGAAGCACTTCACCATAGACAAGAACCTGCCAGGCCCGGATCATTGGTTTTCTGAAGAGCCGCAGGAGTTGGCGGCTTGGGTCGCGTCAATTCACACTGCCAAGACCATGCTCGGAGAGCCCGTAGTGCGGCCGACCAAGGCCGAAACCGCCATGCGGAAGATCGCGCGCCGGAGCGTGGTTGCAGTCCGCAATGTCGCCCGTGGCGAGCTTCTCGATCAATCCAACATCGGGCTGCGGCGCCCGAGCACGGGTCTGCCTCCGGAAATGTTGGAGCTTGCGTTGGGCAAGACCGCCACTCGCGACATTCTCGCCGGGGAGCCTTTGCATCTCGGAGATTTTGTCGAATGACTCGCGCCACGAAGCCCTCGGATAAAATGACCTTGGCTGAGTTCACCAAGCTGCTGGCCCAGGCCACACAAATGCCCGAGAACCGATTTCATCCGTTCGTGTGGATCGTGGGTGAGCCCGAGATCGGCGAGGACGTCTACATTGGTGGATTTTCCGAGATCAATGCGCGGGGAGCACGCGTGCAAATCGGCTCCAAATGCGACATCGCCTCCTTTGTCAGCATAAACTGTGCCGACTCCCACAAGCGATGCATCGGCCTGATGGATGAGAGCGAACGCAAGAATATCGTCATCGAGGATCACGTCTTCATCGGATCGTACGCCTTCATCAAAGGCGGCGTTCATATCGGCCATCACTCCGTCGTCGCAGCGGGAACGATTGTAGGACCGGGGGTCATACCGCCGTACTCCCTTGTCGTGGGAAATCCGATGCGGGTAAAATCCGGCTATTACCGCGAGCGCTTGCGGGCCGCTGCCGATCCGTCGGACCGGCCATTCCTTGACACCTGATGATCCCCCACAATCGGCCGACCCTGGGCTTTGAGGAAAGTGCGGCAGCCGAGCGCGTAATCGAATCGGGTTGGCTGGCACAGGGGCGCGAGGTTCAGGCGTTCGAAAACGAGCTCTGTGCTCTGCTCGGCCTTCCTGAGGGCCACGCAGTGGCCGTTTCGAGCGGGACGGCTGCGCTATTTCTTGCGTTATGGGTTCTGGATGCTGCCGGCTCCGAGGTGGGCTGTCCCGTCTATGCCTGCAGCGCTCTCACCAATGCGATCGCGCTCGCCGCCGCAACACCCATTCTGCTCGATACCCGGCGCAACAGTCCGAGCATGGACGTGGATGCATTGCGCCGATGCAAGGCCGACATCGCCATCGTGCCGCACATGTTCGGACTGCCGGTCGATCTGCGCACCGTGGCGGGCAAACGCATCATCGAGGACTGCGCGCAGGCGCTGGGGGCGCAGGTCGGAAACAACTCCGTTGGACTCACTGGTGCGGTTTCTGTTTTCTCCTTCTATGCGACCAAGCTCATTACCTCGGGTGGCCAAGGTGGGATGCTGGCGTCGCGGGACCGCGCGCTTGCCGATGGTGCGCGCGATTATCGCGAGTTCGACTGCCGCCACGATCGGAAGCCTCGTTTCAATTTCCAGATGACCGATTTGCAGGCGACGGTAGGTCGGGAGCAACTGCGCAAGCTGCCCTGGTTTTTGCGCCGGCGCCACGAGATATTCGAGCGCTACCGAGCGGCGGGCTTGGACCTGGTCGATGATGCACCCTGCTTCCCCGTGCGCTATCGGTCTGTCCTTCGCGCAAAAGACCCGCGCTGGCTGATCGACCAGCTGAAGCACCGCGACATCGCAGCCATCGTCCCGGTCGAGGATTGGGAGTTGCTCGGGGCTCCCGAGGATTACCCGCAGGCGATGGCATTCGCTCGCAGCACTGTATCTCTGCCCATCTACCCCTCACTGAGCGATGGTGAGCTGGGCCGCATTATTGCAGCGTTGCAAGAGCTCGATTCAAAAACTCCGCTTTCTAGAGTCAGTTGAGATGATCGTCTCGATCCATCAACCGGCGTATATGCCGTGGCTCGGATATTTCGATCGTATCGCCCGCAGCGACAAATTCATTTATCTCGATAACGTGCAGTTCGAGCGGAATAGTTTCGTCAATCGCAACCGCATAAAGACTCCGACGGGGCCTATCTGGCTGACCGTTCCTGTTCGCCTTGAGCAGCATTTCAACAGCACTATTGCCGATATCGAAGTAGATGCTCGGAAGAATTGGCAGCGAAAACACCTGCGCTCGATTGCACAGAATTATTGTCGTGCCCCTAAATTCGGTGTGAAGTTCAACCAGCTTGCCGGCTTTTATGAGCGGACGGTCTGCAGTCTCGCGGATTTTTGCTTTTCGCAGCTGTTATTTTGGGTTAACGAGCTTAGCATTACGACTGAGATCCTGCGCGCGTCGACCCTCCCTGTGGATGGACACAAATCAGAGCTGATTTTGAATCTGTGCAAGCATCTTGGTGCGACCAGTTACCTCTCAGGCCCGCTCGGCCGGAACTATCTGCACGTCGATGAGTTCACCGCGGCCGGCATTGAGGTGAGTTATCATGACTACGTCCATCCCCAATACCCGCAAATGCATGGTGACTTCATCCCTGCAATGGGGATCGTGGATTATTGGATGAATTGCTCCGAGCCTATGGTGTTCAAACAAGCTGCTCGCAATCTGATAAATATACCGTGAGCGCCTAACTCGAGTGGATTTCACCTTCGCTAACCTCGCTACGCGCTGGCGGCGATTGGCCGATGGAACTCTAACGTCGCGTATTGGTGTGGGATCATTACAAACTTGAGGCAATCACGACCGGCACGGTCGGTGGGGCGGAGGAGGCAGGGGCGAGGCGGTGCCTCTCCCCTGGCGCTTATGGTCCGGAGGAGAAAGGCCCGCCGGTTCATGCCTACGCCCGCCCTTTCGGCCCGCCCGCGCGCTGCGCCATGAGCTCGATCATGATCCGGCGCGCGGCGTCCACGCACATGTCCGCGAGCATCCGCGCATCGCCCTGCCCCACCCCTTCTGCCATCACGCCTTGCCTGAGCTCGTCGTGACGCTCGGCAAAATACGCCTCGCGCGCCTCGCGCGAGGCAAGCTGCATCGCCTGGCGCGCCGCCTCGGTCGCCCAGGCTACAACCGTTGCGGTCAGGTCGGCGTCCATCGGCTCTTATTTCCAACCGACGAGACCGATCACTGCGGACATGCCCGCGTGAGCGACACCTTCGCGCATTTCGATATCCTGCTCCGTGATCGCAATCTTGCTGAACGTGGAAAACTCCGATTCCAGCAGCGCCCTCGTATACATGTTCTCGGGAGTTTTTGGCCCACCTGTTCCATAGGCTATTTGCTCGGGGCGATAGCCCTGGAGCAGCAACAACCCTCCCGGCTTGAGGCACTTGCGAATGCCGGCGAGCTTGACCTTCCGCTCGGCGGGATCTGAGAACTGCGTGAAGATATCCACCACCACGTCGAAGGCGTCCGGCGGCCACTCGTAACGTGCGACCTCCACCAGCCGCGTAGCGATGACGACACCGCGCTGGCGGGCAAGCGCTTGCGCCTTTGTCTGTGCGGCCGGGGAGAAATCGATCGAGAGCACATCGAGACCTTGCGCGGCGAGCCATACCCCGTTTCGACCTTCGCCATCCGCGATCGCCAGCGCACGCCCTTGCTTCGGCAGCATGTGTTTGTGGGCGGCCAGAAAAGCATTGGGCTCGAGCCCGAAGATGTATTCGGGAGCGGCGAATCGGTTCTCCCATCGCTCATATTCGCTCTCGCTCATCGCGCGATTCTCGACCCGCCATTGCGCAAGAGCAAGCCGAATGATCCTCGTTCGCCGGGATCAGTCGGGTTGCCTCAAAAAACGCAAAGCGTTTTTGGGAAGCCCCGCACTGCGCGATCTTCTCGGCTTGCGATGCTACGGCGCGCGATCAGCGCGAGGCGCTGGATCCGGGAACCCTCGTCTCCTGCGATGCGATCACGGAGGTCGCTCGATTCGCATCCGACTTGTAGAGCACAAAGCCAAGCGTGAGCAGTAACCCAAGTGCTGCGGCCGCCAGCCAGGTCGAATTATCGATCCGAGGGCGATGATCTCTGTTTGGCCGCGAGGGTCGCCCGTTCATTGCAAGTCTCCTGTAAGGTCTCAGGAAAAACGCCTCCTCTCAGGCTCGAGTTCCTTCGGGTTCACTTCTCGAGCAGCCGCCCGGGAACCTTTCCCTTGCCGCTCCGATTGGAATAACGCGGGGGCGTAGGCGGAATCCCTCGAACTTATGCCTTTGGCGCGCCAGCAAAGTGGGCGGAACCCGGAACCCGGACCGAGCAATGATGCAGCGACGTTGCGAGGACGGGAAAGCGGCGACACGCGCACCCCGCCTGCTCGGGCGGAGGCCCCGCAGCGCAAGCAGCAGCTTCGGTTTGTAACACCCGAGCAGACCGTAGCGCGCCAACTGCGGCGCCATCCCTATCTCGGGGCTGGCGCGGCTATCCTCCTCATCGCGCTGTGTATCGGCGCCTTCCTGTGGTGGCTGCATGCCCGGAACTTCGAGTCCACCGACGATGCCTTCATCGATGCCCGCATCGTCCCGATCAGCTCGCAGCTCAATGCGGCGATTGTCGATGTCCCGGTTACCGACAACCAGCTTGTCGATGCCGGTGCGGTTCTCGTGCGCCTTGATGACCGCGACTACAAGGCCGCACTGGCGCAGGCCAAGGCACAGATCGAGCAGGCGCAAGGCACGATCGCCAACCTGGCAGCACAGATCGATGCGCAGCAGGCGAGAATAGAGCAGGCCGCCAAACAGGTGGCGCAGGCGCAGGCTGCACTCACCTTCGCGCAGGAAGAAAATGCGCGTGCCCAGGACTTGCTGCAGAAGGGAGCCGGAACCCTGCAGAACGCGCAGCAGACGAGCTCCAATCTGCGACAAGGCCAGGCCTCGTTCGCCGCCGCGCAAGCCAATTTTGTCGCCGCCGAGAAAGAGATTCCGGTTCTCAAAGCGCAGCAGCAGGTCGCGCGCGGGCAGCTCGACCAGGCGCGCGCCGCCGAGTCGCAGGCGCAGGCGAATCTTTCGCGCACGGTCGTTACCGCGCCGGTAGCCGGGCGACCGGCCAAACTCACGGCGGCGAAGGGCGCATATGCACAACCCGGTCAGGCGTTCATGATGTTCGTGCCGCGCGAGGTCTGGGTCACGGCAAACTTCAAGGAGACTCAGCTCGCCGGCATGCGTCCCGGCCAACCCGTGTCGATTGCCGTCGACGCATATCCGGGCCGTACCTTCGCGGGTCATGTCGACAGCATCCAGCGCGGCAGCGGTGCTGCGTTCAGCTTGCTGCCCCCGGAGAACGCGACCGGCAATTACGTGAAGATCGTTCAGCGTGTACCGGTGAAGATCGTTTTCGACGCGCCTCCCGACGTCTACCTGGGTCCAGGAATGTCCGTCATTCCGACCGTGAAGGTGCGCTGAGCCGTGGTCGATCGCGGGAGCAGACCGCGCTCCGATGCGCAGAGCCGGTCGGCTGCCGGCGAGCACAATCCGTGGCTGATCGCAGTCGTTGTCTCGATTGCGACGTTCATGCTCGTGCTCGATACGTCGATTGCCAACGTGGCGCTGCGCCATATTGCCGGCAGCCTTGCCGCGGGGGTGGACGAGAGCACGTGGGTGATCACCACCTACCTGGTGGCCAACGCCGTGATTCTGCCGGTGAGCGGCTGGCTCTCCAGCGTCGTCGGGCGCAAACGTTTCTACATGCTGTGCGTCGCCGTGTTCACCGCGAGCTCGCTCCTGTGCGGGCTTGCGACCAGCCTGGGCATGCTGATCTTCTTTCGCATCCTGCAAGGCCTCGGCGGCGGCGGAATGGCGCCGAGCGAGCAGGCGATCCTGGCCGACACCTTTCCCCCGGAAAAGCGCGCGCATGCGTTTGCGCTCTACGGGGTAGCGGTGATCGTCGCGCCCACCGTCGGTCCCACCCTCGGCGGCTGGATCACCGACAATTTCAGCTGGCATTGGATCTTCTTCATCAATGTGCCGATCGGCATCCTCTCGCTCGCACTGGTGCAATGGCTGCTGGTCGAGCCGCCTGCGCTCGAGCGCGAGCGTCGCGAGCTGCTGCGCGGGGGTCTCAAGATCGATTACGTGGGCTTCGCCCTCGTGACGATGTGGCTTGGATGCCTGGAAATCGTGCTCGACAAGGGGCAGCGGGAGGATTGGTTCAACTCGTCCTTCATCATTGCCTTCGCCGCAGTCTCGGCCGCATCCGCCTTCCTCTTCGTTCCCTGGGAGCTCACGCGCAAGAACCCGATCGTCGAGGTCCGCCTGTTGTTTCAGCGGCAGTTCGGCGTCTCGTTTGTTGTCATGGCGGCGGTAGGCGCGGTTCTATTCGGCTCGACGCAACTCCTCCCGCAGCTCCTGCAAACCAGCTTCGGCTATACTGCGACGCTTTCCGGGCTCGCGCTGATGCCGGGCGGCCTGGCAATGCTGCTGCTGATGCCGATTGCCGGCCTGGTGGCGGGGCGCATTCAACCCAAATATCTGATCGCCGGCGGGATGGCACTGATTGCGCTCTCCATGTGGCACATGACGTCGCTGGTTCCGGATGCCGATTTCGGTTTCTTCGCCTGGGCGCGCGTGTATCAGATGATCGGTTTGCCGTTCCTGTTCATCCCGATCACCACCGCGTCCTATGCGGATTTGCGGCCGGAGCAGACGAACCAGGCCTCGGCTCTCATCAATGTTGCACGCAATCTGGGCGGCAGCATCGGAGTGTCCCTCGCCAACGCCGAGCTGATACGGCGCTCGCAATTCCACGAGGCGCGGCTCACCGAGCACATCACTCCCTCTTCTCCCTTCTACCATGATGCCGTGGGGCGGCTTGCGGGAGAGCTTGCGACGCAAGGCACCTCGGTTGCCGATGCGCAGCATCAGGCGGTCGGGGTCATCGAGCGAATGGTCGAGCAACAGGCGGCCATGCTCGCCTATATCGACGTCTTCTGGTCTTACGCCGTTTTCGCCGTGGGCATGGTGGCGCTTGCGTTCCTGCTGCGCCGGCTCGAGCGATCGCAGATGGGAGGGGCACATTGACGGTGCATGAACAAAAAGTAACGAAACCAATGGCAGCCCGCCTGCTTCTCCTTCCTGAGAGGAGGTGCTGATCATGACGATGCACCGGTTTGCCGGAATGGCGGCCTGCTTAATCCTCGCAGGCGGAGCGACATTGGGACCAGCGCGCGCGGACCCGAGCTATGCCGGCGCCGTGCAGCCAAAGCCCCGGCTCGAGCTCTCGGCGGCGCAACGTCAGCAGGTCGTGCAAGCGGTAGACGCCAAGGCAACGGACGACAAGCTTCCCCCCGATTTCCAGCCCAGCACCGATGCGCAGGTGCCTTCACAAAAGAAGCTGCCGTTGCATCCCCTGCCCCGGCCTTTGGTGTATCAAATCCCTGCATTGAAACAGTATTACTATGCCAAGCTGCCGAAAAATGTCCTGATCGTGGACCCGATGACGCGAAAGGTCGTCGATGTAATCGCGCGGTGAGCACTCGAGCTTGCCTGGTACTATCGCCGCGTGGCACTGCCTGCGTGAGGCATGGGCGGCTTGGTCTCCGGCATGAAAAGCCAGACGACGGCAACCGCGGCCAGCCCCACCACGGCCATGGCAAGGAACACGGCGGTGCGGCCGAAGCTCCCGGCGATCAGACCTGAGAGTGTGGTGCTGACTGAAGCGCCAATTCCGGACACGACCCCGACGAGGCCTTGCGCCAGATTGAATCGGCCGGTGCCGTTGGTGAGGTCGGCAATTATCAATGCTTGCAGCACTCCAAGCACGGTTCCGCTGATCCCGTCGAGGACCTGCACGGCGACGAGAACCATGGGATCGGCGATCACCGTAAACAGCAAGGCACGAATCGGCAAAACGCCGAACCCGAGCAGCAGCAGCGGACGCCGGCCCCAGCTTTTGGCCTGCCGGCCGGCCCATGGCGCCATCAGGGCGACGAGAATCTGGGGTACGACGACAAGTCCCGACATGATGAGCGCGGATGCGCTTCCCTCGCTGCGCGCCAGCGTTCCGCCGATCAATGGCAGCATCGAAGCATCGACCATCTGGAACAGGCACAAGCAGCCTGCGAACACGAGCAGATAGCGGTTTTTCCAGAATGCCCTGCGGCGGATGCGGGGAGGTCTTGCGGCATGGTGGTGATCGGGTGCGCCGACCGAGCGGCCAAAGTGGATTTCGCTCGCACGGATGCGGACGAGAGCAACCAGCACCGGAGCTACCAGCACGGCGGTTGTGAAAAACATGACGCGGTTCGACAGGAAATAGCCGATGACGCCCAGCAGCCCTGCCGCAGCCAGGCTGCCAATCGATTTGAAGCGCTGATTGCGACCCAGCCGCTCGCCCAACTGATCATGGCCGACGAGGCCGAGGCTTATGGAAGCGATCGCCGGCCCGAGAAATCCGCCAGTGACCCCTTCAAGGGCCAGGGCCACCGAGACCGGCGCAAATGCCGGCCAAACCGCAATTATGAGTGCGCCGAGGCCAACAATGAGGCTGCCCAAGGCGATCATCGCTCGTTTCGACTGAACCACGTCAAGAAGCTCTCCCCCGGGCACCTGGGCCAGCAATCCCGCAAGCCCGCCGGCACTCAAAACAAAGCCGATGCTCTCTTGCGACCAGCCTTGATCTCCGAGGAAGACGGCTACGAACGGCCCAAAGCCGGCCAGCGCCCCCGCCACAAAAAAATTGACGGCGTCGAGCGCCCGCAGGCTCTGATCGGATGGCGAGGCCTTTGCATCGAACGATGGTGCCCTGACGTCCGTCATCTCCATGTCCTGGCGGCTTTAGGGACTCCGTGAGCGAGAAATAGCCAAGGAGTCGGCGTAAAGCATAGGCAAGACCTGCAGCAAACACTGCCAACCTTGTAGCTCGAGAGCCGGTCGATGAGATGGAATTTCAATCTGTGAAAG
Source organism: Xanthobacteraceae bacterium (assembly GCA_036557665.1). GTDB lineage: Bacteria > Pseudomonadota > Alphaproteobacteria > Rhizobiales > Xanthobacteraceae > VAZQ01. The sequence continues at coordinate 22,064 of DATBHG010000018.1, read as the reverse complement.
GCGCGAGCTATTCCGCGGCCTCAGCGGCGGCGCGCTGCTGCGGACCGGCCTCCTGGTGCATCTCTCGATTTAGCCAGAGGCTGTGGTGCTCCTTGGCCCAATTGACGTCCACGGTGCCGTCCCAGATCCCCTCGAATGCGCCTTGCATGCCGATCGTCCCGATGTAGATGTGGGCGAGCATGACGGCGACGAACAGCACGGCGGCAACGCCGTGGACGAGCTGCACCACCTGCATGCCCGTGATATCGGTGACGTAGAACGGGAACATCAGCAGATAGCCGCTCGCAGCGATGGCGCCGCCCCCGAGCACGACGATCCAGTAGATCATCTTCTGGCCGGCATTGAAGCGATAGGCCGGCGGATGTGCGTGACCGACGATGCCGCCGCCCTCCTTGAGCCACTCCACGTCGACCCGTGTGGGAAAATTCCACGCAATCCACATGAGAAAAATCAGCACCACCCCGAGGGTGAAGGGAAAGCTCAGATAATTATGAGCGTATTTCGCCCATTGCGACCAGGCCGCGAACGCGTCAGGTCCGAGCCAGGGCAGCAGCAGATCCTTGCCGAAGCTTATGTTGAGCCCGGTGATTGCCAGGACGACGAAGCAGGTTGCCGTCATCCAATGGACGAAGCGCTCGAACGCGTTGAATCGCACCAACGTGCGGCCGGAGCGTCCCGATTCGATCCGCACCATTCCCCGGATGAGATAGAAAGCGACGAGAAGAGCCAGCATGCCGAGGATCGCAATGGCACCGATCCAGTGCAGCGTGACCTCGTGGAACCGCCGCCAACCGCGTCCGGCCGGCTGCTCGATGGTATAGGATTTTGTGTCGGGAATCGTGCCAAGCCCGCGGATCTTGCTTTGCTCCTGCAGCAGCTGCCGCTCGTGCACGGCGTTTGCGTCGGGATCGACCGAGGTCGGCTGCTGCGCATGCAGGGGGCTTACGAAGGCGATCATGCAGGCAAGCGCCAGGGTAGCGAGGAAAGCGCGCCATTTCGTCAAAGGCGTCCGCATGGCTTTGTCTCCTTCGTGCTCATTCCTCTCCGCTCGCCGCCATCGCGCAACCTTGCGATCCTCCGAGGCTTTGGGGCTTTGCAGCTCAGGATGCGATCGTCTCGCGATAGGCGGTCTGCCAGCCCCACGCGCCGGAGCCGTAGCCGCGCCTGCGCACGCGCTCCTTGTAGATTTGTGCGATGATGTCGCCGTCGCCGGCCATCAGCGACTTGGTCGAGCACATCTCGGCGCACAACGGCAGCTTGCCCTCCGCCAGGCGGTTGGTGCCGTATTTCTCGAACTCCGCCTTGGAACCGTCGGCCTCCGGCCCGCCGGCGCAGTAGGTGCACTTGTCCATCTTGCCGCGAGAGCCGAAATTGCTGAGGCGGGGATATTGCGGCGCTCCGAACGGGCAGGCGTAGAAGCAATAGCCGCAGCCGATACAAAGATCTTTTGAATGCAGCACCACGCCGTCGGCGGTGGTGTAGATGCAGCTGACCGGACAAACCGCCTGGCACGGCGCATCGGTGCAGTGCATGCAGGCCATGGAGACGGAGCGTTCCCCCGGCTTGCCGTCGTTGATGGTGACGACGCGCCGGCGATTGATGCCCCAAGGCACTTCGTGCTCGTTCTTGCAGGCGGTGACGCACGCGTTGCACTCGATGCAGCGGTCGGCGTCGCAGAGGAATTTCATCCGGGCCATGTTCCGGCCTCCTCAAGCTGCTCTGATCTGGCACAGCGTCACTTTCGGCTCCTGCATCCCGGTCGCCGGGTCGTATCCGTAGGTGGTGATCGTGTTGGCGCTTTCGCCGAGCACGTAGGGATCGAGGCCGTGCGGGTAGCGCCCGCGCAGGTCCTCGCCCGCGTACCAGCCGCCGAAGTGGAACGGCATCCACGCGACCCCTTTGCCTACTCGCTCGGTGACCAGCGCCTTCATCTTGGCCTTTGAGCCGTCCTCCGCGCCGGTCACCCACACCCACCCGCCGTCCTTGATGCCGCGCTCGGCGGCATCCGCGACGTTGATCTCGATGAACATGTCCTGCTGGAGCTCGGCGAGCCATTTGTTGGAGCGCGTCTCCTCGCCTCCGCCCTCGTATTCGACGAGTCGCCCCGAGGAGAGGATCAACGGGAATTGTTTGGCGATGCCTTTGTCGACTGCCGCTTTTTGCACGGAGAAGCCGACGTTCGGCAGCCGGAACTGCTTTGCATCCGGCAAGGTCGGGTATTTGGCGACGAGCTCCACGCGCGGCGTGTAGATCGGCTCGCGATGCACGGGGGTTGCATCCGGGAGATTCCAGGCGATGGTGCGCGCCTTGCCGTTGCCGTAGGGCACGCAGCCGTGCTTTAGCGCAACCCGTTGGATGCCGCCGGACAGATCCGTCGACCACGAGACCTTGTCGGTATTGTCGGCGCTGCCCGCCACCTTCTCGATCGCGGCAAGCTCGTCGGGACTGAGGTCCTTGTCCCACCCGAGCTTCTTCAGGACAGCCATGGTGAATTCCGGGTAGCCGTCCTGAAGCTCCGAGCCGGGCGGATAGGAGCCTTCGGCCAGCAGCGTCTGACCGTTGCGCTCGAGGCCGAAGCGGGCGCGGAAGCCGCTGCCGCCGTCCATGGCGGCAACCGTTGCATTGTAGAGGATCGGCGTGCCCGGATGCTTGATCTCCGGCTTTCCCCAGCAGGGCCAGGGCAGACCGTAATAGTCGCCTTTGCACGGACCCTGCTTTGCCCGCAGCGTGACGAGATCGAAGTCCTTCTGATTGGCCATGTGCAGCTTCAGCCGCTCGGGCGACTGGCCGCAATAGCCGGTCGACCAGCTGCCGCGGTTCATCTCGCGCAGGATGTCCTCGGGCAATGGCCGATCGCCTTCGACCTTGATGTTCTTGAACAAGACATCGGCGAAGCCGAGCTTTTTGGCCACGAGGTACATCACCTGATAGTCGTCCTTGACCTCGAAGCTCGGCGGCACGATCTGCTCCCCCCATTGCAGCGAGCGGTTTGAAGCCACCCGCGAGCCCGACGTCTCGAACTGCGTGCACACCGGCAGGAGGTAGGTGTCGTTCTTGCGTCCAGCCTTGGCCGAAAGCGATGCCCATGTGGTGGGATGCGGATCTGCAACGACCAGCAGATCGAGCTTCTCCATTCCTTTCAACGATTCGGGAATGCGCGTGATGCTGTTGCTGGCGTGGCCTTGCACGAACATGGCGCGCACGACGTCCTTCTGCTGCACCTGGTCCTTCGGCAGCAGCACGGCATCGAACCACCGCGTCAGCGGGATGCCCGGCGTCTCCATCTCCTTTTTGGATTCGAAGCGAGAGACGAAGTAGTCGTAATCGACCTCCCAGACGCGCGACCAGTGCTTCCACGCCGTTTCGGCCAGGCCGTAGTAGAACGGCAGCGTCACCACGTCGAGACCGACGTCGGTCGCGCCCTGCACGTTGTCATGGCCGCGGAAGATGTTTGCCCCGGTGCCGGGCTTGCCGACATTGCCGGTCAACAGCAGCGCAATGCAGCTTGCCCGCACGTTTGCCGTTCCGACCGTATGCTGGGTCTGGCCCATGCACCAGATCAGCGTCGCAGGCTTCTGCGTCGCGAACATTTTCGCCACGCGCTCGAGCTGCGCGCCGGGAACGCCGCTCACGCGCTCGACCTCCTCCGGCGGCCATTTTTCGATCTCCTTGCGGGTCTCGTCGAAGCCGTAGACGCGCTGCCTGATGAATTCCTTGTCCTCCCAACCGTTCTTCAGGATGTGCCACATCATCCCGTAGAGCACCGGAATATCGGTGCCGGGCCGAATGCGCACATATTCGGTCGCATGGGCCGCGGTCCGGGTCAGTCGCGGATCGACGACGATGAAATTTGCCCGGTTGAGCTCCTTGCCCTCGAGCAGGTGCTGCAGCGACACCGGATGCGCCTCGGCAGGATTGCCGCCCCAGATGATCTGGGTCTTGGCGTTGCGGATATCGTTGTAGCTGTTGGTCATCGCACCGTAGCCCCAGGTATTGGCCACGCCGGTGACGGTGGTGGAATGGCAGATGCGCGCCTGGTGGTCGACGTTGTTGGTGCCCCAGAACGCCGCAAATTTCCGGAAGAGGTATGAGCCCTCGTTGGTGAACTTGGCCGATCCGAGCCAATAGACCGAATCCGGCCCGGACTGCTGGCGGATCGCCAGGACCTTGTTGCCGATCTCGTCGATCGCCTGATCCCACGACACCCGTGTCCACTGCCCGTTCGCGAGCTTCAGCGGGTATCTCAAGCGCCGCTCGGTGTGCACCAGCTCGCGCACCGCGGCGCCCTTGGCGCAATGCGAGCCGCGGTTGAACGGGCTGTCCCAGCTCGGCTCCTGGCCGATCCACACGTTGTTCGCCACTTCGGCGGTCACCGTGCAACCGACCGAGCAGTGGGTGCAGATGTTCTTGCGGAACGTGACTTGCGCGCCCGGGGGCGGCGGCGGACCAGCCTTGGCCTCGCGTACGCTCGCGAGCGGTAAGGATCCGAGCGCGGCGAGACTGCCGGCAACGACACCGGAGCGGCGCAGGAAATCGCGGCGGTCGAGACCGGGCTCCGGCCCGTCCTGCAGGCGCGCAAGACGTGTGCCGCGCTGGATTTGTCGCTCTGTTCTTCGGATCAGCATCGCGCGCCCTCTCTCAGCTCGGATAGCGGTTGACGCGATAGAAGGTCTTCACCTCCTCGCTTTCCCGATAGCGCGGCTTGCGCTTCTCGTCGTTGCTTTCGCTGTCGGCCAGGGCCTTCTCGGCGCAACCGCCGGCTCCCGCCGCGGCCAGGGCAGTAATGCCGAGGACGTTGAGGAAATCGCGCCGAGCCATCGACGATCTGTACCGAAGCTTCATTGCGGCCTCCTCCCTTGCAGCGCTCAATTTTGCCGCGATCGGGCACTTGCGCGTCGGCTGAACCAGGGTCCGGCATGATCAGCAGCTCGCGTCTGGGCAAGCATCGCGCCACGCGCAACGCACGATGAGATACGTTGTTCCATCCAATACGCTTTGCGCTCCTCGGGCGCTGTAAAACGGCGCATTGATCCAGGTTAATTTGACTTGGAAACATTCAGAGAGCCTGTCGCATTCTCCTCGTGCCCATGACTCGCGAGCTCACGGCAGGTCCGCTGCATCTGGTGATCAACCAGGGTCACACGGTACTGGTCGCCGACCGCGACGGACAGATGCCGTGGCCGGGCAAAACCGGTCTCTACTTTTACGATACCCGGATCATCAGCAGCTGGCAGCTTTATGCCAATGGCGAGCCGTGGGATCTGCTCGGTGCCGCCAACATCTCCCACTATGCCGCGCGCGTCTTCCTCATCAATCGCACGATCCCGAGCGAGCAGAGCATGATACCGGCGGGCACAATCGGCCTGGCGTTGAGCCGGTCCGTCGGCGGCGGGGTGCACGAGGACATCGATGTCGTCAACCACGGCATGAAGCCGGTCCGCTTCAACATCGAGATCGCGATCCGCTGCGACTTCGCCGATCTGTTCGAGGTCAAAGCCGGCAAAATCGTGCGCCGGGGCCGCATAACGACGGAATGGTCGGCTGCAAACAAGCGGCTGCGCACCCTCTATCGCAACCGGGATTTTTGCCGCGAGGCCACGGTCGTCGTGCGGCGAGACGATTCGCCCCCGGTATATGCAAACGGGCGGTTGAGCTTCGAGCTCAGCCTGCAGCCGGGCGCAGCTTGGCACGCGTGCCTGCTGTACGAGCCGGGGGACGGCAAGGTGCGCCTCGAAGCGCCGGCCGAATGCATCGAGCGCGCGCGAGGATCGACGGTCGGGCAACGGCTGGACGAGTGGCAAAGGACGGTCCTGAAGATCAGGACCGGCAACCAGGAGATCTATCGCCTGTTCCACCAGGCCATCGCGGACATGTCGGCATTGCGGCTGCCTTCGGATGCGAGCGATCAGCTGCAATTCGTTCCGGCGGCAGGAGTGCCGTGGTTCGTCGCGTTGTTCGGTCGCGACACCCTTATCGCGTCCGTGCAGAGCGCGATCGTCTACCCCGAATTCGCGACGGCAACTCTCGACGCCCTCGCGTTCTGGCAGGCGAGCGAGCGCGACGATTATCGCGACGCCGAGCCGGGCAAGATCATGCACGAGTTGCGTCTCGGCGAGCTCGCGCATTTCAAATTGATCCCGCACACACCCTATTACGGCACCGCGGACGCGACCATGCTCTTCCTCATCCTGCTTCACACTGCTTGGCGCGCGACCGGCGGCGCAGCCCTGCTCAAGCGGCACTTGCGGACTGCGGAGAGATGCCTCGATTGGATCGACCGCTACGGCGATCGCGACGGGGATGGTTTTCAGGAATACGCCACCCGTTCCTCGGCCGGTTACGAGAACCAAGGCTGGAAGGATGCCGGAGACGCGGTGCTCGATCCGGACGGCTCTGCGGTGAAGTCACCCAAGGCGCTGTGCGAGCTCCAGGGCTATGTGTATGACGCCTGGCTGCGCATGGCAGAGATTTTCGATGCCCTGGACAAGCCCGATCGCGCGCAGAGCCTTCGTGACAAGGCCGCATCTCTATTCCAGCGGTTCAACGATGCATTCTGGGACGAGAGCTCCGGATTTTACGCCTATGCGCTCGACGGCAACAAACAGAAGGTCCTTACCGTCACTTCCAATCCCGGCCATTGCCTCTGGTCGGGAATTGTGCCGCCCGATCGCGCCGGCCGGACCGCACGGCGGTTGCTGGCCCCGGATATGTGGAGCGGATGGGGAATTCGCACCCTGTCCGCCGACCATCCCGCTTACAATCCGTATTCCTATCAGAACGGCTCGGTCTGGCCGCACGACAACGGCATCATCGCATTGGGTTTTCGCCGCTATGGGCTGGCGGCGGAAGCGGCGCAGATCGCCCGCGCCGTCAGCGATGCAGCGGGTTATCTGCAGCGCTATCAATTGCCGGAGCTTTATTCCGGGGTGGCACGAGCTGTCAGCGATTTCCCCGTTCAGTATCCCGACGCCAATGCGCCACAGGCGTGGGCCGCGGGCTCGGTGTTTTCTTTCCTGCAGGCCATGCTGGGAATTCAACCCGATGCGCCGCGAGAGCGGCTTTATCTCGATCCCGCCTTGCCCGATTGGCTTTCCGATATCACCCTCTGTGAGCTGCGGGTCGGAGAGCGAAAATTCGACATTCGTTTTTGGCGTGAGGGCCAACATACGCGCTGGGACGTGCTCGCGGGGGATGGCGAATTAGTGTCGCACCGCACCTTCTGCAGCGGCCCGCTGCTGCCCGGCGCGCCGTCCTGGTCCTGAAGGAGGCGCGCCCTTGCTCGATCCATTTGCGACGTTACGGAACCCTCGGTTTATCCGCTAGTTGTTTGGTATCTCATGGACCAGGAACGCAAAAACACGAAGTAGGGATGCTCCGGTGTCGATATTGCGTTTTGGTTGGGAGTTGCTGGGGACGAAGCCCGGCCGTTTGATTGTCCAGCGCGTCTGCACGCTCATGGTGAGGAAGCTCGAGCGCAGGAACGGGCCCGCGATTCTGGTGAGCCGGCGTCAGGTCGTTCGGCTTTGGCGTTTGGACAGCTTTGCGGCGTTCGCATCGGAAGAAAGTCCATGGTTGCTCGATGACGGTACCATCGTGCGGCCCGACGATCCGGTGCTCGAGATGCATATCGCCGGAGACCGTCTATTGGCGATCCTTTTGGCGGGAGAGCGGTGGCAGGACGTGCTCCAGCAGGAGTTCGCCTCGCTTGCGCCTGCCCTTCAACGGCGAGACGAGGTCGCACTGGTCGGCCGCACCATCCTGCGGAATCAAGTTGCCCGGTTCGGGGCAAGTCTTCGCGACCTGCCGCCCGGGCTGTCGACCGCGTTTGAAACCTTCTACAGGAAATTGATCCTGCTCGCCTTTCATCCGCGCGGCAGCCGGCGCGCGATGAGCGAGCGTCAGCAAATGGCCGATGCGGCGATCTCACGTTGCGAATTTTGCCGCCGCTACGGCGAGGCTGCTCGTCAACCCGCAGCCATATCCGCCATGCTGCCCGAGGCTCGGCCTAGGCACTGCCGCTCCGACGGCAAAAATAATCGTGATGCTGTCTGACACTGAAGCTCGTAATCATAGGACTGCGTCCCCTGGAAAACATGCGATCGCTCATCGACGGTGTAACGTTGGTCCTCGAGATGGCATCGCCGATGAGACTCTTCGCTCAGCTTGTGTCTTTTAGCCGACATCGGCAATTCTGTTAGCCGACATCGGCAATTCTGCTGCTGAGCGGCCTCGCCGGGCTCTCATCTCGAACGATCGACAAAATCGAGTGTTGGTCAAAGATCGATCAGAGAAAGACCACGGCGTAAGGAACTTTCAGTTGTTTTTGGTGTTGACAGTTTGAAAGAAAATGATTCTGTGCAATGCGCGTCTGGATAATAACACTAGCTTGCGTTTTCGAATTGGCGACGGGCCGGTATCAGCGATGGGTTAAAAGAGCAAGAGCGACGCGAAGGCTCTGCGTCGCGCCGTCCCGCGCCGTCAAGCCGGCTAGACCTTGAGTGGTGGCCACAGCACGTCCCGAGCTGAGCCGATGAATTGACCTGGTCTTATCGGGAATCGGCAATTGCCGAGACGTCAGCTCCGCTCTGCGGCAGTTGACCGATGAGCTCGTTCGGCCCGTATTGGCGTTTGGATGCGATCAGCTCTCTTGCGGCGTCCACTTGGCCCCAGACATTCCACAACAGCACACCTCGAACGCGATCTTCCGACACGTAATAGACCACGCCCTTCTTGAATTTCTGTTGCCAGTCCTCCACGGTTTCCATGCGGCTGTCGATCTCGCCGACTGCCTCGTATCCGAGCTCGAACAGGTCCGAATAGAAAAACGGCAGGTGTCGATAGGCCTCGGATTGGCCGGCCATATTGCGGCCAGCCGTTCGCCCCATCGCCGCTGCGTTGTCCTCGTGCTCGAAGCGCAGCCGCTTCTCCAGAGGCTGACACGGAAAGCTCGCTACGTCCCCGGCGGCGTAGATATCGGGGTTGCTCGTTCGCAACCTCTCATCGACGACGATGCCGTCTTCCACCGCCAGCCCGGCGGATACGGCGAGATCCGCATTCGGCTCGATTCCGATGCCGGCAATCACGCTATCGACCGCTGTCGCCCCGTTTTCATCCGTTCGGACGACGAGCTTGTCCGTCTGTCTGTCGATCCGTTCAATTCGCTCGTTGAAGCGAACGTCGACGCCGTGCGTGCGAAAGTAGACATTCAAGAAATTTGCCAATGGCCGCGGATAAATCCGATCGCCGATGCAGGCGCCTGGGAAGATCAGCGAGACTTTCCGCCCGTTCATGGCGAGTGCGGCGGCAATCTCCGATCCGATGAAGCCGCCACCGACGACCGCGAACTGTGCGCCGCGTTCGGCGGATTCCCAGGTGCGTTTGAAATCGGCAAACCGGCGAAAATAGATGACGGACGAATCGGCATCGCGAAGGCGTCGCGGAGAGCCCCCGGTTGCCAGCAGAAGCTTCTCGTAGGCGAACGTCTCCCCTGCGGCATCCCTGACCGTTTTCGAGCCCGGGTCAAGGGCGACGATCTGGCTGCAAAGGCGCAGCTCGGCGGCGCTCGATTCGGTGTGGCGCCAGATCGTGTCGACCGGGCTGCCCTTCCAGAGCGCTTTCGAGAGGGGCGGCCGATTGTAAGGCGGATCGCTCTCATCGGATGCCGCCAGGATCGAGCCGTGGTTGTCCACCTCGCGAATGCCGCGGATGGCAGCGTCTGCCGCGAGGCCGCCGCCGACGATGACGTACTTTCGCCGTTCCATGCACCACCTCGAGCGTCTCCGGCCTGACGGCCGGCAGGCGCCAAGTCGCATTTCAAGTCGTATTCGCAGGTTTTGACGTCCCGGAACTTCCGGCCGGAAAGGCACGTTATATGCTCGGCGGACGGGGCGAATTAACGCGCCTTGTTAACATGGGTCAATCTGCATAGATTTACGTGGTGTCGGTCGGAGCCGCGTATGCTCATGCAAATGCGCTGCAAGTTAACGACGAGCGCGATGTCCTTTTTCATGGTCGGGCATCGCGACGCGCATCGCAGGACGGAATGATCGTGAGGCCGATATTATGACGCCCAATGCACGCGGCAGCGTCAAGCTTGCGGATGCAGCGAGTGCGTTGATCTCCTCGCTCTCAACTCGACTGACGCACGAAGATCTCCTGGCCGAGGCCGGTCATGATGTCAGGATCATTACGGCCAGGAGGAACAGGGATATTCTGGTGGTCGGCAAGCACTACGGAGCCGTTTACGTCAACCACGATGGCTGGTTGCTGCGGTACAAGATTCTCCATGACGGCTCACGCCAGATTATAGACTTTATTCTGCCGGGACAGATTTTTGGACTGCAAGCATGCCTTTTCAGGAATGCGCTGTACTCCGTTGCCGCGATCACGGAAAGCTCGTTGTCGGAAATTCCATTCGAGATGATCGACAATGTATTCGAGCGAAGCCCAAGATTGGCAAAGGCTTTATTTTGGTCTGCCGTGTCGGAGACAGCCATCGTAGGGGAGCACCTTATCGATGCTGCTCGGCGATCGGCCTATGAGCGCATCAGTCATTTGCTGCTCGAGCTGTTCGTCCGGCTGAAGGGAGCCGGATTGACCAATGACATGTCGTTCGTGTTGCCGCTGACGCAGGAGCTCATCGGCGATGCACTCGGCCTGACCACCGTTCACGTGAACCGCACGATCCGCTCGCTGCGCGAGGACAAGCTCATTGCAATCGACCACAAGCGCGTGACCATTCTCGACTTCGAGGCTTTGTGCATGATCTCCGATTTCGAGAATTCCTATCTGGGCTCGGCTGCTGATGCCGTCGGAAGAAAAGTGAATTTGCCGAGGAGGGATGCGCCGGAGCAACCCAGGCTCGCGCCGGAGACCGGCACCCAGTCACACGTGAGGCGACAAGCCAATTTGACTGGAGACGCAAAAGCCAGGCGCGTCACCGGGGCGCCGGCTCGCCCATGAGAGACTCCTGCTGCGACTCCCGCATTCCCTCGATCGAGCCGTGATATTTCGCCAGCCCGGCGCGGCCTAACCCAGGCTTTGAATGCGCCCCCAGGTGCTCTTGGTGCCCCAGATCCCGGAGCGCAACGCTTCCAGCTGCACGATCTGGCTGTGGTCTACGAACAGATTGACATCGTTCCCGTAGCTCTTAATGTACCATTCGAACACCGCCGGATCGGCTGCTTCGAACATCGCTTTTTCCAGCCCAAGCTCGTTGATGATGCGGGCGACGACGTCGGTTCGCCACGCCTCGACGTTCTCGGTGATGCCTTCGCTCTCGATCATGATGATGTCGGCGCCGGCATCGAGCACCCGGCGCGCCTGCGCGATCAGCCAGCCCGCGTCCCTGGTGCCTTCGCTTGCCAGCTCCTCCGCCGCCGTCGAGCCGCCCGCGCCGAACTGGATACCGAGCTCGGGCTTCGCCTTCAGGCCGGCTTTCTTCACCTTCTCCACCAGGCGCAGCAGGCTGTCGGTAGGCAAGCTGATGAAGCCCGCGGAAAGCTCGATCACGTCGAACCCGAGCGCCTTTGCCTCTTCCAGGTAGCGGTCCACGGCGCCCGGCCCGTAGCGCATGACGTTCTCGATCCAGCCGCCGGTCGAGACATATGCATGATGATCGTGCGCAAGCTGGTTGATCGCCTTCACCGCCTGCGGCGGCATCAACGCGAACGAGCCGCCGGCATATTTGATGCCGTCAACCCAGGCTCCTACCGTCTCGAGCACATCGGCAAGATGCCGCGGACCAAACGCGCTGTAATAGGGCCCGCGAATCTCGGTCAACCCGATTTTGCGCGGCTTATGCGAGCGCGCGGCGCGCGGAATGAACGAAAACGTCGTCTCGGTCATAGTGGCTCCTGTTGTGCCGGTAGCTGCCCGGCAGGCGGGGCAAGACAGGCCGAGATCGGCCGCGCAACAAATCAAGAGACCCGCTGATCCACCGCCGGCAGCGGTTCTGCGCGACCGCTCCGATTACGGGACTCCGGCTCTCGCGCGGCGAGCGAAGCCGGCTTGCCCGGCCGGAATGATGGCCATGGGCACCCTGCCGCATCGCAGACGGGGTCTGCTGCGCGTCCTGAGTGCGCATCGCCCGCATGCGCCATGACCCGGTAGCGAGTCGCTTCAGGTGCCTATGATCGCAGAAGCAGAATGAGGCCTGCTCTGCGCGGCTTCCTTTTCGTCGCGCATCTGTGCGGTATTCGGCAGCTGAAGCACTGTCAGCGTCTGGTTTTCGGCCAGCCGCGTGACCATCACGACGATCCCGCTGGGAAACTCGAATGCGTCGTGATGCCTGTTCGGATTGCGGACATCGACCTGTCGGAACCGGGCAACCTTTTCCTTGACCGCGCGCTTCCTGAACCAGGCCAGCGGATGCGTGTACTTGACTTCCCGGTCGAACGCGACCTCGGTGCCCGGAAGAAGGCATACCGCCACTTCGGGTTCTGCGGCCGCGGCCAAGCCGTTCGTCAGTGCTATCGAAAAACGGGTGGTCCTCAGCTTCTCCCCGACTTTTGCTGGTCGAGACGCGACGGCATGCAAGCTGTAATCGCACATGAGACATACTCCTCAATTCATGACAGCCGCCCCGGCTCCTTCTGTGAGCAGGAACGTGGATCTGTCAGGCACGGTTCCGCCCGCAATGTGCGCCAACGCACGTCGCGATCCGTCGATGCCCGCCGGTGATCACGGCATTTGGACTGCCACAATGATCCAGATTGACTATCGCTCGAGGAACGATCTTTGGGCTCCGAGTTTACTTGTATAAGCGACCAGCAGATCAGGGACCGGCTGCCCGACCGGTAGAGAATCATGGCAATGGCGGCACGCTGCTTTGATCCCTCGGAGTATAACGACTTTTTGTTCGCCACGATCGGCGAGGAAAGGAATGAAACGCCGCTGAGTGTTCTCTCTGCGCTGACCAGGCTCGACGTGGATCCTTGGCAGGAAGCCGCGAGGCTGGCACGACTACCGAAAAATCAGGCAATACGGGATATCAGCTCGGCAATCGGCTCGTTACCTGGTGACCAATGGACGGCCTCGGAAACGAGCAGGATTGCTGCGCGGCTGGTGGAGCTACTGCCATCGCCGAAGGAAAGTGCATCCTTCCTCCTCCCGGGCGACCGGATCGAGCGTCGGATCGTCCTCGGCCTGACGTTGATGTGGATCATCTTTGCCAGCGCATGGATAGCATTTGTGGTCCGGACGTCGAGCCCAAATCACCCGGCGATGCATGCTGACAGCACTGTCATTGCGCAGCAGTTGTCCTCGTTGCAATCACATTAGATATTTTAGAGATATTTTAGGTCATTGGTCATTTGGCCTCGGCGGCTTGCGATGGTGCCCGGCACCAGGCTCGGACTCTCGGCTCGGATCAATAAAGCACGCCTACCATGGATCGCGGTGATGGCGAGCTCATGGAACTTGGCTGTTGTATACGGGTTGATCTCAGGGGGCGGTCGTCAGTCATGATCGAGACCGTCATATTCGTTGCAGTCGTGGTTGCGTGCACCGTTTGGTACATGCGTCACACGTGGCGGCGGCGCGCTCGGACTCTCGCGGTACAGCATTGTAAGGAGCTCGAGCTCCTCGGAGAGCGGTATTGCCGCGGCGAGATCAATCGCGAGGAGTATCTCCAGAAAAGAGGCGATATCCTCGGATTCCCGTTGATCTCATAGTTCCGTCAAACGCTTGCTTGCTGCCGTACTTTCTTTCGCCGACTGTGCCCGGCGCGCCGCGCCGACCAATGCCGGCCAACCTGCATGCTTCGTGACGGACGCGGCGCTTTCTCGGGCTGATCGAGTTTGGATCCGAGCAATTACAACACAGAGCAATTACCTGGGTTATGCGGATTTCTCTTGCGACCACGGAACTTCATTAACTTGCTCGAGGTTCGGGTTGCGTGGGGCAAAGGAAATCTTTTGACCTCACTCGGGACGTGAGACACGCTGTGGATCAGCTTTTGACCATCCTGCGACAGATTGGCGGTTGGACTGTTGTGCTGCGAGCTCTTGCGGCCGATTCCTTTATTCTGTGACCAGGAGCGCAGCTCCTGTACGAGCGCAAAGGGTTGGGGATCGATGCTGTTTAACGACGCAAGGATACAAAAGCCATGACCAAGAGATGGAGCAGCTTGACGAGGATGGCGGTGCCGATTGCCGCTGCGGCGGCACTGTGTGTGCTCGGTGCGGGCGCAGGCGTACGCGCGGCGGGAGCGGCGAATGAGCCGAGCTCCGGCGTCAAGCCGTCGCCGGTACAGTTCCCGGCAAAATTCGGCTCGCTGCAATTTCCCGAGAAATTCCCGGCGGGTACGACGCTGTCGATCACACAATGGAGCCATTTCGTTCCACGTTACGATCAATGGTTCGACGCTTATGCGCAACAATGGGGAGCAGCGAACAACGTCAAGGTGACGGTGCAGCACATCAGCTACGCCGATATCAATTCGACGCTCGCGGCAGCCATTGCCGCGAAAAGCGGGCCGACGCTCATGCAGATGAATGCAACGCCCGCCGCGTTCATTCAGGGCCTGCAGCCCTTGGACGACGTCAACGACGCGGCCAAGTCGGCCTATGGCGAGGGCGTCGCGCCGTGCACCCACCAGGCGTATCTTCCGATCAAAAAGGAGTGGTATGCCTATTGCGTCGGCTGGGTCGTCGATCCCGGCGACTATCGCATCTCGCTGTGGAAGGACGCGGGCTATCCGCAGGGACCGGCCACCTACGACGATCTCCTCAACGGCGGCCAGAAGATCTACCAGAAGACGGGAATCCCGGTCGGCGTCGGCATGTCGCCCGAGATCGATTCGGAGTTCTATGCCCGTTCGCTGATCTGGTCATCCGGCGGCAAGGTGCAGGACGCCTGCGGCAACGTGACACTCGATTCACCGCAGGTGGTCGGCGCGGTGAAATATCAGGCCAAGCTGTTCCACGCGGCGGAGACCCCGGAAGTATTTTCCTGGAATGCGGCCTCCAACAATCAGGCATTCGTGTCCGGCCGGGCGTCATACATCCAGAACTCGATCTCCTTCTATCGCACCGCCCAGGAATCCAACCCGAAGAATACCGCGGACACCGGTTTCCGGCCGGGGCTGAAGGGGCCGACCGGGGAGGTGCATCAGACTGCGCACGTCTGGTTCATCTACGTCCTTCCCAAATACGTCACCGACCAGAACCAGATCCGGGCGGCCAAGAAGTTCATGCTCGATCTCACGGCGAACTACAGCAGCGATACCTACTACAGCAAGCTCTATGACTTCCCGGCTTATGCGGCGACGGTGCCGCAGCTCGATCAGAAGGGCGGCTGGATCGATCATGATCCATGGGGATCGAACCCGCCCGACAAGCTCGCGGTGCTCAGGGGCGCCCTCGCCTGGACCGCCTGGCTCGGTTATCCGGGCTACGCCAATCCGGCCACCAGCGAAGTCTACAACACCTTCCTGTTGTCGACGATGATGGCGCAAGCGGCGCGCGGCGAGAAGACACCGGAGCAGGCGGTCAAGGATACCGCGGCGCAGGTGCAGCAGATCACCGATAAATGGAAGCGGCTCGGCTACGTCGGATGTGAAGCAGCCAGCACGGAGCAAGGCATTGGCCAAACTCGAGGTCAGGGGGGTCAGTAAGCACTTCGGTGATTTCAGCGCCCTCAAAGGGATCGATCTGGCGACGCGGGAAGGAGAGTTTCTGACCATCGTCGGTCCGTCCGGGTGCGGCAAGACGACGTTGATGCGGGTGATTGCCGGTCTCGAGAAGCCGACGGCAGGCGACGTCCTTCTCGACGGCAAGGCCATCACTCCGCTGCCGCCGCGGGCGCGAAACATCGCCATGGTGTTTCAGAGCTACGCCCTCTATCCGCACATGTCGGTAGCCGACAACATCGCCTTTCCTCTCAGGGCGCGCGGTGTGGCCAAGGCCGAGCGGGAAAAGCTGATCCACTGGGCGGCGGGAGTGCTCGGAATCGGGCCGCTCCTCCATCGCCGTCCGGCGCGGCTCTCCGGCGGCGAAAAGCAGAAGGTGGCGCTGGCGCGCGCGATCGTGCGCAAACCCTCGCTCTTCATCTTCGACGAGCCGCTGAGCTCGCTCGACGCCCAGGTGAGGGCGCTGGCGCGCGCCGAGCTTCGCCAGCTGCACGACCGCACCGGCGTCACGACCGTCTACGTGACCCACGATCAGGTCGAGGCCGTGGGGCTCGGCGACCGTGTCGCGGTGATGCAGTCGGGCGCGCTGCGCCAGATCGGCTCGCCGCAGGAGCTCTACTATGAGCCGGCGAACACGTTCGTCGCCGGATTCATCGGCACGCCGCCGATGAATCTTCTGGAGCATGCAGGCATGATCGTCGGCTTTCGTCCCGAGCACGCCATCCCGCGCGCCGCCGTGCCGCCATGCGAGGACGGGACCACATTCCAGGTATGCATCGCGCGAACCGAGTTTCTCGGCTCCGAATGGCTCGCTTACGGCAGCGTGAACGGCGCCTACGGGAACGCCAAGGTGCTGTGCAAGCTGCGACAGGAAGCGATCGGTAAGGTGAAGGTGGGCGAGATCCAGGAATTCGTGGTGTCGCGCGCGCAATTGCGGTTTTTCGACAAGGAAACCGGCCGGCGCACGGCTCCCATGCCGGTCTAGGGACGCTGATGGGAAGCTTTCGATCTTTGGCAAATTCGAGCGCGCCGCGCGGTGTAGCGGCAAGGGCGTTGCGATGAGAAACGTGGAGGTCCTCCGTGACGGCGGGGCCGGCGGGTACAAGCAGCCGCCGCGCTGGAGCGGTCGCGTCGGAATAGCCGATCGAGAAAGCCTGGTCGGCGCCGTCATGCTGGCGCCCGCCGTGATCTACGTGATCGCACTTGTCGCGCTGCCGTTCTTTCTCGCCATTGCGCTCAGCCTCAGTAATGCGACTGTCGGCAATCCCGCTATCGGGCAGTTCGTGGGCATCGACAATTTCCTCAGTGTCGTGCGCGAGGCCGCGTTCATGTTCGCGCTGCGCAACAGCATCATCATCACGGCGGCGACGCTGGTGCTGCTTACGGTCCTGACGATCTTCCAGGTGGAGCTGCTGGCCCGCGACTTCCCCGGCAAGCGGATTGCGCAGACCCTGCTGATCCTGCCCTGGGCCATGCCGGTCGCGCTTGCCGCCGTCGGCTGGCTGTGGCTGCTCGATTCGGAGTTTAGCCCGATTGACTGGATTCTTCGCGCCGTCGGCCTGCTCGGCCCGGGCACCGTGCTCGGTCCGGCCAACAATCTCTACTATCTCGGCCGTGAATGGCTCGGCCTCGGCGCCGTCGTGGTCATCAATGTCTGGCGCACCCTGCCGCTGTCCACCATCATCGTCCTGGCGGGCCGCACGGCCCTTCCCAACGAGGTGTTCGAGCAAGCCGAGCTCGACGGCGCCGGTTATTTCCGCACCTTGTTCCAGATCACCTTGCCGGGGCTGGCGATCCTGCTCACTGTCGCCATTCTGTTCACGGTTCTCGTCATCTTCGGCGACATGACCGTGGTGGCGCTGACGACCCGCGGCGGACCGGGCTACGCGACCGAGATTCTTCCCTACTGGGCTTACCTCAAGGGCATCCAGGGCGGCGCACTGAGCCAGGGCGCGGCGATCGCGCTGTTTCTGTTTCCGGTGCTGCTGGCCGCCTCCATTCTTGCCTTGCGCATGGCCTATCGCAGGGAGGGGCAATGAAAGTGCGCGCTATGCGAGTTTCCCGCACGCTCGGATTTTACCTGGCGCTCGCGCTGTGCTGCCTGTTCGCCGTCTTCCCGGCCGTGTGGATGGTGATCACCGCCTTCAAGCGCAACGAGGACCTTTACGATCCGACAAACAATCCATTTCTGTTCAACCTTCCCCCGACGCTGAGCCACATCGAATTCCTGTTCACGCAGACGAATTATCCGATCTTTCTTTGGAACTCGTTGTTCATCGGCGTGATCGTGGTTGCCATAACGCTGGTGCTGGCGGTGCCCGCGGCCTACAGCCTGGCGCGGCTGATGGGGCATTGGGGTGAGCATTCGAGCATTGCGATCTTTCTGGTCTATCTCATTCCACCTACGCTCCTCTTCATCCCGCTCTATGAGATAGTGAGCATGCTGGGTGCCGCCAACACGGTATGGTCCCTGGTCCTGGTCTATCCGACCATTACGGTTCCGTTCTGCACCTGGCTGCTGCTCAGCTTCTTTCGCTCGATTCCGCGGGACGTCGAGGAGGCGGCCCTGACCGACGGTTGGAGTCGCGTAGGCGTATTCTTCCGCGTGGCACTGCCGCTCGCCGTGCCCGGCATCACGACGTGCATTGTTTTTGCCTTCGCGCTGTCGCTGAGCGACTACATCTATGCGGCGGTATTCGTGAGCTCGACTGCAAGCCGCACCGTGAGCGCCGGGGTGCCGACGGAATTGATCCGCGGCGATATCTATTACTGGCAGGCGCTCATGGCGGCGACCGCCATTGTCGGCATCCCGCTCGCGGTGGTCTACGGCCTGCTGTTCGACTGGCTGGTGAAGGGCTTCCAGGTCGAGCTTCCGCGCTCGGCGCGGGCCTGAGCCCACGCTCCCTGTCGCGCCGCCGCCTCGGTCACGGTGATTCGCTCCTGTGCATGTTGCAGTCCAGGAGCCGGCACAGGGCCGAGACCGGCCGCGCATCGAGGGTTGCGACCACATCGGCGATGGCGTCCCGCTGCGAAGCCGTGAGGAACCTGGCGGTGACGCGGCCGAGCTTCGCGCGCGCATCGCTCCAGTCGAAGGGATCGGTATGAAACCCGTGATAGTCCTCCCGGGCTGCTTTCAGGATCTCGCCGCTTGCGAGCTCGACCTCGAGACTGGCCGGCATCCTCTCAGGAAAGCGGTCCGACAGCGCGGCCGCAGGCTTTACCGAGACTTTTTGCATGAGTGTCTGCACGTCGGCTGCAGCGATACGCGCCGGCGCATATTGCCGCGGCTGCACCTCGCCGTCGATGAAGGCGACAGCGAGGATGTACGGAAGGCTGTGGTCGGCCTCCTCCTTGGTCCGCACCGCATGCTTGTTGCCCTCCTCTCCGCCGCCGATGATCTGATAGGCGACCTGAAAGGTGGACAGCCGCACCGCCGCGATGGCGGATGCCGCAAAGCCGGGGCGGGCGCGAATTTCCAGTGCGGCATCGATGGCGGATTGGGAGTGGATCTCGGCATTGTGCTTTTTCACGATCGTGCGCCGCACGCGCTCGAGGTCCTCCTTGCTCCAGTCGATCTCGAACGGGCCGGCGATCGTCTGCCTGAAGCCCTTGTTGCCTTCGAATACCTCCGCGGGTCCGGTGATTCCATGCGCGGCCAGAAGGGCGGCATGCGTCGCCGCCATGGCGGTGTTCGGATAGGCCAGCCCCTTCCAGTGCGACAGTGCGCCGGTGCGCGTGACGCGCAGCGCATTGTTCGCGGTTCCGCTGATCGCGATGGCATTGGCGATCTGATCTTTCCGCAAGGAGAGCGCCTTGGCCACTCCCGCGGCCGCCGCATACGCGCCCTGCGTGGTATGATCGAAACCCTTGTCACGGACGGGAGCGGCGTCGCTCAGCCGCGTGTGGACTTGATAGGCGACGGCGAGCGCGGTGAGGAGATCGGCTCCGGATGCGCCGCGCACCTCCGCCGCCGCCAGCACCGCGGCCAGATTGTCGGATGGATGACAGGTCTCGCCCCTGGCGAGATAGCTGTCCATGAAGTCGAGATAGCGGCTGAGCGCGCCATTGTAGAAAGCTGCCCGGTCGGGCGCGGTCTTGCCGCCGCCGATGAGCGTTGCCAGCGGCGCCCCCCCGAGCTCCTCGGTCAGCTCGCGAATGGCTGCGATCGGCTCCGAGCCCAGCGCGCCGATCGCGACCCCTATCGTATCGAGCACGCGAATCTTGAGCTGATCGAGCGCCTGCTCGCTCATGTCCGCGATGCGCGATCGCTCCACAAAATCGGCGAGGCGCTCCGCCTCGGTCATGACGAGGCTGGCCGTGGAGCGGGTGTCGTTCCGATCACGCGACGGGATGACGAAGGGCGGCCACCGGGTCGCCCTTCATCCGCGCGGCGTGCCGGAGAGGACGAGGCGGTACCAGACGCCCCAAGAGACGCTCGGCGTTCTCTGGAGACCACGACTCGCCCCTGCGAATGCAAACATTTCCCATCGGCCCGCGCGCAGCGCGCCGGCGCGTCGCCTCATATATCGATGATCATCGAGGCGGGCTTGCTCGGCGCCGCTTCCTTTTCATCGCGCATGCGCCCGGTGCTCGGCAGCTGGAGCACGGTCAACGTCTGATTTTCGGCGAGCCGCGTGACCAGCACGACCGCACCGCTGGGAAACTCGAATGCATCGTGGTGCCGGTTCGGGTTGTGGACGTCGACCTGCCGGAATCTGGCGACCTTCTCCTTGACGGTGCGGTTTCGAAACCACGCCAACGGATGCGTGTACCTCACCTCCCGGTCGAACGAGACCTCGGTGCCCGGCAGCAGGCATACTGCCACCTCGGGCTCCGTGGCCGAAGCCAGGCCGCGGGTCACCGATCTGGAGAATTGGGTTGTCCTCAGCTTCTCCCCCACCTTTGCGGGTCGAGAGGCGAGTGCATGCAAGCTGTAATCGCACATGCGGCGTCTCCGTTCTGCTGTGACAGCCCCCCGGCATCCTGCAGGCAGGAACGTGCATCGATCGCAAGCGGTTCCGAAGCGGCAACACCCCTTCGCGGGAATGCCGCCGTCCCTGCTGCGGTGTGGCGGCGGATTACGCCTCGCTTCGCTCGGCTGATCCGCCGTGCGAGCTCGGCATGAGTCTGCAGGGCGCGGCGTTCAAGCGACGACAGACTCGGGATGCTGCTCCGCTTGCTCTCGCGTTGCGGCGCCCGCTTCTTCCCGCTCCTCGGACTGCGCCAGGATCAGCTTCGCGCGCGCTTCGACGGCTGCTCGCGCCGCATCGAGGATGGGGTGGGTTCCGGCGGGCATGGCGGCGACCTCCGCGGCGGCGGCTTGCGTCTCGGCGAGCACGAGCTCCGCCAGGCCGCGCACGCGCTCGAGCACCTGCGCCGGGTTGAGTCCGCAGTCGCGGGCGAGCTGCCTCCAGTGTCGCGCCGTGAGAGCGTCGCCCCGCTCGGCGCCGCCGATCCTCTGGGCCAGCCTCCTGGTGACGTGGTCCCAGACCTCGCCGCACACGACATCGTACATCGGTGCAAGCGCTGCGCCGTTGCCCTTGATCATGATGGCGTAGTTCTTGGCATGCGCGTCGGTGTTGCAGAGGAGGACGTTGAGCACGACCATGTCGACGAAACGCAGAAGATCGATCGCCGGCAGGTGCCGCCGCGCCAGCGCGAGCATCTCGGGCAGGCTGGGCCCGCCGAGCCCGGTATGATTGGACTCGTACTTGGCCGACGGAAGCTTGCCGAGCGCCTGGCAGAAATCCTCCTGGTGCAGGCGGCGCCAGCGATCTGCGACGTGGGTCCGATCATAGCGCTGGGCGAGCAGGTAGCTGCGGCTGCCGGCCCGTCCGGTGGTGACCTGCGGCGCCGGCATCCGCAGGCGCCTTGCCAGGCTGAGGCAGAACGCCTCGTTGTGAACGCTGCCGGGAAGCCGCGGGGTATCGGGCTTGAGGATGTGCGTCGACGGCGAGCCGTGCATCGGGATGCAGATCCGGCCGGCGGCGTCGACGGCCACGGCGAGCTTGCTCTGCACGCCCGCGAGCGACATCGACACCCCCTCCTCGCCCGCGAGGAACGGCTTTCGCGGCAGGTCCTCGATCACCCGCTCGAGGTCTTCGGGCGTCTCGAGCGGGCGCCAATGGACCGAGGCCGTTCGTCCGGGCTGGCCGATCGAGAGCGCGCCCGCAGTGTCGCCGCCGATCGCACAGAGAAGACCGATCACGTCGCTGCGCGCCATGCCGAGCAGCTGCCCCAGCGTTCGCAGCTGCTCGCTTTCCGGCAGCAGGTTTGCCGCCCACGGCAGGAAGGTTTCGGCAGGGATGCGCTCCGGCGCGAGGGGCATGGTGAGCGAGATGGGAAACGCGCCGCGCAACCCGAGCCATTTCGGGTCATAGCGCAAACCCGGCCCGTGCCCGTCGACCTCGATGGTGCCGACCTGCCGCTGCTC